>JAKOVD010000195.1 GCA_029782215.1 Chloroflexota bacterium
GATGGAAGCAGGGGGGAAGTAGGGAGAGGTCACGGTGGTGGAACCGCCGCAGACCTCGCCACCGTTGCCAACCATGCTGAGATTGCTGACCTGCACAGTATTGGCTCCCTCGCCCACACCGATAGCACAGTTGCGATTGCGATCAATGGCATCCCCAAAGGCCCGCAGCGTGCCATCATCATCGACGGACAACCCATTGGCTAGGTTGTCGTGAATCCGTGATCGGCGCACCTCACCGATCGAGTTGTCGACGTGGACGCCGTTCGTGCCGTTGCGCCAGATATCACAGTAGTCCATGCTGACGGTGTTGGATTGTTCGGCGGCCAGGCCGTTGTATCCATTTTCGTAGATCTGGCAGTGGTCGAAAGTGGGGTGGCTGTAGGATTCGAAGTAGACCCCTTCCCAGTTGTTCCAGCGGAACACGCTGTGTGCGATGTCGGGTGACGCCTGCCAGACGTTCAACCCATGCTGCGCGAACTCAAAGACACAGTAGTGGAAACGTACGGGCCCCGTGGGCGCCACCACGCGCAGCATCGCCCAATCGCCGTTCTGAGGATCGGCGGCGTCGGAGGTGAAGTAGATGGGTTGGGCAGCAGTCCCCACAGCAACGATCGAACCCTGAACCTGCATCGTTAGCCGTCGTTCCGGTTCACGATAGCCGCGATAATGCTGAAACCGAACATGTGTCCCGGGCAAGATGGTCAGTGTGACCCCAGGTTCGACGATCACATGATCTGTAACCAAGATCTCCCCCTGCCAAGTCGTATCCCGGGTGATCGGTCCGCCGACCACGACTTGGGCCGAAACACCTGGGGAAGGCCCAAGACCCATCCATGCCGCAACTGCCAGTGATACGAACAGGCAGATCAACCACCTATTGGGAATCGACGGTCTCATCTGAGTTACTCCTTTCATCCCGACCTCGCAGATGCCACATTCCCGGCCGCTGATCGGGAGACCGGCGCCTACCTGACTATCACGGGCAGAAAAGCGCTGTAGGCCCACCGTGTCAAGCGCAGGTCGACGGTCGCGGTCATCCCGGCAGTGATGGAGGTCTGAGCCGATCCGGCATGGTAACCCGGCGCGGACACGCTGATGGTGCAGGCGCGCGGCGCGGCCGGCACGGTATAGCGCCCCTGCGCATCGGTAAGGACGTGTGTCCCCAGCACCACCGGGAAAGGCGTGATGACCGACAGCCGTGCGCCCGGGATGGGCCGGCCGGTATCGGCATCCGTCACCCGGCCGGCAATGGTTCCCCGCGGGAAGCCCGTGATACGGGTGATGCTGTTGTCCTCGTCGTCGGAGATATAGAGGTTGCCTGCCAGGTCAAAGGCCAGGCCGGCTGCGCTCAAGAAACCGGTTGCGAAAGGCGTGGTGCGGCCGTCCGCGGCCACCCGGACCACGCCGCTCTGGCGGCCTGCCGGCCCGGTGACGTACAACTCACCTGCCGGGCTGTACGCCACATCGCGCAGGCCGCTCAGCGCCAGCCTGGCGAAGAGCGTCCGGTTCCCTGCCCCATCGATCTTCCAGAGCCGGTTGGTGCCGGGGTCAGTGGGATAGGGGGCCGGGCCTTCATAGGCGGCGACGTAGAGGTTCCCGGCGCGGTCGGCGGCCAACGCCTGCGGCCGGATCAGGCCGCTGACGAAGGGGATCACTGCGCCGTCGGGTGCAACCTCCGATATCCGGCCGGACATGTACTCGGCCGCGTACAGCGTTCCCGCGGGCCCAAACGCGAGGCCCGAAGGCCAGTCCAGGCGGCGGGTGACCTCTGTGATCCCGCCTTGCGGCGAGACACTGATCAACCGGGGCTCGAATCCCGGCGCCGCCTCGGAGAAGTAGAAGCTGCCGGAAGGTTCGAAAGCGAAGAAGCCCATGGGCGAGATGTAGCTGACCACCCCGGCGAAGTACTGGCCGCGGCCGCCAGCGATACGCACGATCCGGCCCGACTCATCGTTGTTGACAAAGAACTGGCCGGTCAGGTCGAAGGCCAGCGCTTGCGGCGTCGCCATGCCGTTGCCGGCGCGTAGTGTGTGTACGGTTCCATCGGGTGCGACGCGATACAAGGCGTTGGTGCAGCGCATGGTCGCGATCAGGTCGCCGTCAGGCAGCCGGTCCAGCCCCTGCAGGCAGCCGGAAGGCAGCGTTGCATACACGGATACTGCGCCCGCCGCGCTGATCTTCAGGATGCGATCACCCTCGCCGGCGCCGCCCTGCACGGAGATATAGAAGCTGCCATCAGGCGCCGCCACCAGGCCGTGGGACGCGCCGGCGATGCCATCAGGCAGGGTCGCGATCGGAGTGCGGCTGCCGTCGGCGGTGCTGACCCGGTAGAGGACCGCTTCCCATGCCATATACAACCGGCCTTGGCTGTCGAAATCCAACCCGGTGATGCCGAAGCGCAGCCCAGTCGCCACGGCCATCACCTGACCGGCTGGCGTGACCCGGTACAGCCGGCTCTCTCCGAAGGCCGTCCCGCCGCAGCCGTTGTAGCCGATCCAGACGTCGAGGTTCGGGGCGACCGCCATCGTGCTCTCGCAAGCAGTTGCCGGCACGCTGCCGATGGCGGTCACCTGGCCGGCCGGAGTGATGCGGAAGACATTGTCGGCGTTGGATGGCATGAAGTAGCCGTAAAGATTGCCGTCCGGCCCGGCATCCAGGGCATAGACGCCGACCGGCGCGGCAGCGGTCAGCGTGCCATCGGCGTTGACCCGGTCCACCCGCCAACTGCGGACGGAAGCCAGGTAGATGGCGCCGTCGGCCGTGACCGCGACATCGGAGGGCGTGTTGGGCGCGCCCGGCACCACGCTCTCCATCGCATAGCCCGGCAGCAAGGCGTGCGGATCGAAGGTGCGGGTGAACGGTGCTTCAACGAAGAGCACATCGCCAAGGTGTGTGGATTGGGTGATGAGCAGGTTGCGGCGCACAAAGTGGAAACCGCTTGCCGTACCAAAGCCCAGGTCGTACAGGCCGGCCGGAACGTGCACGCGAAAGCGGCCATCATTCCCCGTGCCGAAGCCGAGCGCACAGCCGTACTCGATCTCCTGGTCCGGATCCTGGATGTTGCCGCCGGCCGCGGCAATCGGCTGGCCCTGGCCGTCCACCAGGCGACCGGTCACGGCATAGCCCGGCGAGAGTGTGAAGTCCACATTGCTCACCACCTGCCCGGCAATCACGGTGACGGGCCTTGCGTCGGCGATGTACAGCCAACTGTTGACATCGGGATACGCCTCCGGCACATAGACCGCGGGCGTGAAACCGTGGGTATTGATGTACACAAGGTAGTTGCCGGCGGGCAGGTCGAGATGGTAGCGACCCTGGTCATCGGTGGCTGCTGCCGCAGCATTGGCGCCCTGGCATTGCACGGCTGAGGTGTACGGGCTGGCAGTGACCACGATGCCGGGTACCGCCGCGCCGCCAGTCCTCGTCACCCGCCCGCTGATGGCGCCCGTTGTCTCAATCCTCCGGAACCCCCGGCCAACCGTCGACGCCGTGGTTCCTGCCAGCGCCTGGTGCGGAGACAAGATGAAGCGCTGCCAGGTGCCGCCCTCGGCGGGCTGCGCCATCGCAGCCACAGCCATACCGATCAACACCGCAGCCAGCACGGCAAGCACAGCCGAATGCTTGCCTCCCGCCCAAAGGCGATTGGCGGACAGGCGGTAGCTACCGGACGGCCGGTGAGTCGAAGATCCCCACCGGCAGACCCGGAGAAGAACAGGGGCACGTCGCTCGATCACGTGCTGTCGGTTCGTTCTCAAGGCTCGCTCCGCCAGCCAAGGCGATTCCCTGGAATTGCCGTGATCTTAGCACCAATATTGCACCCGACCAAGCTGGATGCGGCGAAGGGTAGTGCCTGTCAACCGGCGCTTTTGGCCCTGGCTTCCCCGTTGCACCAAGGGCGTGCCGGTGTTTGTCAGCCTTCCGGGAGGCCGTAGCCGCTCTCGATCAACTCCTTGAGACGCTCCGTGAAGCGGGCTGCCGGGGCGCCGTCTACGATGTCGTGGTCGAACGCCACCGTCAGGCTGAGCATGTCCCGCGGCTCGATCCGGTTCTGCACGACCGCGGGCTTGCGGGCGATGCCGCCCACGATCAGACAGAGGGTATGCCCGCCGGGCGCCGCCAGTCCCCAACCACTGCCGTTGGCAAACATCCCGACCGCAGTCACGGACACCGTGCCCGCCATCGCCACCCACATGCGGGCCGGGTCCCGGCGGATGGCCCTGCGAACGAAGACATTGAACAGCCTGCGCAGGGGATCGGGCAGACGCAGCAGCAGTTGAAACCAGACCGGGGCCTCTTTGCGGCGCGGGAGCGGCCCCGTCTGGACCGCGCGGATCTCCTGATGGATCTCCATGAACGTCTTGTGGTTGGCGCGGCGCAGCACGTGGCCGAGCGGGACCCGTGTCTCTCCTACCTGGCGCTCGATCATCATGCCCACGTCGACGTCATCGAACACCACAAGCTGGTCGTGGCCCTTGAAATAGGCCTGCACCGATCGGTTTTCGTCGACGGCGCGGGCCAGACACAAGGTCAGGTAGCCGGTGAAGGACAGCCCTTCACCCGTCCGCGCTTTGTGGGCGTCGATGAACTGCCTGACGGTTGTCACGTCCACTTCCAGCAAGGCGAACATATAGTGCGCCCACGACGACAGGTTCAGGAAGCTGAGGACGCCGCGCCGCGCCCGCGGGAAATCGACGACATGATAGGGTCCGGGTGTCTGGCTCATGGCAGTCTTCCCTTGCTGCGAGTCTAGGCTACGGCGGCGATGCTGGCGTACATAGCGTCGCGCAGCGCCAGGTCGCGAGGATCCCCCAGGAGCGCCGTGCCCATGCGGCTGGTGACATACCCGTAGCCGATCCCTGCCTCCGGGTCGGCGTAGCCCATCGAGCCGCCGGCGCCCGGCGCTCCGAATACGCCCGGATGGTCGTTGGGAAATGACTCGCCGGGCTTCATAAACCCCAACGAGAAGCGGGCAGGGGCGCCAAAGCACTCGTCGAAAAAGCCATGTCGCGAGGGCGTCGGCGGGGCCATCAGCGCCGCGATCGTTTCGGGGCGCAGCCCGAGCTCCGCGCCGCCGTTGGCGAACACGCCGTAGGCCTTGCCGATGGCGCGGGCGGTGCCCACGCCGCCGCCTGAGGGAACCTCCAGGTTCCGCACCACCACACGCTGCGGGTCAAGGTAGAAGGTCGTACCCGGGTTGGCGATCAGCGAACGGTACAGGACCGAGCGCCGGTTCATCGCCTTCAGCATGAGCGGCAGCCCCATCCCCGTCAACATCTTCCACATGCCGGGCGGCTGCAGGGTCGCCAGGCGGGCATTGGGAATCGCCTCCGGAAGGCCGATGTAGAAGTCGATGCCGAGGGGCGCCGCAATCTCGTCGGCGAAGAACCGGCCCAGGCTGCGGTGACCGGGGTCGATCCGGCGCACGAGCTCGCCCTCATAGAAACCCAGGGTGATGGCGTGGTAGGCCTGGCGCTCGCCCGGCTCCCAGGCCGGATGCTGCCGGGCCATCACCGCCGCCAGCCGATCGAGGTCCGCGATCACTGCCACGTCAACCGGCTCGTCGAACGCAAACAGCCCAGCCTGGTGGCCGAGCAACTGGCGAACGGTGGTCTGCTCTTTGCCGGCCTGGCCGAACTCGGGCCAGTAGGTGCAGACGCGCTCGTCGTAGTCCAGCAAGCCGCGGGAGTTGGCCAGCGCCATGACCATCGCCGCCATCCCTTTGGTGGCCGAATGGACGACCACCATCGTATCCTCTTCCCAGGGCTCGCCGGTGGCAAAGTCGCGCACACCGCCCCACAGGTCAACGACCTTTGCGCCCCGATGATAGATGCAGCAGGCACCGCCGAGCTCGTTGCGGCGGGTGAAGTTCTCGGCAAAGGCGTCGCGCACGGCCTCAAAGCTCCGGCTCACATGGCCCTCAATCCCTGGCTTCGGCATGGTCCCTCCATCAGGCGGACGAGTTGCAGGGTCGTTGTGGACGACAGCGTCACACAGGGTGCGCCCAGTTGCGTCCGGCCAACGCACCCATTTGTATTGTACACCTGCTGTCAAGCGGCTGGTATCGTGAAGGACGGCGCACAGCGGTGTCCCGCATTCATGCCAATCACGCCATTGTGTAGATAATCAGACAGGTCGCGGACGCGCCGTCGGCGGCGTCCAGCCCAACCGCTCACCCGATCTCACCTAGCGCAAGGAGTCGAGATGCCAGCCAAAACACCCCGCCCTGGAGGAACGCCGGGCCTTTTTCAGGCAGATGGGCGCCAGGGCCACCGACCACGCCGTTCTCTCCCCCTACACCGCCTCACTGTCGCCCGCCGAGGCGGAGGCGATCTTCGCCCGCGCCCTGGCCGGCAGCGCCACGGCTGAGGACGCCCGCTGCTTCACCGGCCACATGATGATCGAGATGGCACGCATGAGCGTGGAGGATGGCCTGGTGATGCCGTTGCACGCCGGCGCCTTCCGCAACCATAACCCGGCCATGTTCGAGCGCTTCGGCGCCGACAAGGGCTACGACATCCCCATCGCCACCGAGTTCGTGCGCAACCTCAAGCCGCTGCTGGACCGTTTCGGCAATGACCCGCGTCTGACCCTCATCCTCTTCTGCCTGGACGAGGCCAACTACGCGCGGGAGCTGGCGCCGCTGGCCGGACACTATCCGGCGCTCAGGCTGGGCCCGCCCTGGTGGTTCTATGACAGTCTGAACGGCATCGCCCGCTACTTCGACCAGGTCATAGAAACGGCGGGCCTGTACAATACGGCCGGCTTCAACGACGACACCCGCGCCTTCGCCTCCATCCCGGCTCGCCACGACGTCTGGCGGCGTGCCTCGGCCAACTGGCTGGCCGGCCTGGTGGTGCGCGGTCTCATCGACGAGGCCGAGGCAGCCGACATGGCGCCCGACATGGCCAACGGACTGGCACGGCGGGCCTACCGGCTCTGAACCGCACCCCGCCCGACGACATCTGCCAGACCATCAGGAAAGTGACGCATGAACCTTGAAGAGATCACCGCCATGTATGACTTCACCGGCAGGACCTTTGCGGTGACCGGCGGCACGGGCGCCTTGGGCAGCGAGGTGGTGGTCGCGCTCGCCGGCTGTGGCGCCAACGTCATGGTCCTCAGCCGCAGCCTGACCGGGCTGCCGGCGATCAGGGAACGCGCCGGCGCGGGCGCCGGACAGATCGACGGCGTCCGGGTGGACGTGACGAACCGGGACAGCCTGATGGCTGCCGGCGACGCCATCGACGCCCGCTTCGGCGGCCTGTACGGCCTGGTGAACGCCGCCGGCGGCAACAGCCCCCGCGCCACGGTCTCCCCGGCCATGAGCTTCTTCGACATTCCCGAAGAGGGCATGCGCTTCGTCCTGGACCTGAACATCCTCGGCACGATCATGCCCTGCCAGGTCCTGGCCAAGCAGTTGGCAGACAGGGGCGAAGGCGTAATCCTGAACTTCTCGTCGATGACCGCCTACCGTCCGCTGACCAACATCACCGCCTATTCCGCGTCCAAGGCTGCAACCACCAACTTCACCGCCTGGCTGGCCGTCTACCTGGCGCAGAACTACGCCGGCAGGATCCGGGTCAACGCCATCGCTCCGGGCTTCTTCCTCGGCGAGCAGAACCGCTTCCTCCTGACCGACAAGGACAGCGGCGCCTGGACCCCGCGCGGCCGCAGGATCATCGAACACACCCCGATGGGCCGCCTCGGCGTCCCTGAGGACCTGCTGGGGACCACGCTCTGGCTGCTCTCTCCCGCCTCTGCCTTTGTGACCGGAATCACCGTCCCCGTGGACGGCGGTTTCTCCGCCTACGCCGGAGTGTGAACATGCACCCGTCGCCCCCCGGCATCGTCCTGCGCGGCCGAGGTCGCCCAATGGAAATCTCACTTGCTGTGCTTTGATGCAGCTCTCATGTACGATGAGGGCGTACCGTGCTAACGGGACGTGCGCTGTCCGGCACCGGCCCCAACACCGGCGCGGCGACGCCGCCACGATGCGCCTCCGCTTCATCCGCCGCAGGTGGATGACCATGCTTATTCCGCAATGGAGCAGAGAATGGATAAGATCTATGCCTTGGGCATTTTCGGCCTGGGCGTCATGGGCCGCAGCCTCGCCCAGAACTTCGAACGTAACGGCTACCCGGTCATCGGCTACAACCGCACGCCCCGTCAATGGGAGGGTTTCAACGTCAAGGTCACGCACTCGCTGGAGGAGCTGGTCGGGTCGTTGCAGACCCCGCGCATCCTCCAGCTGATGGTTTCGGCCGGGGCGCCGGTGGATGCCGCCATCGCCTCCGTGAAGCCTTTCTTGCAGCCGGGCGACATCATTATCGACGGCGGCAACTCCTATTTTGCCGACACCGTGCGCCGTGTCGAAGCGCTGGCGCAAGAGGGCTTCCAGTTCGTGGGCATGGGTGTTTCGGGCGGCGAGATGGGTGCCCTGTGGGGGCCAAGCATCATGCCCGGCGGCATGGAAGGAGCCTGGCCACGAATCAGCCCGATGATGGAGGCGGTCGCTGCCCGCGCCTCCGAAGACGGCAAGCCTTGCGTCGCCTGGCTTGGCAGCGGCGGCGCCGGCCACTACGTCAAGATGGTGCACAACGGCATCGAATACGGCGACATGCAGTTGATCGCCGAGACCTACGACTTGCTGCACCGCGGCGCCGGCATTCCCAACCAGGAGCTGGCCGAGATCTTCGCCGACTGGAACACGCGTGAGCTGCGCTCGTACCTGATCGAGATCACGGCCAACATCCTCAAGCGCCTGGACGACGAGACCGGCCAGACCCTTGTCGATGTCATCCTCGACGAGGCTGAACAGAAGGGGACCGGCAGGTGGACTTCGCAGAACTCGTTTGATCTCGGCGTCGCCATTCCCACCATCAACTCGGCGGTCGAAAGCCGCATGCTGTCGGCGGTCAAAGCGGAACGGACCGAGGCGGCCAAGGTGCTGGGAGGCGCAGGCAGTTTCAAGGGCGACCGGCAGCGGCTGGTCGCTGCCGCCGAGCAGGCGCTGTACGCCAGCAAGATCACATCCTACGCTCAAGGCATGAGCCTGCTGGCGGCGGCCTCGCGGGATTACGGCTGGAACCTTGACTTCGTCAGCATCCCCCGCATCTGGCGGGCCGGCTGCATCATCCGCGCCATGCTGCTGGGCGACATCACCGCCGCCTTCGAGCGCCAACCCGACCTGTCCAACCTGCTGCTGGACGGCGTTTTCGCCCAGGCCGTGCTCAGCCGGGATGCCGCCTGGCGGGAGGTGGTCCAAACCGCCGTCGGCCTGGGCATTCCCATGCTGGCCACCGGCGCCTCCCTGGCGTACTTCGACGCCTACCGTTCCGAGCGCCTGCCTGCCAACCTGACCCAGGCGCAGCGGGATTACTTCGGCGCCCATACCTACCGCAGGATCGACAAGGAAGGCTCGTTCCACACCCAGTGGGAATAGCCCCTCGCAGGGCGCGGGTCACGACCGTCCTTGGCGCTGCCGCCTGTATCCGGCAGGCACGATCCGTGAACGGCCCTGCTGCGCATTGAGGTGGTCATGCTGAACAAATCAGATCCCGGCTCCGGGCCTGGCAAGCCGCAAGGGTCCGCGATAGCACCAGGCGCAACAGCCTGGCATACGCTCGCGCCGGGAGATGTGCTGGAAGAGTTAGGAACGCCGGACGCCGGCCTTTCTCCGGAAGAGGTGGAACGGCGCCGGCAGCAGTACGGATTCAATGAGCTGCGCGAGAAACCCGGGGCGACCTTCCTGCAACTGGTGATCGCCCAGCTCAACAACTTCATCGTCATCCTCCTGATCGTCGCTTCGGTGATTTCCGCCCTTCTCGGTGAATGGCTCGAAGCCGGCGTGATCCTGTTGATCGTCGTGCTGAACGCCATTCTGGGCGTCATCCAGGAAAGCCGGGCGGAAGAAGCCCTGGCGGCGTTGAAGAAGATGGCGGCCCCCGAATCGCACGTGCTGCGCGACGGCAAGCGTCTGTCTGTGCCCGCCCGGGAACTGGTGCCGGGCGATGTCGTCTTCCTCGAGACCGGCAGCTTCATCCCCGCCGACATGCGTTTGATCGAGGCGGTCAACCTGCGGGTAGAGGAGGCGGCGCTCACCGGCGAATCGGTGCCGGTGCAGAAGCACGCCGATCTCCTGCTCCCACAGGACGCCACGCTTGGCGACCGCAAGAACATCGTCTTCATGGGCACCGTGGTGAACTACGGTCGCGGCCGCGGCGTGGTCGTGGCGACGGGCATGGAAACCCAGCTCGGCCAGATCGCCGACATGCTGCAAGCCGTCGAGGACCCGGGCACACCCCTGCAGGCACGTCTCGACCAGCTTGGCAAAACCCTGGCCATCGCCGCCCTGGCTATCTGCGGCGTCGTCTTTCTGCTGGGCGCCTGGCGCAGCGGTATTCTCACCGAGGGCTTGACGCCCGAAGTCAGGGACTACATCATCGAGAGCTTCATGATTGCGGTGGGCCTGGCCATCGCCGCCGTGCCTGAAGGCCTGGCGGCGGTGGTGACGATCAGCCTGGCCCTGGGCATGCGGGAGATGGTGAACCGGCACGCCCTGATTCGCCGGCTGGCCTCGGTGGAAACGCTCGGCTCGGCCACGGTAATCTGCTCGGACAAGACCGGCACCCTGACGCAGAACGTGATGACCGTGACCCGCGTCTGGGTGGACGGCAGGCTCGTCGCGGTCACGGGCACGGGCTATGATCCACAGGGCGAGTTCATCATCGACGGCGCCAGGGCCGACCTGCAGCAGGTCCCAGGGGTCACGACGGTGCTGTGGGTAGGCGCCCTGAACAACGACGCGTTGCTGGAGCCGGTCCCGGGTGATGGGCCGAACTCGTACCGCATGGTCGGCGATCCGACGGAAGGGGCGATGCTGGTCGCAGCCGCCAAGGCCTGGCCCCCGCTGGCCGAGCTCAGCCAGGCCTATCCCCGCCATCAGGAGATTCCCTTCGACTCGGCTTTGAAGCGGATGGTCACCGTTCACAAGATCACCTGGGTCAGGGCGGAGGGACCTTCGCCGTTCAAAGACCAGAGCAAGGTGGGGCACCATGCCGTCACGGTCAAAGGCGCGCCCGACCTGGTGCTGGAATTGTGCACCCACTACCAGACGCTGGAGGACGAGGTTCGCCCGCTGGACGACGAGATGCACCGCCGCATCCGCGCGGCCAATGACAGCATGACCAACGACGCCCTGCGGGTGATGGGCTTCGCCTATCGCGTCGAGCCCGAGGTGCCTGAAGAACTGACACGGGAGTTCGCCGAACAGGGGCTGATCTTCGCCGGCCTCATGGGCATGATCGACCCGCCTCGCCCCGAGGTCAAGCCGGCGCTGGAGAAGGCGCGCGGCGCCGGGCTGCGGACGATCATGATCACGGGCGACTATCCCAACACGGGCCGGGCCGTCGCCGCAGCCATCGGACTGCTGCGCCCAGGAGATAGGGTCCACACCGGCGCCGATCTGAACGCGATGGACGACCGGACGCTGGCAGAGGAGGTGAAGACCACGGCGGTGTTCGCCCGCGTCTCGCCCGAACACAAGCTGCGCATCGTCGATGCCCTGCGCACCGACAACGAGGTGGTCGCCATGACGGGCGACGGCGTCAACGATGCCCCGGCCATCAAGCGGGCGGACATCGGCATCTCGATGGGCATCACGGGCACCGACGTGGCCAAGGGCGCTGCCGACATGGTCCTTACCGACGACAACTACGTCAGCATCGTGGCGGCGGTGGAGCAGGGCCGCGTCATCTACTCGAACATCCGCAAATTCGTCTTCTTCCTGCTTTCCTCCAACGTGGCCGAGGTCATGATCATCTTCCTGGCTTCGCTGTTCGGTCTGCCCATGCCTTTGACCGTCATCCAGCTCCTGTGGCTCAACCTGCTGACCGACGGCGCGCCGGCCCTGGCGCTGGCCATGGAGAAGGGCGACCCCGACATCATGAACAGCAAGCCGCGGCCCAAGGACGAATCGATCATCCACGGACCCATGAAGCTGGGCATCATCGTGCAGACGATCATGCAGACCGCCGCCGTGCTGACGGCCTTCCTGGTGGGTCTGTATGCCGTCGTGGCCGACCAGCTTCCGGCGGGGCAGAACGTCCTGATCTCTCTTCTGCGTTTTCCCTGGATCGAGAGCGTCGCCAACGGCGAGGTGGACGTGCGGACGGCCGAGACCATGGCCTTTGTCACGCTGGCGTTCTGCGAGCTCTTCCGTGCCTACACCGTGCGGTCGGAGAAGATGTCGGTCTTTCGCCTGGGCGTGTTCAGCAACAGGTACATGCAGTACGCCGTGGGTCTGTCGATCGCCCTGACCCTGCTGGTGGTGACGGTCCCCTTCCTGCAGCCTGTATTCGACACCCATATGCCAGACGCCCAGGCGTGGGCGGTCATCCTGGTTCTGTCGCTTCTGCCCGCCATCGCCGAAGAAATCACCAAGTTCTTCCTGCGCCGGCAGGACCCACAGCCCGCAGCCGCATGAACGGCGCCCGCGCTTGCCCTCACGGGTCTGCTTTTCCGGCCCGATAACCACCAGCCGGTTTCCCCCGTGGGACCGGCCACTACTCACTTCACAACACGACCATGAACACCGTACAACAACTTCACCATGTCGGGCAGTCCATCTGGTATGACAACGTCGAGCGCCGTCTGCTGACCAACGGCGAGCTCGCCGGGATGATCGCACGCGGAGAGATCCGCGGCCTCACCTCCAACCCAACCATCTTCATGAACGCGGTCACCAAGTCAAAGGACTACGATGCCGGGCTGGCGTCCCTGGCCAGGGCCGGCAAGTCCGGAGAGGAGATCTTCTGGGACCTTGCCATCGAGGACATCCAGGCAGCCGCAGATCTGATGCGACCGCTGTACGACGAGACCCAAAGGGGCGATGGCTACGCCAGTCTTGAAGTCAACCCCGACCTGGCCCACGATACAACCACCACGCTGTCCGAGGCCAAACGGCTCTGGAATCGCGTGAGCCGGCCCAACCTGATGGTCAAGATCCCCGCCACACTGGAAGGACTGCCCGCGATCAAAGAGGCGATTGCGGCCGGCATCAATGTCAATGTGACGCTGATCTTCTCGCGCGAGCGCTATGCCGCCGTGATGGACGCCTATCTCAGCGGCCTCGAAGACCGCGCCGCCAAAGGGCTGCCGATCGACGGCATCGCCTCGGTGGCGTCCTTCTTCGTCTCGCGCGTCGACACCAAGATCGACGGCTACCTGAACGCCATGATCGACCGTGGGGGCGCCCACGCCGAGAGGGCAGGCGCGCTGTTGGGGCAGGCCGCCATCGCCAATGCCCGGCTGGCCTACAACGACTACAAGATCATGTTCGGCTCCGAGCGCTTCGCCGCCCTGAAGGCCAAAGGCGGGCGGGTGCAGCGCCCCCTGTGGGCATCCACCGGCACGAAGAACCCGGCGTACCGCGACGTCATCTATGTCGAGGAGCTGGTCGGCGCCGACACGGTCAACACAGTCCCCCCTGCCACCCTGGCCGCCTTCCTCGATCATGGCAAGGTCCACGCCAACACCCTGGAACACGACCTGCCGGGAGCCTACCAGGCCCTGGCCAGGCTGGAAGCGCTGGGTATCTCGATGGCCGACGTGACGCGCGAGCTGGAAGCCGAAGGCGTCAAGTCCTTCGCCAGCGCCTGGAAGGCCCTCATGGACGCCATGGAGGCGAGCCGGCGAACGGTGCTCGGCGAGTAACCGGCTGCGTGGCACGACCGGTTGCGGACGTCTCATTCGGTTGGCGGACCCAAGCCGCCCGATTACAATCTTAGGTAGTTGTGGTTCATCCGTGATCAGAAGGAAAGGAGTCGTCCGATGTCGGAGATCAGCAAGATTGCCCTCTTCACCAACGAGTATCCGCCGCACGTGTACGGCGGTGCTGGCGTGCACGTCGAATACCTGAGTCGCGAACTGTCCCGTCTTGTGCCCGTCGAAGTCCGGTGCTTCGGCGCCCAGGATGTCACCGAACCCAATCTGCGCGCCAAGGGCTACGGCGCCTGGTCCGAGGCCAAGGTCAACACCGACCCCCGCTTCGGCGGCGCCCTCGACGCCATGTACCGCAGCATGGCCATGGCCAAGGACAACCTGGATGCCAGCGTCGTCCATTGCCACACCTGGTACGTCCAGTTTGCCGGCTTTCTGGCCAAGAAGCTGTGGGGCGTCCCCTTTGTGTTGACCACGCACTCACTGGAGCCGCTGCGCCCGTGGAAGGTCGAGCAGCTTGGCAATGCCTATCATCTGAGCACGTGGATCGAGAACAACGGCATCATGGACGCCGACGCCGTGATTGCCGTCTCGAAAGAGACGCGCGCCGACGTGCTGCGCCTGTTCCCCATCGCGCCGGAAAAGGTCCATGTCATTCACAACGGCATTGACCTGAACCAGTACCGCAAGACCACCGCCGTCGATGCCCTCGTGAGTCGCGGGGTGGACCCTGACCGCCCCTTCGTCCTGTTCGTCGGCCGGATCACGCGGCAGAAGGGCATCATCCATCTGGTGAACGCGATCCCCGATATCGATCCTTCCATCCAGGTGGTGCTCTGCGCCGGCGCGCCTGACACCAAGGAGATCGGCGAGGAGATGGCAGCGCGGGTGGCCGAGGTCAGCGCCAACCGACCCGGCGTCATCTGGATCCAGGAGATGCTGCCGCGCGACCAGGTGATCCAGTACTACTCCAACGCCACCGTGTTCTGCTGCCCGTCGGTCTATGAGCCGTTCGGCATCATCAACCTCGAAGCGATGGCCTGCGAAACCGCGGTGGTCGCATCGGCCATCGGCGGCAT
Source organism: Chloroflexota bacterium (assembly GCA_029782215.1). GTDB lineage: Bacteria > Chloroflexota > Anaerolineae > J102 > J102 > SSF26. The sequence continues at coordinate 14,799 of JAKOVD010000195.1, forward strand.
CCCAGAGGTCGTCGTTCCCGGCGAGACGGGCCTGCTGGTGGACCTGGAGCTGAAGCCGGGCACGTTTGACCCGGTCGATCCGGCCAGGTTCTCGCGTGAGCTGGCCGCAGGCATCAATGCGGTGGCCCTGGACCCCGCCATGCGTGCGAAGTTCGAACGCAACGGGCGGCGCCGCGTCGAGGATCACTTCAGTTGGACCGCCATCGCCGAGCGCACACTCGAGCTCTACCGATCCCTGTAGGTCACAGCCTGAAGGTCGCTGCGCCACCGCCTGGGTGGTGGACCCGGCAGATCATCACCTGCAACCGGTCATCCTGCAAAAGGAGGGTTGGACGTTGTCAGAACAAGACGGCAGGACACGAGTCATTATCGAGAACATCACGCCGCGGGTTGACGACGGCGCATTCCCGATCAAACGCATTGTCGGCGATACGGTGACCGTCGAGGCCGACGTGTTCGTGGACGGACACGATCTGATCACCTGCGTGCTGCTGTACAAGAAGGAAGGCGCCGCTGCCTGGAACGAAGCGCCTATGGCGCCGCTGGTCAACGACCGTTGGCGGGGCTCCTTTAAAGTGCAGGAAATGGGACGTTATGTCTACACCGTGACGGCGTGGGTCGACCGCTTCAGGACCTGGTCGCATGCGTTGGCCAAGCGCGTCGAGGCCGGACAGGATGTCACCGTCGAGCTCATCATCGGCGCCGACATGGTCGCTGCCGCGGGCAAGAACGCCCCTCCCCAGCAGGCGAGCTGGCATGACATCTACGCCGAGTCGGTGCGGGCCGGCGGACCGGACGGCATCGAGCGGGCGTTGTCGGGTGAGCTGGCCCGGCTGATGCGCGCCCACGCCGAACGGTTCTTTGCCTGCACCTGCGAGCGGGAGTTCAGCATCGTGGTCGATCGGGAACGGGCCCGCTTCGGGGCCTGGTACGAGCTCTTCCCGCGCTCCACCTCGCCCGTGCCCGGGCGCCACGGCACGTTCAAGGATGTCGAAGCACGCCTGCCCTATGTGGCCGGCATGCACTTCGACGTGCTCTACATGCCGCCGATCCACCCCATCGGCCGCACCTTCCGCAAGGGTCCCAACAACGCCACCACCTGCGGGCCAGAGGATCCCGGCAGCCCCTGGGCCATCGGCGCCGCGGAAGGGGGACACAAGGCCATCCTCCCGGAGCTGGGCACCCTGGACGACTTTCGCCACCTGGTCGAGGCCGCCGAGCAGTATGGCCTCGAGCTGGCGCTGGACATCGCCTTCCAGTGCGCTCCCGATCATCCCTACGTCACCGAGCATCCCCAGTGGTTCCGGGCGCGCCCCGACGGAACGATCCAGTACGCCGAAAACCCGCCCAAGAAGTACCAGGATATCTATCCTTTCGACTTCGAGACCGACCAGTGGCGTGAGCTTTGGGAGGAGCTGAAGAGCGTGCTGCAGTTTTGGGCCGAGCAGGGCGTGCGCATCTTCCGGGTCGACAATCCCCATACCAAGGCCTTTCCCTTCTGGGAATGGGTCATTGCCGAGATCAAACGGGATTACCCGGAAGCCATCTTCCTGGCCGAAGCGTTCACCCGTCCCAAGGTCATGCAGCGCCTGGCCAAGGCCGGGTTTACCCAGTCGTACAACTACTTCCCCTGGCGCAACACCAAGTGGGAGCTGACCCAGTACCTGACAGAGCTCACGCAGACCGATGTCAGGGAGTACATGGGGCCGAACCTCTGGCCCAACACGCCGGATATCCTGCCCGAATATCTCCAATATGGTGGGCGTCCGGCCCACATGGCGCGCTTCGTCCTGGCGGCGACCTTGGGGCCGACCTATGGCATCTACGGGCCCGTCTACGAGCTGTGCGAGAATCTCCCCCTCGCGCCCGGACGCGAAGAGTACCTCAACTCGGAAAAATACGAGATCAGGACGTGGGACCTTGACCGGCCCGACAGTCTCAGCAGCTTGATCGCCCGCGTCAACCAGATTCGCCGGGACAATCCCGCCTTCCGGTCGAACCACAACCTGAAGTTTCACGCCGTCGACAACGAGCAGATCATCGCCTTCTCCAAGACCGACGAGGCACGCGCCAATGAGGTGCTGGTCGTGGTCAACCTGGACCCGCACTACAAGCAGACCGGCTTTGTCACCCTGCCGCTGGAGGAGCTGGGCCTCGATCCCCACCAACCCTACCAGGCGCACGATCTGCTGACAGATGCGCGCTATCTCTGGCAGGGCACGCGCAACTACGTGGAACTCAACCCGCTCACCGTACCGGCGCACATCTTCGTTCTCCGGCGCAAGCTGCGCACCGAGCACGACTTCGACTACTACCTTTAGGAACCGCCGCAAGCCACGGCCATCCCTAAATCAGAGGAGGCAATGATGTCAGGACTTGTCGACCTGCCCGCCTGGCAGGCTCTGCAAAAACACCGGGAAGAGATGGCATCCGTGCCCATGCGCGAGCTGTTTGCCAGCGATCCGCGGCGCTTCGACCACTTCTCCCTGCAAGCGGGCGATATCCTCTTCGACTACTCGAAGAACCGCGTCACCCAGGAGACTATGCGGTTGCTGTGTGACCTGGCGCGCCAGGCCAACCTGTCGTCGAAGATCGAGGCCATGTTCACCGGCCAGAAGTACAACAACACCGAGAATCGCGCCGTTCTGCACGTTGCCCTGCGCAACCGCTCGAACCGCCCGATCCTTGTCGACGGCAGGGACGTGATGCCGGAAGTGAACGCCGTGCTGGCCAAGATGCGCTCGTTCAGCGACGCCGTCCGCTCCGGCGCCTGGAAGGGCTACACAGGCAAGGCGATCACCGATATCGTCAACATCGGCATTGGTGGGTCAGACCTCGGCCCCAAGATGGTCTGTGAGGCGCTCAAGCCCTATGGCAAGCCCGGCCTGACCGCCCACTTCGTCTCCAACGTCGACAGCACCGACATGGTCGAAACGCTCAAGCTCGTCAACCCGGAGACCGTGCTTTTCCTCGTGGCCTCCAAGACTTTCACCACCCAGGAGACGATGGCCAACGCGCACTCGGCGCGGAAGTGGTTCCTGGCCGCGGCCAGGGATGAGGCGGCCGTCGCCAAGCACTTCGTGGCCATGTCCACCAATGCCAAAGAGGTGGCGCGCTTCGGCATCGACACCGCCAACATGTTTGAGTTCTGGGATTGGGTCGGCGGCCGCTACTCGCTCTGGTCCGCGGTGGGCCTGTCGATCGCCCTTTACCTGGGCATGGACCATTTCGAGGCCCTGCTGGCGGGCGCGCACAAGGTGGACGAACACTTCCGCGGGACGCCGTTCGAAGCCAATATCCCGGCGATCATGGGACTGCTCGGCCTGTGGTACAACAACTTCTTCGACGCCCAATCGCATGCGATTCTCCCCTACGACCAGTACCTGGTGCACTTCCCCGCCTATTTCCAGCAGGGCGACATGGAGAGCAACGGCAAGGGCGTCACCCGCGAGGGCGCCTGGATCGACTACCAGACCGGACCCATCATCTGGGGCCAGCCCGGCACCAACGGCCAGCACGCCTTCTACCAGTTGATCCACCAGGGCACCAAGCTCATCCCCTGCGATTTCCTGGCGGCAGCGCAGAGCCAGAACCCCCTGGACGAGCATCACACGCTCCTGCTCTCGAACTACTTCGCCCAGACCGAGGCCCTGATGGCCGGCCGCACGCCCGGCGAGGCGCGGGCCGAGCTTGAAAAGGACGGCTATAGCGGGGACAGGCTGGAGATGCTGGTGAACGCCAAGACCTTCCCCGGCAACCGGCCGACCAACTCCTTCCTCTATCCCAGGCTCACACCCAAAACCCTGGGGTCGCTCATCGCCCTGTATGAGCACAAGATCTTCACGCAGGGCGCGATCTGGGATGTCAATTCCTTCGATCAATGGGGCGTCGAGCTCGGCAAGCAGCTTGCCAAGGTGATCCTGCCCGAGCTGCGCGGTCGTGAGCACGTCGGGTCCCACGATTCCTCAACCAACGGCCTGATCAACTACTATAAGGGCTGCCGGGACAACCCCAGCTAGGCGGTTGGCGCCGGCACGCTTTCGTCACAGTCAAGCCTTCTTTCTTTACCGTCTTTACTCGCAGCAAAGGAGCACGCTCATGGCTAAGGTTGCCATTCACGGTTTTGGTCGTATCGGTCGCTCCCTGATGAAGGTTGCGCTCAAAAACGACCTGTTCGTTCCTGTGTCGATCTCCGACATCAAGGACCTGCCCACGCTGGCCGCTCTCTTCGAAGTCGACTCCAACTACGGCCGGTGGCACGAAGAGGTCGCCACCAACGCCGGTGGCTTCGTCATCGGCGGTCGCGAGATCCCCTTCTACGATTCCATGAAGGCCCTGCCCGACTGGGAGGCGCTCGGCGTCGACCTGGTCATCGACTGCACCGGCCGGGCCACCACGCGCGCCGGCGCCCAGGCGCACCTCGATGCGGGCGCCAAGCGCGTCCTCGTCAGCGCCCCCAGCAAGAAAGCCGAGGATGCCGACGCCGTGCTGCTGCCGGGCATCAACCTCGACCAGTTCGACCCCAACAAGCACAAGATCGTCAGCATGGCGAGCTGCACCACCAATGCCCTCGCCCCGGTGGTCAAGGTCATCATCGAGAACTTCGGTATTAAGTACGGCCTGTTCTCGACGATTCACGCCTACACCAACACCCAGTCGCTCACCGATCAGCCCATGAAGGACCGCCGCGACTCCTGGGCCGCCACCGAGAATATCATTCCCTCCTCGTCCGGCGCCGCCCGGGCGTTGGCGTTCATCTGGAAGGGGCTCAAGATCACGGGCAAGGCCTATCGCGTGCCGACCCGCACGGGCAGCATCGCCGAGCTCAACCTGGTCACCGAGCGCCTCGTCACCGCCGATGAGGTCAACGACGCCTTCCGCAAGGCTGCGGCCGTCGCGCCGCTGAAGGGCATCATGGGCGTGCTCGAGGACGAATGGGCCTCCGCCCGCATCCTCGGCGACCCGCATTCGTCCATCGTGGACCTGCCGCTCACCGCCGTCCAGGAAGAGCTGGTCTCGGTTGCGGCCTGGTACGACAACGAGATGGGCTACGCCACCCGCCTCGCGGAAACGGCGGCCCTGATCGCCGTCTGAACCCTGCGTCAAGCCTCAAGTTATTTCACTTCACGGGCAGCAGCGTTGGCGCTGCTGCCTGTGCTTTTGTTTGTTGGACTGCTTGGTATGGTAGGGTATAGTCTGCGGTATGGCTGACGGCGCTGAATCGCTACTTCTGGCGGCAGCGCACAGCGACATTCAGGACTTGCGGCTGGGCGCCACCGCAGGATCGCACGGTTCCTCAGAAAACAGTTCATTCCCGAGAATCAACGATGTCCCACGTGCTGCATGACACGGCCGGTCTGCCCAATGTTCCCGCGCTCGCCACAGATGGAGGTTGGGAGACCATCTTTGCAGAGCCGGCCAGGAAAATGCTCGAGGCGGTGCTGCCTGACTTTGTGACCCCGCGACGCTGGTTCGGGTCTAAGGCCCGTGTGATCCGCAGCATCCTGATCGTCGAGACCGTGCCCATTCTGCCGGCGGCCTACCTGGTCGTGCTGCGCGTTGAGTACGCTGAGGGCACTTCCGAAAGCTATGTGCTGCCCGTCGGTTTTGCGGCGGGGATGCAGGCGCAGACGCTGCGCCAGGAGCGGCCAGCCGCCGTGATCGCCACGCTTGCGGCCGGACAGGAGCTCGGCATCCTCTATGACGCCATCTGGGACCCCCAGTTCTGCGAGGAGCTGCTGGCAACGATCAAGGAAGGCCGCCGGTATCACGGAACCGGCGGGGACCTGGTGGCGGCAGCCGGAAGCAGCCTGCCACGTCTGCATGGGGACGCAAAGCAGGCGCTGCCGCCCGTACTACTGGGGGTGGAGCAAAGCAATACCTCGGTGCGCTACGGCGACCGGCTGATCCTGAAGCTGTACCGGCGGCTGGAAGCAGGCGCCAACCCCGATCAGGAGATGGGGCAATTCCTGTCAGAGCAGACGCATTTCGCCAACACGCCTCCCTTTGCCGGCGTACTGGAGTTTCGACCCCGGGAAAGAGCAGGAGGTGAGCCCACCACGGTGGCGTTCCTGCAGGGGTTTGTGCCCAATCAGGGTGACGCCTGGCACTACACCCTGACCTCGCTCGCCGGCTATTTTGCGGCCGCGCGTCCCCAGGGTGAGGCAGGTGCGCAAGAGCTGGCGATGCCGCAGGCCTCCCTGCTGGAGCTCATCCGGGACGAGGTCCCCACCCAGGCCGAGGCGTTGATCGGACCCTATCTGGCGTCGGCGCGGCTGTTGGGGCGCCGTACGGCCGAGCTCCACCTCGCCCTGAGCTCGGCGCCGGCAGACCCTGCCTTTGCGCCAGAGCCGTTCTCGGCCGCCTTCCAGAGCGATCTGCACCAGAGTATGCGCGGCTTGACGGACCGGATCATGAACCTGCTGCGGGCCCGGTTCGAGTCGTTGGCCGCAGCGGACCAGGCCGAGGCGCGGCGGGTGCTGGCGCTGGAGGGGGAGATCGCGACGCGTTTCGACAACTTGGTGTCCCGGCCCATCCAGGCCCTGCGCTTGCGCATCCACGGCGACTATCATCTGGGCCAGGTGCTCTACACCGGCCAGGACTTCATGATCATCGACTTTGAGGGCGAACCGGCGCGGCCGCTCGGCGAGCGCCGGATGAAACGTTCACCCCTGCAGGACGTGGCGGGCATGCTGCGGTCGTTTCACTACGCCGCTTACGCCGCCTACTTCGCCCAAAAGGAGGAGGACGCCGCGGGTCCGGAACTGGAGCCCTGGGCGCGTTTCTGGCACCTTTGGGTCTCGGTCGCCTATCTGCGAACGTATCTGCACGTTGTGAACGGCGCCGCCTTCCTGCCGGCTGCGGCGTATGATCTCAGCCTGCTGCTCGATGCCTACCTGCTGGAAAAGGCGGTCTATGAGCTTGGCTACGAGCTCAACAACCGGCCTGGCTGGGTGCGCATCCCGTTGGAAGGCATCCTGGACACGATAGGGTCCCATTCCACGCCGCATCCCTAGCGCCAGACGTAACTGTCCTCTCGCAGCACCGATAGATGAGGGCGTGGCACCCCAGAACCGATGGAAACCGGCTTCGATCAATTCGGCGCAGCGATGAACCACGGGGATGCCTTGCCCAGCACACCCGATGGCGTCCAAGCGCGGCCCAACATTGTCTGTGTCATTCCCACATTCAACGAGGCCCGCTTTATCGGCAGCGTGGTCGTGCAGACACGGCGCTTTGCGGACACGGTGATCGTGGTCGACGACGGCTCGACCGATGCCACGGGTGTGATCGCCGAAGCGGCCGGAGCCGTTGTGGTCCGGCACGAGCGCAACCGCGGCAAGGGCGCCAGCCTGCGGACAGGGCTGCAGCAAGCGCTGTCCTATGACCCCAGCGTCATCATCACCCTGGATGGCGACGGACAGCATGTTCCCGACGAGATCCATCGCCTGATACGGCCCATCCTGGATGACGACGCCGACATCGTCGTCGGCTCCCGCTACCTTGACGGCAAGTCCGCCGTGCCCCGGCAGCGGATTTGGGGACACCGGGTCTTCAACCTGGTGACCAACGGCGCCAGCGGCACGGCGCTGACCGATTCGCAGAGCGGCTTCCGCGCCTTTTCGCCGGCGAGCGTGAACCTGCTTGCGCTCAGGTCCGCGGGCTTCTCCGTGGAGTCAGAGATGCAGTTCCTGGCGAACCAGCATGACCTGCGGCTGGCCGAGGTGCCCATCACCGTCCTGTACCGCGATCCGCCGAAGCGTCCCTTGTGGGCGCACGGCATGATGGTCCTGCACGGGCTGCTGGTGCTGATCGGCCAGTACCGCCCCCTGCTCTTCTTCGGCGTGCCGGGCATGGTGGTGCTGATGCTCGGCCTGATCAGCGGGGTCGTGGTGATCGACATCTACCGGCGCATCACGATGCTGGCAGTCGGCTATGCCCTCGTTGCAGTGACGTTGATCATGTTGGGTTCGTTGAGCATCTTCGCCGGGATCATCCTCCACTCGGTGCGGGGCCTGCTGCTGCAGCTTGTAGGCAATGGCGCAGGAAAGGACGACAGTGACGCCTGAGCCCCTATCTGTTCCCGTCGCCAGCATCGTCATCGTTGCACACAATAGCGTCCATGATCTGCCCGCCTGTTTGCAGGCGCTTGCAGGGGAGAAGGAACCGCCGCACGAGGTCATTGTGGTGGATAACGCCTCTGCGGATGGCAGCGCCGTCTATGTCGCCCAGGCCTACCCGCAGGTTCGCCTGGTTCGCAGCGCAGCCAATCTCGGCTACGGCGGTGGCGCCAATCTGGGTGCGGCCGCCGCCCAGGGAGACTACCTGATTTTTCTCAATGCCGACATTACCGCCGGTCCCGGCTGGCTGCGGCCTTTGCTCGACCCGCTTGCTGCTGATCCCGATCTCGCCATGACGACGCCCAAGATCCTGTTGGCGGAAACACCGGACCGGATCAATACGTGCGGCAACGAAGTGCACCTGACGGGACTGACGCTGTGCCGCGGCATGGGCGAGAGGGCGTCGGCATTCAGCGCTGGCGAGGAGGTTGCGGCCGTGTCGGGCGCCGCCTTTGCCATCAGGAAGAGTGTGTTCGACGCGCTGGGTGGGTTCGATCCCCGCTTCTTCCTCTACGTGGAGGACACAGACCTCTCGCTGCGCGCCCGGCTGGCCGGCTTTCGCATCCGGTATGTGCCGGAGTCCGTGGTGTTCCATCGTTACCAACTGCGGTTCGGTCCGGGCAAGGTCTACTGGCAGGAGCGCAATCGCTACCTCATGCTGCTCAAGGTATACCGTCCGCGGACGCTCGTCCTCCTGCTGCCGGCGCTGCTGCTGGCCGAGCTGGTGAGCTGGGGTTTTGTCCTGCTCCGGGAAAGAGGGCAGGTGGGGGGCAAGCTGCGCGCCTACCTTTGGCCGGTGGCGCACCGGCGAGAACTTGCAGCGGCGAGGCTTGCCGCCCAGCGTCTACGCCGGACCGGCGACCGCAGCCTGCTGGAAGCATCGGGCTATCGCCTGGACTTCGTGCAGACAGGAGACACGATCGCCGCGCACTCTGCGGACGCGGTGTTCACGCCGGTCTTCCGCGCGCTGCGGACCCTGGCCCTGAGGCTGGAGCAATGAGGGGCTTGCTCGCTGAACCACACGTCACGGCTGGCGGGGGTAACCCTTCGGCCTGCCTTTGTCTACGGGAGGTCCTATGATGCAGGATCTGGCGCTGCTGCGAGCGCATTTCCGCAATGTGCGGCGAAACATCTACCGCAACCTGGAACGCGGCGGCGATCCGCACGGCGACATCAAGGTCGTCTACTACAATGACATGTTCGGCAACCCGCTTGGCCTTTCGGCCTGCCGCGGTCCCAAGGGTGTACGCTTCACCGGCAACCGCCTGCGGTGGAGACAGGCCGATGCGGTCGTCTTTCACTTCGCCTACCCGCTGCTGCTCCAGATGCCGGGACCGAAACCCCCAGGTCAGCTCTGGGTGGCCTGGACGAATGAGTCGGAGGTGATCTACCGCCCCTTGGCAGATCCTGGATTCATGGCGCTCTTTGACATTGAGATGACCTACCGCCAGAAGGCCGACGTCTGGATTCCCTACGGCTTTACCCGCGACGCGACCCTGGCGCAGGACCTGCGCGAACCCAAAACGGCGCCGAAGTCACCCGATAGGTTGGCTGCAGCCTTCATCTCCAGCCGCCTCGATGAAAGCCAGCGCCGGGCCTACGTTTCCGAGCTGAGCCGCTTTGTCGACGTCCATTCCTACGGTTCGGTCGGACGCAATCGCTTCCTGGCCGAAGACAAAGGCTTCCCCACCAAGCTCAAGATCATCGCCGGCTACAAGTTCACCCTTGCCTTTGAAAATTCCATTGCCGTGGACTACGTGACCGAGAAGTTCTGGCACCCGCTGCTCACTGGCTCCGTCCCTGTCTACATGGGAGCACCCAATGTGGCGGAATTCGCCCCCGGCGCGCACTGCTACATCGACGTGCGGGATTATGCCAGCCCGAAGGCCCTGGCGGAGTACCTTCACTATCTCAACTCCGATGAGGATGCCTACCAGGCCTATCACGCCTGGCGGCAGCAGCCGTTCCTGCCCGCGTTCGAAGCCAAACAGGCGCGCGTTTGCCAGGACGGCAACGAGATCGAAGCGTTGGGCGAGGTGGTTCGCGACCGATTGGCTGGCAGGGCCGCGCCGTCCCCGGCGCCGCGCTGAACCACAGAGACCCTCCGTGGCCGCGTCCATCCCCAAGATCATCCATCAGACCTGGAGGACGGTGAACGTACCGGCTCAGTGGACGCCGCTGGTGGCATCGTGGCAGCGCCAGCACCCCGATTGGGCATACCGCCTGTGGACCGATGCCGACAATCGAGACTTCATCGCCAGCCGCTTCCCCGACTTTTTGCCCATCTACGATGCGTACCCCTTCAACATCCTGCGAGCGGATGCCATTCGCTACTTCTTGCTCTATGAATTCGGTGGGCTCTACGTGGACATGGACTTCGAGTGCCTGCGGCCGCTTGACGAACTGCTGCCTGCGGACAGCTTCGTGGCGGCGTGGGAACCGGAGGAACACGCCGGAGATGGATCACCCCGCCTGTCCAATGCCTTGATGGCGGCGACGCCGGGCCATCCCTTTCTGGCTGCCGTCATCGCCCGCCTCAAGGAATTCCGGCCGCGCACGATGTACTATGGAGACGTTTTGGTCGAAACCGGCCCGATCATGTTGGCCGGGGTGGCATCGTCCTATGAGGGAGCTGCCCTGAACCTGCTTGGTCCCGACACCGTCTACCCGCTGGCCGACGGCCCGGCCCTGGCCCAGCTCCGGGAGCAGGACGAAGCCGCGGCTGCCGTCAGGGCGGAGGTGATGGCGGGTGGGGCCTACGCCATTCACTACTGGGCTCACACCTGGGTGCGCGATCTGTGGGGTGAACTGGTCAACCCTGAGCCTGAAGCGATAGCCGGTTATGATTTCTATCCCGGCCTCGATTCATGGGGTCATGACCTCGGCAACTTCGGACGGGACATCCGCCGCTGCGCCCGGCTCTGCGATGCAGACAGACGCGCGGTTGGATTCAACACCGATGGTCACCTCAAGTACTACATTCAGCCCCGGTCCCGGTGGGCAACGGTAGAGGGCGCTGGCGCCAACGAAGGCCTCTACGTCAAGCGAGACAGGTTGCGTTCGTGGCGCGCCAACCTGCACTACCGCTACGCGGCGCCGCTCCTTGCGCTTGCGCACCGCTCCCTGGGCCGGGTAAGGGGGAAACGACTGAGATGATCTCATTCGCAAGGTACTATGAGGATGTCCTTCTGGAGCGGGTCTTCCGGAAACAGCCGGCAGGATTCTACATCGATGTGGGGGCTGGAGATCCGATCCTCGCCTCGTCCACCTGCTGGTTCTATCTCAAGGGCTGGCGCGGCATCAACATCGAGCCGCTTCCTGAGCTATTCCGGCGCCTGGAGCGCGCCCGGACCGGCGACGTCAACCTCCAGGTCGCCGTTGCCGAACAGGAGATGACCGCGACCTTGCACGTGCTCCGTGTCGCGCCCGACCAGCCAGCCGAGCTCAGCACCCTGGCGCCGGAAATGGCCCAGCCCCATGTGGAGATGGGCTACAGGGTCTTTCCGTACGAGGCGCCGGTCAGGACGTTGGCAGGCATTTGCGCGGAGCATGCCCGCGGCCAGCAGATCGATTTCCTCTGCATCAATGCTGGCGGCGCCGAAGAGGGTGTGATCCGGGGTCACAACTGGCGGGACTTCCGGCCAAGAGTCTGTGTGGTGGCGGCACGGCATCCTGTGAGCGAGATGGCGCTTCACCAAAGCTGGGAACCCCTTCTGCTTGACAACGGTTATGTTTATGTCTACTTCGACGGCAGCAGCCGCTTCTACGTCGATGCACGAACATCCGGCCTGGCGAGATACTTTGAAACGCGCCCCGGTGAAGCGGATCACTTCGTCCGTTTCAGCGCCAGAAAAGGGACCGCCGGGATCAAGGCCCAGGTGAGCGCCGATGATCAAAGGCATCTGGAACGCCTGGCCAGGATGCAGGAATCGCTGGAAGAAAGCCCGGCGTCCGGCAGCCGGCTGCCGGGATTACGCCAGTGGCAGGAGGACATGTGGCTGCGGTCGAAGCTGGCGCTTCTGCAAGCCACAGGAGGGCGTTTCATCCCCAACGGCGCCGCGCACCTCAGGAACTCCCGCCGTATGTTCTATCACCGCCGGACCATGCAGCGGTTGGCCGTACGCTATGACTTTGAAGAGACCATCGTTTCGCATGCACTCCTCTACGATGACTACAGGCTGCTGTCACGGCGCTTCGCCGCCCGGGATATCGTGATCGACGTCGGCGCGCACATTGGCGGTATCAGTTACCTGTGCTATCTGCTCGGCAGCAGGAATATCTTCGCCTATGAGGCAGACGCATCAACGTTCACGCAGTTACAGAAGAACCTCCAGGGTTTGAAAGGCATCCACCTGCACCATACCGCCGTTTTTCGCAGCGACCTGCCGCCAGACTACACACTCCAGCACTCCGGAGGGCGTCATGACAACACGGGCGCAGCCACCGTGATAACGGGCGGCGAGTTGTTCGACCACGCGGGACAGGAGATCGTCTGTAAGCCCTCGGATGCAGTGCGGGAGGTGAGCGTGATGCCCCTGGACGAGATACTTGCACGCTTCGAGCGTGTGAAATTCCTCAAGCTCGACTGCGAGGGCAGCGAATTCCCGATTCTTCTGACCAGCAAGCAGCTCCATAAGGTAGACTACATCGCAGGGGAGATTCACGAGGTTGGCGCCGCCGCTATGGACCACCTTGACCCCCATGCGCGCGTCGAAGGCTTTCCAGCCTATACGGCACAGGTGCTGGTCGCAAGGCTGGCAGACTGCGGCTTTGAGGTGGCGACGACCTCACATGCAAACTCGCACCTGTCCCTCTTCTGGGCATCCCGCCGATCGTGAGGGAGTTAGCAGGCAGATGAACAAGAGGATCATCTCCTTCAGCCTGTACGGGACCGATCCTGTCTACCACACTGGCGCGCTCCGGAATGCCGCGCTGCAGCCCCTGATCTATCCGGGCTGGACTTGCAGGTTCTACGTTTCGCAGGAAATTCCTGCCGGCATCATCGAGGGGCTGGAGCAGAGCGGGGCGGAAATCGTGCACATGCGCCGGCTGGCCGCAAGCGATGGTCTGTTCTGGCGTTTCCTGGCCGCTGCAGACTCTGAGGTTGAAGTCGCGATCGTGCGTGACGCCGATTCAAGGCTGTCGCCGCGGGAGAAGCGCGCAGTGGATGCCTGGATGCAGAGTGGTCGCGGTTGCCACATCATGCGCGATCATCCCCTGCACACCGCCCTCATTGCCGGCGGCGCCTGGGGTTGCCGCGCTGCTCTTTTGCCCGACATGCAGGACCTGATCGACCACTGGGGGCGGTACGAAAAGCAGGGCCGGGACCAGGACTTCCTCGCCTTGTGCGTCTACCCGCGTATCCGGGGTGATGTGCTCATTCACACGGACCTCGTGAAATACGCCGGCGAGACGGTGCACCCATTTCCATGCAAGCGCAACGGCGACGAATTCGTGGGGGCCGTCGTCTCTGTGCAGGATGAGCCGTCTCCGGTTGGCGAGGCCATGCGCCGGCAAGTTGCGCACGAAACCCTGGCCGAGTATCCTCTGCCCCCACACCTGCGCAAGCACCCGCGGCTCGCAGTCCTTGCACATTACCTGACGATTCTTGCAGGGCGAAGCCAGGTGGAGAGCTGAACCCATCGTGGACCTGACTCCCTTCGCCGTCGACCTGCCATCGGAAGCCGGGCCCCGTCGCATTGGGCTGGTCATCACCACCTACAACCGGCCCGACTATCTGCGGCGCGCCTTGCGCAGTTTGGCGAGAAGTGACCTTTCCGCGGCCGCTCTGGCGCTGGTTGATGACGGCAGCGATGATCGCCGGACCATCGAGATTCTCGATAGCTGGCAGATGCCCGGTATCCCTGTCGTCAAAATGCGCCGCCGGCAGCATGCGGGCGCGGGCATAGCGGAGAATCTCGAGGCGGCGTTTAACCTCCTTATTAACCAGTTTGACTGCGAACTGCTGGCGAATCTCGACTCCGACACCGTCGTCAAACGGGATTGGCTGGCGCGCATGGTGAGGTTGTGGGATGAGCAGCGTGGCCGGTACCCGTGCGCGATCGTCACCGGCTTCAATGCCGACAGCCCCGTTCACCCCGTTGAGGTTGAATACGGGGACTACTACGTCAAATCCTCTGTGGGAGGCATTTCGTTCCTGTTTGACCGTAAAACGATGGCGCAGATCGTGCGACCGGCCCTGAACGCCGGGATTCACTGGGACATGCGCGTCGTCGACCTGGTGCAGCAGCTTGGGGGGGTCTTCCTCTGCACGCGGCCTTCGGTGGTCGAGCATTTGGGCCGCATCGGGTATTACTCTACGCCGGACTTCCATGACTTCGCTTCCGATTACTGGGGGACCCACCGGGTAGCGCGGCGTGCAGCCCGCACCTACTATCGCCTGACGGGTCGTCTGCAAGAGCGGTCGCGGGCGCAAAAGGACCACCCCCCCAAGCCGGACAGGCTCTTTCGCCTGACACACTGGCTCCATCTGCGGGCGACCCACGCGGTCGTACGCTATGCGCGCTTTGTGCACAGACACCCCGAACTGCCGCCTAAGCTGAAACGCCCCTTGCGCACCGGCGCCTCCACCCTCCTCGAGTTGTGGGCGGCGGACCAGGCTCATCTCTGCGGTGACCACTTTCGCGGCTACGCCCACCTGTTCGCGCATCTGCGAGAGGCCATCCTTGATCCGGCTTTCTGCTCTGTGCCGCTTGAGCCGAATGAGGACCACGCCCACGCCCTGGAGCTGCGTGCGGGCTTCTGGCAACTGCCCTCTTTCGCGCCGGTCAACTACCCCCTTCACCATCATCTGCGTTGGTGGACCGAGATCATCCGTCAGGGAGAGAAGGAAACGATCGTCGATGAGCACTCCCGGCCCACCCTAGCCATCCGCCGCCACGAGTACGCCCACCTCTTCTTCATGCTCTGCGAAGTGTACAATGCCTTTCTGATGGCGCGCTTCTTCGGCTGGGATCCGGACGATATGCAGGTCATTCTCGCCGACGACCATCCTGCCGTGCCCTTGGATGAGCTTTGGCCGACCTGCTTTCGTCGCGTGCTCAAGCCGCAGCAGCTCACCGGCAGGCATTGGTTTGCCGACCTCGTCTTCTCGCTGCCTGCCTACCAGAGCCCGCTGCGGGTTTTTCACCCGACCGCCATTCCGCTCATCGACCAGTTCCGCTTGTTCGTCCTGGGCCGGTTTGGCATCCAGCCTCCCTACGTTCGCGACCCAAGCCGCCCGCTGTCGGTGCTCATCATCGAGCGCAGAGACTACGATGTGGAGGGCAAGGGCGTTGTGCGCAGGATCGGGCGCAAGATCAGCAACCCGAATCTCCTACAGGAGCTGCGCAGCCAATTCCCGGACGCGCAGATCCAGGCGACGCCCCTGGAATCGCTTTCCCTGGCAGAGCAGGTTGGCCTCATGCAGAAGACCGACGTCCTGATCGGCATGCACGGCGCCGGGCTGGCCGGCCTGTTGTTCCTGCCCGTCTGGGCGGGCGTGATCGAATTGTCTCCTGCCTCAGCGCACGGCTACCAGAACACCGTCTACCTCAACCTGGCGATGCAGCTCGGCCTGCGCTACGAGTCCTGGACCAACACCGATCCAGGGCGCCAGGACGAAGAAGACAACACCTTCGTGCCCTGTGAGGCGGTGGCCCGCCGCCTCGCGCCTCTGCTGGCGGAGATAACCGGTTGACCGCACTGACCGAGGAACGCTTGGCTCCGGACTCCCCGCGCTTCAGCGTCGTCATTCCCCTGTACAACATGGCTCCCACCATCAGCCGGGCAGTCGGGTCGGCCTTGGGCCAGACCTGCTCCGATCTCGAGGTGATTGTGGTCGACGATGGCTCGAGCGACGGCGGGGCCGACCTCGCCGAGCGCACGGGCGATCCTCGTCTCCGTGTAATCCGGCAGGCGAATGCGGGCGCGGCCGCTGCGCGCAACACCGGCATCCGCGCCGCCCGTGCGCGTCATGTCACCTTTCTGGATGCCGATGATGCCTACGATCCGCACTTCCTCGCCACCGTCCGGGAGCTTATCCAGCGCTACCCGCAGGCGGGCCTGTATGTCACCTCCTACCGGATCGCCGGCGCCCGGCATCAGGTCGCAGTCGCGCCGTCCTATCCCGAGCTACCGGAGGCCGGCCCCATTCCTGACTTCGTCGATGTCGTTCACCGCCATCTGTTCCTCGGCCTCATCAGCTCGTCCTGCTGTCTCGACCGCAGCGTCACCGCACAGACCGGCTGCTTCCAGGAGGGGGTCCATTTTGCCGAAGACACCCACTACTGGCTGCACCTGGCGCTGCACTATCCC
Source organism: Chloroflexota bacterium (assembly GCA_029782215.1). GTDB lineage: Bacteria > Chloroflexota > Anaerolineae > J102 > J102 > SSF26. The sequence continues at coordinate 31,235 of JAKOVD010000195.1, forward strand.
GTGGTCTTCACCCGGGAGGTCGCCGCCACCGTCCATTCCGACACCGGCAAGGGGGGCGATCTCCTCAGCCAACGCCGCTGCTATGCCTCCGAGGCCGATTTCCGCGCCAACCACCCCTGCCATGTCCTGCTCACCGACCTCCAGGAGCTTGACCTGCCGCCGCTCACACAGACCCGCCTGCGCCGGCTCATCGCCATCACCTTTGCCGACATCGCCGTGATCCACTACTACCACGGTCGGGATGAGATCGCCGAAGCCGTGTTTCCGTTCGCCGCTGCGGAGGGCGCCCCGGTCACCGGCGACATCCTCAGGGAATGGACTGTGGCCTTTTGCGACCAGCTCGTCGACAATCCTCCGGCCTTACGGCACATGCTGGCAACCCGCCATCTCGCCCGGTATCCCGATCTGCGCCTGTTCTACCGCTTCTACCTGCTCGTTCCCTCCCGGCGCTGGCTGTCCCTCCGCCATCACCTCCGCCGGCGGCTGGCAGGCAGCAGGCAGCAGGTGGCAGGTGGCAGGTAACAGATGGCACACAACCCGCCCTGCGCAACACGCAACACGCATCACGTATTACGCATTACGTGATACGTACTACATACTGCGTATCACGGTCTCTTACCAAGCGCCATGCAATCTCCAAGTAGCCTGATCAAGACGCTAAACCGGCACGCAGGGAAGCTGCTGTTGTTAGGGCTGCTGGCACTGCTGGCCCGGCATGGACGCGCATGGCGGCGAGACCGGCGCGCCGTGGCCGCCGTGGCCGAGCCAGAGGCGCCGCCCCCTCTTGCAGATTGGCCTGCCCATCCCAAAGTCAGCATCCTGGTCGCGGCGTGGAACGAAACGGACCATCTGCCCGCGCTGGTCGCCAGCTTCCGGCGGCTGCGCTATCCCCACCGCGAAATGGTCCTCTGCGCCGGCGGCGAGGATGGGACGTACGAACTGGCCGGCAGCCTGACGTCCGACGACCTGCATTTGCTGCAGCAGCGGCCCGGTGAGGGCAAGTTCGCCGCCCTCGCCCGCTGCTTTGCAGCCTCAAGGGGTGCGATCATCCTGCTGACCGATGCCGACTGCCGTCTGAACGACCTGGCCTTCGAGTCCCTCATCTACCCGCTGGCTGGGGGCGGAGAGACAGCGGCGACCGGCCGCTTCCAACCCCTAGTGTCCCAGGTGGACCACTCATTCATTCGCCGCCAGTGGGCGCAGCAGCGCTATCCCCAGGTGGCAGACTCCGTACCCGGGGCTGCGGCGCACACACAGTTTCTGGCCGGGGCCAACTGCGCCGTGCGCCGGGAGCTGCTGGACGGCGTCTGGAACGTCGGGGATGTGGGCGCGGCTGACGACCTCTACCTGGCCATGTCCATCCAGGAGCAAGGCGCTCGCATCCTTTCTGTGCCTGCAAGCTGCCTGGAAACGGAGTTCCCCGCCACAGCCGCAAGCTATGTTCGCCAACAAGCAAGATGGCGTCGCGTGCACCTGTCCCAGGCCCAGCGCTTTGGCCGCACCGCCTTTCTCCGGCAGGTGCGCCTGACGCTGCTGGTCGAGTCGGCCATGCTGCTCATGCCTTTTGCCATCCTGCTGGGCAAGATCGGGGCGGCGTTGTGGATGCTGAGCTGGACCTCTTATGGGCTGGCGCATTTGCGCTATGGCTGGGTCTTGAGCAAGATCGAGAGATTGCCCCACAAAGGCGGCCTTCGCGGCATCCCATCGATCGTCCTCGCCAATTTCGCCGCCGCCGCCCTGGTCCTCTCGGAGCCGGCCGTGCCCAACCCACGTGAGCGCTGGTAGCCAACCTTGAACGACCTCCTGCACAGATTTTTGCCTTCACTGGTCAAGCGCTACCTGCGAGGTGTTCCGGAACCATCTGGCGCGCTTTCTGTCCCGGCGCTTCCCGCCCGGACGGCTCACGCTGCAGCGCATGCTGCTGAACGCATAGGACCGGGAATCGGTACGACTCGCTTATGAACATCCTTGGGCTCAATCTCTCGCATGATTCGGGCGTTTGTCTTCTCAGCGAAGGCAGAATCACCTACGCCATCAACGAGGAACGGATCTCCCGCGTCAAGCTGGACCATCGTTTTCCCGATCTTGCCATCCGCCAGTTGTTCCGGGACACGGCCTTGACGCCGGACCAGATCGACCATGTGGCATGGACCCATGTCGGCGCCTACCCCCTCCCCTTCCTGTGGGAAGGCCTGCAGATCTGGCCTTTCACCGTCAAGCGCTTCATGGTCCTGGTGCGGATGCTTGTGGCGCTGATCTACCTCATCCTACCCCGCCCGTTGGCGGTGGATGAGCGCCTGGCCAATTGGGCGCTGCGCCGCGTCCTCAAGCGGCGCTACGGCATCGCGGCGCCCATCACGCGCCACGATCACCATCTTGCCCACGCCGCCTCCGCCTATTACACGTCCGGCCTGGACGAGGGGATGACCGGCACCGGCCCGGTCGTGGTCGTGACCTCGGATGGGGCCGGCGACCGGCTCTCGGCCAGCATCAACCGCGTCGACAACGGCATCCTCGAGCGCACAGCCTCGGTCGGGCTGGCGCCTTCACTCGGTTTCATCTACACCGACGTCACGGAACGGCTGGGTTACAAGCCCTTCCACCACGAGGGCAAGATCACCGGCCTGGCCGCCTACGGCGATTCGGGACGCTACGTCGACCGCCTGCATGCCATGCTGGTCTGGGATGAGCACGGCGGCTACGATGTCGGCGCCGGCCTCGTCGCCCGCTACAGGCGGACGGCGCCCCGGCGCCAACGCCTGGCGGTCTGGTTTGCGCGCCTGGTGGCGGCGCCTGCGGAGTGGCGTGAGCTGGCCCCGCGCGACGCCGTGCGCCATACCATCTGGACGTGCGGGACCGACTCCCACATGGACACCTTCCGCGAGGACCTTGCGGCGGCAGTGCAGGTGTTCTGCGAAGAGGTGGTGGTGCGGTGGCTGGGCAGCTATCTGCGCCGCCGCTATCCCGGACAAAAGGCCAGCCTGGCCATCGCCGGCGGGCTCTTTGCCAACGTCAAGATCAACCAGCGTCTGCGCGAGATGCCCGAGGTGGCCAGCGTCTACATCCACCCACACATGGGGGACGGCGGTCTCAGCGTCGGCGCGGCGCTGCAGGCGCTGGCGGCGATGGGCCAGCCTGTGCCGCCCTACCGCTGGCCTCACTGCTTCCTGGGCACGAGCTATACCGAAGACGACATGGCGGCGGCCCTGGCGGCGAGCAGCCTGGCCTATCAGCGCCACGACGACATCGAGGAGCGCATCGCCGGGCTGCTGGCGGAGGGCAGGGTGGTAGCACTCTTTGCAGGCGCCATGGAATATGGGCCGCGAGCGCTGTGCCATCGTTCGATCCTCTGCCCCGCCACCGACCCGGCGATCAATACCTGGCTGAACGAACGGCTGCGCCGCACCGAGTTCATGCCCTTTGCGCCTGTGCTCTGCAAAGAGGACGCTCCCGACTACTTCCTGGGCTTCTCCGCTGACCACAGCCATGCCGCCGAGTTCATGACCATCACCTACGACGTCACCGAGCGCATGGCCCAGGAGGCCCCGGCCGCCGTTCACGTCGACCACACCGCCCGGCCCCAGATCGTCACCTCTGCCATCAACCCCTCGATAGTCAAAATCCTCAAGGCCTACACACAGCGCACCGGGCTGCGCGTGCTGATCAACACGAGCTTCAACCTCCACGGCGAGCCGATCGTGCATTCACCGGCGGATGCCATCCGTTCCTTCCGCGCCGGGCATCTCGATGCCCTGGCCCTGGGCCCCTTCCTGGTTCTAAATCACCAGCCTGACCAGGCATCCCCCTCCTGATGCGCATTCTTTGGATTCCCTTTGCCGCCTGGCACGTGCCACAGCGCTGCCATGCCTTCTGCAGATACCTGGCGGAGCGCCACGAGGTCCATGTCACCCACTGGGATGGCGACTTCGCCCGTCCTGCCGACTACCTCTCCCGCCGCTACCTGGCGAACTTCCGCTACCGCCGGCTCAGGGACGGCCGGATCACGGTCCACCAGGTTCCGCGTCTCTCGCCCGCCCTGCCCTGGCGGCGGCTGCGGGCGTTCAACCGCAGGCTCATGGCCCAACACACGCAGCGCCTGGTGGACCAGCTTGGCATTGACGCCGTCGTTGGCTCCTTTGTGGCCCCGCCTCCGCGCGCGCCGCGCCTGGTCTTTGACCTCCAGGACGACAACGTCACCGGCTGGCGCCTGGCAGGTTACCATGCCTACGCGGACGAAATCGCCGCCATCGAGGCCATGTACCTTGCCCAGGCGCACGCCATCGTCACTGCCAGCACCGTCCTGGCCGATTGTGCGTCGGCCTGGAACCGGCAGGGTTCGGAGGAACGGGGGGCGCCCGTGGTCTACATCCCCAACGCTATCGACGTGCCCGCCTTCCGGCAGGCAGATGGCGCCCCCTTCCGCGCGCAGATGCAGGCGGGCGACCGCCGCCTCGCAGGCATGGTTGGCAACCACCAGCATTGGGGCGAGATCGACAAGGTGCTCTCCGCCGCTGAGGGTCTGCGGGACGAAGAAGTCCTGTTTCTCATCGCCGGGCGAGGCCCGATGCTGTCCAGGGCAAGACAGGAGGCCAGGCGCCAGGGCCTGATGAACGTGCGTTTCATGGGCTACATCCCGCCCGAACAGGTCGCCGCGCTGATGGCGGCGCTCGACGTCGGCCTGTGCCCCTATGCCAGCACCCCGATGGACGACGCCCGCTGTCCCATGCGCCTGATCATGTACCTGGCGGCGGGCTGTACGGCCGTCTGCACACGACTGCAGGAAGTGGAGCGCTGGGGCTTTGAACAGGTCGTTCTGGTGGAGGATTCGCCAGAGGCCTTCGCGGCCGGCGTCAGGCAGGCCCTGACCATGCCCAAAGCGAGGGCGGCGGATCTCGAACGCTTTGACATCGCCAGTCTCGGCCCGCAGTACGAGTCATTGCTGCTGGGCGCCACAAACCGGCGGGGCCCGGAGGTGACGGCACGACCATGATCCCTCGCATCATCCACCAGACATGGAAGGATCAGAACGTTCCCGCGGTCTGGCGGCCATTCCAGGCAAGCTGGAGCCGCCACCATCCCGGCTGGGAGTACCGTCTGTGGACCGACAGTGACAACCGCAGGTTCCTGGCCGAACACTACGCCTGGTTCCTGCCCATCTACGATCACTATCCCCAACGCATCATGCGGGTGGATTCCGTCCGCTGTTTCATCCTCCACCATTTCGGCGGCGTCTACGCCGACCTCGACTATGAGTGCTTGCGGCCGTTCGATACGCTGCTGTCAGGCAAGACGCTGGTGCTGGGCTGGGAGCCAACCTCCCACACGCTTCGGTTTCAGGCCCAGCAGAGCGGACTGGCCTGCATCCTCTCCAACGCCATCATGGCATCGGCGCCCGGACACCCCTTCTGGGAGCACGTGTTCAAGGCGTTGGTGGGCTCACACCTGGAGACCAACCCCCTGGACGCCACCGGACCGTTTCTGCTGACCAAAGTCCATGCGACTTACCCGGATCAGGCCGGCGTCACCATCGAGCCGCCCGATGTGCTCGTGCCCCTGGATGAGGGGACGGTCTGGGATTCAGAAACCAACCGGACGGCGCCGCCGGCGCCGCCCCCCACCGCCTATGGCATTCACCATTGGCAGGGCACCTGGTGGCGAGTGCCCACCATGCGCTGGGAGGCGCACCAGGCGGCCAAGGTCGCCGACCTGGCCGGAAAGACAGGCGCGCGGATGGGCGATCTCCTGGGTGGGGAAGTGAGACGCCGGAAGGAGCACCTCAGAGAGCGATTCTTCCCCCACAAGGTGCGTTTCCAGAGGTTCCTTACCAGGGTCACGTCGCCCATCTCCTTGAGTGTGATGCCCGAGGCTGCGACCAGGATGTGGTACCAGGTGACGCAGCAGGACGAGGTCGTCGTCACGGCAGTGCTCGACGTCGATCCACTCCTGCGCTTCGTCGCTGCGCTGGCAGAACCGCCGCCGGTCACGGCCATCATGGTGACGAAAGGTCGGGCGGCGCTGGCGCAGCGCGCGGTGCGCAATTTCCAGAAGCAGGTCTATCCCCGCTGCGAGCTGTTAATCCTGGATGACGACGAGGACAGCGCCTTGCAGAACTGGGTGCAGGCTCAGGGTGACGACCGCATCCGCCATATCCGCCTGCCCGCCGCAAAGCGCAGCCTGGGGGCGCTGCGCAACATCGGCGTCGAAATGGCGCCCGGCGACTACGTGGTCCAGTGGGATGATGATGACATCTCCCATCCCCACCGGCTGGCCGTGGAAGTGGGGTTGGTGGTGCTGCACCAAGCCGATGCCTGCTTCCTGCAGCGCGAGATGCTGTGGGCGCCGGGGCAGCGCCGCCTGGCGATCTCCTGCCGGCGGCTGTGGGAAGGCTCCTTCCTGGCCCGCAAGGCCACCCTGCCACCCTACCCGGACATGGGCAAGGGCGAAGACTCCCCTGTCGCCGACGCCATTGCCCGCGGCCAACGCGCCGTTCTCGTCGACGCCCCCCATCTCTACACCTACGTCTTTCACGACCGCAATACCCACGAGGCAGCGCATTTTCACCAGCATTGGGAGGCCGCTACCGCCACCTACGAGGGAGGCGCCTACGATGTCGCCATCCGCCGGCTGCAGGATGACGTAGACCTTGACCTGGGGACGTGGATTACTGGAGAGCCGGCGACGCGCTACGACCAACCCATCCGCGTCCAGGGGCCCAGGCGCCCACCGGCCCTGCCAGCCTATCCGGACGTACTCATTCTCACCCCCGTCAAGAACGGCGCTGCCGACATCCCGACCTATCTCCACAATCTGCGCACCCTGGACTACCCGCACGACAAGCTCGCCATTGCCTTCCTGGAAGGAGACAGCACGGACGGCAGCTATGATCTGCTGGCCGGCGCGGTGCCCGGACTGGATGCTGAGTTTCGCAGCGCTCGCCTGTTTCGGGAGGACACCGGCTATCACAGCGAGCTGCCGCGCTGGGCGCCGAGCCAGCAGCGGCAGCGCCGCGGCGCCATTTCCCAGAGCCGCAATGCGCTGCTGATGCATGCCCTGGGCGACGAGCCGTGGGTGCTCTGGATCGACGTTGATTTGGAGGCTTACCCGGTAGACGTGCTCCGCCACCTGCTGGCGGTGGGGAAGGATATCGTCGTCCCGCACTGTGTGCTGCCGGACGGACGGACCTTCGACCTGAACACGTTCAAGCTAAAGCCAGGCGCGGCCACCTGGGACTGGACGCCCTATCTGGTGGATGGCATCCTCCAGCCGCCGCTGGGCTTCGGCCGTTACTACCTGGGCGACTTTGACGGCGAGGACATGGTGGAGCTGGACAGCGTGGGCGGGACCATGCTTCTGGTGCGGGCGGACGTCCATCGGCACGGGGCCATCTTCCCGGCCGTTCCCTACCGCGGTCTGGTCGACACGGAGGGCTTCGCCGCACTGGCCAGGGACATGGGCCATTCCTCCTGGGGGCTGCCCTGGCTGACCATCCAGCACCCGGCCCGGTAAGACCGCGCGTGAAGATCGCTCATGTGACCGCTACCTTTCCCCCCTACCAGGGCGGCACCGGCAACGTCTGCCTGCAGAACGTCCGCAGCCTGGCGCGTCGTGGTCATGAGATGCACGTGTTTACCGGCGCCTGCCAGGATGCACCCGCGCTCGAAGACATAGGCGGCGCCAGGGTGCATCGCCTGCACCCCTGGCTCCAGATCGGCAATGCGCCTTTCACACCGGCCTTGCTGCCCGAGCTGGGCGGCTTCGACGCCATCCATCTCCACTACCCCTTCGTTTTCGGCGACTATCTCACCCGTGTGGCCGCCGCCGGCAGGCGGACACCCCTGGTCATCACGTTCCACAACGATCTGACCGGCGATCGCCGGCGCGCCGGCGTCTTCACGGCCTACATGGCCCTTTCGGCCCGATGGGTGGTGCGCCCGGCGGCAGCGCTGTGTGTGGTGTCCCTCGATCACTTCCAATCCAGCCGCCTGCACCGCGTGCTGGGAGACCGGCGCCCGCCCCTCTTTGAGCTATCCAACGCCGTGGACTGTGAGCACTTCCGGCCAGGACTTGAGACGGACGTACGCAGCCGCTACGCCATTCCCCCGGAGGCCCCGCTGATGCTGTTTGTGGCGGCCCTGGACCGGGCGCATCATTTCAAGGGCCTCGATGTGCTGCTCAGCGCCTTCACCGCGCTGCCGGAGGCCTGCTGGCTCCTGATCGTGGGCGATGGCGACCTGCGGTCGCACTACGAGCAGCAGGCGCGGCTGTCAGGGGTGGGCGGGCGCACCGTGTTCACCGGCGCCATCGCCAATGCCAAAGCGCCTGCTTTCTACCGCTGCGCCGATGTCACCGTCCTGCCATCCTCGCCGCCCGAGTCTTTCGGTTTGGTGCTGATCGAATCCCTGGCCTGCGGCACGCCTGTCATCGCCGGCGACATCCCCGGCGTGCGGACCGTCGTCAGCCATGAGGTGGATGGACTGCTCTGCCCGCCCGGCGATGTCGCCGGGTTGAGGGCATGCCTCGCTGCCTTCTTCGATCGCCCTTGCGAGGCCAGGAGACAGATGGGGCGTCGCGGCCGGGACAAAGTGCTCGCCCGCTATGACGAGGGGGTGATGGCTGCCAGGTTGATCGAGATCTACGGACAGGTGCGCGCCGCCTGGACGCCGTCAGGTTGAAATCTCACCTCGTTCAGATATGGATGATGTGGTAATGCGCCTCGACAACGGGAACCACCGTGCACAGATCATAGGAGGCTGCATCGAAGTTGAGCACGCCATCACGCGCCGCCAGAAGAATCAGCCTGTCCGAGGTAAACGTCCCCAGAATGCCCACCATCATGCTCGTCATCGAAGCGGCGTTGCCGATGAACACGCGGGCCCGGGTCGCCAGGTAGACATCGGCCATGACCTCCAGGCCCAGACGATAGCTGGCAGGGGTTGCATCCCGATAGAGCGCCAGCATCTCCTCGGAGTCCGTTCGCTGCGCCGCCGTCATGACGACCTGCCGTCCATAGCGTCGCCGGAAACGCTCGGCAATCCTGCTGTCGTCGGTCAGGAGCAAGAACTGCTCGAAACCATGCTTCCGCATTTGTGCGGCGATGAGCGCATCGTAATGGTCGTTGAGCACGTCCAGTCCGGCCAGCTCGCTGACCTTGTCCGCACCGCGCACATGCACGGCCAGAAAGGGAGCATCGCCGAGGTGTTCCCGCTGCATGGCATCCACCACCGCAGTGACCTCCGGTCGAGGATGCAAGTGCGTTCCGGCGAGGAAACGGTAGATCTCGAGCAGGCACTTGCCCCCCAGCTCGGCATCGTCCGCCAGCAGCCCGTGCATCAACCCCGCAAAATCCGCCGGCCGTCGCAGACGCCGGACCACGATCACATCGCTACTGCTGTCCAGGAGCAGGCGGTAGTTGCCCGCCGTCACATCGCTTTTCCGGCGAATGCGGTACAACGGCGGGAGCCCGGCGAGATTGCGCCGGTTCCATCCCGTCGGGTAGTAACGGAAATGGGGCTGGATCAGGTCCGCGACGCCATAGGGAGACAACGGCTCATAGAAATGGCGGGTGAAGGCGTCGGCGCCGCTGAGGTCGCCAAAACGGCACTCGTCTCCCCAATGGGTGACGGGGATGCGGCCACTCAACCGGCAGAAGAGCAGCGCATCCAGCACCACCATCACCTCCGTAAAGAAGCCCACGCCCAGAGATCGGATGAGGGTGTAGCGCACCGGCGGAGGCTGCCGGTGCAGCAAACGGTCTACCCCCAGGTGCGTGTACTCCACCGCCGACATCGCTCGGTTCGCGGCCCGGACCAGCAAGTCCTCCGCAACGCGGAAATAGTAGTTCACCCTGATCGCGATCCCGGTGGAAAGGTTGTCATCCGTGGCATGTGAATCTATCATGTCTCTGTTTCGAGGGTCAAGTGACAGGCTCGCCACTCACTGCCCCGCGTCGCGCTCAGGCAATGACATGTCTCTGCCACCACTGTCTCACTTTCTTAAGAGGGCGTTCGCATGCGTGTCTCCAAGCATCCTTTGAACGGGAGCGCGTCTGCGACGGGGCTGCCGGCCAAGACCATCCGGCCGCCGGAACGGCGGATAGCCCTGGAGTTGTCCGCTGTCTGGCGCTACCGCGAGCTGCTCTATTTCCTGGTCTGGCGCAACTACAAGATCCGCTACAAGCAGACCGTTTTTGGCGCCTTGTGGGCCATCCTGCAGCCGGTGACGACCATGCTGGTGTTCAGCGTGTTCTTCGGCCGGTTGGCCGGCGTCCCTTCGGACGGCGTTCCGTACCCCTTGTTCACCTACGCTGCCCTGGTCCCCTGGAACTACTTCGCCAACAGCGTAAGCTACGCTGCCAACGGCCTCGTGAGCGAGAACAACCTCATCAAGAAGGTCTACTTCCCCCGTTTGATCATTCCCCTCTCCTCGGTGATCTCGGGCCTGGTTGACTTCGGCATTGCCTTTGCCGTTCTCATCCTCATGATGGCCATCGCGGGCATGGTCCCGACCTGGAACGTCATCTTTCTGCCGGCGTTCATCCTCCTGGCGATCGTGACATCGCTGGGACTGGGTCTATGGCTATCCCCACTCAACGCCAAGTACCGGGACGTCCAGTTCATGGTGCCCTTCATGCTGCAGTTGTGGCTGTTTATCACACCGGTCGCCTACCCCAGCAGCCTCATTCCGGAACCCTGGCGGGTGTTGTACGGCCTAAACCCGATGGCCGGCGTGGTCGAGGGTTTCCGCTGGGCGCTTCTCGGCACGGATACACGGCCAGGCCCGATGATCTTCGTTTCCGCATTGGCGGCTTTGGTCCTGCTGGTCAGCGGCGCCTACTACTTCCGCCGCATGGAAGAGACCCTTGCCGATGTCCTCTAGCGCACCAAACGGCACTGCCATCCAGGTTGTCAACCTGGGCAAGATCTACCGTATTGGCGAGCGCATCGACACCCACCAGACGCTGCGGGAAACCATGACCCGCACGCTGGCCGTGGCCGCGAAGCGCTGGAAGGGGGCAAACACCCGGCAGCCAGAAGACCACAACAGAAGAGAACAGACCATCTGGGCCCTCCGGGATGTTTCGCTTGAGGTTCGCAGCGGCGAAGTCATGGGGCTCATCGGTCCCAACGGCGCCGGCAAGAGCACCCTACTCAAAATCCTGACCGGAATTACCAAGCCGACAGAAGGCGAGATCCGGCTCTACGGTCAGGTGGGAGCGCTGCTCGAAGTCGGCACGGGCTTTCATCCTGAGCTGACGGGGCAGGAGAACATCCTGCTGAACGGCGCCATTCTGGGGATGACGCGACGCGATATCCTGCGCAAATACGACGAGATCGTTGCCTTTTCCGAAGTCGAGCAGTTCATCAACACGCCGGTCAAGCACTACTCCAGCGGCATGTACATGCGCTTGGCTTTCTCCGTCGCCGCCCACCTGGACCCGGAGATCCTGCTGGTCGATGAGGTGCTGGCCGTAGGCGATGCCGCATTCCAGAAGAAGTGCCTGCACAAGATGGAGTCGGTAGCCGGTGAAGGGCGTACGGTCGTCTTCGTCAGCCACAATCTGGCCGCGGTGCAGAGCCTGTGCCACCGCACGACCCTGCTGCAGAGAGGAAAGGCCGTAGCGGTCGGCCCCACGGAGGAGATCATCACCAGGTACCTGGGGGAGATCGTCCCCAGCGAGGCCGCCGACCAGTGGCTGCCGCCGGTGCACGGGTCCAGCGCAGGGGCCGGCCGCCGTCTCCTGACACAGGACAGGACCGGCGCGCTGCAGGCGCAGTTCAAACTGGGACAGCCCTGGCAGATGACGCTGGAATTCAGCACGACCTCGGCCCTGAGAGACGTAGTCGCGGCTGTCCAGGTGATCAGCCTGCGCGGCATCTCCATGACCACGTTCGAGTCCCGGCCCTGCGACCTGGGGCCGGGCGACCACGCCGTCACCTTCGCCTGCGATCTGCCCTTGCGCCCGGATCACTACCAGTTCAACATCTTTCTCTTTGCTGGCGGTCGCGAGTTCTACCAGGTGCAGGGGGTTGGTCATATTGAGGTGAGCCAGGTGGTGAGCCAGGATGTGCCCATGCGCATGTTCGGCCAGGACGTCCTGGCCCACACAGCGCAGGGGGAGATTCGCTCCCTGAATGGCGCCGCGTCCTTCCGCGATGTGATGCCAGCGCCGTCCCCATGAGCTTGCGTATCGGGCTGGTCGTCTATGGGCTGGACCGCCCGCCCACGGGGATCGCACGCTACACCCATGAGCTGGCAAGGGGGCTCGCCTGCCTTCCAGCGCCGCCGGACATCGTGCTGCTGGTCGCCGGCGGCCTGGGGCCTCTCGCCGGGCAGACGCCTTTTGCCCAGGTTGGCCTGCCGGGATGCCGGCTGCTGCCGGGCCTGCTCACCGCGGGCCATGCAGTCATCGCACGTGCCGCCAGGCGGCTCCGCCTGGACGTCGTCCATGATCCAACCGGGGTCGCCCCTTTCCTGGCCAACAGAAAGCGCTTCCGGACCGTTCTCACGCTGCACGATGTCTTCCCGTGGAGCTTTCCGGGTTACAGCACCCGGCTGGATACGATCATCTACCGGCACTGGCTGCCCCGGATGGCGCCGCGTGTGGACGCCATCGTCACCGACAGCCTGCACTCGAAGCAGGATATCCAAAGCTTCCTCCATGTCCCAGCCAACCGTATCGCCCCCATCTATCCCGGCGTCTCGCCGGCCTTCAAACCGGCGCCGTCTGGAGAGGTCGAAGCCTTCCTGGGGGCGCGCTTTGGGCTCGTTTCACCCTATCTGCTGTACGCCGGGATGCTGACGCCGCGCAAGAACATCGGCCGCATTCTGCAGGCCTTCGGGCGCGTGCACGCCGACTTCCCGGGGCTGCGCCTGGTGCTGGCAGGCCCGCGCAGCGGCAGGTCCCTGCCCCCGGAAACGCTTGACGGCTTGGCGCCGGCGGGGGCCGTGCATTTCACCGGCGTCGTCGGCGACGAAGAGCTGGCCATGCTCTATCGCGGCGCCAGTCTTTTCCTCTTTCCCAGCCTCTACGAAGGTTTTGGGCAGCCCATCCTGGAGGCCATGGCCTGTGGTGCGCCCGTGCTCACGTCCGACCGCTCCTCACTGCCCGAGGTCGCCGGCGATGCCGCGTTGCTGGTCGATCCGCTCGACGTCGCCGGAATTGCCTCCAGCATCAGGAGGGTGCTGTACGAGCCCGGCCTGGACGAGCAGTTGCGGCAGCGGGGCGAGGCCCAGGCTGCCAGGTTCTCGTGGCAGCGCACGGCCGAAGAGGTGCTGGCGGTTTATGAGAGGACCCTCGACGGCGGCTGAGGCCGGGAGGCGACCCGCTAGTTCGCTGCTGGCGCCAAAAGGTACTTCTTGATCAGGTTCTGCGGCCACTCCTGCGCCGGATTGGCTTTGGCGGCCTCCTGCGCCAGGGCCAGAGCCTTGTCTGTCTGCCCATCCGCCACCAGCAGCGGCATCAGACTGGCATAGGGCGCCTCCCAATCGGGACGTTTGACCACAGCGACCTCAAATGCCTGCGCAGCGTCAGCGTCGCGCCCCATCTTCAGGTAGACCTGCCCCAGTCCGTAGTATGCCGGCGCGTGCCAGGGAAAACGCTGGATCATCTGCTGGTAGGTGGCCGCCGCCTTGTTCAGGTCCCCCATACGCATGTAGACGCCGGCGATCAGGGCATAGGCATCGTCCGACTCCGGAGTCCGCTTCTGGACGGCTTCGTATGCGGCCACAAGGTCCTTGCCGTAGCCGGCCTCGACCAGGGCATCCGTGTGCTTGACCAGGAGGGGCAGAAGCTGCTCATTCGTGTCGTGGCGATCCAGGCCCAGGCTGGCAGCTTCCTGAATAAGCCCGGTGCTCTGCTTGTAGTTCTGCGCCGACATCGCGCCATTGATGCGACGCAGGTACTCAGGCAAGACCAGGCTCGCCGCCGCCGGGTCAGAGACCCCCAAGGCTGCCGCCTTGCGAATTGTTTTCCAGGACGCCTGGTCATCACCCTGACGCTTCATCACCTGCGCCAGCAGCACCCACGACCAGGCCGCATCGGGGCGCGCCTGGGCCTTGGCCTCAAATGTCCGGCGCAAGCGCTCCAGATCGTCCGGCGACATCGTGTTCAGCGACCGCAGGTATTGGCCGAGGCGCAAATCCAGCGCTGCGGACCGGTTGGGGTTGTCAACGATCTGGCCGATGTCCGCAGCGGTGAATCCCAGCGTGTCCTTGAGAACGACCCGTTCAAACGGAAGGTACCGTTCCGGTGCGGTCTGCATCGTCTGCAGGGCCTGGCGAGTCGCGCCGACAGCTCTCCATACGCCCGGCGCCGGCGCCAGTTGGTCCTCCCGCACCTCGAAGATCCAGCGCACATTGGTTTCCTTGGTGAGGACAAAGGCCGGATGCTCCATCAGGAACGGAAGCAGAAAGCCGTCACGGGCATCCAGGACGACCGTGCGAATCGAGCGGTCGCGCAGCGCCTGGAAGAACGTGCTCTGGCGCACCACCCTCCAACTGCCGGTCTGGGAGTCATCGAGGACGAACAGGGCGACATCGTCAAAGGGAGCATCCGGCGGAGATCCGCCCTGGGCGCTGCCCCCCGTCCACCAGGCAAGGGCCCGTGTCTCAGTCATCGGGTGCCGCCCGCCGGTGGTCCAGTACAGCCAGCGCATCGCATCCAGGGAGGCAAGAACCCCGTCGCCCTCCGTCAGGTGAGTGTCCAACCACGCCCCCGCCTCTCGCAGCACATCGATCTGGCTCGTCCAATTGCGGGAGCTGCGCAGATACGCGATGGTGTTAAACCGGCGCCAGTGATCGAGCATGCTGCCGCGCTTGCTGAACTTCAACTCCGGCGCGGCGGTCCATGTCGTCTTTGACTCCACAGCCTGAGCGCTGGCGACCACGAGCACAAGCAACACCGCCACCGCCCAGCCAACCAGAAGTCGCCCCCTGGGAACGCCGAGCCCGCCTGACATCCTGTCCGGTCGCTCGGCCTCACCCTGGAAAAGACGTGCTGCCAAAAGCCGCCGCAAGCCTTTCCCCACATCGCAAAGGAGGACCGCCAGCGCCACGTACAAGAGCAGAAACATGATGAAGTTCTGGCCCGGCCGTTGCCCGCGTGCGATGCGGCCCAAGACCACCGTCTGAGGGAGGAAGACAAGGGTCGAAAGCGTCAGAAAGCGGTAAGGCAGGCAGGACAACCGGGGAACGACGGAACGGACCGCCACATAGACCCAGGCGAAGATCAGGAGCGGCGCCAGGAAGAAGTAAGGCGCCATGTGCATCTGGTAGTAGGTCAGCAACGGCGCTGCCACGTTCGCAAGGGAAGGCGCCGCAGCGGCGCCGGCATTCTGGTTGAACAAGGGTACGAAGGAACCCATGAGCCGCCAGAGTTCGACGCCGCGGCTGGTCAGCAGCAGCAGGATCGCCGCACCGGCGACGATCAGGGGCGCCACGGCCACAACCACGCCAAGCAGGCCGCGGCGCGAGCGGTAGGCAGGGATGAGCAGCCAATAAAGGGGCGGCAGCGCGGCGATGACAAAGGCCGTCTCTTTCACGGAGATCGAAACCCCAATGGCGAGGCCTGCGATCAGGAAGACCGGCAGGCGCATGCTCTGGAAGGCCCGGTAGAGCAGATAGATGGTCAGGAGAAGCCAGAAGGCAAGCAGGTAGTCCAGGTTGATGACGGTCTGCCATTCGTTCAGGGCGAACGACGTGAACACCAGCAGGGCGGCCGTGAACCCTGCAAACCGGCCAAAGAGCCTGCCGGCAAAGGCGTAAACCAAGACCAGGTTAAAGATAAAGAACAGCCGCAGCACCACGTAGGTGGCGACCTCGCTCGGGCCGACAAGGCGGTAGACGGCGCCCATCAGCAGGGGGAAGAACAGCCGTACACTGAGCGCCGTTTGCTGATCGACGTCGACCAGTCCTCGCCCCTGCGCGACGTTGAGAGCGTGGTCCATGTACCAGACGCCGTCGCTGTTGAAGTTGACGCTTGCCGCCGGCATCAAGACCAGGATGCCGGCCAACACGAACAGCAGCCAGAGGGGAAAGCGTTGGGTCAAGCGTTGCAGTCTTGTAGCCATCGTGGAACCTGGCGTGCAGGGCGAGAGCCCTCATTGTCTCTTTGCCACCGCCGCCTGGCAAATCCGCTGTGGTTTCGGTCGCGTCTCAGGGGCGGGCCAGCGCTGGACGATCCCATCGCCGGGACCGGGGCGGCGAATTGGGCAGCCACTCTATCGGATTCGGTCGTTCACCGCACGTAGGTCGCTCAGCAGGTTGCGGGCGCCGCCGCCAGCTGCTGCATTGAGATAGATGGCGTTGCCCGAGCCACTGGCACCTTGATCAATGACATTGTCTTCGATTCGCACGTGCTCGATCAGGTTGTCGTCGCTGTGGTACTGGCATTATCCGCAGTCGGGAATTCCGATGAGCGCCGGATTGTGGGGAGGACCAGAAGAACAAGGTGGACAGGCGGTCGGGTGGCGGATATGCCTGCCGGAGGGGCTTGAGTTGACCAAGTGAGCAGGGAATTCCCCCCGGCGATCAGAGCCGTCAAACATAAGGAAGTCGCGTCCTGTCAGAACCGCACCCCGGCAATGGCGGCAGGCCTGCCCTGCTGCCGATCCACCATCAAGGATCTGCCGCAACTTCCGTTGTCAGCGGCGAGTTAGCCGATGCACACATCGGACCGCGCTCCGGAGCGCAAAAGGCAACGGAGAAGGGCTGGGAGGACCCGATTTTCCTGCCTGACAGGCGGGCAGAGGCATCACTGAGTCGTCCACAGGGTCGAAATACCCCTATGTCAATCCCCAAGGTGATGAAGTCGTTCGCCGACGTCCCCGGACGCCGATGTTAGCGGCGGGGTTGACAAGGCATCGCTGAACGTTACAGCCTGATCGTACGTGGACGATTCCAGTTCGTGACTGCGTCGTGCTTTGGGCTGAAGGACCACTGGAAAGCCAAGACAAACCGCCTGGTTCTTACTAGATGCCCTGAGTTCTGATAATTTGTGAACATGTTCACGAAATATGATCTGGATCATACAAACGACTCCAGCCATCGTTTATTCTATGACAGTTGTCATTGGGCTAGCCGCAGGCGCATCAGCGCCAAGGAGACAAATGCATATGGTCGCACGTCAGAGTGCGGCGGGACCATCGCCAGGGGCGTTCATGGCCGAGGTCATTGATGCAACCCCTGGGGGTGACCCGCATCTCGAACTATGCGTTCAGTGTGGCACGTGTGGGGGTTCCTGTCCCTCAGGCCCCGACATGGAACACACGCCGCGACATCTGTTTGCCATGATACGCGCAGGCATGAGGGAGGAGGTTTTGCGCAGCAACACTCCTTGGTACTGCGTCTCCTGCTACTACTGCATGGTGCGGTGTCCGCAGGAGATCCACATTACCGACATCATGTACACACTCAAACGCATGGCCATCAAGGAGGGGCTGTATCGCGAGTCAACCGCCGTCGCTGCACCCAGCTTCTCGGAGACGTTCATCGACTTCGTGAATAACTACGGGCGCAGCTTCGAGCTGGGGTTGGCGACTCGGTACCATCTTCGGCACCATCCCTTGTCCGCCGTCAAGATGGCAGGGCTGGGACTGGGGATGGTTCGCAAAGGCCGCATGGACCTGACGCCAAAGCGCATTGAGGGCATCGAGCAGCTGCAGGCGATCCTGGCCAAGGCAAGGGAATTGGCTGCGGATAGCGGCCCGTCAACACGAGGAGGCGCGCGATGAGCGCACGCTACGGATACTATCCAGGCTGCTCCCTGGAACGCAACGCTATTGCCTACCATCAATCGGCCATGGCCGTGGCCCCTCTGCTCGATGTCGAGTTTGTAGAGCTAGATGACTGGAACTGCTGCGGCGCCACGGAGTATATCGCCATTGACATGCTGCCTGCCTATGCGCTGGTGGCACGGAATCTTGCCATCGCCTCGCGGCAGAAACTCAATGGGGGCAGAAACCAGGTGGTTGCTCCCTGCAGTGCCTGCTTCCTCAACCTGAGCAAGGTCGACAAATACATGGGCGCGGCCCCGCGTCTGGCTGCGAATGTCAACTCCGCCCTGGCGGCAGGAGGGCTGAACTATCGACCAGGCAGCGTGCGTGTGCGCCACTTGCTGGACATCATCGTCAATGATGTGGGCTACGACGCCGTTGCCGCCAAGGTGCACAAGCCTCTTTATGGACTGCGGCTTGCGCCTTACTACGGATGCCTGATCGTGCGACCTGGCTTCCAGGGGATGTTCGACAATCCCGAATACCCGACGACGCTCGACACGCTCATGCAGACGTTGGGAGCGACCGTTGTCGACTTCCCTGTCAAAGCGCACTGCTGCGGTGGGCACATGACGCAGATCAGCGAGCAGGTGGCGCTTGAGCTGATCCGGCAGCTGCTGCACAGCGCCGCCCAGTACGAAGCCGACGCGATCGTCACGCTCTGCCCGATGTGCCAGCTCAACCTGGACGGCTACCAGGATGCCGTGAACCGGCGTTTTGGGACCAACTTCCACCTCCCCATTCTCTACTTCACGCAGTTGATGGGGTTGGCTTTCGGGCTGCCAGCCGCAACCCTGGGTTTCGGCAAGGAGTTCGTGGACGCCTCGGCGGCCTTGAGCAAGATCGGGGTTGAGCCTCCCCCCAAACCGAAGAAGGAACGTACAAGCAAAGAGGCACTCCCCATGCCGGCGTTGGCCGAGGGAGGAATGAGCCATGAGTCCTGAACGGATCGGCGTCTATGTCTGTCACTGCGGCTCCAACATCGCCGCGACCGTCGATGTCCAGGAGGTGGCCTTGTGGGCCGCCGAGGACCTGAAGGATCGGGGTGTGGTTGTGGCGCGTGACTACCAGTTTATGTGTTCCAGCCTGGGGCAGGAGTTAATCGAAGCCGACATCAAGGAACAGGGATTGACCCGCGTGGTCGTGGCGGCCTGTTCACCGCACCTGCACGAGCGCACGTTCCGCACCGCCTGCAAACGCGCGGGGCTCAATCCCTTCCTGTGCGAGATGGTATCGATACGCGAACAGGTGTCATGGGTGCACACCGATCGGCAGGCGGCCACTGAAAAATCAAAGGCCGTAGTCTCGGGCGGTGTGGAACGAGTGACCCTGCACCAGGCCCTGGAGCCCCTGCACGTGCCCATCCATCCTGCCACCCTGGTGGTGGGCGGCGGCATCGCCGGCATCCAGGCGGCGCTGGAAATCGCCGACAGCGGTTATCACGTCTATCTGGTGGAACGGGAACCGTCCATCGGCGGGCACATGGCCCAGTTTGACAAGACCTTTCCCACCCTCGACTGCTCCGCCTGTATCCTGACGCCCAAAATGGTGGACGTCGGAGGTCATCCGAACGTCACCCTGCTCACATGGAGTGAGGTGGAACGCGTGGACGGTTATGTGGGCAACTTTACCGTGACCGTGCGTAAGAAGGCCCGCTATGTGAACGAAAGCGTCTGCACCGGCTGCGGCATCTGCGCTGAAAAGTGCCCTGTGCGGGTGCTGGACAACACCTATGAGGCGGGCCTGGGCTACCGTAAGGCGGTCTACCGGCCATTCGCCCAGGCGGTGCCCAAATACCCTGTTATCGACCGCGATAACTGCACCTATTTCCAACGCGGCAAGTGCAAGGCCTGCCAGCTCTTCTGTCCTACCCAGCCGAAGGCTATTGATTTCGAGCAGAAGGATGAGAGCCTGCAGTTTCAGGTGGGCAATATCATTCTGGCCACCGGCTACGATCTGTTCGACTGCCGGCGTATTCCGCAATACGGCTATGCCCGACTGGCCAACGTGTTCACAAGCCTGGAATTTGAGCGGCTCTGCAATGCCGCCGGACCCACGGCGGGCAAGATCGTGCTGCGCGACGGCGTGACGCAGCCGGAAACGGTGGGCATTATCCACTGTGTGGGCAGTCGCGACCACAACTACAACCCTTACTGCTCCAACATCTGCTGTATGCAGAGCCTGAAGTTCGGTCATCTGGTTAGGGAGCGCACGGGTGCCGAGGTCTTCAACTTCTACATCGATATCCGCACGGCCTTCAAGGACTACGACGAGTTCTATCAACGGGTGCTGGAGGATGGCGTGCACTTCATCCGGGGGCGTGTGGCCGAGGTGACTGACGCCGCCCGCCTGCCCGGCGAAGAGGGCAAACTGATCATCCAGGTTGAGGACACGCTGTTGGGCAAACAGCGTCGCATTCCCGTAGACATGGTCGTGCTTTCGGCAGCTCTGCAGCCGCGAAGTGATTCGTCGGAAGTCGCCTACACCTTCGGCATCGCCTGTAGCTCGAATGGCTGGTTCATCGAGAAGCACCCCAAGCTTGACCCGGTGGCGACGATGACAGAAGGCATCTTCATAGCCGGCGCCTGTCAGGGCCCCAAGGACATCCCGGCCAGCGTGGCTCAAGGCGCCGCTGCCGCAGCGAGGGTGTTGGGCCGCATCCACCAGAAGGAGCTGGCGCTGGAGCCTGTGCGTGCCAGCATCATCGCCGACCGCTGTTCGGGCTGTCGTATCTGCAACAACCTCTGCCCGTTCAACGCCATTTCGTATGACACAGCCCGCAAGGTCACCGAGATCAACCCCGCGCTGTGCCAGGGGTGCGGCACCTGTGTGGCGGCCTGCCCATCGGGCGCCATCACCGGCACCCAATTCAGCAACGAACAGGTTCTCGCGCAATTGACCGGCCTACTGCTGCTCAATGTCGTCGGTGGGTCTGTCCGGCAGTTGGAGCCGGCGCTCGCGCCCGTCTTGGATGGCCAAGGTATCCCCAGTGGGAGGTAAGCTATGTCTGAGCCTTTTGAACCCGTCATCATCGGCTTCACCTGCAACTGGTGCAGCTATCGCGCTGCCGACCTGGCGGGCACCTCACGCGTCAAGTATCCACCCAATGTCCGCCTCATCCGCCTGATGTGCTCCGGCCGCCTGGATCCCACCTTTGTGCTCAGAGCCCTGGCAAGCGGCGCCGATGGTGTACTGATCACAGGCTGCCATCCTGGTGAATGTCACTATCTGGAGCAGAACTACAAAGCCCTGCGTCGTTTTGCATTGCTCAGGCGCACCCTGATCCAATTCGGCATTGAACCGGAAAGGGTGAAGCTGGTCTGGGCCAGCGCCGCCGAAGGCACGCGGCTGGCCGCCGAGATCACCAAGATGGTTGAGGAAGTGCGAGCGCTGGGACCGTTGAACTGGCGAGATGTGGTCGCGGGCGGCGAAGGAGCAGACGCACTGGCCGAACAACGATCCCCAGACCTTCGTCAGAGGGTAGCAGCATGAGCGCCAATGGCAAACCCAAGCTGGCCATGTATTGGGCCGCCGCTTGCGGCGGCTGCGAGATCAGCACCCTGAACATCGGCGAACATATCCTGACAGTGGATGCCGTCTTCGATCTGGCCTTCTTCCCCTGCATCGCCGACTTCAAGGTGAAGGATGTCATGGGGTACCCGGACGGCTACATCGACCTCTGCCTGATCAACGGCGCTATCCGCAATTCGGAGAATGAGGAGATGGCGCGCCTGCTCAGGCGCAAGTCGAAGGTGCTGGTGGCGTTTGGCTCGTGCGCCTACGAGGGCTGTATCCCGGCGCTTTCGAACCTGACCACGCGCACGGCGACCCTGTCCACGGTCTACCTCGATAACCCATCGATCGACAATCCCGGCGGCGTGCTGCCCCAACCACACACCCGCATGCCTGAAGGCGAGTTGGATATCCCTGTCTTCTATCACACGGTGAAATCGCTTGATCAGGTGGTGGATGTCGACTACTACATCCCCGGCTGTCCGCCCGAATCGCACCAAATCTGGGCTGTGCTGCAGGTTGTGGTAGCAGCGCTGACTGAGAACGCACCCCTTCCCCCCAAACGCTCGCTCCTGGGCGCCAGCCACGTGGCTGTGTGCGAAGAATGCGCCCTGGCAAAGCATGAGAAGACCATCGCCCGTTTTTATCGTCCCTACCAGGTGCAGCCCGAACCGGGGCTGTGCCTGCTGGAGCAGGGACTGGTGTGCATGGGGCCGGCCACGGTCGGCGGCTGTGGCGCCCTGTGTCCGCAGGTCGGCATGGGCTGTCGCGGCTGTTATGGCCCGCTACCGGGCATCGAAGACCAGGGTATGCGCATGCTCACGGCCATCGCTTCGATTCTGGATGTGAGCGGCAGGCCGGGCGACAACGAGCTCGAACTGGAACGTAAGGTCGAGGCCGCCGTGGATACCATCGTCGACCCCGCCGGTACGTTCTATCGCTTCAGCATGGCGCACTCATTGCTGCGGCGCGCGCGAGCCGATGGCGACGCCACGACCACTGCCGCCGCCAACCTGCAACCGATGAGATCCTAGAGGAGGGGTGCTATGACACGCATTACGATTGACCCCATCACCCGTCTGGAAGGGCACGGCAAGATCGAGATCTTCCTTGACGATGAGGGCAACGTGGCCAACGCCTACTTTCAGATTCCGGAGCTGCGGGGCTTCGAGGCCTTCTGCGTGGGCAGGCCTGCGGAGGAAATGCCCCGCATCACCAACCGTATCTGCGGTGTGTGCCCGGAAGCGCACCACATGGCGTCCACCAAGGCCCTCGATGCCCTGTACCATGTCGAGCCATCGCCGGTGGTGAAGAAGCTGCGCGAAATGTTCTACATGGCCTTCTACGTCACGGACCATACGACGCATTTCTATGCCCTGGGTGGGCCTGATTTCGTGGTTGGCCCTGACGCACCGGTGGCTGAACGCAATATCCTCGGCGTCATTCATAAGGTAGGCATGGAAGCAGGCAAACAGGTCATCAATTGCCGCATGCGCAACCACCACGTGATCAAGCTGTTGGGTGGTCGCGGGGTGCATCCGGTCGCCGGGCTGCCAGGGGGGTGGAGCCGGGCCGTGGCGCCCGCAGAACGCGAGGAGATCGAGACCATCGCCCGGCAGAATGTCGATTTCGCCCTTTTCTCGCTGCAGGTCTTCGACGACATCGTCCTGGCCAATCCGGCCTACGTCGAGCTCATTCTTGCCGACACCTACAGCCACCGCACCTACTATATGGGGATGGTCGACAGCCGGAATCGGACCAACTTCTATGATGGCCTGATCCGAGTGGTGGATCCGGAGGGCAAGGAGTTCGTGAAGTATCCCGCTCGCGACTACGCGCAGCACATCGCCGAACGTGTGGAGCCGTGGACGTACCTCAAGTTCCCCTATCTCAAGGGAGTCGGCTGGAAGGGCTTTGTCGACGGTAAGGAGAGCGGCGTCTACTGCGCCACCCCCCTCTCGCGGTTGAACGCCGCCGACGGCATGGCCACCCCGCGCGCCCAGGCCGCTTTTGAGCGCTTCTACGAGACCCTGGGCAGCCGCAAAACGGATGGCCGCTACCAGCCTGTACATAAACGGTTGGCGACCCATTGGGCGCGGCTCGTGGAGCTGCTCTACGCCGCCGAACGCATGCTCGAGCTTGCCCAGGATCCTGAGATCACCGACCCCAATGTGCGTCTTGTCATTACCTCGACGCCTGATGAGGGGATCGGGTGTGTAGAGGCGCCGCGCGGCACTTTGACGCATCACTACTGCACCGATGAGAACGGCATCCTGACCAAGATCAACCTCATCGTCGGCACCACGAACAACTATGCGCCCCTGGCCATGTCCGTCAAGAAGGCCGCTGAGTCGCTGATCACGCGCGGGACGGTGGTCACAGACGGCTTGCTCAACCGCATCGAGATGGCATTCCGGAACTACGACCCCTGCATGTCCTGCGCCACCCATGCTCTGCCCGGCCAGATGCCGCTGGAAGTCGTAGTGCGGGATGTGTGCGGTGATGAAGTCGTGTGGCTGCGAAGGTAGCCCGCAACGCGGCGCAGGCAAGTTCGCTTGCCTGCGGCTCCTTTCCTCTCGATGAACACCATTATCATCGGTCTTGGTAACCCCATTCTCAGCGACGACGGCGTGGGCGTATTAGCGGCGCAGGCCTTGGCTGCGATTATCGACGCCGAGAACAGGCCAGAGGTGACCATTACCGAAGCCAGCGTGGGTGGACTCCGCCTGATGGAGATGATGGTCGGATATGATCGCGCTATTCTGATCGATGCCTATACGGCGGGGGAGGACCCGCCCGGCACCGTCCGCCGTTTGACCCTTGCCGGCCTGGAAGCTGCCAGCGCCACGCAGCACAGCGCTTCTGACCACGACACCAACCTGGTCACCGCCCTGGATACTGGCCGCCGCATGGGCTTCTCTCTGCCCGGCGAGCTCGTCATCTATGCCGTTCGCGCTGCCAACATCGCCGATTTCAGTAGTGAGCCTACTCCCAGCGTCGCTGCCGCCATTCCTATTGTCACAGCTGCCGTGCTCACCGAACTCGCTGGCTGACTGCGGGCATCTTACATCCCGCAGTCTATTTCGTCTTGCCGGAGGCGCCCATGATCTCGCCTGAACTGCTCCGCCGTTATCCCTTCTTCAGTGCGTTCACACTCGACGACCTTGTCCGCCTGGCAGATGCCGGAAGTGAACAGCAGGCTTCGGCGGGTCACGTGTTCTTTCGCGAGGGCGAGCGTCTCACGCTGTTCTATTTGGTCGTTGAAGGTGCAGTTGCCATTACCATGGCTCTCCCAGTGCAAGACGTCATCCATTCGATCTCCAGTCAGATGACTGGTCAGTATCGTACCGAGGATGTCGTGCTCACGACGGTAGGGCCCGGCGATGTCTTTGGTTGGTCGGGACTCGTAGCGCCCCATGCGGCATTGTCAGGTGCTACTGCGCAGACGGACTGCCGCATCATCGCCTTTGCCTGTCCTCCGTTGTTGGCGGCTTTCGAGAACGACTGTCGCTTCGGCTATCTCATGCTGAACAAGATGGTGCAAGTCACTCGAGCACGGCTGCAGGCAGAACGGGTCGAGTCTCTCGCCCTGGCGCGGTCTGTTCACACCGCGGGGCCGTTGAGTTCCGAAGCGCACGGTGCAGAATGAGGTGATGTCATCCTGGCCAAGTCACCAATTGTGGCGCCCGTGTTGGCCACATCGAACATCCGTTCGACCCCTTGGACCCCAAGGCTTCGTGGCGATCTTCGGATCGGGCTCTGAATGCCAGCCTTGATCGATAGAGAGGGTGCGGCGATGCTCGAAAACGACGGCTTGCAAAGATACCAAGCGTTGAAGAGCGTCGCCCAAGCTGGCAATGGGAGCGCACAAGCGTCAACAGGGCGCGCTCGCGCCACCCGGCGCCATGTTCTGGCGCAGATGCAGGCACGTCAGGCATGGGTCCAACGCTCAGGCAGCTGGGCGTTGGTCTTGGTGCAGGCCGCCGAGCACGGGGAGGGCGATGACCTTGCCCGCCCGCGGCGGCTCCACCTTGGGCGGTAGGCAATACCCTGGCCGATGCCTAGCTGAGGTCGAAGGTGGTCAAAGAATTGGAATGACGCCTGTTCCTTCCTGCCGAAAGCACGTTAGCCTTCCTCGCCGCCGACGATGATGACGATATTGCCCTTCTTTTGCTCAGTCTCGGCGTAGCGGTGGGCTTCAGCCAGTTGCTCAAAGGGAAAACGCCTGTCGATGATCGGCCGAAGCTTCCCGCCGTCGATCAACTCTCTGAGGAACGACAGATCCTCCGCCGTCCCGCTGTCCGCGCCGAAGATCACTTTCCTATCGCTCGTCATCGTGGCCCACAATCCGCGGATGAGGTGAGACGTTTGCGGATTGGCCAGCACACACCGCCCACCAGGGCAGAGCATGCGCAGGATGCGGGTGAAGGGTGCTCTGCACACAACGTCGAAGATGATGTCAAAAGTCTGTGTGCTATCGGTGAAGTCGCGCTCGGTGTAGTCGATGACGTGATCCGCGCCGATCGAGCGAAGCATGTCAAGCTTGCCAGTGCTATCCACAGCAGTGACTTCGGCGCCAAAGTGCTTGGCCAGTTGGACCGCGTACGTGCCGAAGCTCCCGCCCGCGCCGACGATGAGGACCTTCTGCCCGGCCTGGATGTTGGCTTTGCGAAGGAAGCGCAGGGCCTCCGATCCACCATAGGGAACCCCGGCGGCCTCAGCGTAGCTCAAAGTCGCGGGGATCCTGGCCAACGCGCTGCCTTCGCTGCGCCCGCTCAGGCAGATGTACTCAGCGTAGGCTCCAAGCCCAATGCCTGTTGTCCCAAAGACCCGATCACCGGGCGCGAAGGAGGCAGCCCCCTTGCCTGTGGCCTCAACCTCGCCCGCAAATTCCTGGCCCAGGATGCGGACTCTTGGTTTCAAGACGCCGAACCACAATCGCATGGGAAGCCAGACCCATCCGGGGAACTCGAACCGGCGAAGCTCACAGTCCGCCCTCGACACAGACGTGGCATGGATGCGGACCAGCACTTGGCCGTCCTTCGGGTGTGGTTTCGCGACCTCCCGGAGCTCGAGGACATTCGGAGGGCCGTAGGCCGCGCAGATGATCGCTTTCATTTTTCATTCCTTGCTCACGTGCATGTCTCACCGATTCTGGCGCGATGGCTCGTGCACCAGCACCAGCATCAACCCGGCTCCGAGCGCCATCAGCAACGCGGCGGTGCCGAACACGCTCAGCGCTGCGAAGTGGTCGAACAGCCAGCCGCCCAACAGCGGCCCGAGCAGGCGCCAATCCACACGCAACACACCTTCTCGTGAAACCAATCTCGGGCGAATCGGGACTTTCCGTCGCGGTCGGTTCCTTATTGCCGCACAATATCGTCCGGCTTCCAGGTCTGTTCGAAGAAGGGCTCGAGCGGGCCGTAAAAGCGGATAATGGTAAACCAGCCCTGTTCCGGCAGCGTCTTCACCCAGTTCTTCTCCTTGCCATTTGGCGCTTGTGGACCGAAGTAGATGTCAATAGAGCCATCGGGGTTTGCCTCCGGCCGATCGAATGTGCTGACACTCGGCTTCGGTTGGCCGTTCTGCAGCAGCGAACGCGTCTCGGCGTCGTAGACTGTCACCGACCAGAAGTCCCTGGCAGGAATACCGGCCGGCAACCTCAGCCGATACGCCTGCCCGCCGTTCAGGTAGGCCCCGCTGGCGTCGCGGTAGGTCCCGAGGTACTGCGAGCCGACGCCGACCCTCTGTACCTCCATCGCCGGGGTGACCACGATGGCCGTGTAGTGGAACAGCGTGCGGGAATCCAGAAGCCGGGCGCCGTCGCGCTCGAACGTGTACCCGCCGATGAAAAACCGCTCCCAGTGACGATCAGAATAGACCCTGGCCTGAGGGTCACGGTTGGCAAAGGCGATCGCTTTGGCCATGCCGTCACCCAGCTTCACACCGTCAGACAGGATGCGCTGCATGCGCTCGTCGGGTTGGAACTTACTCCCTTTCACGATCCCCAATGCATGGAGCAGACCGAGTTCTTCGGGGGTGAACGCTGAGAGCGGCTCGTACTGGATCATCTTATCCAGCAATTCAAAATAGCGGATATCGCGCGGATGGGTCGTGTTGCCGGGTTTGAACGATGCATTGACCACACCTGGCTGATAGACACCTTCGCCCCACGGATGGACCTTGAAGTGTTCCTGGTAGTAAGCCAGTGCAGCTTCGCCTCGTCCGGTCATTTGCTCAAGACCCCGCACCATCACCCAATTGCGGAAGGTGGACGATCGGAAAACAAAATAGCCGTCTGGAATTTCGCCCTTATAGCCCGGAGGCAAGAGCAAATATTTCCCACCCTGCCCGCGATCAGGACCGGCATTGCCCAGATCGGCGACAAAGCGCATGAAGCCGTCGTTGATGACGCCCAACACCATGGGCGGCACCTCGATGACGGCTGGACCGGTCTGCTTCAGATCCACGCACATACTGGCATAGATACTTTCCGTGTTGTAGGTCAGGCCAATCGCCATCGATTTGCCTTCACCCGGCTCGGCGTATACGATCATGCCGCCGGTTTCGCTGACCCCGTAGTCGCGTTGGTGCGCGTCCAGCACGGCCTGCATCGACAGCGCGGGCATAAAGTCGAGATAAGCTTGCGCGGCGCGCTGCACATCGATCTGGTCGTAGATCTTGTGAATGGTTTCTACGGTGGGATAGCCGCCTTCAAAGGTGAGTTCATCCAGGCTGGTGATCATATTCCTCCCTCTATGCTACAGGTTTGAATGTCTGGGTTTCGGGCGTTCGCGGATTACAGCCCAGGACCGGCAGCGAACGGGTCGCTGCCAGTCCTGACGGCAAACTATTGTCGCGCCATGATCAGGCGCATCTCCGCTTCGCTGTCCTGGATCACATCGCCGCTGACGTCAAACGTCACGCTGTGGATGGTGCCCGTGAACTCGAAGGGCGGCTCATAGAAGGGCGCTACCGGCGCGCCAGGATCCGCGCCGACGGTGATCCCTCCCGTCAGCCCCAGGCTGAACGGCGTCGTGTGGGGGAAATCCGCCTGGCCCACGAGTTGCCGGTCAATGTACAGTTGCGCCCGGCCGGGCGTGCCCTTGCCGTTGGCGAAGTCCGGCGGACCGGCCACCTCGAACTCAAAGCGCAGCTCGTGGCGCCCGGCAGGGACCGGAACAGTGCTCTCAACATGCAGATAGTCGCGGGCGACATAGTTCTGTACGTAATGCAGTTTGTGATCCTGTACATACAGCGTATACCCGCCGTCCACGCCCCCAAAAGAAACGAGCGCGCCTTCCGCTCCGCTGGCAGGGATGTCAACATCCGCCGTGATGCTGTGCGTACGGTTGAGCAGGCGCGGGCCGGCGTTGTAGGGCACGGCCTGTGTGTGGGGGTACAAGGTATAGTGCGTGCGGTCCCTGGTGATCTGTGGGCGTTCGTCCAGCATGCGTGGCATGCCGCGCCCGTCCACCGGCAGCACCTTGTATTTCCCCGCCTCCACATACCAAGCCGCGATCATCTCGATCAGCTTGGCGCGGTTCCCTTCGGCGATGTTATGGTTCTCGGCAAAGTCCTCGGCCACGTGGTAGAGCTCCCAGCCTTTCGCATCCAGCTCCGTCAATGTGGCCGCCGGAATGGGATTGCCGAAGCCGGCGCCCGCTTCTGTGAAGGAAGGTCCGGGCCAGGGGCAGACTGCTCGCCAGCCGTCGTGGTAGATCGAGCGATGGCCGAGCATCTCGAAGTACTGGGTATGGTGCTTGCTCTCGGCCTTGGCGTCATCCAGTGCATGCACGAAGCTGACACCCTCGATCGGAGATTGGGCGACACCCTTGATGCTGGCAGGGGCTTCAATCCCGATCAGGTCCAGCACGGTGGGCATCATGTCGATCACGTGGGCATACTGGGTGCGCACTTCGCCCCTGGCCTGGAAACCGTTCGGGAAGTGCACGATGAAAGGATCGCTGATCCCGCCGCGGTAGGTTTCGCGCTTCCAGCGGCGGAACGGTGTGTCGCCCGCCCACGTCCAGCCCCAGGGATAGTGATTGAAGGTGGTCGGATCGCCCAATTCGTCGATGTGCGCCAGGTTGGTCGCCAGGTCCTCCTTGACGTTATTGAAGAACAGGTTCTCGTTGACCGAGCCGGTAGGTCCGCCTTCGGAGCTGGCGCCGTTATCGGAGATCAACATGATCAGGGTGTTGTCAAACTCGCCGAGTGCTTTCAGGAAGTCAAACAGACGGCCTAGGTGGAAGTCGGTGTGTTCCATGAAGCCGGCAAAGACCTCCATCATATGGGCGTACAGCCTCCTCTCGTCTGCCGAAAGCGTATCCCACTGAACCACATCGGGATCATGCCGGGACAGCTCGGCATCCGCCGGGACGAGTCCCATCTCTTTTTGCCGGGCGAAGGTCATTTCGCGATAGACGTCCCATCCTTCGTCAAACATCCCTTTGTACTTGTCCGACCATTCCTTGCGCACGTGATGCGGTGCATGCATCGCGCCCGGACAGAAGTACATGAAGAAGGGTTTGTCAGGCGCCACTTGCTTGGCGTCGGCGATGAAACTGATCGCTTTGTCCACGAGGTCTTCGGTCAAATGATAACCTTGTTCGGGCGTCCTGGGGGGCTCCACCTGGTGGTTATCATAGACGAGCTCGGGGTAATACTGGTGCGTTTCGCCCCCCATGAAGCCATAGAAGCGCTCGAACCCGCGCCCGAGCGGCCAGCGGTCATACGGACCGGCAGCGGAGATCTGGTCGGCCGGGGTCAGATGCCATTTGCCAACGGCATAGGTGTTGTAGCCTCTGTCGAGCAGGATTTCCGAGAGGAACCCGTTCTCGAATGGGATATTGGCGTTATAGCCTGGAAAACCAGTCGAGCCCTCGGTGATGCAGGCCATGGCATTGGAGTGGTGGTTGCGCCCGGTCATGACGCAGGCGCGCGTGGGCGAGCAGAGCGCAGTGGTGTGCATGTTGCTAAAGCGCAGACCATTCTCCGCCAGGGCATCCATATGAGGGGTATGGATCGGGCTGCCGTAACAGCCAAGTTGCCCAAAACCGACATCGTCCAGGACGATGAACAGTACGTTTGGAGCACCTGCTTTGGCGCGCTTGGGCTCCGGCCAGGCTTGCTCGGAGGTGTCGTACGTGCGCCCGACAACGCCGTTGAAGGCAGTTCCGGGCTTGTACTCTTTCAGGGACATCGTTGTAGCCTCCTCATGTGATAGCCGATGAAGTGCACTGGCAGGGTCTGCCGAGGCATTGGGGGCGCATGGGATCCAGCACCTCTTCCACCACGATTCGCCAGTGTATCAATTGGGGAATATCCAGCGCCGATCGCTTTGCATGCTCACGGCAAACCAACCGTGTGTCTGCGCCGCGCTGAGAGCTTTCTCAGCGCCGGTCTCGTCGTCGAACTCGCGCCGGGCGTCGTCATGCACCATCGGCGGGGTTGAGTGAGCCTGCGTCATCGGAGACCTTCTGCAACACACGAACCTCTCACAGACAGGGAAAGACAACCACCATTATACACCCGTACCGTTTAGGAACCTCGTCCGTAGCCTGAGGGCGCCGCGTGGCAGACCGAGATTGGCTTCGCCTACCAGCTTGCGCACATTCGGAGGCGCTCAACGGACGCCGGCGACAGGATCACCGATTGCGCAGGACATCTGGAAGGTGTGTGCTTCGGCTCCAGAGCAGCCTGCGGCACGGTCGAGCGATCCTCCCGAACGTCGCTTTCCAAGGAGCCGTTGCCCAACTCTCCCCTCAAACCAGTTGAGGTGGAAGCCTCTGGATCGGGCTCTGAGCGCTTGCCTTGGCTGGCGGGGAGGGCGCCGCTGTGCTCGGAAACGACGGCTTGTGTGGCTCAGCGCTCAGGCGGCGAGAGTCGTGGTGGAGGCCACGGAGCACGGGGAAAGCGATGACATGATCCGGCTGCGGTGATTACATGGTACGGGGTAGGGCCTCCGGCATGGACCGTGATGGTTGCCAGGTGGTGGTTGATCCAGACCATGACGTGACGATAGTCGCTGCTCTGGGCGGCGTCACACCGCCTTCCCGCCGCAGGTAACTACCCTGTGGTCTTCATTGATGCTCCTGCGATTTGTCTCGACGCGCCGGCTGGCCTCGCTGGCGGTGCATTCTTGGCACCGCGATTTCTTCGGCAGGTTCTCTTCGCGCCTCTTCAGCCTCGGCCTCGAACACCCGGAGCTCCGGCGGCACCGGATCTCCGTACTCCGGAGGCAGATTCTCGAACGGCGCCCTGAGGAACCGGGCGGCCACACGCTGCAATGAACGAGCCAATTTGCTGGCCATGCTTTTCACTCCTTCAGATTTGGTGTCGGGCAACAGTCTGATACATTGGTCAAATCACACTTCTGCGGAGCTTCGCCAGGACGGCCGGACCGCGGGTATCAAAGATGCGATAGGCGGCCAGCTTCACCCGATCGGAGATCAGGAACCAGACCAGGGCATATCCCCAGACTAGCAACGCCCACTGCCATCCGATTGGCGCCATGAAGATGCCGAAGACGGCGAAGAGTGTAGCCAGGAGCTGGGTGCCCAGGACGGCCACGACAAGGATTCGGGCCGGTTTCTGCGACCAGAATGGCCCCCGCGTGCGCGTGACGAAGATCATCAGGTGCCCCGCAACCGACAGTTTCAGGTACATCAACGTCTGGATCGTAGCCTGACTCAGGTGGAACACCCGCTCGCCGAGATAGAAAAGTCCAAACGACGCTACGACGCCTGTGATCCCCAGCACCGTCGCCAGGCCAAGCACGATGGGCATGTTCCAGGATTCAGGTTTTGGGGAATAGCGCACCCGGTCATAGGCGATGGTCAGAATGGCCCCGTCGTTGAGTAGCGCCAGCAAGACGATCATGATCGTCGTGACCGGATAGAAGTTGAACACCAGAATGGACAGGGTCATGAACAGCAGCACGCGGATCGTTTCGGCAATGCGATACATGGCGTAGCTGTTCATCCGCTGGAAGATCTTGCGGCTCTCCTTGATGGCATCC
>JAKOVD010000196.1 GCA_029782215.1 Chloroflexota bacterium
TGTCAGGGGGCGCTCAAAACCAGCCAGCGATGGGCGCTTGAAAACCAGCCACTTTGAGGAGACGCAGAATCGGCAGGTAGCCTTGAGTGTATCACCGATACCTCACGAGGCCTACCATGTCCAATCTGCTCACAGTGGCCATGATCGACACCATCCTGTCCCTCCATCAACGCGGCTGGTCGCAGCGGCGCATCGCCCGTGAACTCGGTATCGACCGCGCGACCGTCGCACGCTACCTCCACCAGCACGCCAACCCTGCAAAACCAGCCATTGCGCCCACCGGCTCTGCGGACCAGGCCGACTCACCAAAACCAGCCATTGCGCCCCTCGGCTCCACCGACCCTCCGGCGACCGCCGAACCGCAGGCCGCCGGGCGCCGCAGCGACTGCGAACCGTGGCGGGCTGCCATCCAGGCCAAACTTGACCTTGGCTTGTCGGCGCAGCGCATCTATCAGGACCTGACCGCCGAACACGGTTTCACGGGCAGTTACTACAGCGTCCGCCGCTTCGTCCGCCATCTCGAAGCCACCCAGGAGTTGCCCTTCCGCCGCCTGGAGTGCGCGGCCGGTGAAGAGGCCCAGGTCGACTTCGGCACCGGCGCGCCGCTGCGTCTGGCCGATGGCAGCCGGCGGCGTACCCATGTTTTCCGCATCGTGCTGAGCCATTCACGCAAAGGCTACAGCGAGGCCGTGACGCGGCAGACCACCGACGACTTCCTGCGTTGCCTGGAGAACGCCTGGTGGTACTTCGGCGGTGTGCCGCAACGGCTGGTACTGGACAACCTCCGCGCCGCCGTGAGCAAGGCCGACTGGTACGACCCCGACCTCAACCCCAAGGTGCGTTCCTTCGGCGCGCACTACGGCGTGGCGCTGCTGCCCACGCGGCCGTACACGCCGCGGCACAAGGGCAAAGTCGAACGCGGCATCGACTACGTCCAGGAAAACGCCCTCAAAGGAAGGCATTTCGCCAGCCTGGAGGAGCAGAACCGCTTCCTGCTCGACTGGGAACGAACCGTGGCCGACACGCGTCTGCACGGCACCACGCGGCGTCAGGTCGGCAACCACTTTAGCAGTGTGGAACGGCCCGCCTTGCAGCGCTTGCCCGTGGAGCGGTTCCCGTGCTTCCAGGAGGCGCGCCGCACCGTCCACCGCGACGGCCACGTCGAGGTAGAACGCGCCTACTACTCCGTGCCGCCCGAGTACCTGGCGCGGCGCGTGTGGACGCGCTGGGACGGCCGCCTGGTGCGCATCTTCAACGACCGCCTGGAGCAGATCGCCGTCCACGTCAAGCACGAGCCGGGCCGCTTCAGCACGCAGTCGCAGCACATCGGTGGCCCGAAGATCAGCGGCGTCGAGCGTGGGGCGGCCTGGCTGTTGGGCCAGGTGCGCCGGCTCGGCCCACACAGCCTGCGCTGGGCGGAGGCGATGATCCAGGCCCGCGGCGTCGAGGGCGTGCGCGTGCTGCAAGGGCTGTTGAACCTGGCCCATCGCTATCCCTGCGACGCCATCGAACGCGCCTGCGACGTCGCCCTGTCCTACGGCGCCTACCGCCTGCGCACCATCCGCAATCTACTCGACCGCGCCGCGCCCCGGCAGGAACAACTGCCCTTCCTCGACGAGCATCCCGTCATCCGGCAACTGTCCGAGTATGGCCAGTTTGTCCATGACGCTTTCGCAAAGGAGGTCTGACCATGACCGAGTCTCTGCGTTCTGCCTTGAAGCAACTGCGTCTGTCCGGGCTGCTCGAGAGCCTGGAGGTACGCCTGGTGGAGGCGGCCGGCAACGGCCTCAGCCACGCGGAGTTTTTGGAGGTGATCCTGCAAGATGAACTGGCGGTGCGTGGCGACCGCCAACTCCAGCGGCGTCTGAAGGCCGCGCAGTTCCGTGAGCACAAGAGTCTGGAGGACTTCGACTGGTCGTTCAACCCGTCGATCAAGAAGAAGCAGATCTTCGACCTGGCGACGTGCCGCTTCGTGCGCGAGGCGCGAGACGTGCTGCTGCTGGGACCGCCCGGCGTGGGCAAGAGCTTCCTGGCGCAGGCGCTGGGCTACCAGGCCCTCAAGGCGGGCTACGTGGTGCTGTACCGGTCGATCTTCGACGTGGTGCGCGACTTCCTGCACGACGAGGCGCTGGGCGGGGAGGACAAGGTGCTGGCCCGCTACCTCAAGCCGGACCTGCTGCTGATCGACGACATGGGGATGAAGCAGTTGCCCAAGCGTTCGGGGGAGTACCTGTTCGAGATCATCCTGCGGCGGTACGAGACGCGGTCGACGCTGATGACGTCGAACCGGCCCCTGGAGGACTGGGGGAAGTTGATCGGCGACGTGCCGAGTGCGACGGCGATCCTGGACCGGTTCCTGCACCACGCCGAGATCGTGCAGATGACGGGCAAGAGCTACCGGCTGCGCCATCAGGCAACGAAGGGCCAGGAGCCGGGTGTGGAGTCAAAACCAGCCAATGCGCCCCCCGGCGGTGCGCGTGAGGCAGCGCGTACAAAACCAGCCAAAGCGCCCCTCGGCTCCGAAGAGAGGGAGAAAGCAGGGGACGAAGCGAGCGTGGAGACAGCGTCGACGGGAGGAGTGTCGTAGGCAGTCGCCGGGAGGGTGACGAAAAAAGC
>JAKOVD010000005.1 GCA_029782215.1 Chloroflexota bacterium
CTGATCTGGTTCGGATGGATGTCGTACTCCTGTGCCAACTGGGCTGTCGTCTTCAGCCCTTTGGCTGCCTCCAGCGCCACGCGAAACTTGAATTCGGGGCTGTGTTGTCGTCGTTTGATGGCCATTGCCGGACCTCCTGCCGGTGGTCAGTATACCGTCTTTCCACCTAAGCCACTGGTCCAGTTTTTGGGGCCAATCATAATGCGGATCACGCCGCCCAGCTGTGCGGTCGTCAAACGGCCTCGCTTCTTCAACGTCGCCGCCAGCACGGCGATCGTCCATTTCTCGGCGCGCTCGGGTCTCACCACCCCATCATGTTGGCGCGCCATAACATCGAGTTGTTGGCGCAGGATGGCTATCTCGATATCCTTTTCGTCTGTGGAGAGCCGGGTGATACGGAGCAGGTCGATGAGCGTGGTGAGTAGTTGCGCCAGGATGTACCAGATCATGCCATGATTCTTCGGTGCGGATGGGAATGAAGCACGATTGTATCCGCAGTCAGGTCAGGGCGCCACGTTCTCTGAGACCCCAGATAGCCCGGGATGAGGTATTTACATGGTACGGGGGTCCGGATGACTTCTATACCAGATCCGGCGGCGACAGCTTCGAAGTGGCGGCCATACTTGCTGTCGTTGTCGCGGATGAGGAAGCGGGGATGCTCTCCCCAAGGCGTCGCTTCTCGGAGTTGCTGCGCAACCCAGGCATCCGTGGGATGGGCGGTGACGGCCGTATGGACAATGCGTCGGGACGACAGCTCGATGATAACGAAGACGAAGAGTGGGGCGAAGAAGAGGGTGTGGACTTGTGTGAAATCGCAGGACCATATCTGGTCGGCGTGGTTCCTGAGGAATGTGCTCCAATTCTGGTTGGAGGGCGAGGTTGCTGGTGAGGTCTCCGGGGGCAGATAGCGTTGGATGGTGCGTTTGCTGACCTTGAAGCCGAGTTTGAGCAGTTCGCCACGGATACGCTCGGCGCCCCAGGTCACGTTTTCGGCGCGCATCTGCTTGATCAGGGCGACGGTTTCAAGTGTGATCCTGGTTTGCGGCATCTTGGGTTTGGACTTGCGGCACCAGACGAGCCGGAACAGTTGGCGATGCCAGCGCAGCAGGGTGTCGGGCTGGACAACGAGAAGGGCTTGCCTCCAGAAGGGCGTCGCTCGTGCGAGCAGAAGGAGCCTCAGCCGGTCACGATTGCTGAGCTGAGGGTGTTTGACCTGGCGCTGCAGGATGATGAGCTGATGCCTGAGGAGGGCGTTCTCGGCCATGAGCTGGGCCTTGCTGCGCACGGCATCCCTGGCAGCTCCTGCAACCAGCGAGACGGTGGCGGGCTTGAGGCTCTGTTGTATGCGATCGCCGATCTGGTGGGCGATGCTGAGGATCTTGGATCGGAGACGACTGAGGATATTGAACAAGGCGCTGAGAGCTCCCGGTATCTGGCGGTGAGAACGGGAGGATACCAGCTGCAGACGTTGGAATCAACCCTTCAGAGTGCTCAGATTAGAACGGATGAGCGAAGTAGCCGGCACGAGGGATTGGGTCAGCGTGTGCCGTTGGGAACGATGCCGCTGGGCCGAGAGGGAGCAATTCAGCGAAGGGATGTGTTGGGCGGTATCATTCACAGCTACCATCGCCAGGCTGCTTGATAGTTGCCGAGGCGGATGCAGTTTTTGCCCCCCACAGGATCAACCCACAATTCCTCCGTGCATTTCAGGGC
This sequence comes from Chloroflexota bacterium, assembly GCA_029782215.1. Taxonomy (GTDB): domain Bacteria; phylum Chloroflexota; class Anaerolineae; order J102; family J102; genus SSF26. Next base: position 1,714 of record JAKOVD010000005.1, read on the forward strand.
TCTTCCCCTCCTGTCAGGGGCGTCTTGGCTAGCACGGGCATCCGTTCGATTTCTTGAGTGGTTCGCCGTTGGCAGTTGACCGAATTGTCAACTGCCAACCGATGCTCGGACTGTGTCGGCTATTGCGAACATCCCTTCGATTTTCTGCGGCCCGTGGCTTTGTGGGACCTTCGAACCGGGTGACGGGGCGTTGCCTGCCGATCGGTTGCAGGCATAGGGAAGGCGTCAACGCCGTTCACCCCACAACCCCATGACACCGCGCAGGATGCCAAGCTCGCCGGTATGATAGGAGTTGTGGCTGGCGACAATGTTGATCTCGCGCAGGATGTTGTGCCGGTGCTCGCCGCTGTTGGGCAGGGGGGCAAACAGGTCTACGGCAGGGTCGTTGACGATGGCTGCCAGGGCCTGCCGGTCAGAAAGAAAGGCCACAATGGTCTGGTGCCAGCCCGCCGGGTCGGTGACGGAGGCTTGATCAGGCCAATAGTCGTCGGGCCAGTTGGGCCAGGTGTAGTGGTCAGATTGAATGTAGTCCAGAATATCCTTCTGGCTAATGCGCATGTGCTCGAGCAAATGCCAGAAGGTATAGTCGCAGTTGGGAGGCCTGGTGTTGATCGCGTCGTTGGGGAAATCGGCGACCGCATCCTCGAAATCCATATGCGCTTGCCGGGCAGTCAACATGCGCATCAGTTGGACTCTCAGTTCCTGGTCGTTGTTCATTTGGGCGCTCCTTTACAGATGCTGCAGGACGCAAGTGGGGTCTTGCTTGATGCACGTACTTCACAGTCCACCTGGAAGGTCAAGGCATCGGGATGGCAAGAGGGGAGAACTGCATGCGCAGGTTCTGGAGGGTGTCTGGCGCCGGTGAGTAGCGGGCAAGGGGGGCGGTGTGGCGCGCACGTCCATGCGGCGCTACGGCAAGGGGCGCGCCGTTCTGCCAGGGCCACTCGATCGTTCCGGCTTCACCCCGGGCGCTGGTGCGGGCCGGAATCAACCAGTAATCGCCGGAGCGATACACGGCATTGGCCGGGTTGGCGGCGAACTCCACGACAAGACCATCCTCCAGGTCGATCGGGATGCCCTCGACAAGGGGCACGGCACCCTGGACGAGCCCGGCCCCGGGAGCGGCGCTCTGGTCCCAGCGGCGAACGCCGAGGTTGGTGCGGCCCGGCGTCCACAGGGCGATCGCGTTGGCGGTGTTCGCGTCCACGGTCAATACGTCGCCGTCCACCCTGGCGAGCTGCACCAGGGGACCAGGCTCTCCGCGCAGATCGCTCTCCGCGCTGCACAGCTCCACCCACTGGCCCGGGGCAGAGCCCCGGCGCTGGTCCCGTATGCCGCTCACGACCAGATCCAAGCGACGAACCTCGACGAGATCGACGAGCACAAAGCCGTTGTCACGCGACCATTTGAAGGTGGCGACGCCCGCGGGGCCGCCGCGGTGGACCTCGACGCGGTAGAGCTGGTTCTCGAGGCCACGGTAACCGGCCGTAGGGACAGCCGTGCACGGATCCGTGCCTGCGGTCACGCCCTTGGTGCTGGCGGCTAGGCGACCACTGTTCCCGCGGAACTGCTCAGCCAGCCACACCGCCACATCCGCGCCCGCCGGCAGCTCGGGATAGGCGATCACCTTCACCTGCCAAACCACCTGGGCACGCGTGGCTGTGTCCGGCCCGCCCAACGCGATCTCCCGGATGTCGTCGATTTCATGGGCCGTGATAAGCCGCTCCCACACGTCAAGGAATATCAGCAGGTCACCGTTGCTCGCTGCGATCTCGGCGACAGCCAGGCTGTCGGGGAAGGGGTAGCCTGGCTGGGCGCTGTAGAGAAAGGGCATCGGGTTGCCGTCGGCGTTCCAGGCGGTGACATCATGGTCGCAGAGAATGCCGTCAACGTAGTAGCGCCCGTAGCCGATCGGGAAGTCCCCGTCCCTGACCGCTCCGATCGCAAAGCCGGCGCGACCCGCCGGACCGGCGGCGTGCCCGATCACGTCCTTCGTGACCTCGCGGGAGAGGTAGGTGAAGATGTCGGCCTGTTCGTTCCAGTCGGCATCGAGCTGGACGCGGCCCTGCTGCATCAGAACGCGGCTGAAGCGCCGGCCGGGAGCGAAGGTGAAGCGGGTGAAGTCGCCTTTCATGGTATCACCTGTTAGCTTGCGAAAATGATCCCGGCATCCATTCCCGCCGGGGTGTATTCAGCCAGGCGAGCGCGCAGAGCCGCCTCTCGCTGGGGCTGGTAGAGATCGTGGAATGCGCCCATCTCGGATTCGTCCTCGGCCCCGCGCCGGATCTCCTCCGCACACGCCAGCGCAAGCTGGGCATAGCCGGGCAGCCCGTAGCGCGTGGCGGTGAAAGTCGGGCGCACCCGCAGTGCCGTCTGGTCCACGAGTTCCGCATCCGCGGACGCAGCGCCGAGGGCCGCAATGGCCTTGTCGGGCTGGCAGAGGTAGCGCCGTGGCGTGCGCGAGCCCGGCGTGACATAACAAAAGCGCATGCAGCCTGTTTGCCGGCGCGCCACCCACACCTGGCCCATGAAGATGCTGTTCTCGGCTAGCGCGATGCTGTGGGCGCGCACGCGGCCAAAGACGGTCGTGTCGCGCAGGGTGAGGGTGGCGTGGGCGAACTCTCCTCCCGTACCGCTCACCGCCTGGCACTCGGGGCTGTCGCAATCGCTGCCCGTGGCATCGACGATGCTGTCTGCGATGTCGATGCGAATCGGATCGGTCTCGACCACGTCGCCGATCACGAGAATCGACCCGACGATGCTCTGCTCGATGCGCACGTGGGCGCCCGTGTTGACCAGCTCCAGGCTGGGCTCGGCGGGCCGTCGCGGCCGGCAGTCCTCGTGCAGCGTCCAGCCCGGCACCAGCGTACAGTGGCGGATGGTGACGGCGCAAAGGTCGGGGCCGGGCGGCGGCGCCTGTCCTTTCTCGTCATAGGTAAGCTCAGGACCCATCACCTGGATGCTGCGACCGGTCACGAGGAGCCCATCCAGGGTGAAACGGCTGCCTGGCTCGCCCATGATCGAGAAGGCGTCGGGTAGGTCGGGCACGTAGTCCAGCAGCCTGATCACCGGGCGTGTCCGGTTTGCCGCCCGCACCTGCAGGTACTGGCCTGCCTTGAGGCGAATATGCACAGGTTCTGTGTAGACGCCGCTGTCGGCGATCTCGATGACGGCATAGCTCGGTTGCGGCACCGCTTCCTGCCACGCCTTGAGCGCCGCTTCCAGGGAGGGGAGGAACCCGTCCCGGCTCTTCGCCACCCGATAGGTCGCCGCTGCCTGCCCCTCCGGTGGCTCTGGCTGCACGATGGGCCGGTCGTACTCACCCCCACCCATGGGGGCGCTGAAGCCGTAGTGATAGGTCACCCACACGCCCACGCGCGGTCGCTGGTCCTTTGGAAAGACGATGCGACCTCGTTCGGGGTCAACCAGGATGGACCCGCGCGGCGCCTGGTAGACCCAGCCGTCCAGGTTGGCGGGGATGACGCGCTCGCGCGGGATCGGCTGTGTGGCGCCCTTTTGGGGCCAATCAGGGCACCAAATCGCCAGGCTCTTGCCCAGCCCGTAATAGGAACCCGATGCCTGGGCCTTCTTCGTGCCGGGCAGCCGCTCTTCCAGGGACCGCAACCGGATCGGAGTGGGCACATTGAGCTCACCGGCGATGTGCGTGGGCTCTGGCTCCGGTTCCGGCAGCGTGTAAAGGGGAGCATCGTTGCCGAGCACGCTGAAGGTATAGCAGTGGGGCGCCACCTCTTCCTGGCAGTAGGCCGGGCTGCGCGACACCGAGAAGGCCTGCAGCCGCCAGACGAAAAGGCCCACGTTGAGAAGGCTATACCAGCCTGCCGTCCGCCCCGAGTTGATCCGCCGCACGCCGGCCGTGTGGGCGAGTTCGTCGAAGGGGCCGTCCAACCGACCCAGGGCGTCCCCATCCCGCAGGTCGACCCAACGGCCGCGATCTTGTCGCTGGTGATTCAGGGCCTGGGTCCAGTCCAGCAGCCTGTAGAACTCAACGGCCCGGCCCGGCCAGCCCGCTACCTCACGACCCAGCTCCTCGAGCAAGGCCAGCGTACCCTTACGGCGCCGCCAGGCGATGGTATGGGCAACTTCCCGGCGCGGCACCAGGATGTGATGGGCCGCCTGGTGAGCGGGTGCGTCTGGCGCCGCCGCTTCGAGGACCGGCTGGTAGCCTACCAGCTCGCCGATGTAAGGCACCACCCAATCATCGGCGGTCTCAATGAACCAGTTGTCGTAGAGACGGTCGATATCGGCCTCCACCACGCCCACCTGTTCCGTGATGACCTGGAGCAGGCTGCGCAGCGGGTAGCCCTGCCTGGCATCTTGTTGGCGAATGTAGGCGGGCAGGCGCTCGAACAAACGGTCGGGATTACCTGTCATTGGTTAGCTCCGTGAGGAACAGTGTGTCGGCCACCTGCGGGCTCAACATCACGAGCTGGGCGGGGCTGATGCTCATCTGCCCGGTGGCCGGGTCACGCTGGGCGCTGGCGAGCTCCACCGCAATGGCCGCCTCCAAACCCAACTGGCCCGCCAGATTGAGCAGTTGCGAGGGCGGTGTCGTCTCGTCGACGCCGGCGAACGTATCCATGCGCACGTAGGCGACGCCCGGCACCCGCTGCATGGCGGCGACCACCTCACTCTGCCACAACGGTTGGCCCAGGTCGCGACGTCCGAAGCCAAAGGCATCGAGCAGGGCCTTGCGCAGCACGGGCGCCACCAGCTCCCACAGGTAGTCGGGCTGCACCTTCACTGCCGCCCCGATGACTGCCAGCTTTAGCTCACGCGGCGCCAGGCGGATAGGCAGGTAGGGTTCGCCAAACGTGTGGAGGCTCGCCAGCAGATTGCGATAGAGGGCATCCGTCTCCACGATCGGGATGTCGTCCTTGCCTGCCACGGTCACATGGACGACCTGGCCCCGCCCTGAAGGCAGCCGGGCGGCGCTGGCCTTGCCGATCCCGGCGAAAGTGCGGGCGAAGTCGGCGTAGTCCTGCACCGAAACCAGCCGGTCAAGGGCGGCGACGCCCAAGGGCGCGCGCTCCCGGATATCGTCGCGGCTGTCCTTGTCAGCTCCACCCGTGGCTGGCAAGGGATTGAGCACTCCCTTCATGCCGAGTGGCACACGGGTGACAAGCTGGTCGATCTGCCTGGCCTTGACGTTGCCGGCGCGGCCAATGCCTTTGCGGTAGACTGCCGCCAGATTTTCCTGGCCGGTCGGCAGCCGGGCGCCGTGGATGCCATCCCCGAAGATCACGCTTGTCTTCTCGTCCACCGGTGCGCCGGCGTCACTCTCCTCGCCGCCGTCGTCGCGCCGCACCACGTAGCCGCGGGCATCCGGCGCCAGGTCGATGAGGCTGTCATCTTCATGGGCGCGGACCCCGTTCACGCGCACTTCCAGGGTGCTCTCGGCTCCCGCAGGGGTGGCTGCGGGGACATAGGTGAGCGGGAGCTGTTTCAGAACAAACGTCTGGAAGGGCTTGCTGCCATCTCCGCTGCCCAGGACTTCTGACCTGGTCTCGCCGTGCGTGGCTTCGGCGACGTTGCCGTAGATGGCAAGGCTCTCGCGCTTGTAGCAGTAAGACAGTCCGGTGGCCAGCCGTACGAAGGTGTGAACCCGGTCACCGGGCAGGGCCACGGCCTTGACTTCGGCGACGTCATGGGGAGCGACTTCCAGTCCGGGGGCGCCGCTGGCCGCGGCAATCTGAGCCACATCCTGGCGTACGCCCTCGATCATGACCAGCTCCGCCGCCATCACCCCGGTGGCGCCGGGAACGTCGGTGCGCTCGCCAGCGACGATCAGCCAGCGTCCTGATTCCAGACCATCGTAGAGTCCGTCCAGCTCGATCTCGGCGTCGCACACGGGGTCTGTGATCGGTTCCTCTGCCAGGGCCAGCGCTTCGGACCCGGCGTAGACCACGGTGTTGCGCACATCCGACAACAGGCGGTCGTCGTTCGAGAGCCACTCGGCGGCCGTCGAGTCGTCCGGCCCTCGCACCAGGACGAGACGTGTGACGGTGGCGGTGAGACTGTAGTCGATGCGCTGCACCTTCTGCACCTGGTCGATCCAGGCCACGACATGCTCCAGCCCGGGGTGTCCGGCGCGCTCGATCACGACCCAACCACCCGGCACGATGGCGTCATAGACCGTATCCAGGTCGATCACGTTGCAGGGGTCCGGCGGCAGCAGAAGCTTTTCGGAAACATAGACGCCGTCCCGCCCATTGATGCCAGCGTTGATCTCGCCGCCAGCCACAGGTTCAGTCAGCTCTTCCTGCATCGTCAGCTCCCATTCGCCCAGCTTGTCTCCGGCCTGGTTCTGGGCGATCACCGCCCACTGGTCGCCCATGCGCTTGAACTCGTAGGTGCGGTCGCGACCCTCGAAGATCACGACCACGCTGAGGGCGTCGGGTGGTCCATTGACCTTGATGCGGACGGCGTCGTCGCCCAGCCGCGCCTCGCCGTCCTTCAGGCCGGCCGCAGCGGTTCGTCTGCGCCCACCTGCCTGGATGCTCAGCCGGACAAAGCCAAGGTCAGTGGCGATGCCGGCCGGCATGGCAGCGAGGAACAAAAGACCGCCGGCTTCCCTGGGAAAGAGGCGCACCGCTATCTGCGCCGCGCCCGTGAGCGGCCACTCCTCCTGGCCGATGACCTTGCCGTTCTCGTCGCTGATCTGCTGCAGAGGCGCCGTTCGTCCGAACACGCCCGCGTTCACCCTCATTGCCTGCAGGCTCTGCAGCGAAGAAGGGGGCGTGGCTGCGGCGTTGCCCCAGGCCGGCTGGAGCACCTCCGCCAAGCCAGGCTTCAGGGCCAGCAGAAGCTGGTCGCCCACACCTGAACCCTTGCCAAAAAGCCCGGTGCGGGTGCGGACCAGGGCCTGGGTGTTCGCCGGCGGGATTGACCTCGGCTTGGTGAGCGGCCCGACAAGGTCGTCGAGAAGGACCGGCTTGGTGATGGCGCCCTGCCCAGCGGGCGCCATCTGCTTCTGGCCCGGTTCGGCTTGCAGCTTCACCCAGGTGCGTTTGAGGGCATATTGGGCCTCGACCACGGCAACCTTGCGCACGACCTGTTGGCCGGCCAGGCTGCCGTAGACGAGCAAGAGCGCGTCGTTCGCACGCAGGTTGGTGGCCGTGCCGTCAAGGTACAGATCACCGGTGCGTTCAGCCAGCGGCAGCGGCAGGTAGGCCGGACGGCTGGTGCGCGGCCGGAGGATGTTCCATTCGGATCGCGCCGGCAGCGGCGACGACGTTTCGAAGGCTTGGGGCACTTCATCCTTCAAGGGGGTGCTCTGCGCCCGCGAGCCCTTGGGAATCACGATCTGGTACCCATCCTCGACCGTGAACGCCAGGTAGACGCTGGCCGCCACACCCGGCCGCGGGCGGTGGCCTACCAACCGGGCCAGCTCCAGAACGGAGCGGCGTTCCGTGGCCGTACGCAGGAATCCTTCGTTGGCGATGCGCTCCTGGTAGAAGGTGAGCACGTCAGCAACCGTCGCCCAGGCATCAAGAAAGGCGATTGCCGGGTCGTCTGGCGCCCGGGTTTGCAGCGCGCGTAACGGCCACAGGTCGCTGCCTGCCGCCGCCATGTCCGGCAGCAGCTCGTCCGGCTTGAGGATGAGGCGGTGCTGGGAGAGCCGTGTTACCATGGTCTCCAGGAACGTGGCGTGCGTGCCGGTGCGGTAGGTCAGGGCATCGAGGCCGGGGCGATTGGCCACGGGTTCGGGCGTGATGGCCTCCACCCCCTCGCAGCATCCACAAAGATCGCCGTCGTGAGTGCCTGTGTTGTTCATCGTCCACCTTCCAGGTACAGGGTCAGCCGTCCATGTTCTGGAAAGCTGGGGTCGTTGTCGAGACGGGCAATCTCAAGCGCGCCCAAGGGTAGGAAGTCCTCCGGCGGATCGTCGCAGATCGGCTGGCCAGCCGCCGTCAGCGCCAGCGGGTCGCCCACCCCCAGGCGCTCCAGGCGACAGACGGTAACGCTCTCAACGCCCGGCACCGCCTGCGCTACGGCCACCAACCGGCTCGCTGCCACGCCTTCGCCGAAGGTCAAGTTGTCGGGATGGAAGAAACCCCTGGCCCCGTCCGCGAGCTGCCGGATGCTGAAGGCATCCAGCAGAGCCGCCCGCACGTGGGCTTGCTGATATCCCGGTTTCACGCAGACGCGCAGGGCGATGTCGAGCGCTACCATCCAGCTTTCGCGCACTGCCACATCATGGCCGATGCGCCGGTAGCGGTGCAAGGTCTGGTCCACCCGTTCACGCAGAGCTGGCCCCGCTTCCTCGCGCCCCCTGGCGTCGAGCGCTACCTCGGCCTCGTACCAGCTTCCCGTCCACCGCAGATCGCCCGCGGCGCCCTGCAGCTCGGACGCGTAGTCGCGCGCCGTCACGGCGGCGTAATCGCTAGCCGTGACCGCTCGCATCAGCACCTTGCGAAAGGCAGACGGCGCCAGCAGCTTGACCTCGGCGACGGATTCGGGCGCCTGGCCGCCCCAGGCGGGAAGGGGGTTGCGCGGTTCCAACCGGATGCCGTCAAGTCGCGTGCGGCGGTGGACAAAGTAGGTGATGGTTTCGGCGCCCACATTGCCTGCCGCCGTCAAGCCGGTGCGATAAACCGCGGTGAACACGGTTCCGGCTTCGGGCCGGCGGCCCAAAAGACCGTCGCCAAACCGCAGCGTTGCCCGCCCCTCTTCGTCCGTTTCGACGGCGAAGTGTGGGTCCTCGGCATCCGATGCCAAAAGGTCAGCCCGCGCATACCAGCGTTCATCCCCACCCCCCTCGCCGGCGGGCGCTGGTCCGTACAGGCGCACCGAGGGCAGCGCCTTCCGCGGATCGCGCACGCTGAACGCTGCCGCCGTCAGCCGCACCGTCAGGCCTTCGCTGTACACGAGCGGCCGCTGGCGCAGCCGGGGGGCAAACCGGCCTGGAATGACGGTCGCCTCAGGAGGGCAGCCATCCGGATCACATTCTCCTCTTGTCTCGTCAGGGGGCGCCGGATCAAGGGTTTCGGTGACCGTGCGACCATGATCCACCCATACCAGGTTGCCCCGGGCAATGCTGACGTTGGTCAGGTCCGCACAATCGGGCGCAGCGCCGGTGGAGCGCAGGCAGAGTGGGAAGGGCAGGGCATCGGCAGGGTCCCACTCGATCTCCAGCAGCGGCTGTTTCGTCACCGGGTCGGCTGTCGGTTGGACCCGGGTCAGGCGCACCACGTGGCGGTGCGCCGGGTCAGCGTCGGCGGCATCGCCTGTCTTCGCGCCCCGCACCTCCTCGAACAGGACGAGGTCACCGGCACGCAACTGCAGGCGGCGCCGTCGCAGCGGCTGGGGAGTCTGTGGGGTGGGCTTCGCGACCTGGTTGGCGCCGGTCTCGGCCGGCTGTGGGGCGGGCCTGGCATCGACCGGAGTCTGCTCTGCATCTGCCCATTCGTCGCAGAGGGTCGCACTGGTAGCGCCGCTGGGAAGGCAGCGCTCTGTCTCCTCCCACAGGTAGAAGGGGATGGCGTTGTGGGCCTCGTACAGGTAGATACGGCCGGATGAACTGAGCTGCCCGGCCAACGCGTCCTCCAGCAAGAGCTTATTCAGCCGCACCAGGTCTGCACCCTGCAGCGGCTGGCTGAGCAGCCGGAGCGTGCGGCGGCGCTGCGCCGCCTGGCGCAGGTTGGGGTCGTCCACCAGGGTCGTGCTGTTCATCAGACGGTTGAGATCGGCGACCACGGCAGTCAGCAGCGCTTCCGAGGGGGGCCTGCTCTTCGCACTCTCGCCGAGAAGGCGCGTTGTCTCCGCGGACAAGCGCCCGCGCAGGGCGCGGCCGGCGGCGTCCTGGCCGTCGCGCAGGCGTGCGATCAAGCCTTCCGGGTCGCGCACATCCTCTACCCGGAAGGCGTCTGTCTCCGGCTCCACCAGGGGCTCGAAAGCTTCGTAGGCGTCGGCGGGCACGGAATCGAGGTCGCTCGTGAGCAGCGGGGTGCCCGCAGCCGGCGCCCCGGGGAAGCCTGTGATGAAGTAGATGTCCTCGGCTGCGAAGGCGACATCCTTGCTGGTATGGACGAAGATCCAGGCGCGGGCATTGTTGCCCTCATGCATGGGGTAGTCCACCAGCCGCACGTGGCGGCGAACGGAGGTGCGGAGCCGCGCCGTGTCCAGGTAGGCTTCGGTGGCGATGGCATCCTGGTAGGCGCTGAGGTAGTCACCGAAATAGGCCAGCAGCTCGACCAGGGTCACACCCAGGTCGGGAACATGGGTTTCCTTCCAGCCGGGCATGACCACGGCCAGGCGATCGAGGATCAACTGGCGAAAGCTGGCGTAGTCCTTGGCCAGGTAGTCAATCGGGGGCTGTTGGCGTCGCGGCGGCGGGCAGGCGGGAGCGGTGGCGCAGTCCAGGTCGGTGGGGCAGTCGGGATGGAAGAAGAAATCGGCGCAGGCATAGCGCGGGTCGAAGTGCGGATGGCGGTGCGCCGTGGGTCGGCCCCGGTGGTCCCGCACGATGTAGAGCCTATAGCGCGAGAAGTCGCCCTCGCGATCGAGCACCACCGTCATGCAGTCGTCCTGGTCCGGACGCTCGGCCAGGCAGAGCTCGACGGCAATGACACGAAGGTCGCGCACGGTCACGCCCCCCCGCACGGCGATATTGGCGGCTGTCAACGGTGGCTGCACGCCCAACTTGGACAGCTTGTCCAGGAAGTAGATCCTTAGGCGCCGGCGATCCGTCTCATCCACCTCCACGTAGTCCACCCCGTTGAGGTTAGGGGTGGCGCGTATGGCGCGACGGCGTGAGCCGGTGGGACCGAGGCAGGAAGAAGGCAGGACATCTGGTGTGGCGGCGAGTTCAGAGTTCATGGCGCCGGACTCCGTTCGAACGTTTGTGTTTGGACCTGCCCTGCCGGAAGCACCCTGTAGACCACCGTAACAAAGAGGCTGGCATCCCGGCTGTCCACGGTCAGGTCCCGGATTTCGAGGACATCGCCGAGCCAGCGCTGCAGACCACCCTGCACCGTGAACTGCAGCGCCGCTGCGACCTCGGGACTGTTGCTCGCAAAGACCATGTGCAGCAGGCCGCTCCCGAAGTCGGGCCGGTTGACCCGTTCCCCCGGATTCGTAAATAGATAGAGCTCGATCATGTCGCGCACGTGATCGTCATCAGTCGTGACGGCGGTGCGCCCGTGCAGATCGAAGTGGAAGGGAAAATCAATGTTCATGGCATCCTCACAACGCGGTCACCTTCATTTGGAGGGTCGAGACCGTGGGCGCCCCTTGCGGAATCTGCTCGATGCTCTGGCAAACCCCCGAACCCACACCGGGACCGGGCTGCAGCAGCACTGGTTGGCCCATGACGGTCACTTTGGTGGCAAGCATGCCCCACTTGACCAGGACGCACGGCTGCGGCTTGGTGCCCGGCGGGGGCACCAGCGGTATCTGGAAGGGACAGCCTGCCACCTTGATGATGTTGAGGGCTGTCCCCGCGGCCATGCCGCTTACGAACACTTTGGTTTGGGCGGGCGTGGTGGTGGCGGGAGCCTGGTGGAAGCAGGTCATGGCGGCGCCCACATCGAGAATCAGTCCGGGCATGGCGGCACCTCTAGCGTATCACCACCAGGTTAGGTGGGTTGATGCTGACCGTCCCGGAGGTCATGGTGATGATGCCGCCCTTGCCATCCTGGATCGTGATCCCAACGTCGTTGACCATGATCATGGCCCCTGAGCGGCTCGTAATGATGATCCCGCCCGCCGGTCCGGGCGCGTCGCTGATGTGGATGGAGTTCTGCAGGGTGGTCTGCAGCAGGATGTGCGAGACAGGCTGTGGGGGAGCGAGCGCCAGCGGTGGGGTCTCGCCCAGGCCCCAGAACCCGCCTACCCAGATCGGCCGTTCGGGGTCGCCGCCTTCGAACTCGACCCAGACGTTGGCACCGATCGGCGGCACCACATAGACGCCCGACTGGATGCCGGCAAAGGGCACGCAGGGCATGGCCCAGTTCTGGCCGGCGGCGCCCATCACGTAGGCCACGCTGACGAGGATGCGCCCCCGCTGCTCAGGGTCATTGTTCTGTAACACCTTGCCGCGATACTTGCCGTAGAACTTGCTCATGGTCTTACCAGGGGATCCATTGAGATGACGCCCTCGCGCTGCAGGGTGAACCGCTGCTTGTACTCACCCTTGCGAATGGAGTGGGAGACAGATTTGACATAATAGCGACCATCGTAGGTCAGCCCCGCCCCACGCACGCCAACGATGCCTCGTGCTTCCAGGATGGCACCGTAGCGAAGCGAGTCAAGCTCACCGGTCGCGGTCACCGTGCCAGCCAGCGCCCGGTCGACGGTCGCCTGGGCGCGGGCGTAGGCTTGGACGAAGTTGAGACCGGCCAACTGGCGCGCTTCCTGTTCGTTGATGTGGTGCTGCTCCATCAAGCCCCTGACGTCGTCCCGGCGCACGTCGAGGCGCTCAACCCGGTAATTCAGGCCGTTGTAGACGATGCCCGGCATGAGCGCCATGGGAGGACGGAGGCCAAGGGGCGGGGTGATCACCGGCGTCGGCAGGTTGGTGTCGCTGTCCTGGATGTAGGTCATGACGATGGTGGGAGACAGGCCGTCATAGGAGAAGTTGATCGAATCGACATTGGTCTGAGGCCCCATATTGACCGACAGCGCCGGCTGCGGCGGCATGAACAGGGGTGGCGGGCCCCAATAGGCGTAGTTGGTCATGGGCGCCGGGCCGGCCCGTACGAAGAAGACATAACCGTAGCGGGCGGCAAGCTCGTTGATATAGGCCAGGTCCGTGCCATTCTGCTGGGGGATCATGCGGATGGGGACGGGAACGTCCGGGGCGAAGGGCGGCGTCAGCAGTGGTAGCCACTGAAATTGCGGATAGAAGGCCAGGATGGCGCCCACGCGCACGTTTTCAAGCATGGCGGGCCACGGACGCGTTTCGTGGTGCATGTCCATCATCACGCTGACGTCTTCGCCGATCACCGTCAGTGTGCTGCCGCCTGGCTCGGAGCTGGGCGACAATTGGATCTGGGTGATGATGCCGTCCATTAGCACCTGGGGCAGGATGTTGAAGCGGACCACCAGCACCACGCGGTTGAAGGGCCTGAGCAGGGGATTGCGCAGCAGGTCGAAGTCCAGCAGGTCAAAGGGTCCCGACCGGCCCACCTGGAAGGTGAGCTGGAAGCCGGACTTGCCCTGGTCGTTGTGCGTGACCTCCACGCCCGTCAGCGCCTCGGCGAGTCCGAAGGGCGCCGGCACGGCGATGGTCGGCCCGATCATCAGGGTCAAATGGATGCCTAGAAGCATGCGCTGGGACCTCTGCCTATTGTCCGGCCTGCGGCATGGGTATCGTCAGACGCTGGCCGATCTGGTCCGGCGCCGTAAGGTCGAAGGGTTCAAGCTTCCGGTTGGCGTCATGGATGCGCCAGAACTGCTCGGGGGCGCCCAGTGTGCGGGCGGCGATCAGGTCCGGCTGATCCCCTTCCGTCACTTCGACGTCGGTCAGCTTCTGCAGGCTCTCTGGCTGCGGCAGGAAGCGCCTGCGCTTGTAGGGCGCCTCGGTCCCATCCGGGCGTGTGTAGACAGCGGTCGGAAGGGCGGCGTAGCGGCTGGTGTAGTCAAACATGATGGTCTCCCAGGTCAGGTTAGAACAGCTTGACGTCGCCGCTGAGGACGGCGCCGAGGTTGCGGATGCTGCCCGAGGTCGCCATGATCTCCTTGGCGACCTGGTGGGCCAGGAATACGTAGTAGCCGGGGTTGGTCAGCGAAAGGTCGTTGTAGCTGAGGACGCGCAGGCCGAGCGCCACCTTGGCGCGGATAGGATTCAAGCCCACGTCGTGAAGCTCCTCCGTGATGCTGAACTCGGTCAGCCGGACCGGAAGCACCCGCTTGGCGCCCCAGACAAGCAGCGTAAACGGCCCCACGGGCGGCACGATCTCCAGGGTGCCCAACGCCATCAGCACCGTGTTGGCGATGACAAGGGCGCTTTTGGGATAGAGGAGCATCTCCAGCGCCGAGAGCTGCGGGTAGATGCCCATGCGCGTGGTCGGTCCATCCGCCCGTTCGAGCTGGTCGGTGGCGTCGATCTCCACCTCCATCTTGATCGTTTCGACCGGCGCGCCCCGCAGACGCATCGCTTCGGAGCGGGCGCCGCCATCGCCAGAGGACTGCGCCTGTAGGGTCCGGGTGAGGGTTTCCGGGTTGTACTGGAAGATGATGACGCTCGCCAGGGGATTGAACATGTCCACGCCGACGATTGCGCCTTTGACGACGCGGGGTGAATTTGGGAAATCGGTCATAAGGAAGTCCTTGGACTCAGAAGCGGGCCGGGCGACCTTGCTGCCGGTAGCGATCGAGGGCCTGATGGAAGCCGCGAAAGGCGGCACCGTCCAGCCACTTCAGGAGTGCGTCTGCTTCCGGGCTGAGCGTGCGGCCAAGCGCCTGGCTGAACAGGAGGGCCATGCCCACGCGCGCCAGGGGATGGTCGGCGCCCGTGGACCCGGTCGTCAGCAGACCGATCTGCTGCACCGGCACGGTGGGCGTGCCGCGCAGCCCCACGGCGCCGGCGCTGATGGGATAGGTTTGCAGGATGCGCGCCTGATCGAGTCCCAGGCGCACGAGGTCAGCCAGGACCTCGTCGAGTATGGCCACCTGGCGGTCACGGGAGGCGGCAGGCAGGCGCGGCTGTAGCAGCCCCAGCCGGTCGCGGGTGGCCTGACCCAAGGTGTCGAAGCGCTGCATCGCCTGGTAGTAGTGGCGGTAGGCATCGTCACGTCGTTGCGCTTCGGTGCGCGTGTCGCCGGGTCCCGCTGGCCGTTCTGGGGCCAGGCCCAGCAGCGCCTGCGAGGTGTAATTGGCCCAAATGCCGCGGCGGAAGGCCACGTCCGACTGGGTGGTGCGCAGCACACCCGTGCGTGCGCCCACGGACATCTGAAAGGTGCGGCCCATGACGCGGCTGTAGGCCTCGGCCACGGTGCCGCTGACCTCGTCGGGCGTGGCGCCGGGATGCGGTCCCTCGATACGGTCATTGTTGACCACGTAGTGTTCGTTGGCGGATTCGTCGAAGATCACCAACATCGTGTGCTCGAGCGTGCTGTAGAGCTGGAAGCCGACCGGCAGGCGGGGCGAGCCGCTGCGCACTGCCTGATACACGTCATAGGCGGCCGTCACCGCGTAGACGCCGCAGTCACGCACCACGCGGCCAGCCAGGTCTTCTGGAAACTGGCTATCGAGGTAGGACACGCCGAAGTCGCGCACGTCGTAGCCGATGTGAAACGTGAAAGCCGATTGGTAGCGCTCGACCATGCGCAGCAGCGACTGCAGCGCGGTCTGCGTGCCGGGCAGGGGCTGCGCCTGATACACCTGGTAGAGGATGCGCCAAACGCGGTGGCGGGTGGCTTGGTCGTTCAGGTCGATGGGACGGGCGCCGAAAGCGCGCCTGATCTCCGGCACCCTTTGCAGATCGGTGAACAGATCTTCCTGCCCGCCCAGGCTCTCAAACAGCTCCTGCATGGGAACCGAGTAGGCGGAATGCCGTCCCAACTCATCGGGCAGCGGCTCGCCGGGTAGGGGCGTGACGAACTCTTCGGTGGCTAGGGCGCCGTGCAGCGTGAAGCCGGGACCGCGCCGGCGGTCCTGCCCGTAGGTGGCTTCCAGGGTGATGCCCTGGACGCCTTCGCCTGTGCCGGTCAGGAGGGCATTGCTGCGCAGAGAGGCGCGGAGGCGGCGATCCAGCGCTCCCCACCGGCTCGCCTCGGTTGGCTGGTTGGCCTGGAGGGCAAGACGCTCCTGCCGGCGGTAGAAGCCGATGATGCGCCGCATCCGGCCGATGATCTGGGACATGTCGCCGTAGCTGAGCACCCGGAAGAAGGCGAACCCGCTCGCGGCTTCGCCGAGCTGGCCCTCGCGGGCGAGAGCCTCAAAGCGCCGGTCGCTGGCAGTGATGTACTGCATCTGCAGGAAGGTGAAGGCGACGCCAAAAAGGTCGATGGCGCGCTCATCCTGGCCAGCCGCAGCCTGGGCCTCGGCCTGCTGGATGAGCACGTCCGGCCCGTCGTTGAAGGGCCAGACCGACACCTGCGCCGCGGTCAGCCCTCCCGTGGCGAAGCGAACCCACCAGGCGGTCTCCACGCTGCGGATGGCGTCGCGCGCCAGGTCATAACGGTTCTGGCCGATCAGCCAGACCGCCAGTTCGAGACCGTGCTCCATGGCGTCGCTGCCCATCATCGTCGCCACCAGCGCCGGCGCCTCCTGGAGCGCCTCCGTGTTACGACCATCGATCCGCAGGTTGTCGAAGCGCCGCCACTGATCGGTGAAGCTCTCGATGGGGGGCAGATTGACGGGAACTGGTCCTGTTCCGGGCACCGTGGCCTCGTCCGTCCGGCGCTGCAGCGTGCCGGGCGAAGGTGCCTTGGATGCGAGGACATCATCCGGCCCCGGCAGCGCTCGTGGACCCCCAGCTAGCCGTTCGGCATGGGCTTCCGCAGGGTCATCTGCCCTCCCCACGGCAACGGATGCCGGGACCGGCCCTGCCTCCTGCTGCATCGCATGGACAAGTTCGTGCGCCAGCAGGCGCTGGCCGGAGGACATACCGGGCGCATACTGCCCTTGGGCGAAGATCAGGTCGCGCCCCACGGTATAGGCCACGGCGCCCACGGCTCTTGCCGACGCCTCCGCCTGCGCATCCGCGTGCACGCGCACCCGGCTGAAATCGTGCCCAAGCTGAGCTTCCATTTGGCGGCGCGTCGAGGCATCCAGGGGCTGTCCTTCACGATGCAACGCCTGGTGTATGAGCGCAGACGTCTCCGGTGTCCGGGCGGCGCTGTTGGCGGCGCGCTGCAGGTCGGGAACAGGAGCGGGCCCCGCCTTGGCGGCGGCATCAGGCTTCTGCTGGTAAGCGCGATCCGTCATGTCCTGCCTTCCCCCGCGGGCTCGATAAGCACATGAAACACGCCCGGCAACCGGTTAACGATCTCGAATCGGGCGCCGGGATGCCGGTGCTGGCAGATGACCTCTGCCAGCCCGCGGGCCGTGCGTGGGGACATCGTCCCGCTGCGCAGCGACAGTCCATAGTGCCAGCCCGCGGCGGGGAGAGCCTCTGCCGACACCTGGACGCCCAGGGACGTCGTCTTCGTTGTGATGGCGCCGGTGGGTCCGGCGGCGCCGGTGCGTCCGGCAGCGCTGGCTGGTGCAACCGCCAGCGCATCCAGCAGCTCGGCGGTGTGCTGGGGCAGGAGAAGCACATAGGGTGGATCACGGTGGATCCAGCGGTAGCCGGCGATCCCGGCCAGGACCACCGCCATGCTCGCCGCCGCTGCCCCGTGCCATGTCGCGCCGGGCAGCCAGCCAGCGCGTGCGGCCAGGAACGCCCCCGTCACGAGCAGGAGCGACGTCCACTGTGCTTCGGACACACCACGCCAGTAGCGCCGGTCGGCGTCGCCGCGCAGGAACTCGAGGGCGAAGCGCACGACCCCGTAGGCAGCGACATACCAGGCCAGGGCGGCCCCCGGCGCAGCTCCTGCTGCCACCAGGCGGCTGCCCACGACGACGATGGCAAAGGCAGCCAGGCTTTCCACAGCCTGCACCGGGAAGAGGCGAAGTCCCACAAGATAGCCGGGGAAGCCTTGATGGGCGTGTTCTGCGGTGTAGCAGACGCCCCAGGGCGCCAGCCTGCCGTGGCAGCAGCCGGTCAACAGGCAGCCCAGGCGGCCGCAGGCCAGAAAGACGCCGACGCCCAGCAGGGTCGCGTCCAGGTAGGGAAGCAGGGGCAGACCCAAAAGCGCCAGCACCGCAGCACTCGTGGCCAGCACCGCGATCTCGTGGTGATAGTAAGTAAGCTGCTCGCGCCCGCTGGCGATCTTGGTGAGCATGGCCAGGGTCAAGAAGGTGGCCACCGCCGTGCCCGTGAGAAGCATCATGACCCACGGCGAGAGGCCGCGGTCAATGACCAGCGCCTGTGAAAGCGCCATGGCGCAGACCAACCCGGCATAGCCGCAAAGCCGGAACGCCGGGAGGCGCTGTCCCAGGAAGGCGATGTCGGGTCCAGGCAATCGCCCAACGGCCAGCAGGCGGCGGGGTGGCTCACCGGCGGCGATCATGGCAGCAGCACCAACGGGTGATCAGGCGTGAGGCCGAGATAACGGGCGACCGCATCGCCGAGCGCGGCGTCGCCGGCCGCTGGCGGCCACCAGAAGGCAGGACGAACCACCAGCAGGACGCCGCCCGGGACGGCGGCAGCCTCACAGGGCGCGGCCAGCAGCCGGTCGTAGCCGCCTGCGAGCGCGGCCGCCCTGCGGTCCAGGTACAGCAGCGGCGGCGCCTGTTTCAGCCCGCGCAGCCCCTGCAGCACCACTTCAGCATCCGGCGTTCCCCCTGCGCAGGCCATCGCCAGCGCTGGCAGCGACACCTGGGCGAGGACGGCCAGCAGCGATTCGATCTGCCGGCGCGGCCCGAGCGCGTCCGGCCGGACGCCGACGGACAGCTCCACCTCGGCCGGCGTCCGTGACGCCATCATGCCCACGCGCTCGTCGTCGAGCCGCGAAAGGAGCCAGGAAACCTCGCCATCTCCGGCGAGCCGGTGGGCCAGCTCCGCCCAAAATGCATCGTTCCAGTCTTCCTGCTCCAGGCTGGCGGGGTCGGAGAGCCGATCCAGGCGCTGTGGGCGCAGGGATGGCTCCCAGGCCAGCAGTGCGTCCAGCACGCGGCGCCAGTCTGCGGCGGGCAGGCCGAGGCGGTAGCGCAATTCGACGCGCAGCAAACGGTCCTCAGCGCTCATACCAGGTGTCTCCGAACTTGACGCGGTGGATGGGACTGCCCTCACCGAAGAGGATCTTGAGCATGGCGTTGCGCGTTTCGGGTCCGGGGTCGCGGATAAAGTCCAGGCTGTACTTGTCCCCCTTGGGCAGGTTGCCCGCCTCGGCGACAGCTTTGCCCCTGTAGGCCGTGGCCGCTTTCGTGCCGGCCTGGTACACATCGCCGCTCTTCCTTCCGCTATTGATCGAATCGGACTTCATGTTCACCCATTCGGTGTGTCCCTGCTGGGGAAGGCTGTAGTCAGGGATCGTGGCGTCAGTCGTGCCCCAGGGCGCTTCGACGCCTGCTTTGAAGACCATCTTCCGCAGTCCGCGCTTGGGCAGGAACATTGCCTCGCTCAGGATGCCCTTCTTGTTGTTGATCCAGGTTTGCTGCATCCCCGATTTCTGGGCCAGCGCTTCCCAGCGATCGAGGATATCCAGCTTGGAGTCACGCCCCAGGCGGTCGAACCCGCCGCGGCGGGCCGCCTCGATCACCTGGTCGCCGTCGGCGCGTAGATCGATCTGGTCGGAGGTGAGCGTTTCGCCGTGGTCGGTGGCGAACTTCTGCGCCTCGGCCCGCAAGGTCGACCACAGGGGGCGGGAGCGGTCGATGCCCATGTCCTTCTTGGTGGGCAGCGATGGCCGCGGCGGCTTGGGCGGGGGCGGGTTGCCGAGGAGTGTCTCGACCTTGGGCAGCGTGTCCGCCGCAAGCAGATCCTGGCGCAGTTTGTTGCGCGCTTCGGGCGTTGGCGCAGCCTCCAACTGACTTCGTGCCCGGCCGAGGGCATCGACCAAGCTGGGCGACCATTGCCTGCCGTACCGCCGGTACAACTGCGCCAACAAGTCGGCGCCGTAGTCACGGGCGAACCCAATGGCGTCAGGGCGTTCGCCCAGCCCGGCGAAGAAGTCAGCTCCAAGCTGCTGGTTGAAGGCGGGGTCATTGAGGGCGCGCAGGAACGCGTTCATGTCCTCTGGCTGCACGTTCGCCAGCGTTTCATCCGCCTTGGGCCCACCCAGCCCCAAGCCCCCGCTGGCCGGGGGGGTCTGCAGCCGTTTGAGTCCCTCGGCGGCGATGGCGTCGCCGGCCGCCTCCCGCAACGCCAGGTCGCGTACAAGCGCGAGCTTGGCAGCCGAGGCTACATGGGTGGGCGCCGCGCCCTCAGGCAGATAGAAGGTGAGTTCCCCGGAGGGCAGGCGACCCACCAACATGTCGCCTACGGGAGATTCCTTCAGCGTGCCACCGCGTGACTTGTAGTACTCGTCGATCGCCGCCCTGCCTTCGGGTCTGAACGCGACCACCCCGCGCTCCAGCGGCCGGAAGGTGGCGCCTTCGGCGCCTACCTGCGCCTGCACCCCAAGCTGCGACAGACGGAGTTCGAGGCTGGCGATCTGCGATTTGTAGGGCGCTGTCGCCGCCACAGCTTCGGCCTCGGAAAGCACGTTTCGTTTGACGGCGTCCGAGAGCAGCTTGAGTTCCTTTGTCCACAGGTCCTGGATGTCGCGAAGGATCTGTTCCACTTCCTCGGGGGTGGCCTGGTGTCGTTCCAGCTTGCCCAGCCTCTCGGTCAGGGCGGTGCGGTCAGTCCGGAGGGCGTTAAGCTGGCCCTCAAACAGCGGTCTCAGCTTGGCGCCGACGGCCGCCCCCACACGCTCCTCCAGTGGCTTGGTGACAAATCGTCCTGCTTCCAGGGCCACCGTCAGGATCACGTTCTGCAAGATGGAACGATACCGTTCTTCGCCGGTCATGGCCGAGCCGGTGCGTAGGCCATGCTGGGCCTCGGCGAACCCCTGCAGAGCGACGGCGGCAAACGCGATCTTGCCCACCTCGAACGTGATCTTGTAGACCTTGGGGTCAGCGAAGATCTTGAAGACCCGGCCGTAGGCTCCGACGGCGGCCTTGGCCACGCCGAACATGGCGGCATTCCAGGCCAACTCCGTCATGAAGTCATCCGATGGCTTGCCAAAGGCGATGGTCTGCCCCGCCTGGCTGACCATCGTAAACGCCAGGGTTTCCGCCACGAACACGCCGCCCTTGAGGGCCAGGCCGGTATAGCCGGCTGCCTCCATGGCGCCGCCCACGGCGGCCCCTGCCGCGCCCGCGGTCAGGGCAGCAGCCGCTGCGATCAGGGCCACCTTGCCCAGGACATTGATGGTGGCAATCGTCTTCAGCCGGTCCTGGATCGCCTCGACGGCATCCTTGTACTCCTGCGAGGCCTGCAGCTTGCGTACCTGGTCGATTCCGTCGCGGATAAAGGCCTGGTTTTCCTCCGCCGTCTTGCCGGTGCCATACTTCTCATAGCCTGTGAGGATGGCGTCGAGCTTGCCGCGGTAGGTGCGGGCGAGCCCCAGCTTGGGGTGGTAGATCCAGTCGGTGAAGGAATCGTCGAGCTGCTTTTCCCAGTAGATGAACTGCTCATACAAGAGCAGCGTGGTGAACAGCGCGATCAGCACCTGGGCGTTGTAGGTCAGCTCCTGCACCTTCTTACTGGCGCCGGGATCTTTTTTCCAACGCATCTCATCGGCGCGCCCGATGGCCACCCTGATCTCGTTGGCCAGCGACCTGGTTCCACCAGGCTTGTCCAGCCCGATCATGCGGTCTGCAGGCCGGCTGGAAATGGCTCGCCCGTTCACGGCGCGCAGTTGCAGCAGGCTCTCGCGAAGCTGGTCGGCCTGGTTCGTCAGCTTGAGGATGCCGTCTTCGCTCAGGTAGAGTTTGACGATGAGGTCTGGGAAGGCCGCCATCGCCTTCTCGGCCTTGGCAAGTTTGTCTTCGCGGTCCTTGCCGCCGGCGTAGAAGGCCTCCAATGCAGAGACGTAGAGCCCCTTGATTTCGACAGCCCGCATCGTGATCCTGTCGGCGATGTCGGGCAAGTAGTCTTCCTTGTTCCCAAGCGCCGCCAGGGCCGCGAAGACCGGACCGATGGCGACCAGGGTGTCGTTCAGTTCCTGCACGCGTGAGCGCAGATCCGCTCCTCTCGCCGCCATCGGAGAGGAGGCGTCAGCTTTGACCTGCGCCTCAAGCTTGGCGATCTCGGCGGCGGCCGGCTTGATCTCCCCCAGCCGCTGCAGGATAAGTGCCATCAGCGTGCTTGTGGGAAGCTGGTCCTTCTTGGCCGATTCCAGCCCCGGGGTGGGCGCGGCTGCACCGGGCGACGTGACCCCAGGCTTGGGCAGCTCAGCGCTCCAATCTCGCACCTCGATGTCCCTGCACTCTGGCTTCCAACCCGGCAGGTCGGCGGTGGAGCTGAAACAGAACTCGTGGTCGCGATAGGGCGGCACCAGGGTGCGGAACAGATAGGTGCGGTGCGTCAACGTCGCCACCAGGGAGCCATCGCCGTAGGCGTCGATGACGGCGGTATCCTTTGTGGTGGCCGGGTCGCCCGGGTCTTCCTGTTTCTGGGTCCGTTTGACCGTCGCATTGGAAAGGCGGCCCGTGTCCGGAACCGTCCTGGTGAACGTGACCTGTTCGCGGCGGGCGTCATCCTCGCCCGCATACCTGATCACCACGTTGAAGAGCTTCTCTGGCGTTTTGCTCCCGCCAGCGGTGGTGGTTCCCTTGAGGTCCATGAGGACCATGATATCGAAACGGTCGCCGTCGCGTTCGAGCGTTTCCTGGTATAGGACGTCCTGGACATTCGGCACCATGAAGCCGCATCGCGAGAGCTGCAGGCCCGAGCGCAGCGCCGGCATGGTCTGCCGGGGGATGCGCCTCAAGGCCGATGCCACCCGCAGCGGCAGCCCGTACGCGGCCGCCCATAGGGCCGCCACCGCGCCCACGGCGGAGGCGTTGGCATCCTCTTCCAGCGCTTCTTCAGCGGCGCCGCCAGGCGCCTCGGGCGACAGGCCGCGATCCTGCTGGAGCGTGTGCGCCAGCTCGTGGGCGATGAGGGCGTCGCCGGTCAGTGTGCCCGGTTGGTACTCGCCCGAGCCGAAGGCGATGTGCTCGCCGACCGTGAAGGCGCGGGCGTTGGCCTCACGCGCAAGCGCCGCCCCGTTGGCGTCCGTGTGCGTGCGCACATGCCCGAAGCTGGCGCCGAAGGCGCTCTCCATGCGGGAGCGCAGCCCGGAATCGAGCGGCTGGCCAGACCCCAGTCGCGCCCGCATGGCTTCCGGGTCGGCCGCCGGCGCCTGGGCGCTGTCGTTGCGTCCCTTGCGCTGCAAAGCGCCGCCTGGTCCCGCCTGTGGTCGCGGCGGCGCCAGCGCCGCTACCACGTCTGCCAGCTCATCGGGCACCTCTGTGATGCGGCCGCTGGCTGCCCATTCCTTGACCCCGCGGCGCACCCGGAGCGTGATGGCCGGGATGTACTCCGCCGCGTTCTGCACGCCGGCAGCGCCGGGTGCAAAGCGGCGAACCGCCCGCTCAACATGGGCAGCGTCGCGCTTGGCATAGTAGTCATACCAGTACTGCAGCGTCGGGCAGTCCTGGGCGGTCCAACCCGTCCCTGACAGCGCTTCTTCGGCCGTGCGGCACACCTCCCCCTGGAGGCGGCGGAGGAACTCAGTCTTGCCCAGTTGACCTGGTCCCGGGGGCAGGTCGTCCTCCACCAACAGGGGGTACGAGACCATGCTCGCGGGCTCACCCTCTGCCTTGGCGACCGCCGTTTCCGCCGCTGTTTCGGTGACACGACGGATCACGGGCAGCGGCTGGGCGCCTCCCTGCTCCTGGAAGACGTGGGCAAGCTCGTGCGCAAGCAGTCTGCGGCCGAGGGGCGTTTCCGGCGTGTAGGCTCCCGTGGCGAAGATCAGGTGCCTGCCCCAGGCAAAGGCTCGCGCTGCGGCCACTCCGGCGGCCTTGGCGGCGTCTGGCCCGTTGTGCACCCGTATGGGGCTCAGGTCGACGCCGAAACGGGCAGCGAAGTACGCCTCCAACTCCGGCGGCAGGGGCTGACCGCTGTTCGCCATCGTGTGCAGCCAGTTGTTCAGTTGCGCCCATTCGGCAGGCGCGATGCCCGCTGGCGCCTCGTCCGGTCCCCCCAGGTCCTGCTCGTCATCGCCGGAACGGCGGGACCGCCGCGGGCCGGGAAGCGGTGACGGTGCGTGTACTTTTCTTGCCGTAGGCGGAAGCCTTCGCACCCGGCGCAGCGCGGCTGCGGCGCGCTGATCGGCATCTCGTTCCGCAGTGTCTCCCGGAACGCTGAGCGCTGCCAGGGGCGGCACCGGAACGGCAGTGAAATCGACGCCAGCCGCGGGCGGCACCTGCCCGGCTGGGGCCGGCGCCGGCGAAGTAGGGTCGCCGGCCGGACTGCCAGTCGCAGCCTGGCGTTTCTTGCGGCAGGTTTCACATTCGGCGCCGCCCAGCGTGTGGCTGCCGCAGGCGCAAGTCCGGCGCAGAGCCGCAGGCCGCGCAGGCGCTGTCGCTGCGACTGGGCTGACTGCCTGGCGGGCGCCCTTGGTTTCCATCCCGCGCTACCTTGCGCCCGCCGCGGGACCGGATGACGGACCGATCCCGGCATAAACGGCGGCGGCGATTTCCTTGCCCAACACAATGGGGTCGCTCCCCGTTCGTGCCAGGGAGCCTCCCGCCAGCCGGGGCACCACCAAGGGCGCAGCCAGGTCCCCGGCGAGCCCGTCCGCGGCCAGCAGGCGCGCCAGCTCGGCTTCGACGGTTGCCTGCAGCAGGGGGTGGTGATGCCGGGGCAGGTCGAAGCCCTCCAGAACCAGGTGTTCCACCACCACGCGGATGTCCATCGCCGGGTCCTCAGTTCCCACGCTGGCGGAACTCCGCCTCGTTGATATTCCGCTCCAATTTGCGGAACTCGGTGCGCGCTGCGTCCAGCAGCAGCGACATACCTACTGGCTCTCCGTTCGCCGCTGCCATGAAGGCGGCGTTCACGGCAATGTTGTGGATGCTCCCGCCTGTCAGGTTCAGCCTGGCCATCTGGTCGAAGTCCAGGCGCTCGCCCGCCGGTTCCTGGGCGAGTGGGGTTTCGGGGGGAAATGATCGCCGCCAGATTTCGGCCCGCTCGGCCTGCCCGGGAAAGGGGAACGTCACGACGAAGCGCAGGCGGCGGACAAAGGCCGGGTCAAGGGCGCTCTTCATGTTCGTAGCCAGGATGGCTAGCCCGCGGTACGCTTCCATCCGCTGCAAGAGGTAGTTGATCTCGATGTTGGCGTAGCGGTCGTGGCTGTCCTTGACCTCGCTGCGCTTGCCGAAGAGGGCGTCGGCCTCGTCGAAGAACAGGATGGCGCCACCCTCTTCGGCGGCATCGAAGACGCGGCGCAGGTTCTTCTCCGTCTCGCCGATGTACTTGCTGACCACGGCTGAGAGATCGATGCGAAACAGGCTGAGGCCCAGGTCGTTGGCGATGACCTCCGCCGCCATGGTTTTGCCCGTGCCGCTTTCGCCGCTGAACAATACCGAGATGCCCAGCCCCCGGTTCATGCGCCGGCGGAATCCCCAGTCATCGTAGACCTGCGGGCGCTTGGGCACCTGGGCCGTGATCTGGCGCAGCAGGCCCAGCGCAGGTTCAGACAGGACGATGTCATCCCAGGTGGCGATCGGGTCGATGCGTTGGGCCAGCCGGTCCATGCGCGGCCGGGTGCGCGCCAAGGCCGCCTGCCAGGCGCTCTCCCCGAGGCTGGCAGAGTCGTGGCGGCCCGTGAGCGCCTGGACCGCAATGTCGCTGATCGCCGGCAGGTTCAGGTCGAATTGCCCCGCCAGCCGTTCAGGCCAGGCGCCCGCTCCGGCGCCGAGGGCCGCCTCCCAAGCCTCGCGCTGCTCGCTCGCGAGGGGTCTCACCACGTCCACCGTCACCATAGCCTGGATCTGTCCTGACCATGCCTCTCTGCTGCCGACCAGGGTGCCGCCGGAGAGGCGTGACACAAGTTGGAGAAGTGCAGTCGCACCGGTCTCGCCACTACTTTCGATCACCTCATGGGCATCCACGAACAAGCCCACAGGCAACAGCGCGCTCTCGCGCTGCCATAGGCGCGCCAGCGTTTCCTGTTCCGCGGCCGTGACAGGCGCCAGCCCGGCGGGTAGCACATACAACGAACGGCCCAGTGCGGCGAAGGCATGAGCAGCCACCATGAGCTGGCTGGTGGGATCCGGGCCGGCCAGATTGACGAGGAAGGGCCGCTGGCCCGCGCCCGAGGCTGCCAGGGCGGCCAGCACCTGCTTCACCGTTTCTTGCTGGGAAGGAGGCAGAGCGGGCATGGCGTCCGCATCCCCGTCGGCCGAGCGCAGGAAGGGCGCCAGGCGATCGTCGACGTAGTTGAGCCCCTTCAGGTAGTTGACGATGCGCTCATCCGCGCGCAGGGCGCTGGTGGTCAACGGCTGCGCGCCAGGCTGGCTGATCTCGATCAGACGCCAGAAGCGCAGGGGCCTCTCCGGCGACAGCGCCTCCCAGGCCGGATCGTCAAACAGGCTGAGCGCCAGGGCGAAGGTGGGGTAGGGTCGTGCGGCCCATGGCGCGCCACCGGTGGCAGTGAGGGGAGCGGCGCCGTCCTGGGCCTGGGCACAGAGCGCGGCGATGCTCGTATCCAGCTCGATGGCCGCGCACAGCAACAGGACCTCCACCTCAAAATGCGAGAGCCCGAAGGCGTGGGCCAGGATCAAGGCTGCAGGCGGTGGGTCACCCTGGGCCGCTGCCGCCATGCGTTCGGCGGCAGCCGCAATCGCCGCCGCATCCGGTGCGCTGCTGGCAGCGGGTTCGCCGGAGCCGAAGAGCTCGGCGAAGAAGCCGCGCTCTTTGCGCGGACGGGCCTCAGTCCGCGTCTCGGCTTTCGAGGCCTGGGCGCGCAGGCGCAGGCGCAGCCAGGCCACAGTCGCTGCCAGGTACTCGTTGTTGCGCTCCTGCCACCCGTCCAAAGCGTTCATTCCACGATCACTTTCTGGCTAGGATCAAAGTCCAGGAGAGGACCCTCGCCGCCTGCCACATATGGGAGACTGTCGACGCCATCCACGCGCAGACGGATGACGTACTCACCGGGGTCCACCTTCGCCGCCACGAAGGTCAGCGCTGTCGGCTGCGAGACATCGACAGGGTTGTTCATGGTCTTGACGGAGAGCTGGGTGCTGCCAAACATCAGCCGCACCGCGGCCGTTTGTTCTGGGCGCAGCCGCGGGCTGCAGGTGACGTTCAGCGTCACGGCGCCGGCGGCGGCAGTGCGCGGGGTCGCCGCCGCTGCGCCCGCCACCTCCACCGTGATCCGGGGAGCCAGGGCGAGCGGCACGACGTTCGTCGACCACGGCGACAGGTTGGGCCGCCCGATCTCAAGGGCGGCGCTGTAAAGGCCGGGTGCGAAGCGGTCAAAGGGATGCGGGTCGCCGGGGTGCGCGGGCGCCAGCGGCAGCACCACAGTCAGTTCCTCGGCGGAGCCGCCGGGAACAGGCGCCAGGTCCAGCGTATCGGGCAGACGGGAATTCGTCAGGCGGACCGTGCTGTGCTCCGGGTCCAGGCCCTGCCCGCGCAGCGAAAACGTATCGCCCAGGCGGACGCCTGCCTGGTAGGCCGGGGGATGGTCGCGCAGCGGCGGGGGCAGCGCCTGCAGCAGGACGGGCGGCGTCCCCGCCGTGGTCTGCACCCCCCGGTCCGGCTGGCCGCGGCGCAGCACCGGCAGGGGGGCGATAGGCATGCGCGTGCTTTCCATCAGCACGACGCCGACCTGATAGGCCGCTGAGATGCGATAGTTGGTTTGGAAAGCGCCCCACAGCTTCGCCAGTTCTTCAAGGGTCAGCGGCTGATAGGTGATCCGGATGCGGTCGATCTGTTCGTCCAGACCGGTGCCGGCCAGGGCGTCTCTGATCTCCTGGTTCCCCAAGATCGTATGGTCCTGCAGCACACTCATGGCGCGGCCAAGCAGGCGATGGTCCTTGCCATCCTCCTGCGGCTCGCCGTAGGCAGTGATCAGGTAGTAGAGGTTCAGAGGCAGCGGCGGCTGACCGGTTTCTCCGGGCCTGACCTGGCGAGGCATGTCCCGGTTGCGCCAGGAAGCATCGAGGTCCGTGTGATAGAGGAACAGGTTGAGGCGATTTGGGCGCTGGGGATCGTCGGCGGCCTTGTCGGGCGGCAGCGTCGTAACGCGGATACTGGCATCGTCGGCCTGCAGGCTCGCTTCCAGCAAGTTGCGGAGCGACAGGGTCACGGCGGCAATGGCGAGGGCGTTGCTCACGGTATGCCTCCGTTGCGGCGCCGCAGGTAGTCCTCCAGGGTCACCCGTGGTTGGGCGGGCGATGTCCTCCGCGGTTCGGGGGCGGTCGGGGCGGCGGCAGCCCGGACTTCGATCCGGCCGATGGTAACGTGAATGACCTGGGGTGGAGGCGCCGCCGGACCGGGGCCGGGTGGCTGCACTGCCGCCATTGGCGGGGCCGCAAGCGGAAGGGGTCTTTCAGCTCTTGTGGCGGCGGCCGGACGTGGCAGTGGTGCCGGCAGCCCGCTGTCTCCCCGCGGTACAGAACCCGCCTGCCGTTCGGCGAGGCGACCTGTCACCGACGACAGCTCGGCGCGCAGGCTCGCCAACTCCCGCTCGATCTGGCTGGGTGACAAGCCACCCGGCGCGCGCGGCGCGACCGGCAGCGTCGTCGGTGTTTCTGCAGCAGCGCTGGGCCTCGGGGCCGGCGGCATCCCCGCTATGGGGTCTGAAGACCGTGGCTGTCTGTCGCCGGTTGCGGACGTTGGCCGCGGCTGGGTTGCAGGCGCTGGCAGCCTCGACACTGGCGATGCGGCGCCAGACGACACGGGGGCCACAGGGGCCGGGGGCGGCGCCTGAAGGCCCCCAATCGCTGGCAGCGCGACCGCAGGCAGCATGGTTGGGCTGGCGGCTGCCCCGGTCGATGGGAGCACAGGCAGGTCCGGCGACTCCCCGGTGGAGTGTCGCGCGGGTTCGCTGAGTTGTGGTGGGTCTGAAGGCGGGCTTCCAGGCGGGGTGGCCGGTGGTGAGGCTGGCGTCGCGAATCGGGTCGCCGGAACCTCAATCTCGCTCTCGGTGAAGGTGTAAGAAGGGGCGGTGGGCGGGCCCAGCGGTTCGTAAAGCGAGGGCAGCCGCGGCCTGGCCAACGTCATGCCGCTGGCGGGCAGAGTCGGCTGGTTCCCCAGGTCCTGCCCACCCGTTCTTGCGGCTGCCGGCGGTGCGCTGCGCGCCAACAACAGGTCCAGGAAGTCGCCCGCGCTCATGCGGCACCCAACAGTTGCAGGTAGGCCTGGCGTCGCCACGGACTCAACGCCAGGATGTCGGCCTCCCGCCAATGGTAGGCCGATGCCAAAGCGTGCACTTCGGCCAGCATGCGCATGGCCCAGACGTTGATCTCGTTCCAGAAAAAGGACACGATGTCGAACAGCGCCTGCCAGGGGTAACCGCACGAGAAGCAGGTGACGGCGAATGTCAGCTTGGCCTGCGGGTCAGCCGCTTCGATGGCTGCCATGATGGCGG
The DNA here is from genome assembly GCA_029782215.1 of Chloroflexota bacterium. Classification (GTDB taxonomy): domain Bacteria; phylum Chloroflexota; class Anaerolineae; order J102; family J102; genus SSF26. The sequence goes on from JAKOVD010000005.1 coordinate 30,861, forward strand.
CTGCCGCAGCGGCAGGTAGCGCATCAACCGGCGCTTCGGGCACTGGCACTGGCTCGCCGTCAAGGCGCTGGGTGCCGAGAACGCACCGCTGCAGCAGGACGGCATGGCCTTCCTGCCCTGCGGTGAGGGCAGCTTCGACATCGAGGGTGTTGGGCAGGCGGAACCAAACGCGGTAGCCTGCGTTCTCGAGGACGAGCTGGTCCGTCATCGCCGGCGCCGTCCGGATTTCGTCGGTCCGGAAGCTCAATTCGAGCGGTTCATGACAGCGCGGGCAATCCACCAACGCCGTGAGATCACGGCCGAAGCTCCACTCGCGGAGGGTGAGCAAGCGGGCATCACGCTCCCCGATCGGAAGCTGGGCCAGGGTCGCCAGCTCCTCATCGGGACAGGCAGCCGCCAGCAGCCCCAGCCCGCGACGCAAGGGCGTTTGGCCCTGGCCCCATTCCCACAGGCGCAGCAGCTCGAAAGCGGAGAGCGGTTGCATGGCTCATTCGAAGGTGGGCTCGGTCGGCTCCTGCAGGTCCTCGTCGCGTTCCCAACCCTCGTTCTCGATCTTGATGTGCTGGATGGCCACCGCATTGGCGTTGGCGTCGAGGTCGGGAAGCGACTGGAACTCAGACACCCAGCAGCGGTAGACCTTGTAGCGAAGGACAGGCTGGCCGGCCTCGTTCTGCAGCTCGATGATGATGTTGCGCCGGAAGTCCTTGAGCGACACTTCGGCGCCAGCTCCACCGCCGAAGTTCCATACCTTCTTCGCCCACAGCTCGAATTCCTTGTCGTGGGTGACGCCGCGCTCCAGCGTCACCGGTTCGTACTTGGTGCGGCCAGGCGATTTGCGGCCGCTGCTGGGATCGCCGCCCTCGCGGTGCTCGACGACTTCGGTGGTGCGTTTGAGCGCGCTGACCTTGCTGATTCCGGCTACAGAGGTGGTCTGTCCCTCCCAATAGACGCGGAACTTGAAATTCTTGTAGGGATCAAAGCGCTGCTGATTCACGGTGAACTGGGCCATTCCTACCTCCCTACACCTGGATCTGGCCAGCAATCTGCTGGAGACTGATGATCACGAACTCGGCCGGTTTCAAGGGCGCGAACCCCACCACGATGTTGACGATGCCGCGGTCGCGGTCATTCTGCGTGGTGGTGGTGCCATCGCAGCGCACAAAGTACGCTGCCTGGGGCGTGCTTCCCTGGAAGGCGCCCTGCCGGAACAGGTCGTGCATGAAGGCGCCGACGTTCAGTCGAATCTGCGCCCAGAGAGGCTCGTCATTCGGCTCGAACACCACCCACTGGGTACCGCGGAAGAGAGACTCTTCGATGTACAGCGCCAGCCGGCGAATGGGGACATACTTGTACTCGTCGCCGAACTGGTCTGATCCGCGCATCGTGCGGGCGCCCCAGACCACGCGGCCGGAGCCCGGAAACGCACGCAGGCAGTTGATGCCGAGCTGGTTCAGCGTGCCGTTCTCCAGATCGGTCAGGTTGACCTCCAGGCCCGAAGTCCCACTCAGCGTGGCGTCCAGCCCGGCCGGGGCCTTCCACACGCCCCTGGCCGTGTCGGTGCGCGCCATGATGCCGGCGACCATGCCGCAGGCAACAAAGGTGTCCACCTGTCCCTGGCGCTTGGGGTCTGTCTTCTGTACACGCGGGTAGTAGAGGGCGGCATTGCGCGCGTCGGGACCGGCGAGACCCAGGCCGTCAAACTGGCTGCGTGCGTCAGACAAGAGCGCCTGCCGGTTACTCCAGCTCGAGGGCGGGTCAACGATGAACAGGGCGCGCCGCCTAACGCAGTAGGCCAGGGCGTCGGCGTGCAGACCACTTGGCAAGTCGGTTCTGCCTGGGAGGCGTGAATCCGGCGGGATGCACAGCAGGTTGAAGAGATCGGCCTTCTCGAGGGCATTGAGTCCGGTTTTGGCCGAGGAGCTACCAAGGAAGTCATCCTTGGTGGTGAGCGGCAGACTGTCGCCGCCCCCAGTGAATCCGGCGATGTCCTCCGGCTTGGTGCTCATGCTGGTCGGATCCTTGCCGGCGGCGGTGGGCGCCGGGGCTTCGGCCTTGGCCGCATCGGAGGGGATGTACTTGGGATCAAGCCGGATCAGCACCGACTCGCTCTTGAGCACACGGTCCAGCCGCCGGGCGCCGGCATCCTGGTGCAGTGACACGTTGTAGAACTTCTCGCTGGCGGGCCCCGGAGGGCTCTCGACCACGGTCAGGTTGAACAGGTACTTCTTGTCGGACAGGCCAAAAGCCTTGGCCAGCTTGTCGTCGATACCGTCAATGTCGACCTTGATGGCCAGGTTCTGGCCCCAGGTTCCCGGGCTGGCCGCCGCCAGCTTGATGCCTGGCTTCAGCTCAAACGTCGCCGCACCCGAGGGTTCTGTGGCCGCCGCCTGGTCGTTCCCCGCCTTCTTCACGGCATCCGGCGTGGCGCCCGCCCCGGCGGCGGCGGCATCGATCTTGGCCTGGACTGCCCCGGCGGCGGTCTTGGCGGGGTCGTTGGTGAAGGTGTCGCTGACCGCCTTGGCGGCCGCTGCCACCTTGAGAGGGTCGGCGTCTGTGCTCGCCTGCGCGGCCGCGGCCACGGCGATGGCGGCGTCGATGGCGGCGTCTTTGAACACGCGCACGATGATCGCCTGCGAGCCCCCGTTCTGGAAGAAGTCGAACACCGTGTAGCCGAGCGGATAGGCTGCATCGAGAGCCCCGAAGGTGCGTTCGAAATCCGCAAAGCTGGAGACCAGGATTGGCTCGTCGGCAGGGCCACGCGGGGCGCGCCCCACAAAGGCCGTAGTCGAAGTCGCCACCCCGACGATGGTTCGCACACCGCTGGGGATCTCCTGAATGTAGACGCCTGGATAGGTTGGTGCCACAGGCATAGACGGGCCTCCTTAAGGCTGCAAAGGAATCCTGAATACGATCGCAAGAGCGACAGCCCGTTGCAGTGGGTTGGTGATGCTCCCTTGACCTTCACCCCACTTTGATGTGAAGACGCAACTGCTCGGAACTGTACGGGTATTGTATGCTGTTTGCATCACAGTTGAATCACGGCTCTATCACGGGGCTCTCACGGCCGCAGCGCCGGATGGGCCTCCTGGCAGGGACGCGCCGTCTCTTGCGTAAGACGTTCGACCAGGCGGGTGGCGCGCTCAAGCTGCTCGGCCGCAGCCTGGAAGCTGGTGATGGCGGTTGTGAGCTGGTCCAGTGCCTGCGCCAACAGCGTCGATTCCCGGCGGCCGCCCGGCACAGGGACTGGGGGCGCCTCTCTACCGCCGATGTCAGCAGCCAGCCGCTGCGTTTCCTCCATCGGCGGGATACCCATTTCCTCGGCCAGCACCCTTTGACAGATCTCATACTGGCGCATTGCCAGGGCGCGCTGCCCGTTGGCGACGTACAGCCGCATCATTTGCCTGTGGATGTCTTCCCGCAGTGGATCGTGATTCAGAAGCATCTGTCCGAAATGCAGGGCGCGCTCGTAGTCACCCTGACCATCGTTGAAAGACATCAGCCGGGCGATGCAGTTGAGATAGGACGTTCGCAGCCGATCACGCTCGCGCAGCGCCCAATCGTCATAGAATCCCTCCAGCAGCTCACCGTCATAGAGGGCCAGGATGTGCTCGATCTGCTGGGCGTGTTCCTGTTTCATGGCGCCGGCGGGCAGAGCGAGAATGCGGTTGGCGGTCTGCTCGAAGGTGGCCACATCCAGCCAATGATCGCTCTCCCAGTTGAACCCGACTTCACCGGCGGGCCGGCTCACCAGGTAGGCGCCGCGCTCTTCTACCCCCGTCTCCAGTGTGCGCCGCAGACGCCACAGTGCGGTGTTCAGGCAGCTGCGAGCTTGGGATTCCGGGCGGTCGCCCCAAGCCAGATCGCTGAGCACCGCACGGGGGTGAAAACGCCCCGGCTGCAGCAGCAAATAGGCAAGCAATGTCTGCTCGCTGGGGGCGAGCTTGATTTCCGGCTGATCCTTGCCGCGCGACACGCGCACGCGGCCGAAAAGACAGATATGCAGTTGACCCACGGTTCACCTCGGTATGTTGGTGCCGCCGGGAGAGTGTGTGGTATCTTCCTGGCGGGTGGATGGCGCGGCCAAGCAGCGTCTCAACTTGCGCGGAGTCGACCGCAACGTCTATCGCCGCCCCATCGCGAACGGGCGCACCATATCGCAGAATGGTTAGGAAGGCAAATAGTCGTCAGGAGGGACCAGTGTCAGTCCCTCTGCTGAAGGGGGGCCAGGCTCAGGATCGACTCCGCTCTGGATGTTGCTGTCAAAAGTGACGTCGAAGGCTAGGGCGAGCGTATGGGCGCGCCCGGCGCTCATAGCGAACCTTAACGAACGTTGGCCGATTGCCGACCTGCCGGCCATGTGCTCTTACCCGGGGCTTCACATCGTGCTGCCAGATTAACCCTCTGCTCAGGAAGATCAGGCAAGGCCCGTTTTGAGGACAAAGCCGACGGGTGGTCAGTACGAGCTACGAGACGAAGTCGCCGGGATTAGTCCTTTTCAGGATTCGGCCTCGAAGGAATGAGCTCAAGCCACCACAGTCGGGTCTTGGCATCTGTTGGACGCGCCCACTTTCGTCGCGGAGGACAGTGGGAAGGCGACATCGCAGCCGATGAGGACCCCTGCAAAGCCAGGAGGAGTTGCCAACTGCGTCCAATGGGAGAACCCGCATCTGGCGGATCAGCGCAATGATATCGGGTGTGATCCTTGTTTGCGGCGTCTTGGGTTTGGACTTGCGGCGCCAGACCAGGCGGAACAGCTGGCAATGCCAGCGGAGGAGGGTGTCGGGTTGGACAATGAGGAGGGCTTGCCTCCAGAAAGGCGTCGCTCTGGCCAGGAGAAGGAGTCTGAGTCGGTTCCGATTGTTGAGCTGAGGGTGTTTCATCTGGCGCTGGAGGATGATGAGCTGGTGCCGCAGGAGGGCGTTCTCGGCGATGAGTTGGGTCTTGCTGCGGATGGCATCCCTGGCGGCTCCGGCAACCAGCGAGACGGTGTTGGGTTTGACCATCTCTTGGATTCGCTCACCCACATGGCGGACAACGCTGAGGTTCTTGGATCGGAGGCGATTGACGATATTGAACACGCGGCGAAAGCTCCCGGAATCTGGCAGTGGGATCGGGAGGATACCAGCTGCAAAGGTTGGAATCAACCCTTCAGAGTGCTCAGATTAGAACGGATGAGCGAAGTAGCCAGTGCGGGACCGCGCGGCGGATGGTCCTTGACAACACCACTCCTGAGAGGTATTATACGTTTTGAGTATTATACTTGTTGCGTATTTTAATCCTGAACCGCCGATGTCGAGAACCCGTACCGTGTAAAAACCTCGCCCGGGCAGTAGAACTGACCTCGAGACAACAGGCCGGCGGGTCACGTTTGCCGATCAGCGTGTGGACGGATGTGTTCAGTAATCGTTGGCGACAGGATCAGCGGTCGCCGATGACATCAGGTGAGACGGCGTTTTGACTCCACTGCAGCGTGTGACAGACCGATCGATCCGTTCGGTCTCCTTTTCCCGCCATGCAGTTGTCCGAGTTCCCCTGTTGGCTGGCTACGCCGCCAACAATGCTGGCGTTCTGTGGTAGTCCTTGATGATGCCGCCCAACACCGGTCGGTAGGCGACGGGACCGGCGCTCAGCGGCGGCGTGCGCGTGACGGTTGATTGCTGATCCAGGCTCTGGTGTGGGCGGCGGGTGTTGTAGTAGGCAACGAATTCGTTCAGAACGCGCCGCAGATGGCGTACCGTGTAAGAACCTCGTCGGAAAGATCTGAGTGCGCCGAGAGGCGGACCCAGATTGGCTTCGCCTGCCAGCTTGCGCACATTCGGAGGTGCTCAACGGAGGTCGGCGACAGGATCATCCATGGCGCGGGACATCAGGAAGGCGTGCGCTTCGGCTCCAGCGCAGCCTGCGGCACGGTCGAGCGATCCGCCCGATCGTCGCCTTCCACTGAGCAGCTGCCCAACTCCCCCCTCAAACAGACTACGCCGCCAACAGCGCTTGCGTTCTGAAGTAGTCCTTGATGATGCCGCCCAAGACCGGACGGTAAGCCACGGGACCGGCGCTCAGCGGCGGCGTGCGCGTGACCGGAGACT
>JAKOVD010000014.1 GCA_029782215.1 Chloroflexota bacterium
CTCCCTCTGAACCGTCTGGCAGCATCCGGCCCAGCATCGCCGAGACGTCGCCGGCGTCAAGGGCTGCGCAAGCCGCCTCCGGCGGCCCTTGACCCCGGCGCCTTGCCTCGGCGCTGCTCAAAACCAGACGCTGCCAGACTCGAAACACTGGTTTCTCCTTACTCTGCTCTCACCCATTTACACACTCTTCTTGACAGATCCACCACCACGAAGGGATAGTGGTTGTCCGGAATGACAAAAGCCCGTCCCGTGGCATCGTTGACGGCAACATCCTGCGCCAGCAAGCCACCGGGCTGCTCGTCTTCGGTCACAGGCAGCAGCAGGGGCGTGTGGCTGGCGCCGTCAACAATGACCACGTAGTTCTGATCCGCGATGAACGCGTGGTCGGTGGACGGCCGCACGCCGGCGGCTACGGCTGCGCCATAGAGCTCGGGCAGAGCCACATCAAAAAGCGTGTTGCTGCCAGTCTCCACGATGGCCACATGCTGTCCCACCTCGATTCCCGTGAACAGCCTTCCTGTCGCTTCGTTGACAACCAGCATACCGTAGTCGTCATTGCCGATGAACGCATGGGTGCCGCTCTTCCGATCCAGCACAAACAAGCCCGGCTTCGCCTGTCCGGGAATGCCAACCAACTTGATGAAGACCTTGTTGTTGCCCTCGCTCACGGCAACGTGCGACGGGTAGTAGGCGCCGAGCGTCGTGAAGTCGACCGATGACCAGGTCCAGTGGTCAGCATCCAGAATCCAAAGGCGATGGAGCGCGTACATGCCGGCCTGGACCAGGAAGACCTCGTTCGTGGTGGTGTTGACCGCCATCTCGGTGGCGTAGAAATAGAGCTCGCCGGCGTCGGGTGGGGGCGAAATCGCGGTCACAACATTCGTCGCCACATTGATCCACGACATGCTGCCGTAGTCTGCCACGTAGACGCGGTGGCGCACCGGGTCGTGGCCCAGCGTCAGGCCGTTACCATAGTTGACACGAGGTGGGAGGGTGGCCGCAAGGCTGTTTTTCGCGAGGTCCACCACATAGATCGCACCCGTCCCTTGGCCATCCCCCTGGTCGCCGTCACGGCTGGCCGCGTAAGCACGGCCATAGATCTCGTCAACCACCAGGGCGCCATCATAGACGTTCCGGCCTGCCGGCAACGCCGCAATCTGTTGGAGCGATGCGCCATCGAAGATGCGCAACAACGCGCTCCCACTGTCGGCCACGACGAATTTGTTTCCCGTCTGATACACGCCAAGGGCCGTTGGCCGCCCGTCTGCAATCGGCAACTTGGTGACGGCCGGTGAAGCAGGGGCCGCCCCTCCCGCCAGCGTCGCACGCCCCGCGACGGCCGGGAGTGAAAGGGTGAGCGCGACCAACCCGATCAAGACACACGCGCGCGCCAGTGAGCATGGCATTTGGGCCTCCTAAGCCGGAACAAGCGTTGGTCCGGCCTTCCGTTGAGGTGAATGTGATCAACTCAACGTAGTATCGCGCTGCTGCGCACTGAAGTCAGTAACCCCAGCTTTCCCATCCGGCGCCGCCTGCGCTTTCATGCTATGCTTGACCCAGCCACTCCCCGCTAAAGGTGATCTTTTATGTCCTCGTCCCATCCGATTCAACCCTGGCGCTGTCTGCACAGCCGCACTGCCTTCGCCAATCGCTGGGTCCAGGTCAACATCGACGATGTCGCCCTGCCCGATGGGCGGAGCTACGAGTACACCGTCCTGCGCCGCCACCAGCACGGCGCCGCCGTGCTCGCCTTCAACGCCCGGGGCCAGGTGCTGATGCAGCAGGAATACCGCTATCCTGTCGACCAGGTCATTTGGCAGGTGCCCGGGGGGTTGATCGATCCGCACGAGTCGCCGCTGGAAGCAGCGCAGCGCGAGCTGGCTGAGGAAACCGGTCACGTCGCCAGCCGCTGGCAGCACCTGGGCAGCTTCTGGGATAATCCCGCCTTCGAGGATATGGTCGTCAACGTCTTCGTAGCCGAAGATGCCCGGCCTGATGGCGCCATCCACCGCGATACCGCCGAATGGGTGCACCACGAGTGGAAGGACATGAAGTGGGTCGCCGAGCAGGTGCGCAGCGGCGTCATCCGCGAGCGCGTCGTCATCGCCGCCCTCGGTTTTCTTTGGGCTCGGGGAGAGCAGTAGACAGGCCGACCGGCCCCCGCGTGTTACTTCGCCTGCCGCCGCGCCTGGCCGTACAGGTAGTACAGGTTGCCCTTGTGGAGCTGCTGCACATAGCCGTTCAGGGCAATCCGCTGCATGCCGCAGTCCTCGACGTCACTCGCATCCAGCTCGGTCTTGCCGCCACCGCTGGCAAGGATCTCCTGGACGGTGCGCTCGATGCAGTCCAGGTAGTCAAGCTGCGCCTGCAAAATGGTGTTGACCTCGCCGCGGAGCAAGACGTCGCCGTGCCCCTGCACCACATCTTCCACCGGGGCCATGTGCATGATGACGCGCAGTGAACGCCTGAAGTCGTTGATGTCGCCGCCCACCAGGTAGGGAATGGGCATCACGGCATCACTGGCGAAAAGGACCTTCTCTTCCTTGACGTACACCGTAAGCAGATCGGGAGAATGCCCCGGCGCATGGTCCAACACCAGGGTGAAGTCTCCCAGCCGCAGAGTCGCTTGCTTCTCGGTCAGCATCGTCGGCAGTTCCAGGCGGACCTCTGCCAGGGCGGCGTTGCGTTGGCGAGCTTCGATCAACGCCGGACGCGTCTGCTTGATCATCAAGTCGCGCGAAAGCAGATGGCCCACGATCTCAGCGCCAGGAAACATGAAGGCGCCGTAAACGTGGTCCGCATGGCAGTGGGTCAGCACCAGGTAGCGAACCCGGGAACGGAGACGCTTGGTGACGAATTCGATGATCTCCTGCGTTTCCTGTGGGAAAGGCAGGGTGTCAATCACGACGCAGCCCTCGTCGGTCGCAATCAGACCGGCGTTGACATGGGCATAAAGGCCGCTGCGGAACACGTAGACGTGATCAGCAATGCGCTCGCGCAATACCATCGGAAGAGGACTCCTCAACAGGCGGACAAAACATCAGCGCCACTCTGAGGGCGCTGCCAAAAAGCAAGAATACCACAACTCTCCACCTGGGATCAAGGGTTAGTGTAATATTAACACCATCAGCGCTACCCCGCCCTTGCGCCGCGCCCAAAAGCAAGGCCAGGTCCGTTGTGCAGGCCTGGCCGGGCTTGTTGGGGGTGTCCCCCTCCATACCGTGTGCTCAGATTGTAGTGAACCTGCGGGTGCAGGTGGGAGCCTGCGCCTGGGTGCCGCCTTGCCGTCATCGGGCTACCGCGTGTACCAGGACATGACCCGGCTCCCTGGAGTCAAGTGTTGGCTCAGAACGTTTCAGGAGCATCACGCGTATGAAAGGGAACCTATGGTTGAAGCCTACCATACTCGGCGGTGCCAGGCAAATCAGCCCCGGAACGGGGGCACAGGCTGCCACAAGCTCCCATGCGAGCCACACCCCTCAAGGCTCCCGTTGCTTGGGTGTCTTGAGGGATGACATTGTGCTGTTAGTTACAATGAATTGCCTCGCGCCCCAGGCTATGCTATATTCCGTTGACGAAAATTCCCTGTTCGCCATTGACGTCGAACCAATGGCCGCTGCCAAGGAGGCACCATGTCCGCCCAAATCATCGATGGCAAAGTCATTGCCGCCCAGATCCGAAATGAAGTCAAAGCCGATGTCGAGCGCATGAAGGCCGCCACCGGCAAAGTGCCCGGCCTGGCCGCCGTCCTGGTCGGCGACCGCAAGGACTCGCAGACCTACGTACGCAACAAGAAGAAGGCCTGCGCCGAGGTCGGCATCGCCTCGTTTGGCTATGATCTCCCGGCCGACATTAGCCAGGACGATCTGAAGAAGGTGGTGACTGAGCTGAATGCCAATCCCGACGTGCATGGCATTCTGGTCCAGCTCCCTCTCCCTGGCCACATCGATGAAGAAGAGATCCTGGGCACCATCAGCATTGAAAAGGACGTGGATGGTTTCCATCCCCTCAACATCGGCCGCCTCTCCATGAAGCGCCGCGAGCCCCTTTTCGTGCCCTGCACCCCGCGCGGCTGCATCGAGCTGATCATCCGCAGCGGCTATTCCATCGATGGCAAGCGCGCCGTCGTCCTGGGGCGGAGCAACATCGTCGGCCTGCCGGCGGCCATGCTCCTGCTTCACCGCAACGCGACCGTGACCATCTGCCACTCGCGCACCAAGAACCTGCCGGAGGTCGTGCGTGAGGCCGACATCCTCATCGCCGCCGTCGGACGCGCCGAAATGGTGCGCAAGGACTGGGTGAAGCCCGGCGTCGTGGTCATCGACGTTGGCATCAACGCTGTCGACGATGCCAGCGATCCCCGCGGCTACCGGCTGGTGGGCGATGTTGCCTACGATGAGGTTAAAGAGGTGGCGGCCGCCATCACACCCGTTCCCGGCGGCGTCGGCCCGATGACCATTGCCATGCTGCTCCGCAACACCACTGATGGCGCCATGCGCGCCAATGGCCTGATGTAAGGACTCCCCTCTCGATCAGCAGAACAGGCGCCTTGCGGCGCCTGTTCTTTTTCTTCTTACTGCGGTGGAGACCTCTGCGGTCCCTACTCGGCGGTAGTGATGTGCAGATCGGTCAGTTGGCGGGCCGAAACAGGACTGGGGCTGTTCAACATCAGGTCGGTGGCCGATGCGGTCTTGGGGAAGGCGATCACCTCCCGGATGCTGGCTTCGTCGGCCAGGATGGCCGTGATCCGGTCCAGGCCCAGGGCAATGCCGCCGTGCGGCGGCGCGCCGTACTGGAACGCTTCCAACAGGTGCCCAAACTGATCCTGCGCCTCGGCCGGTGACATCCCCAGGGCGGCGAACATCTTACCCTGCAGCTCCTGGTCGTGGATGCGGATGCTGCCCCCGCCGATCTCCATGCCGTTGCAGACCAGGTCGTAGGCCTTGGCCAACGCCGCGCCGGGATCGGTGTCCAGCAAGCGCCAGTCCTGGTCGCGGGCGCTGGTGAACGGATGGTGCATCGCCTGCCACCGTTTCTCGTCCGTGTTCCATTCCAGGAGGGGGAAGTCGATCACCCAGGCGCAGGCCAAAACGTCGGGGGCCATCAGTCCCAGGCGCTGTCCGATCACCAGCCTCAGGCTGCCCAGGGCTTCGGCTACCACCGCAGGCGCGTCGGCCACGATCAGGATCAGGTCGCCGTTCTCCACCTGGCACCGCTGCCGGATGCCTTCCATCTCCGCTTCGGTGAGGAACTTGGCGATCGGACCATGCAGCGCCCCTTCTTCCACCTTGAGCGTGGCCAGGCCCTTGGCCCCATGGCGCTTCGCCTCTTCGGCCAGGTCGTCGATCTGCTTGCGCGAGTAGCCGGCGCAGCCCGGTGCCCGGACGGCCTTGATCTGCCCGCCGGCCGCCGCAGCCTGGCTGAAGACGCCAAACCCGCTGCCCGCCAGGAGGTCGGTCAGGTTGGCGAACTCAAGGCCAAACCGGAGATCGGGCTTGTCGCTGCCGTAGCGATCCATAGCGTCGGCGTAGCTCAGCACCGGCAGAGGCTTCTGCTGCAGGCGCTTGCCGCCGATCTCCTCGAACAATCCGGTAACCAGGCCCTCGATCAGCTTCCTGACATCCTGGCTGTCCACAAACGACATCTCGAGGTCGAGTTGGGTGAACTCGAGCTGGCGATCCGCACGCAGGTCCTCATCCCGGAAACAGCGGGCGATCTGGAAGTAGCGCTCGAAGCCCGCCACCATCAGCAGCTGCTTCACCTGCTGCGGCGACTGCGGCAGGGCATAGAACTTTCCCGGCTGCAGGCGGCTGGGCACGATGAAGTCACGCGCGCCTTCCGGCGTGCTCTTGAGCAGAATCGGCGTTTCGATCTCCACAAAGTCCTGGCGATCCAGGTAGTTCCGCATATACGTGGTGACACGGTGGCGGAGGACGATGTTCCGCTGCATGCGCTGGCGCCGCAGGTCAAGATAGCGGTACTTGAGACGAAGCGTATCGCCAACCTCTCCCTCTTCGTTGATGGCAAAGGGAGTGGTCTTGGACGGGTTGAGCACGACAAGCCTGTCGGCGCTGACCTCGACCTCTCCCGTCTCCAGGTTGGGATTGATCAGTCCTTCGGGCCGCAGCCCCACCACGCCCTCGACCTGCACGACGTACTCGTTGCGCGTCTCGGCCGCCCGGCGATGGGCTTCTTCGTTGACGTCGGCGTTAAAGACCACCTGGACCAGGCCAGAGCGGTCGCGCAGGTCAAGAAAGATCAAGCCGCCGTGATCACGCCAGCGGTGAACCCAACCTGCGAGGACGACGCGCGTACCCACGTCTTCTCGGCGCAATTTCCCGCAATGAGTCGTTTTGAGCATTCTCAGGTACTCCAGCCAGGCAGTTGTTCGATGGACTTTCGCAAATGAGGGGATAAGAAAAGGCCGCTCGGAATCTCTGTGCTTGGGCGACAGCCGGCAAAAGGCAAATCCTTCCATCCAGCGATCCAACACACAAGAGCGCTCCGATGCGGCTCGTTTTGCGCATTATAGAGCCAGCCCCTTTGCTCTGCAAAGACAGTGGACATGAGCACAAACTTGTGTATAATGCAGTTTAGATCCGACACGCGTCTGCCTGGCGGCGGTCCTTCCCCCCACCAGGAGCCCCGCATGAGCCCCCCAGCTCTTGCCCCTGCTCCGGTGACGACTGCTTTCCCCCACGCTCCTATGCCTCGGCCGCTGTGCGATTCCGAGTATCTATACGGTTTCCATGACCCCGGCGGTGAGCACCTTATGCTGGAAAGGGGTGTTCCGGGATGGGTGCTGGTCACGGAAGAGCTGCACTCTGACCCCAACGATCAGACGGGGCGCGATTATCGCTCTCTCTCCGACCGGGGCTTGGGGGTGATGGCGCGTCTTAACGCCGGCTACGGCGGCGTCGGCACGCTTCCGCGTGAGGCCGAGCACGCGAATTTCGCCAGGCGCTGCGCGAACTTCGTCAGGAGCTCGTCAGGATGCCGGATCTGGATTGTCGGCAATGAGCCCAACCACCCGATTGAGTGGCCGGGGGGGCCGTCGGGTGAGCCGATCACGCCTCAGCGCTATGCCAGGTGCTACCGCATGGTGCGCGACGCCATCCGCAGTGTTCCGGGCCATGCGGATGACCAGGTCGTCGTCGCCGCCACTGCTCCCTGGAACGCCCAGTTGACCTATCCCGGCAACAAGAGCGGAGACTGGGTCCAGTATTTCCAGGATGTGCTGGCGCTTGTGGGGCCCGAACACTGCGACGCCATCTCGATCCATGCCTATACCCACGGTTCCTCGACGGCGCTGATTACCTCGGAAACGCGCATGTCGTCGTTCCCCAACCGGCGCTTCGAGTTCCGCGTCTATCGCGACTTCATGGGCGCCATCCCAAGTGCGATGCGCCAGCTTCCGGTCTATATCACCGAGACCGACCAAGACGCCGAGTGGCTGAACGCGAACACAGGGTGGGTGCGGGCAGCCTACGCCGAGATCGACGATTGGAACAAACACCACGCCCAGAAGATTCGCAGCCTCCTGCTCTACCGTTGGCCCAAGATCGACAAGTGGTACATCGAAGGCAAACAGGGCATCGTCGAGGACTTTCGCCAGGCCCTGGATTTTCGCTACAAATGGCAGGTGGGGCCCACCAAGGACCCTCCGGAGCTTCCCGCAGCGCGGGCGCGCTTCAGCCTCGCCGTCGCCCTCAAGGAGTGCCAGGCCGGTCAGCAGATCAGCCTGCCAATGGTCATCCGCAACCAGGGCAGCGACACCTGGTCCCATACGGGCGCCTCGTCGGTCCGCATGGGCTACCGGTGGCTCGACGCCGCCGGCAAGCAGGTCGCCGGCATGGCGGACATCCGCACCTCCCTGCCCCAGCCGGTGCGCACCAACGAGGAGGTGCGTATCACGGCCACCATCGCTGCTCCCCCTACCGCCGGGACGTTCACTCTGGTGCTAGACATGGTCACAGAACCCAACCAATGGTTTGCCGCCGCCGGCAACACGCCGGCCACCGTTCCCGTGACGGTCACTGCCGCCGGTGAGGATGAACAGTACTTCCCGGAGACGAAGGTCTGGGTCCGCGGCGCCTTCCTGGATTTCTATCGCCGCTATGGGGTCGAGATCTGCGGCTTCCCTATCGCCGAAGCCGCCGCCGAGGACGACTTCCCGTCCCAATACTTCCAGCGCGTGGCCCTGGAGCAGGCCGAGCCTGGCAAGGTCCGTCTCAAGCTCATCGCCCAGCAGGTGTTGGCGTCGCGGCAGCGCATCGCCGAGCTTGAGGCGCAGGTGCAGGACCTGCTCAAGCATGCGCCTCCCGGCGCCGCCCCCAAGCCAGGCTTCCAGGACATCACGAACCGGCTGCCGCGCGATGCCGCTCGCTTGTTCATTCGCCAGGACAGCGACGTCCAGACCATCATCATCCACCACACCGGCGTGGCGGCCTACGCCGCCGTCGACCGGGTGGCCGCCATCTACCGCCAGCGGGATTACCCGGCCATCATCGGCCAGTTCTACATTGACTACGACGGAACGATCTACCAGACAAACGGCCTGAATGAGGTGGTCAGCGGGCAGCTTGCCTGGGCCAAGAACGGCATGAGCATCGTGATGGCGGGCAACTTCAGCCAGGGCGTGCCCAGCGAAGCGCAGATGCAGTCCTTGGCCGCTCTGTGCGCCTGGCTGCTCGACGCCTACCATCTCGACAACGCCGCCGTGAAGGGCGTCAGCGAGGGTTTTGCCCGCACCCAGTCGCCCGGCACCAACTGGCTCGGCGGTTCACGCTGGAAGGACGCCCTCCTGCAGCGCATCGGCCCCCTACGCGGCCAGCCGGCCGTTGACCAACAGGCGGCGCTGCAGGCTCTAACCCAGGAGCGGGACCGGCTCACCACCGAGCTGGCTGCCGCCCGCGAGCAAAATGCCGTGCTGCAGGCAGCCCTGCAAAAGGCGCTGGAGGCGCAGCCCAGGTCAGCGGCCAAACCGCCGGTCCAGGACATTGTCGCTGGCCTTCCGCGTGACGCCGCCAGGCTCGTCAAGCGCCCCAGTGGCGACGTCAAATACATTGTCATCAACCACACGGGCGTGCCCGCCGACTACGGCCCCGAGCGCCTTGCCCAGGCTCACCGGGTGCGTTGGCCCGCCATCGTCGGCCAGTACTTCATCGCCGCCGATGGCGCCGTTCTGCAGACGAACGCCGAGGATGAGGTCGTCGACGACAAACAGGAATGGCTGTATCGGGCGGTCAACATCTTTGTGGCCGGCAACTTCGACGTGGACGTTCCCACCGAGCCGCAGGTGAACAGCCTGGCCGCCCTCGTGCTCTGGCTACAGCAGCAGCACAGGCTCGATGACGGCGCCGTCCGCGGGGTCAGCGAATTCATCATTACGCGCTCGCCCGGCGAACAGTGGCAAGCGGGCAAGAACTGGAAGAAGACCCTGCTTGACCGGGTGGCGGTCCTCCGCACCAGCTACCAGGCGGCGCCCGCCGTCGACACGGCCGCTCTGGCCCTGATGGACGTGATGCGGAGGCAGATCGTCGAGCTGAGGGCCCGCGATCAGGAGCTGGACCGCCAGGTCGACGAGTACCGCTACCGCGCTGTGGCAGGCGCTACCGAAGTCGAAACGCTGCAGGCCCAGCTCGCCGCCCTCCAGGATGCCAACCAGAAGCTCACCAGCGACCGCGCCCAGCTCAATGAGACCATCCTGCGCCAGAACGCCACCATCGCCACTCTGCAGGCGCAGCTTGGTGACCTTCGCAAACAGCAGGCAGCCCCGGCGGACACCACCACGCCGGGCCAGGTGGTCAAGCCGCCCATGCAGGAGCTGGTGAACACCCTGGTCAAGAGCACGACCGGCGCCTACGACAGCCGCAGCCTGGCCCAGATCAGCCACATCTGCGTCCACCACAGCGCCGCGCCTGCCTCGATCACCCCCGAACGCATTGCCGAGTATCACGTCAACACACACGGTTGGCCGGGGATCGGGTATCATTACTATATCGGGCCTGATGGGGTCATCTACCACACGCAGGACCTCAGCCTGATCTCCTACCACGTTTACATGAACAACAGCTACACGGTCGGCGTGTGCTTGGCCGGCGATTTCACCGACGTGGGTCCGACGCCGGCCCAGGTCAACGCCGCCGGCAAGCTGATTGCCTGGCTGATGCAGGAGCTCCACATCCCCATCACCAACGTCTGGGGCCACAAGGAGTTCCCGCAGAACGCCACCGCCTGTCCGGGCCGGCAATGGCTTGAGGGTCTGCACTGGAAGCAGAGCCTTCTCTCCAGCATTGCCGCCGCCAGCGGCGACCCGGCGCCTGCCGCCGGCAAGGCCATCGAGCACTACGTTCTCTTCTGGCAGCACCCCGACGGCGCCTGGGCGCTCCAGGACTGGCAGGGCGCCATCAACTACGTCGCCCGTTTCCGGCCCACCACCGGCTTTTCGCTCGACGACGCCCGCCAGGCCAAGAACGTCACCATCATCGGCGGGACCGGCGGCGTCAGCCAGAAGGATGAAGACGCCCTGCGCGCCGCCGGCTGCAAGGTCGAGCGTCTTGCCGGCCGTGACTATGCCGAGACCAAGGCGATCCTCGACCGCCTGGCCCAGTCCGGCAAGCCCTACCTCTCCCTTTCCTGAGTCCGCCCACCCTTCCCTATGCCCGATCTGTTCCGGCTGCGCCCGGCCGAAACCTATGTACTGCACCTGGAGGTCGGCGACGACGAAGTCTTCGAAGGGCCGCTCGACCTGCTCCTGCACCTGATCGAGCGCCAGGAGCTGCCCATCACCTCGGTCAGCCTGGCCCAGGTGACAAGCCAATACCTGGAATACATCGCCCAGTTGGAGGTCCGCCACCCTGAGGGCATCGCCGAGTTCCTGGTAATGGCGGCGCGGCTTCTCTACATCAAATCGGCGGCCTTGCTCCCGCGCCACGAACCGGCCGGCGACGAGGAGGAGGAAGAGGACCCCGCCGAGGCATTGGCGCGTCAGCTCCGCGAGTACAAGCTCTACAAGGAGCGGGCCGAGCACCTGCAGGCGCTCGAGGCCAGCGGGCGCCGCGGCTACCTCCGGCTGGCGCCGCCCCCCAAGCTGGAGAAACGCCTCGAACCCGGCGGCATGAAGATCGACGCCCTCGTCGCCGCCGTCTATGATGCGCTGCGTGACCTGGAAGCGCCCCCGCGCCCGGTCAGCGGCATCGAACCACACAAGATCACGGTCGAAGACAAGATGGCGGCGCTGCGCGAGCACCTGCTGGCCGAAAAGGTGGTGCGCTTCCGGCAGTTCCTGGGCCAAGCCACCACGAGGGTGGAGATCGTGGTCAGCCTGTTGGCCGTCTTGGAGATGCTGAAGCGGCGCCAGGTCATCGTCCAGCAGCCGGTGCCCTTTGGGGAAATCCTCATCGAGGTCCTGTCCCAGCCGCTGCCCGCCTCACCGTCTGACCAGGAACAAGAGTAGTCCCGTCGCTCGGAGTCCTGTCACTGCGAGGCCCGTCAGGGCCGAAGCAGACCCCCTCATCGTGTCACGGCGAGGCCCGTCAGGGCCGAAGCAGACCCCCTCATCGTGTCACGTCGAGGCCCGTCAGGGCCGAAGCAGTCTCCAGGCCGGTTGGACATGGCCTTGGATGCATATAGCAATGCCGCAAAAGCTCGTGCACTATGTTCTGTTCTTCTTCATACCGGGGACCCTATCGCTTGTTTTTGGCCGAAGAATGATCGACTCCAATGCCCGCTCCTATCCTTGGGCCTATCCTCCGGTGATGAGGCTCGTCTTTCTTCTTCTCGCCTACTTCACGGGTATGCTTCTCATCGTCGGGGGGTTTCTCGTCGTCGTCTTGGGTAACCCATTCGCCTGGTGATCGGCTGCAATTCCGAGCTTGCGGTTGTCTCGACTTCGGTCCAGCGAAGCCCTATAGCGGTCGGGTGGACCGCTTTGCCGTGGGAGCCTGGTCGTGACTCCCTGCTGCTTCGACCTATGGGCTCTGCCGCCGGATGAGCGGCATCGCCAATGACTCGCCCACGTACACGTCAACGTTGGCCTCGCCCTCCACGCCATCGCTGTCGGTGGCAGCCAGCGTCAGGCGGTGATGGCCGCTGGAAAGACCATTCACGGCGAGCGCTTCGCCGCTGCCCAGCTCGCCATCGATATCCGAAGTCCAGACCAGGACGCTGCCGGCCAGCGGCCCATCCTCCGGATCGCTGGCTGCGCCCTGCATGAATAGCGCCTGGCCGGGCCGAAGACGCAGGTCATCGGGAGGCTGCATCAGCAGCACGGCCGGAGGGCGGCGGCTCACCTGGAAAGGTGTGTCGTTGCTGTCTGCCGTGGTGTTGAAGCCATCGCTGATCAGCACCTGCACCAGGGCATTCGTTCCGCCGGGCAAGCCGGAGACGTCGACCTCGAATGCCGTGCCCTTGAGGTTGGCGGCCAGCGCATGCCACGTTTCGCCGCCGTCGGGCGAGTAGCGCAAATGCGAGGTCAGCACGCCGCCATCGCTGTCGCTTGCCGTCCAGGCGATGGTCTGCACGCCCTTGTCCCAAGAGTCGCCGCCCTTGGGGCTCAGCAGGCGCACCTTCGGGACGCTGGGACTGCGGGTGATGGTGTGGATCGCCGTGTCCCCGCGCAGGAAGACGACTCGTTCGGTTCCCGCGGCCAGCGGCAGCGCCTCAAAGAACGTCCCATCGTCAGGCGAGGTGCCATGGAAGGAGTCTTGTGGATCGAAGAAGCGGGTGACAAGGACGGCGCCGCCGGCATCCTGCAGCTCGATGCGATAAGGGCCGCTCTCTGGCGGCGTCTCATTAGGTGCGGGCGCAAGCATGTTCCACATAGGCCGGTTGAGAATGATGTGGCCATCTTCCACCGCGCCGGCGACGAACAGGTACGCCGTCTGCATGCCTGCGCCTGGATCCGCTTCGGCGCCGGCGAGAAGCGCCGGCAGGTTGGGCCGCACGCCCGGCATCTGATTGAGCAAGCCCTTGTAGCGGTAGGGTGACACCCACCGCTGCGGGCCGCAGTACGCCATGTAATCGAAGGTCGTCGCCGGGTCCTGAGGCATGGGCATCGACGCCGTCAGGTCCAGCCCGACCTCGCCGATGGAGGAACGGTGATAGTTCACGCCCGAAGGATCGACGTACTGGGGATAGTTGTCGTCCGCGGTGCCGGGATCAGTACACCAGGGCATCGGGTTTCCGTATCCATCCCAGTCGCTGGGAGCGTGGAAGTGTCCGAAGTTGTGCGTCAGCTCGTGGACGACCTTGTCTCCCTGGCCGGCATCCAGAAATCCGGCCGCCACGTGACCCGGCGTCTTGCCACAGGCTGCGGTGTTGTTGGAGGGGAGTTTTGGAGGCAACAGGCCGTAGTAGTAGGTGACCGGCAGCAGGGGGTCGCCTCTCATCTCGAGCCAGAAAACCTCCATCATGTCCTCCAGCAACGAGCGCCACCCAGCGCCGCATCCCTCCCCCGGCAAGGTATAGTCGTAGTCTGCCAGGAGCGTTGCGGGATGGATGCGGGTGCGCACACGACTGTTGGGGAAGATGTTCCGCAGCCAGGCCACCATGTCGTTGAGATCGGCACTGCCCACCAGGCTCGGCGTCCTTCCACCCGCCGTGATCGCCATGAAAACCACGTTGATGGGATCGGTGCGCATGATCGACGCCCTGGCTTCGGCGACGTTGTTACCGTAGTCGGCTTCGGGCAGGGTAGGCCCAGGGTTCACTTCGGCGTGCACGTGCAGGTATTCTCTGCCCATCCATGAACCCGGAGGCGTGAAGTTGACGCTCTGGCCGTAGTCCAGGCGCTTGCCGTTGGCCACGGGCAGCGTGCTGGCGATGCCGCCCTCCTGCGTCAGCACGGGGGGAATGAGGGTGTGCCTGCCCGTATAGTAGTCCACTTCATAGGCGCTCAACGCCACGCGCACAGCGCCGGCTGAGTTGGAGCCGGACGTGTTATCAGCCCCGACATAGACCCGGATCACGGTGTTCTTGTCTGCCACCAGGGGTACGGTGTTGCCCATATCCTGGATCGCCTGGGTGATCTCGATCCCTTCCACCTTCAGATCGGCCAGTCCCGACAGCTTGACCTCCAGGGTGTAATCTCCGGCGTGATAGACGTCCGGTGACTTGGCCTGCACCGCCACCCGCCATGCGCCTGGCACGTCGATGGCTGCGTAGTAAATGCCTTCATCCTGCAAATCCGTGCGCGTCGATTGGCGCACCATTCCGCCCTGGGGATTGTAGAGGCGCAGGTCATAGTCGGCGGGCAGATCACGCAGGCCGATGTCCATGATCACCGTTTGCCCGCCGGGCACAATGAAGCTGTAGAAATCGATGTCGCCTTGCGGGCACAGGGCATCGCGCTGCAAATGCTGGACATTGGCCTCCGGCAGGCTGGCCTGGGCGACCGTGGCCTCGGCGAAGGTGTTACCCGCCGCATCCGGCTTGTAGCAGGGAAAGCGACTCTTGACCTCGAGGGTGTACGGGTGGCTGCGGTTCCAGTCGGCCGCGCTCTTGCCCCAGACGATCACACGATACTCGCCCGGTTCGTACACGGTTTGCCGTATCTGCTCGCTGCGGTCGGCGCCCCAGCGTTCGGAGGTGGCTAGGCTGCTTCCGGAGGGAGAGAGCAGCGCCAGATCGTAGTCGGTGGGCAGGGCATAGAGGGCGATATCAACCTCCTGGCCTGCCTCCAGATCGAAGCGCCAGTAGTCCCTGTCCCCGCTGGGACAGATGTACTCCAGGACCGGCGCTGCGTTGGGGTGGAGCAGCGAAGCCAATGCGAAGCTGTCGCCTGCGTCCTGGCCGGGGCAGGTGCCGCCGGGGGTGGGGGTCGGGGTGGGCGTGGCAGTCGGGGTCGGTGTGGGGATGTCGATAGGACCGCTGCCCTGCACCTGCAGGAGCAGGGTGGGACAGTCGTGGCCCGCCTCACTACTGACAAAGCGGCGCGCCCAGAGACCGCTCGACTCTGGCCCGCGCAGTTCGATCCCTTGGTTTTCCAGGCCGCCATCCAGCCACTCCTGCACCAGAGCGGTCACGTCCCAGGCCATCCAGGCCGCGGCAACCAGGTTTGAAGAGGTTCTGGCGTGAGACTCCGTTGACACCTCTGGCTGTCCCGTCCATGTCACGCTGTTCTCATCCCAGGTCCCGCGCACGGCAAACGCCTCCAGAAGGACCGTTCCTGCGCCGCCGGCATCCCACTGCCAGAGCGCCAGCCGGGCATCGAGCACCCTCACCCCTGAAGGGATCAGGCTGAGGTCGAAGCGCAGCAGGGTGCGCGTGATCTCAGCTTCGGCCGGGTCCGGCCCGCGGCTCAGGTACAGATTTGGGGCGCCACCGTAGTTGGAAAGTGGGCTGAGATCCGAGATGTAGGCGTCTTCCACCGCACAGTAGGAGATCGCGACGATGGGCGGCGTCCCGGTGCGGGTGGGCGTATGGGTGGGTGTGCGCGTTGGCGTGCGTGTGGTGGAAGACGTGGGTGTGGGAGTTCGGGTGGGTGAGAGGGCCGGCGTCCGCGTTGGGGTCGGGGTGCGTGTGACCGTGACCGACGGGGTCGGGGTGCGAGTGGGCATGGCCGTTGGCGTACGGGTGGGCGTCGCGGTGGGAGTCGGCGTCCGCGTCGGGGTCAGTGTACGTGTGGGTGTAGCCGTCGGCGTCCGGGATGCGGTCGGCGTACGGGTGGGCGTCGCGGTGGGAGTCGGCGTATTTGTCGGCATGTGGTAGGTGATGACCAGCCGGGGCCGGTTCCCACCCTCGCTGCTGGTGAATGTGCGGCTAAAATAGGGCGTGCCGCTGGTGACCGGCCCCTGCAGTTCGACGCCGTAGTTGGCGTGCGTCCGCCAATAGTTCACGTTGGACGTCACCGTCCAGCTCTTGTAGCCAGGGCTGCTGTCGATGGTCGTGCCGAGGACGTAGCCATACTGCACATTGGGCCGGGTGTTCCAGGTGACGCTTTCGTTCCAGGACCCGTTGGCGGCGTGGGTGCCAATCCACACCGAACCGCCCCCGGCGCTGCTCTGCAGGTAGAGCTCCATCACCGCCGCATCGACAATGGCCTGGGCGGGGATGCCGCTGACATCGAAATGCAGCAGGCTGAACGCCGCTTGCTGGGTGTCCGATTCGTTGTAGAAGAGCGCCAGGGTGGCCTCATTGCCAAAGCTGGTAGTTGGCAGCCAACTGCACGTGGTGGCGTCGTAGTCGGCGTAGACGGTCAGCGTTTCGGCGGGTGCGACGGACCCGGCCGGCGCCTGGCTCGCCTTCATCGTCATCTGCACGGCGAAAGACATCAACAATACACCCCCTGCAAGACCCACGAGCCAACGCCACCTGGACTGTGCTCGCATCGTCTGTCGCTCCTTCTTCGTCGAAGTGCTGGCGAAACACTTCCAGGCGAAGCCATTGGGTGAGGCGCCCACCCACATGGATCCCTTCGGGCATCGACGCGGTTGGGCGTCACCTGGCTGTCAGGATGAATTGTCGGGGCAGATGGCGGCGTCGGCCTGACGGTCGTTTGCCATCGCCGCCAGTCCACCCCTCATCACCTTGAGTTTAGTATAGCACAGATTGCGGGAATTTCACGACCTTTTCGAGCATCATCCACACTCCCGAGGATGTTCGCGGACAGGTCAGGGACGTGACCCCTGCCGGTAGCCCGCGCGTCTGGCAGCAGAAGCGACACACGACCTGGGCCGCTCACCTACGGGAGACCGACGCTTCCGACAACCTTCTTGTTCTGCTGGACGCCGGTCCCTGCTCGCAGTCTATCTTCCGCTTGGGGACGTCACTACCTGGCGATAGAACACCGCCAGGTCCCTGACGCGTTCGTTCCAGCAATGGTGCTGCGCCGCCTGCCAGGCCGCAGCCCCTGCCGCACTTCGCGCCTGCGGCGAACGCAGCAGGCGGGCGGCAGCAGCGACAAAAGCTCCGTCGTCTCCCGGCGCAACCACGCTCCCTGCGCCAGCCAGCGTCCCATACTCCCCCACCTCATCGACGACCACCGGCAGCCCCTGCGCCAGGCAGTCGAGCAGGCGCGCTGGGCTCTTGGCACGGGTCGTCGGGCTGTCCTTCAAGGGAAAGAGCGCCACCGCCGCGCCCCGCAGAGCGTCGACCAGCGCCCGCCCCTCCAGCCACCCCAGTTGCTCGCACCGCGGCAGGTCGGGCGCCTGCCGCCAGTCGCCCACCACCCACAGCCATGCCTCCGGCGCCTGCCTCAGGATGCCCAGCCATAACCGGCGCACGCGCTCGGCATCCACATCGTTGCCCCGCGTGTAGAGGAGCGCCACCGGCGGATTGGCGGCCGCGTCCGTAGGGCGGGGCGCCAGATCCAGGCCGTTGGGAAGGTAGAGGATGCCAGTGGCGCTGCCGCGGGTCGCGGAGGCATGGGCTTGCAGGCTGGCCGACGCCACCGTGACACCCACAGCTTTCCGCAGCAGCGTTCGCTCCTGGCGGGCCGCATACCAGGATACCGGCCATCGCCTCTGCCCGCCCCACCCCGCCGCGGTTTCCAGGTCATCCATGTCCAGCACGATCGGGACGCCCGCGCGGCGCCGCAGCCAATCTGCGACCCAGCCGGCGTAACCCAGGCCCTTGAAGACATGGACCACATCCGGGTCAAAGGCCACCGCCGCGCGCATAAGCCGCCGCAGCAGCAGCGGGTCCAGGAGCGTGTCGGGCGCCGGCCCTAGAGCCGGCGCCCGCACCGTCACGCCCTGGTCGCTCGTCACCCGGCCCGCCTCGTCCGGGCAGTCCCAGGCCGGCGCCAGCACCTCCACAACGTGCTCAGTCGCCAGCCCGCGGGCAAGCGGCAGCATCCGCCTGGGCAGGGTCTGCTTCCGGCAGGCGCCGAAAGGGGCAGCGAACAGGATGCGCATGGCGACAAAGGGAAATGGGCGACGCCTGGGAGCGCCTGGGAGCGCCGACCCCCAGGTCGGCGTCCTTGTCCCCAGGTCACATCCGCTCTACTCCACGGTCACGCTCTTGGCCAGGTTCCGCGGCTGATCCACGTCCAGCCCGTGCCAGACGGCGATGTGGTAGGCCAGGAGCTGCAGCGGCACGACCGCAACGATAGGCGACAGCAGTTCTGCCGTCTCCGGCACCTCGATCAGGGCGTCGGCCTTGCCCGCCACCGCCTCATCGTGCGGGTTCACCACGGCGATCACCTTGCCGTTGCGGGCTTTGACCTGCTCCACCTGGCTGATCATCTTGTCGTACACGCTATCGCGCAACGCCAACGCCACCGTGGGCATGTTCTCGTCGATCAGGGCGATGGGACCGTGCTTCATCTCGCCGGCAGGATAGCCCTCCGCATGGATATAGCTGATCTCCTTGAGCTTGAGCGCTCCCTCACGGGCGGTCGGATAGTTGATCCCGCGGCCCAGATAGAGGAAGTTGCGGTAGTTGGCAAACGTGCGCGCCAGCCTCGCCAGCTTGTCGTCGTGCGCCAGTGCCTGCCCCACCTTGTCCGGCAGCAGCGCCAGCTCACTCGCCAACTGCAGCGAAGCCTCGGCGCCCAGCGTTCCCCGCTGTTGGCCAAGGTACATCCCCAGGAGCATCAGGTCGACCAGCGACGACGTAAAGGCCTTGGTCGAGGCAACGCCGATCTCTGGCCCCGCCTGCATGTAGATCACGCCGTCCGCGACGCGCGCCGCCTGCGAGCCGACCACGTTGACGATGGCCGCGGTGCGGGCGCCATGGGCGCGTCCTTCCTCCAGCGCCGCCAGCGTATCGACCGTTTCCCCGCTCTGCGTGATCGCCAGCACCAGGGTCTGTGCGTCCACCACAGGATGACGGTAGCGGTATTCCGAGGCGTAGTCCACCTCCACGGGCAGGCGGGCCAGGTTCTCGATCATGAACTTCCCCGCCAGGCCAGCGTAGTACGACGTCCCGCAGGCCACGATCGTGAGCTTGTGCAGGCTCCGTGCCGCCTCGGCGTTCAGGTTCAGCTCCTCCAGCGTCACCTGGCCGGTGACGAAGTCGACCCGGCCCCGGATCGTATCGGTGATCGAGTTGGGCTGATCGAAGATCTCCTTCTGCATGAAATGGCGGAAGGTGCCCTTGGCCGCCGCCACGGGGTCCCAGGGAATGTCGTGCACGCCCTTTGGAGCCAGGGGTTGGCCCTCGAGATCGAAATAGCGGGCGCCCTCGCGCGTGACCACCGCCATCTCGCGATTCTCCAGGAAGCTCATCCTGTGCGTGTGCGCCAGGATGGCCGTGATATCCGAAGCGATGTACATCTCCTCCTGACCGTAGCCGATCACCACGCCCCCCGCATTACCGAGACGGGCGACGATCAGCCGGTCCGGCTCGTGGCTGCTCAGGACCACGATCGCCGAGGGCCCGTGCAGTAAGCCAAGCGCCCGCCGCACGGCCTCGCTCAGGTCCTCACAGTGGTCGTATTCGCGGCTGATCAGTTGAACGATCACCTCGGTGTCGGTGTCGGAAGCAAACTCATAGCCCTGGCTGCGCAACTCGTTGCGCAGGGCGAGAAAGTTCTCCACGATGCCGTTCTGCACGACAACGATCTGGCCGCTGCGGTCCCGATGCGGGTGGGCGTTGGACGCGGTCGGGGGGCCGTGCGTGGCCCAGCGGGTATGCCCGACGCCGATCTGGCCTTCGGCCGGGTCCACGGCGATGTGTTGGAAGAGATTGTTGAGCTTGCCGGCGTCGCGCCGCACCGCCACGCCGCCGTTGCCGTCGATGACGGCCAGCCCGGCGGAGTCATAGCCGCGGTATTCGAGGCGCTGCAGACCTTCAAGAATGATGGGCGTCGCCGGCCGCGGGCCGACATATCCCACGATGCCACACATAGGAATGCCTCCTGAGAACATGCTGGAGTGAAGTCAGCCAACCGCCGCACCTATCCGTCCTGGTCATCGTCCGGCAGGAACCGGCGACCAACGCCAGGTGTCGCCCGCGGTTGGCGCGCAAAAACAGCATATGCGGTTGCCACGGCCCGACCCAGAGTCCGGGCATGGTAGCAGAGAGTTGACGTCCGGGCGTGGCGTCCCGGGGAGGCATCCGCCGAAAACTCGCTGTTCCCCGCTGCACTCTCGGCTCAGGGCGTTGGAGCCAGTGCAGGGGTTAGCTCACATTGCTGTGAGAACCTCCACCTCGTCCGCTGGGCGTCACAACCGACCGGTTCTGCCGGCCTTTCGCATTCCCAGCGCAGGCGCTTCGTCATCTCCGTCTTTGAGTTATCAGTTCGCCGGGCGCCTCCGTGAGCGGAACGAAACCAACATGATTCATTTCGCTGGAGTATATGCAGAATCCCGTCCAGCGCCAATCTCTATCCCAAGGCCTCAGACGTACTGCACCCACTCCGGGACCGTCCCGGCAGGGGCGTAGACTCCACGCAGATCCTCAGGCAGGAGGGCCGCCAGCTCCTGCATGGCGAACTCCACCACCGCCTCTTCGCCTGCCTTGCGATCTACGTCCGCGGCCATATCCACGCGAAAGGGCCTGCCGAAGCGCACGTGCACGAGCGCGCGCCTCCCCCTCTTGTTGCTGGCCGGGAAGTTCGGCGTGCCCCACACCGCCACAGGCTGCAGGACGGCGCCGCTGCGCCTCTCCAGGAAGCCCATTCCGCGCTGCGCTGGCATGAGGGCCCCCGTCTTGCTCCGCGTGCCCTCCGGCGCCAGCATCACCACCTGGCCGGCATGCAGCACCGCCAGCCCTGCCCGCAGCGCCGTCAGGTCGGCATCCCCCCGCGACACGAAAATAGCGCCATACCAGTCGATGAGCTTGCCGATGATGGGCGCCGACACGAGCTCACGCTTGGCGATGGGAACCGCGTAGCGCACGCGCTTCAGCCGCGAGATCAGGACGAAGGGATCGGCGTAATGAATGTGATTGTAGTAGAGCAGGAGCGGTCCCTGCGACGGCATCAGGTCCTTCCCCTGCTCGTCAAAACGATAGAGGGAGGTCACAAGGAAGATCAGCGCCCACTCCCACACCCAGCGCTTGAACCGCTGCCAGACGCCGGGGTGAGCCAGTCGCATGGGTGACGCGGTCACTTGACTACTCCGGCTGCAGCGCGAGACCCAGTCGCTGGCCGGCAAGCTGGACGATGACGGCAACCACTTCCTCGACGCTCAGGCCCTCCGTGTTGATGGGCACCGCATCCGGGGCCGCCCGCAGAGGTGACGCCTCGCGCTCGCTGTCGACAGCGTCACGGAGCCGCACGTTCTCCAGGATGGCCTCGTAATCAGCGGGCTGCCGCCGGTCCAGGAGCTCGCGATAGCGCCGCCGCGCTCGCTCCTCCGGCGAGGCATCCAGATAGACCTTCAAGGGCGCTTCGGGAAAGACGACGGTGCCGATGTCGCGGCCCACCATCACCACCCGGCCCTTGTCGGCCACGCGGCGCTGCTGGCGGACCATGGCCTCGCGCACGGGCGCAATGGCGCTGACTGCGGACACGTGAGCGTCCACCTCGGCACTCCGCATCGCCCAAGTCACGTCGTCGCCGTCCACGACAACCGTATACTGGCGCCCATCCGGAACCGTGGCGGGGAGAATGTCAATGTCCAGTGCGTTGGCCAGCACCGCCATCGCCGCCGCGTCGTCGATGGGCGTTCCCCTGGTCAGGGCTGCATGCGTGACCGCCCGGTACATGGCGCCGGTGTCGAAATAGAGAAATCCCAGCCGCCCGGCCAGGTTTTCGCCCACGGTGCTCTTTCCCGACGCCGCGGGTCCGTCGATGGCAATCACAGAAGGGGGAAGTGTGAGAAGATCGGGCATAAGACCGGCAATGATATCACGACCTGTCAGGCTCACCGCCAGTCTTGGCCGGCTCCTGTTTGATCGCTTCGACGGCGCGGCGCTGGCGCGTGCTCAACGGCCGCCATTTGCCGGGCGCCAGGTCGCCAATGTGCAGGGAGGCAATGCGCACCCTGACCAGGCGCCGCACCTCGAGATCGACCGCTTCGCACATGCGGCGGACCTGCCGCTTGCGGCCCTCGTGGAGGATAAACACCAGCCACCAGTGTCGAGGGTCGCCCTCGATCCAGAACCGGTGCTCGGCCGGGATCTGCACAAGCGGCCGCACCTCGGCGCTGGCCAGGCCATCTTCCAGAAGCACGCCCTTGCGCAGCTTGCGCATCGCCGGCTCTGGCGCCCGCCCTGTGATCTGCACCCAGTACTCCTTTTCGTGCTCGAACGAAGGATGCGTGAGCCGGTAGGTCAGGTCCCCGTCATCGCTAAGCAGTATCAGGCCCTCACTGTCCAGGTCGAGCCTGCCAATGGGATAGAGGTGATGGTGTTCAGGCGGGAGCAGCTCGAGAATCGTGGGCCTGCCGTCGGGGTCGCTGCGCGTGCTCAGGTACCCGGCGGGCTTGTTCAACATCAGCGTGGTGAAGTCCTTCTTGACGGCGAGGGTCACCTGGTGGCCATCCACGGCCACACGGTCGCGACCTGGGATCACCGTCACCCCCATCGTGTAGACGGTGCGCCCGTTCACCTGCACGCGGCCGCTGGCGATCATGTCGTCGGCAGCGCGTCGCGACGCCACCCCGGCATGGGCCAGGAACTTGTTGAGCCGCATGCCGGCGTCTGCACGCACCTCGGAAGCTTGGGAAGAAGTCACTGGGCAGTCGTCGCCGCTCCAGCGGCGGAAGAGAGGTAGAGAGGTTGGAAGGTCATGGGTGTTTCGGCCAACTTGTCCGGGCCAAGCCAGGTTTGGAGCACACCGGATGGCTGGTTTTGTGCATCAAAATGGATGTCTCGGAAGAAGCGCAGGTTCTGGCCCTGCCAGCGCGACACGAGCAGCGGCGCGCTGGGCGTTTGCGCCACATAGACCACCCCGTCGGGGGCATGGACCAGGCTCAGCACGTCCCCGCCCAGCCGGGCGTCGACCGACTGCCAGTGCTCGAAGTAGAAATCCAAAAGGCGCCTGGTTTCGACAAAACGGTCCGGACTGTTCATCACGACCGTCAGCGCATCGCCGTCCGTCCGGGCGGCGGCAGCCACGAGCACCTGCCCAGCATTGTCCGTCGTACCGGTCTTGACGCCATAGGCCCCGTCATAGGTGGTCAGAAGGTCGTTGGTGTTGGTGAGCTGGCGCTCCCCGATGCGCGCCTGCGGCTTCCGCACGATGCTTGCCAGGAGCGGGTCGGCCAACGTTCGCAGACCAAGCTGTGCCAGGTCGCGAGCGCTGCTGACGTGGCCCGCTTCGTCCAGCCCGTGCGGGTTGGCGAAGTGGGTGGCCGTGAGCCCCCACTCCGCCGCATGTTCGTTCATGCGCTGGACAAAGGTCCTTTCGTCTCCGCCGGCAGCGATGGCCAGGGCCGTGGCGGCGTCGTTGCCCGACGGCAGCAAGGCGCCGTAGAGCAAGTCCCGGACCGACAGCCTCTCCCCGGCCTTGAGGCCCATGGTCGTCCCCCCGACCAGCGCCTCCGCCGGCACCGTCACCATCTGGTCGGGTTCGAGCGACTCCGTGGCTGCCAGCACGGTCATCATTTTCGTCGTGCTGGCGGGAGCGCGCGCCGCGTCGGGGTTCTTGGCCCACAGCACGGTCCCACTCGGGCGGTCCACGAGGATGCCCGAAGAAGCGCCGAGGGTCGGCCCGGCTTTCTCAGCCAGGAGAGCGCTCGCCTGTCCGGCCGTCAACCGCAAAGGGTTGTTGTGCCCGCTGCGGAGCACACCGGGACCAGCGGCGATGCTGCCCAGCGACAGGCACACCAGCACCAGCGCCGCCAACAGGGCGCCCCTCGGCGCCATGCGTCCAACCGGCATGGATCGCCCTGGCTTTGGCTCTCGACCTGCGCTGATCTCCTGCCGATGCTGTCCGTCCACTGGCGGCATGGTATCATGAGCCAAATCGCTGCGCAATCCCACAGCCCGCCTCCGGTAGACGTCCGCCCCCTCCCGACGCCCTTCCCCCTGCCATGCCGTTCTCCTACTCGCTCCTCGCCACCGACGGGCTGGCCCGCCTGGGGACCTTCCACACACCCCACGGCGACATTCCCATGCCCTGCTTTGCGCCGGTGGGCACCCAGGCCACCGTCAAGACCCTGAGCCCGGAAGAGGTGCGCGGGGGCGGCGCTGATATGCTGCTGGCCAATACCTACCACCTCTATCTGCGCCCCGGGGCCGAACGGGTCGCCCGCCTGGGTGGGCTCCATGCCTTCATGGGCTGGGACAGGCCCATCCTGACCGACAGCGGCGGCTTCCAGGTCTTCTCGCTCAGCGACCTGCGCAAGGTGGACGCTGATGGCGTCACCTTCCGGTCGCACATCGACGGCAGCCAGCACCGCTTCACGCCGGAAAAGGTGATGGATATCGAGGCCAAGCTTGGCGCCGATATCATCATGTGCCTGGACGAATGCCCCGACCCCCTCGACCGCAGCTACAACGAGGAGGCGCTGGAGCGCACGCATGCCTGGGCCCTGCGCTGCTTCGCCAGCCAGCAGCGCCCGGAACAGCAGGCGCTCTTCGGCATCGTCCAGGGTGGCATCTTTACCGACCTGCGGCTCCAGAGTGTCGCCGTTCTTTCGGGGCTCGACTTTCCCGGCTTTGGCATCGGCGGGCTGGCGGTTGGCGAGACCAAGGAGCAGATGTATGCTACGCTCGACTACACGGCGCCGGCCCTTCCCGCCGCTAAACCGCGCTACCTCATGGGCGTCGGCATGCCTGAAGACATCGTCGAAGGCGTTGCCCGCGGCGTGGACCTGTTCGACTGCGTCCACCCCACGCGCCTGGCGCGGCACGGCGGCATCTTCACCGCCAACGGCCGCATCAACCTGCGCAATGCCCGCTTCGCCGACGAACCCGGCCCCCTAGAGACCGGCTGCGACTGCTACACCTGCACGCGCTTCTCCACCGCCTACGTCCACCATCTGATCCGCGCCCAGGAGACCTTTGGCCTCCGCCTCACCACGCTCCACAACCTGCGCTTTCTCCAGCGCCTGATGGCCGACATCCGCCGCCACATCGCTGCCGGCACGTACGCCTCCTTCCGCCAGTCCTTTCTCCGGTCCTATCTCCCCATCCCCCGTCTGACTTCTGACGACTGACTACTGATTCCTGACTACTGTCTCCTCCCATGTCCATCCTCCAAGCCATCATCCTCGGCATCGTCCAGGGCCTCACCGAATTCCTTCCCGTCAGCTCCTCCGCGCACCTCGTCCTCGTCCCCTGGTGGTTGAACTGGCCCGAGCCCAGCCTCGCCTTTGACACCCTGCTCCATTGGGGCACACTGCTCGCCGTGGTCGCCTTCTTTTGGCGTACCTGGGTGGATATGGTGGTAGCCCTCGTCAATCGCTTGCGCGGGCGCCGCGACCCCGACGGCCGTGACCGGCTCCTGCTGCTGCTCGTGGTTGCCACCATTCCCGCCGCACTCGCCGGTTTCCTGCTCAAAGACTACTTTGAAGCGGCGTTTGGGAGTCCGGCCGCCATCGGCTTCTTCCTCATCGTCACTGGCGTGCTCCTGGTCATCGCCGAGCGCTGGCCGCGCGGCCACAAGCCCCTGACGGGCGTCTCCTGGCTGGACGCCCTCATCATCGGTCTCGTCCAGGCCATCGCCATCCTGCCCGGCATCAGCCGCAGCGGCAGTACGATGTCGGCAGGCATGGTGCGCGGCTTCGATCGTCCCACGGCGGCTCGCTTCTCCTTCCTGATGAGCGCGCCCATCATCTTCGGCGCCGGGCTGACCCAGCTTCCGGACCTGGTCAAACAGGGCGCCAACGGCGAAGGGGTGGCCCTGTTCCTGGGCTTTGCCGCCGCCGCCGTCACCGGCTTCCTGACCATCCGCTTCCTGCTTCGCTACCTGCAGTCGAACACGTTCTACCCCTTCGTCATCTACGTCTGGATCATCGGCGCCGCCACTATCGTGCGGGCGCTCATGCTGCGCTGAGGTGCGGGGTGAAGCCAGCGCTTGCCGTTGGGCTGGTCGCCGTCCTACTCCTCTCCGGCTGCACCCCGGCGCCGCCGCCTCCCACACCCACGCCCGTCGTCCTTGCCGGGGGCGGCAGCGCGCAGATGGCAGCGCTCTGGCCTGACCTCGCCCCCCGTTTCCTGTCCGGCCGCCCCACGCTCGATCTGAGCTTCGAACCGCTGCCTGCTAACCTCGCCGTCGAGGATGTCGCCGCCGGCAAGCTCGACTTCGCCATCAACTCCGGACCGGCCGCAGCAGGGGAGCATCCTGACCTCACGTTTACCCCTGTTGCCGCCGATGCCCTGGCAGTCGTCATGCCTTCAGGCGGTGCGCCCCCCGTGCTCACCCTGGCCCAGCTTCGCGACCTGTTCACCGGCTACGTCCAGGACTGGTCGGTGCTGGGCCTCCCACCGCAGCCAGTGGTTCTGGTCGCCCGCGAGCAGGGCAGCGGCGCCCGCGCGACCTTCGACCAGGCGATCCTTGGCGACAAGCCCCTGGCCCGCACCGCTCTCCTACTTTCTGATGACGACGCCGTAATTGCCTACGTGGCGTCCCATCCGGGCGCCATCGGCTACGCCAGCAATGCTGCGGTCAAGGAAGGGGTGACCGCCGTGCCGGTCGAGGACCTGACACCCAGCCAGGACGGCTATCCCCTGGTGCAGTCCGTCAACCTCGTACTGCCACCCACTCCCAAGCCCGCCGCCGAGGCCCTGAGCGACTGGCTGCTGGCGCCCGCCGGGCAGAAGGTGCTCTCCACCCGATTCAGAGCGCTCCGCCCCTGAGCCGACCCGCCGCCATGACCCTCTCCCTTTCGACCATGTGGATGCAGAACCGGGCCGACCGCGTCGTGACCTGGTATGGCATGGTGCGCCCGCTTGGTTTCAGTCAGATTGAGCTCAGCCACATCGTCACGCCGCCCATGCTCGAGGGCATGCACCCCGGCGCCGTACAGGTCAGCAGCATCCATTTCCCGGCCCCAACCGTGCCCCATCCTTCCAGCCCGCGGCCGGCCGACGACCTGCTCAGCAGCCCCGATGAGGGTCTGCGAGCCTGGGCCGTTGACCAAGGACGCCGGAGCATCGACCTCGCCGCCCGTCTCGGCGCTGCGGCCGTCTGCATTCACGCCGGTCGGGTCGACATACCCGGCCGTCTCGAATGGGTGCTGCAGCAGCGCTACCTGGGCGGCGCCTGGGGCCAACCGGTCTACCAGGAGGCGCTGACTGCCGTCCTGGAGGCGCGAGCGGCGGCTGCAGCGTCCCATCTCGACGCCGTGCGCCGCTCGCTGCAGGAGTTGGCGCTTTACGTCGGGTCCACCGGCGTGCGCCTGGGCATTGAGACCCGGCTGCACGTAGGCGAAATCCCCAGCCTGGCCGAGGCTCAGCTTCTCCTGCAGGAGCACGACCCGCACGTCCTGGGGCTGTGGCTCGACACCGGGCATGTCCAGGTCCAGTCGCACCTGGGCCTGCCGTCGCTGCGTGATTGGCTTGACGCCGCCGCCCCGCGCCTCGTCGGCGTCCACCTGCACGACACCCGCCGCCTGCGCGACCACCTCCTCCCCGGCATGGGCGCCGTCGATTTTGACCTTGTCGCCGCCCGCCTGCCCGGCGACGCCGTCCGCGTCTGCGAATTCGACTGGTACTTCACCCCACCCGAAATCCTCACCGCCCTTCAATACCTCGCCAACCACGGTCTGAGCTGAGGTTGCAGGTTCCAGGTTGAAGGTTGAAGGTTCCGCGCCGCCCACAGCAGGGCGACCACGAGGGATCGCCCCTATCGCCCGCCACCAACACCTCCCTCACGGTCGGTGCTCTGAAGTCACCTTTTCTCTGCTGCCTGCCTCCCTGCCCCCCGCTGCCTGCTATCTGCCACCTGCTATCTGCTACCTACCACCTGCTACGCATGACACGCGTCCTCATCATCGGCGGCGGCATCATCGGTGTCGCCAGCGCTTACTTCCTGGCTGACGCCGGCTTCCAGGTCCTCCTCCTGGAGCACGGCAGCTCGCTGGGCGGCCTCTCGACCGCGGCGTCGCTGCAGGCGCTGCGCGCCCAATTCAACGACCCGGTCAACATCGCCTGCATGAAGGAAAGCATCGCCTTCTACGAGCAGTTTGCCGAACGGTTGGACCTGCCCGGCTACGACATCGGCCTCCGCCAGCAGGGCTACCTCTTCGTCACGACCGAGCAGAGCGAAGTGTCGAAGCTGGAGCGGCGCGTGGCCTACCAACATGCACAGGGTCTCGCCGATGTGGAGTTCCTGGATCAGTTGGACCTTCGCAACCGGTTCCCCTACCTGGCGCGGGAAGCGCTCGCTGCCACCTTCCGCCAGCGTGACGGCTGGCTGTCGGCGCACGAGGCGCTGCTGGGCTTCCGGCAGGCCGCCCGCCGCCTGGGCGCCGAGTTCCGCCTGCAGGCGCCGGTGTTGGGTTTCCTCCGCAGCGGCGACCGTGTCACGGGCGTCGCCACCCCCGCCGGGAACCTGGAGGGCGATGTCGTCGTCATTGCTACTGGTCCTTTCGCTGCCGTGACCGCGCAGTTGGCCGGCGTCGAATTGCCCGTCTTCCCCGTACGCCGGCACCGGCTGGTCATCGGCGAACACGCCCTCATCCCTTCCTGGGCGCCCATGACTATCGACCATGATACGGGCGCGCATTGGCGGCCTGAGGGGCCCGGCGCTGCGCTGGCCTGGGCCGAGCCCGAAGCGTCTACCCCACCCAGTTTCGATGTCAGTCCCGACCCCCATTTCCCCTACCGTGTCCTCGAAGGCGTCTTCCGCCTCGGCCCCTTCTGGGCCGATGTGGCGAGCACCCTGCCCCGCAGTCAGGTCTTTCTGCACGCCGGCCAGTATGCCGAAACGCCCGACCACAATCCCCTGGTTGGCCCCGTCCCGGGCGTGCCCGGGCTTTGGGTCAACGGCGGCTACGGCGGCCACGGCGTCATGATGACGCCTGCCGGCGCCCGGATGCTGGCCAGTCTGTTGACCGGCGAGCGTCAGTCAGACGACAATCCTTTCGCCCCGGACCGCCCCTCCCTCAGCACGGGCGGTCACGAGCAAATGGTCATTTGAGCATGAACGGCGAGCCACTCTCCTCCTCCACCCATCGCGGGCCGCATCCCGTCCTGGCCGGTCTGACGGCGGGCCTGCTCCTGTTCTCCTTCACGTTATGTACGGTTCTCACGTTCATCGCGCCGGCGGCTGCCAGGCGGCTGAACGTGGCTGCACCTGAGAACAGTTGGACGCCCCCTGCACCCACAGTCCAGCCCGCACCCGTCGCAGAAATCGATCGCCTTCCCGTGCTCACGCCCCTCGCCCCGAGCCCTACCCCGGCCCCGGCTGCGACGTCCTATCCTGTACCGGCCGGCCCCCACCAATTCAAGCTCGGCGACCGCGCCGTCAACGCGGCCGAAGTGGCCGTCAACCTGCGGCGCTCACCCGGCTATCTCAACAAACCCGCCAGCGATCGCCTGGCCCTGGTGCCGGCAGGCGCCGCCATGACCATCGTCGCCGGGCCCGCCCTGGTCGATGGCCTAACCTGGTGGACGGTGAAGTGGAAGGACCAACAGGGCTGGATGGCGGAAAAAAGGGCGAGCGGAGGGCCGATCCTGGCCCCCGCTCGCTAAGGAGTCGCTTGCGCTGACCTTACTGGGGTGTGGGCAGCGGTGAAACTGGAGACTGGAAGGGAGTTGCCGCGCCCTGCTGCTGCGGCTGCTGTTGCTGCTGTTGGTTCTGCTGGGGCTGCTGTTCCTGCTTCTGCGCAGGCTGGAAGTTCTGCTGCTGTTGCACAGGCGTGGGTGCGACCGTGGGCTCCTTGTCCCCCTTGTCGCGACAGCCTGACAGGGCCATCACCAGCGCCAGCAGGCCGATGACCAGGAAGACCCGTATCGAATAACCTTTCAAGCGTTCAACCTCCGAAAAGACGTGCCCACCCCCATTGGCAGGATGGGAATGTCCTGAGATTATCACAGGGTTCGAAATGCTGACAAGGTGAGTGCGTGGGGCGTGCGCAGAGCGGTATTCACCGCCGCACATGCCGACATCAGCCCGTGGACCTCGACCAGCTCTGATCCAGCCGGTACAACCGCTGCCGGAGCTGGGTGACCTCGCGATCGAGGCCGGGTTGGGCCGGCGCCGCCGCCAGGCGCCGCTTCGAGAACGCCAGCTCCGTGGCGGTGTGGCGCAGATCTGCTTCCAGGCGCACGGTGGCTGGATTCCTGCCTTGCAGCCGGCCCAACCAGGCGCCCCAGCGCGGAGCGATCGTCTGCGCAAGGTGATACCCTTCGGGGCTAAGCACCACCGGCACCTCGTCCGCCAGGTACGCGGCGATGTACTGGCGCTCGCGGCGCCAGGAGAGGGTGATGATCGCCACCATCAGCGCCAGACCGCCCCAGTTCAGCAGCATGCTGACCAGGACAAAAGGGGCGAAACTCGCCGCGCCCAACACACTCAGGTTGTGCAGCGCATGCGCCCACATCGCCGCCAGCAGACCCGCAGCCAGGACCATCCAGCGCCGGATGCCTGAGAAGCGCAGGAGGGCCAGCGCCGCGGCGATGCCCACCAGCGCTGAGTACCAGGCATGGTTGAGGCCAAACACCACGCCCCGCATGGCTGTCAGCGCCAGGAACTGCAGCCTGCTGTCCTCCATGGCCGATTGCAGAAAGTAGAGGAAGTTCTCGGTAAGGGCGAAGCCGATGCCCACGAGCGCACCGTAAATGATCCCATCCAAGAGCGAATCCACCTCGGTCGCAAAGAACAACACGACGGCCAAGACGGCCAGGCCCTTGACAAGCTCCTCGACGGTCGGCGCCACCAGCACTGTCTGCAGGAAGCTCCCGCCCTGGGCAGTTGCCAGGCCGGCAAGTGGGCGCTCCACAAGCACACTCGCCAGCACGGCCAACAGGACGGCCGGCACGGCGCCCCACAGAAACATGGTGAGCAGCAGCCACGAAGGTTCGCGCTCGTAGCGATCGCTCCACCAGATCAGGTAGAGATAGATCAGTGTGGGCACGGCCGCCGCCGTGAGAGCAAGCAGCACGACAGAGCTCATGACGCGCTGGCCACCAGGCGCTTGTAGCGCTTGGCGAACTGCGAGTAAAGCCGCACGTGCCCACCGCTCAACCGCCCATCGATGGTCGCCCGGGCCAGGCTGCGCCGGAAGCTTCCGGCGTCCTGGAAGGGCGGCATCACCATCACCGCCGTGCCGATCTCGCGGGCCGAATGCGCGTCACTGCCGGCAGTGGCCAGCTTGCCGTGCTCCAGGGCCAGCCGGTTCGCTGCCTCGTTGTCCTCCCGCCGCAGGCAGCGGGCGTTGAAGACCTCGAGGGCGTCGACCTGGTCGATGATCGACAGGACGCCGTCCAGCAGCATGGCCGAGCCGCCCCGCAGCGAGTCCAATGGATGGGGAACGCTGATCACGGCGCCCTGCTCGCGCAGGCGGGCGATCGTCTCCTCCGGGGAGAGGCCCTTGGGAACTTCTTCCGTCACAAACCAGGCGATCACCTCGCCCTTGGTGGTCCTGATTTCCTCGCCCACGATCACCAGGTCCGGCGCCAGGCGCTGCACAGCCAGCGCACCGGCGATGTTGTTGTGCTCGGTAATGGCAATGCGGTCGATGCCGCGGGCGCGGCAAGCTGCCACAACCGCCTCGGGCTTGGTCAGCGCGTCAGGCGACGCCACGGTATGGCAATGCAGTTCCACACGCCACAAGGGTTCATTCATGATCGTCATTCAAGGATCGTAGGGGTGGCCCCCCGTCGCCGCCGGTTCGAGATCGGCGGTCGGTGGGGGCGGCCACCGTGGCCTCCCGTTCCCTGTTGGAGGCAGGTTGGGGTGCGCACAGGGCACAAGTATAGCGACGCCGGCAGGCCTGAGCAAAGAGACCCACCCGGCGCCGTGCAGCCACAAACAACCACGCCGCCCCCAGGGTCGT
Organism: Chloroflexota bacterium; assembly: GCA_029782215.1. Lineage (GTDB taxonomy): Bacteria > Chloroflexota > Anaerolineae > J102 > J102 > SSF26. Next base: position 31,782 of record JAKOVD010000014.1, read on the forward strand.
GAGGGCGGCGTGGAAAGGACTCGTAACCGGAAGTGGCCGACCTACTCTTCTTCTTCTTCCTTGCGATCCCGCTTGGCCGCATCGATGATACCCTGCGCCAGGTGCGCGGGCACGGCCTCGTAGCGCAGGAACTCGATGCTGTATACGCCGCGACCCTGGGTCATCGACCGCAGATCATTGGCGTAGCGCAGCAGCTCCGCGTAGGGCACTTCCGCCGTGATCACGCTCTTGCCGCGGTGGCTGTCCATGCCCTGCACGCGTGCGCGCCGGGTGTTGAGGTCGCCGAGGATATCGCCCATGTTGGATTCGGGCACCGTGATGTCCACACGGTAGATGGGCTCCAGGAACACGGGACCGGCGTCCATGAAGGCCTTCTTGAAGGCCTCGCGGCCGGCGATCTGGAAGGCGATGTCCTTCGAATCGACAGGATGTTCCTTGCCATCGAACACGGCCACCTTGACATCCACCACGGGATACCCGGCCAGAACGCCGTTGTCCATCACCGACCGCACGCCCTTCTCGATCGAAGGTCCGAAGCTGGTGGAGACGGCGCCGCCGAAGACTTCCCAGACGTAGGTCAAACCAGTGCCCTCTACGCCCGGTTCGACGCGCAGGTGCACCTCGCCGAACTGACCGGCGCCGCCCGTCTGCTTCTTGTGCCGGTGCATGGCCGAAGCTGTGCGGGACACGGTTTCACGGTAGGGCACCTTGGGTGTTTCGGTGGTAACGCTGACGCCGAATTTCTGCTTGAGACGGTTGACGGCAATGGTCATGTGCACGTCCCCTGTTCCCGCCAGGATGATCTGCCGGGTGCTGGGGTCGCTGTGCCAGCTCAAGGTCGGGTCTTCCTCGACAAGGCGGTTGAGCGAGGCGCTGATCTTGGCGGCATCCGCCTGGGTCGCCGGGCTGATGGCCACCGAGTAGAGAGGATTCGGGAACTGCGGTCCCGGAACGATCACGTGTGAGCCCTTGTCAGACAAGGTGTCGCCGGTGGCCGTCACGCTCAGCTTGGCCGCAGCCGCGATATCGCCGTAGCTGACCGCTTCCACGGAGAGCTGTTCCTTGCCGCGCAGGGAGAATACCTGGCCCATGCGCTCGTCGGCGTTTTTCTGTTCGTTGTGCAGCCGGGCGTCGGTGGGCATCGTACCGCTAAAGACGCGGAACAGCGTGATGCGTCCCACGAACGGATCGGCGATGGTCTTGAAGACGAGGGCCGCTACGGGTCCGGTGCCGTCGTTATTCAGCGTCACCTCGGCATCCTTCACCTGGGCCTTGTAGGGGCCAGCCTCCACCGGTGAGGGCACCATGTTCAGGACGATATTCATGATCGCCTGTACACCCAGCTCATTGGTGGCGCTGCCGCAGAGAACGGGCACGACGCTGCCGGAGCGAATCGCCGCCATCAGGCCCGCGGAAACCTCAGCCGCGCTCAGCGACTCGCCCTCGAGGTACTTCATCAGCAGCTCGTCGTTGCTCTCGGCGGCCACCTCGACAATGGCCGTCATCGCCTCTTCCACGGCATCGGCCATGTCGGCCGGCACGTCGCTTGTCTTGCCGTCCCTGCCCAGGTACACCTTCTTGTCGACCACGGACACGACGCCCTTGAAGCCTGACTCGGCGCCCACCGGCAGCATCACAGGCACGAATCGGCCCGTCAGGGCCTCGCTTACCGATTCGAGCGCCCGCTCGAAGCTGGCATTGTCGCGATCCATCTTGTTGATGTACACGAACCGGGGCCTGCCGGCATGCTCCAGGTACTGCCAGGCCAGCTCGGTGCCGACTTCAACACCGGCGACCGCATCCACCACCACGATGCCGGCCTCGGCCACGTGCAGCGCGCCCAGCACTTCGCCGACAAAGTCGGGATAGCCAGGGGTGTCCAGCACGTTGATCTTGTGACCCTGCCATTCGCAGGGGATCAGGCTGGCGCTGATCGATTGCTTACGTTTGATTTCATCTTCATCCCAGTCGGCGGCGGTGGTGCCATCCTCGACGCGGCCCAGGCGATTGGTGCCGCCCGTGGCGTGCAGCATGGCTTCCGACAGAGATGTTTTTCCGGATCCGCTGTGACCTAAAAAGGCAATGTTGCGAATCTTGTCGCTGGGGTAAACCTTCATCCGTCCTCCAGACTGAGGTCAAAAATACCGCCGCAGACAGGGTTGCGGCAGATCATCGTGAGAGTTACAGGCATCATGCGGGCGCAAAAGGCCGAAAAATGACCGCCCGCCCGGCGGCCAGTGCCGGGGTGCGGCGGCCAATCCTGCCATTTTAGACCGATCCGCGCGTGCCTGTCAAAGCAATCAAGCTTGGTTGACGGGCTTTCCGGTGTACTCCCTGAACTGGCTGAGCGGCCGCCCAAGCATCGTCTCCAGTGCGCCCCGGAATCCAGCCATCACCTCGCCCTCATTGACCGTCAGCAGCGCCCTGTCGCGCATCAACCAGCGTCCGGCCACCATCACATTGCGCACATCGGCCGGTTCAGTACACCAGATCAGGGCGGCGACGACGTCGTGCACCGGCTGGAAGTGAGTCGCCATGGTATCCACCACGATCAGGTCGGCGGCGTAGCCCGGCGCTAGCGTTCCCGCTTTCCAGAAGCCGAGGGCGCGCGCGCCGTTCGGCGCCGCCATCCGCAGCGGAACAGCGCCTCCCAGCAGGGTGGCATCTTCGTGGGCCTGGCGCTGAGTCAACACGGCGAGGCGCAGCTCCCGCCACAAGTTCAAGGCCGCACTGCTCCCCGCCCCGTCGGTGCCAAGCGCGACGTTGACGCCCCGCGCCAGCATATCGGGCACGCGCGTGACGCCCATCCCATACCTGAGGTGCGTGCTCGGACACTGCACGACGTTGACGTCCTTCGTGGCCAGGGTGTCCAGGTCCCAGTCGTTGGCATGGATAGCGTGGGCCAGGATCGTGTGCGTCTCGAACAGACCGCGATGCGAGAGCAGCTCAATCGGAGACATGTCAAAGGTGGCGATCGACTGCCTCACCTGCTCCGCCGTCTCCGAGGCGTGTATGTGAATGCCCATGCCCTCGCGCACGGCCACCGCTGCGGTGCGGGCAAGGAAACTGTCGGGGCACTGGTAGGGCGAATGCGGGCCCAACGAAGCCGTGAGCCGCCCGCCCGCCGCCCCCTGGGTGCGGCGGACGAACTCCACGGTCAAGGGGATCGTAATGCCCACCTCTTCTTCCGCGGGCGACCCAAAGACCGCCCACGCCAGATTGGCGCGCATGCCGCTCTCGGTGACGGCTCGCACCACCTGGTCCATATGGAAATAGTGGTCGGCAAAACCGACCACACCGCCCCGCACCATCTCCACGATGGCCGCCAGGGTTCCCCAGTACACCATCTCCGGGGTGAGTGCTGATTCCAGCCGCCAGATGCGCTCGTTGAACCAACGGTCCAGGGGCAGGTCCTCCGCATACCCGCGCGCAAAGGTCATGGCGGCATGCGTGTGGGCATTGTAGAGGCCGGGCATCACCACACCGCCGCCCGCATCCATGCGCTCATCCGCGGTCGCCAGCGCCGCCCCCGGCCCAATGGCCGCGATGACCCCCTCTTCGATCAGGATGGCGGCGCCAGGGTAGATGGTTCCGTCATCGTCAAGGGTGACGATGGTGGCGTTCTCGATCAGGAGTCTTGTCATGAGTCCTTGTCCCCTTGCTGGGTGAGACGCTCCAGCAGGTCATCTACGCTGAGTCCTCTTGCCTGCCGGCGCAGGTACTCCCAGTCAAGGCGCTGGCCATGGAGCCACCGATAGCACAGGGCACGTCCATGGCATCCAGGACATCGACGACCAAGAGGGTGATCTCAAGCGGTTCTGTCGTCATTCTGATTCTGGCCCACTATCAGCGGTCCGTAAGCTCGCGCCACCAGATCCTCTCCCAACAAGAGATCCGCCAGGCGGCGCTGCAGCTCTTCCTCGCTGGCTTCTGGATGCCGCTCGCGCAGACCACCCAGGGCCAACAGCTTGGTCGTTGCATACAGCTCGCCCACCATTTCCAACTTGCGCCAGCCCGGCGCCTCGCGGAACAGCTTGACGAGCACCTCTTCAGCCTCAGGGCTCGTATCCGCAAACAGTCTTGACATAGAGCCTACTGTACCACTACCCGTGAGGCGGCGCAATCGGCCAGCTTGACGCCGTTCCCCAGCTATGATACACGTTCGCCATCATCCCCGTTTCATGTCTGCATTCAGAGGATACTATCATGCCAGAGCCTACCAAATACATCCTGCCCGAATCCGATATTCCCCAGGCCTGGTACAACATCCAGGCCGACCTGCCCGCGCCGCTGCCGCCGGTCCTCCATCCCGCCACCCTCGAGCCGATTGGCCCTGCGGACCTGGCGCCCCTCTTCCCAATGGCCCTGATCATGCAGGAGGTCAGCCAGGAACGGTGGATTGAGATTCCTGAGCCCGTGCGCGACATCTATCGCCTCTGGCGACCGACTCCTCTCTTCCGCGCCTGGCGCCTGGAGCGCTTCCTCGACACCCCCGCCCACATCTACTACAAGTACGAGGGCGTTTCCCCGGCCGGTTCGCACAAGCCCAACACGGCCATCCCCCAGGTCTTCTACAACAAAGAAGAAGGCGTCAAGGCTCTGACGACCGAGACCGGCGCCGGCCAGTGGGGAAGCTCCCTGGCGATGGCCTGCAACGCTTTTGGCCTGGACTGCGAGGTCTTCATGGTCAAGGTCTCCTACCAGACCAAGCCCTATCGCCGCAGCATGATGCAGACCTGGGGCGCCAGCGTCTATGCCAGCCCCACCGACCAGACCCAGTCCGGCCGCAGCATCCTCGCCCAGGACCCGGATTGCCCTGGCTCCCTGGGCATTGCCATTTCCGAGGCTGTCGAAGTCGCCGCCACCAGCGGCGGGACCAAGAAGTACTCGCTGGGCTCGGTGCTGAATCACGTCCTCATGCACCAGACAGTCATCGGCCAGGAAACGCTCAAGCAGATGGAGATGGCGGATGAGTATCCTGACATCGTGATCGGCTGTGTCGGCGGTGGTTCGAACTTCGGCGGGATAGCCTTCCCCTTTGTCCGCGAAAACCTCGTCAACGGACGCAACACCCGTATCATTGCGGCCGAGCCAACCGCCACGCCCAGCCTGACCAAGGGCAAGTACCTCTATGACTACGGCGACACAGCCAAGATGGCCCCGGTCGTCAAGATGTTCACCCTGGGTCACACCTTCATGCCAGCGCCGATCCATGCGGGCGGCCTGCGCTATCACGGCATGGCGCCGCTAGTGTCGCATCTCTATGACCTGGGATTGATCGAAGCCGCGGCTGTCGCCCAGAACCCGATCTTCGAGGCAGCCGTTGCCTTCGCCCGCACCGAAGGCATCATCCCCGCCCCCGAGTCCTCGCACGCCATTCGCGTCGCCGTCGACGAAGCGCTCAAGGCCAAGGTCGCTGGCGAAAAGAAGGTCATTGTCTTCAACCTCAGTGGCCACGGGCATTTCGACATGGGCGCCTATGACGCCTACTTCTCCGGCAAGCTGCCCGACTACGATTACCCCGCCGAAGAGGTTGCCAAAGCCCTGAAGGACCTGCCCCAGGTCGGCTAGGCCGGGTCAAAGTCCACTGCATCCATCGGACCCGCCCGCCCTGGGCGGGTCCGTTCTTACTGCCCCCCGTCGTCCCCCCCTGGGACCGTCGAGCCCCAGCTCGGCTCTGGCACCGCCCTTCCCCCACACACCACCTCCGGCCCACATGACTGACTTCCCCATCGACGATCGCAATCGGCTTCGCCGCAAACCAGCCCGCGGATCCTTTGACCGCGATATCATCTATCCTATTATCGACGAAGCCCCTATCTGCCATGTCGGCTTCGCCGAGAACGGACAGCCCTTTGTCATACCGACACTCCATGCCCGTCACGACGACACCCTGATCCTGCACGGCGCCAAGGCCAGCCGTCTGCTCAAACACATCGAAGCCGGCCATCCGGTCTGTGTCGCCTTCACCTTGTTGGATGGCATCGTGCTCGCGCGCTCGGCCTTCAGCAGCTCGGTCAACTACCGCTCCGCGGTGGTCTTCGGCGCCGGCCGGATTATCGATGCCGAAGACGAAAAGATGCACGCCCTCGAGCTTGTCACCAACCACATCGTTCCCGGCCGTTGGTCGGAGGCCAGGATTCCAACACCCAAGGAGATGCATGCCACCTCGGTGGTGAGCATCACCATCGAACAGGCCTCCGCCAAGGTGCGCAGTGGCCCACCCGGCGACGAGGAAGAGGACTATGCACTCCCCATTTGGGCGGGCGTCCTCCCCCTGGCCACCTGGGTAGGCGACCCTGTGCCCGACCCCAGGCTGGCGGAAGGCATTCCAACCCCCGAATCCGTGGGGCGCTACGTTCAGTCACAGACCCGTTAGAGCAGCGCACCGCACCCGGACGTTTTGAAACGGCAGTGAGGTCTGCTAGAATAGCGTCCTATCGATGGCGACGTAGCCAAGTGGTAAGGCACGGGTCTGCAAAACCCTGATCGCGGGTTCGAATCCCGCCGTCGCCTCTGATCCCAATGGGGCCAGTTTCGTACGGAGCTGGCTCTACTTGCTCCCGTAACGCCTCGCCGGAAGGGCATTCTCTCAAGGCCTTTGCGGGGACCCCATACGCTTGACCGGCAAGGCGGATGCAGCGCCTGATCGCTGGCCAGGGGCGGTGGCGAAATGGCATACGCAGCGGACTTAAAATCCGCCGGGCTCCGGCCCTTGTGGGTTCGACCCCCACCCGCCCTATCGAACGCTCACAACCATGCCGCAGATTCGCCGGCCGGCGACCGTGTATCGCTGCCAACAAGGGAAGTGGAGAACATCTGGTCAGTGACACTTCGGGTGTCGTTAGGTTGGCGTCCCCCCGGCGGACTCGCCGCCAGGCTGGAGAAAGGCGCCGGTGGCCGCTCGCGGGTGTATCATGCCTAAGGGCGCACGCCTTGCCTTCAACCTTGCGCCTCCGTCCTCCTTCCTCCGTCTTCTGCCACCTCCCCTAACCCTTGTCCCTCTCCACCGCCGCCGCCAGCCTCATTGCCATCGCCGTCGCAGCGCCGCTCCTGGTTTTCAGCCTGCGCCGTATCCTGTTTACAATTGCGGCTCTTGGCGTGCCGGCGCCTCGAAGCCCTTCCCCCCAGGATTCACTGTCTCCGGTCCCGTCCCCTGCCCCACACCTGTTGGTCCTTATCCCTTGCCGGAATGACGGCGCCAGCCTGCCGGGGCTGATCAACTGCCTGATCCAGAACGGCTATCCTCACAGCTCTCTGCACATTGTCGTCATCGATGACGGCTCGACGGATGACAGCCCCGCCGTCGCCCAACATCTGGCCGAGGACCCGGCCGAAGTGGTCCGTGTACTTTGTCTCCCAGCCAACCAGGGCAAGGCCGCGGCTCTTAACGCCGGTCTACAGGCCGACCCCTGGGGTGATATCGTTGTGGTCTATGACGCCGACCACCGTCCCCAGCCCGGCGGCCTCGCCGCTCTCGCCGCAGCCTTTGTCGCCGACGATCGCCTTGGCGGCGCCAGCGGGCGCACCGAGGCCAGCAATGCCCTCGTCTCGCCGAGCGCCTACTACAGCGCCGTTGAACGGATGGTGCATCAGCGTCTGACGATGGTGGCCAAGGATCGCCTGCAGCTCGCTCCCGCACTGCTTGGCTCGCACTGCGCCTACCGGCGCTCTTTGCTCGAAGGACTCGGCGGCTTCGCTCCCGGCGCCTTTCTTGAGGACAGTGACCTGACCATCCGCATTGCCGCCGCAGGCTTCCGCACCCGCTACGTCGAGGATGTGCCTGCCTTTGACCACGTGCCCTCCAGCGTTCGCTCCTTCTGGCGGCAGCATCTTCGCTGGAGCCGTGGCTTCCAGGACGTCGCCTCCAGCCACGGTGCGAGCGTGCTGCGGCGCCGGCTTCCCTTGCGGCTGCGCCTGGAGTTGCTCATCTTCAGCCTCGGCTACCTCGATCGCCTCGCCCTTCTCGCCGCCGCGGTCCTTCTCCTGAGCGATGCCCTGCTGCACACAGGCTTTGGCTTTCCGTTGTGGCTCTTCCTCATTGTGCTTGCGCTGCCGTATCTGCAGGTCATGGCGGTCTTCTGGCGTACGCACCAACCCGCGGTCTGGTGGCTGCGCCTGCCCTTTCTCTTCCTGCTCTTTCCCGTCGATGTGCTCGTTGCCGTCCGCAGCACGCTTGACACCTTGTTCCGCCGGCCACGCCTCTGGACGCCGATGCGCTAGAATAAGGGGTCAGTCTGGCGCTCCCGCGCCTCCAGGTTCGATGCTTTCCCAGCAATGATCTGTAAACCCAATGAACACGTGATTCTCCTCGGCGGCGGCATTGCCGGGCTTGCCACAGGCCTGGAACTCGCCCGCAAAGGTCGCCGGGTGACTATCATTGAGAAAGGCAGCGTGGTGGGCGGTCTTGCCCGCACCTATGTCAAGGGCGATTTCCGCTTCGATGTCGGCGGTCATCGCTTCCACAGCCCCAAGCCGGAGATCATCGGTTGGGTTCAGGACCTCATGGGGGCTGACCTGCTGCGTGTGCCCCGGATCAGCCACATCTATCTTCAGGGCAAGTTCGTCGACTACCCCGTTCGTTTTCCCAACGCCCTGAGCATTTTCAGCCCCAGCCAGGCTGCCCACGTGCTCAGCAGCTATGCCGCCGCGGCCATGCGCCATCGCCTCAATGGCCACACCCCCGACGTGTCGTTCGAAGACTGGGTGGTCAAGCGCTTCGGCCGCGCCATGTACGATGTCTTCTTCGGTCCCTATACCGAAAAGGTGTGGGGCATTCCCTGCAAGGAACTCTCAGCCGATTGGGCCGCGCAGCGCATCAGCCTTCCCAATCTCTCTGAGACGGTGAAGCGGGCCCTTGTGCCCGGTAGTGAGCCGCCTGCCACCATCATCTCCCACTTCTGGTATCCGATAGCCGGCTTCGGCATGATTCCCGATCGCATGGCGTCGGAAATCCAACGTCTGGGCGGTCGCGTCATCACCGGCGCCGGTGTGACGGGTATGGTTCTGCTTCCGGATGGCCGCTGGCAGGTCTCCATCGAGGGCAAGACGGGCAGTGACGTGTTGGATGGCGACCGCGTCATCTCCTCGATTCCTCTCAACCTGCTTCTCAGGGCCTTGCCCGCGGCCAGCGGAGCACACGATATCGAGCGGGACTTCCAGCTCACCTATCGTGACATGGTCCTCCTCTTCCTGGCCCTCAAACTGCCCGGCGGTCGCACCCAGGTCAGCGAAGACAGTTGGACCTACTTCCCCCAGCCGGAGCTCCTGTGTGGGCGGACCCATGAGCCGCGGAACTGGAGTGATGCCATGGCGCCGGAGGGCTACACCTCCTTGTCCGCCGAGGTCTTTACCAGCCGCGGTGAGACCGCCTGGGACACACCGGATGAACAGCTCGTCGCCCGCGCCGTGCGCGAGTTCGAGTCGATTGGGTTCCTGCCGGCCAACAGCCTTCACGACGCCTGGGTCCTGCGCGTGCCTTTTGCCTATCCGGTCTACTATATCGGCTATGCCGACAAGGTCCGCACCGTCAAGGATTTCCTCGCCTCCCGATTCACCAATCTCCACCTCGTGGGCCGCACTGGCTCCTTCCGCTACATGAACAGCGACGGGGTCATCGAGGACGCCCTGGCCCTGACGACCTACCTGACCGGCGAACGCGACGAGTACATCGACGTCAGCAGAACCTACAAAGTCGACTAATTCTCTTGAGTTGAAGGTTCAAGGTTGCAGGTTGAACGTTTCGCTTGCTCCCTGGGCCCACCAGCTCCCTCACGGTCGCTGCTCGGAAGCTCCCTGCCCCCTGCCCCTCCATGCTCACCGTCATCATTCCCACTCTCAACGCTGCCGCCTTCATCCCTGATTTGGTGCGCCGGGTCCAGGCCAGCCTCGAACCAGGCGATAGCATCATCGTCGTCGACGATGGCTCTGACGATGGCACCCTGGCATTGGCGCAGGCGGGAGGGGCTCAGGTTTTGAGCACGCCCCACCCCCGCTGCGGTCCCGCCGTGGCCCGCAACCTCGGCGCCGTCCACGCAACCGGCGACGTCCTCGTGTTCTTCGACGCCGACGTGATGCCGCATCCCGGCGCTCTGGCCCGCATCCGGGCCGCCTTTGCCGCCGACCCCGGCCTCGACGCCCTTTTCGGCTCCTACGACAACACCCCGACCGCGCGGGGCTTCCTCAGCCAATACAAGAACCTTTTCCATCATTATGTCCACCAACATGGCGCCGAAGAGGCCAGCACGTTCTGGACGGGCTGTGGCGCTGTCCGCCGGGACGTCTTCGTGCGCCTGGGCGGCTTCACCGACGAATATGGCCGCCCGTGCATTGAGGACATCGAGCTTGGCTATCGCCTGGCGCGACAGGGTGGCCGGATTCGCCTTGACAAACAGCTCCTTGTGACGCACCGCAAGCATTGGACCCGCTCCGGGCTCCTCCGCACCGACATTGTGGACCGGGGGATTCCCTGGGCTGAGCTCATCCTGCGCCACCGCGCCTTTGTCAACGACCTCAACTTGCAGACCCACAACCGGGTCAGCGTTGTGACCTTGTGGTTGCTCCTGGTCAGTCTGGGGCTGTCTTTGTATGATCCCCGCAGTCTGGTCATCGCCCTGGGCCTGGCCCTGCTGCTGCTCTTGTTGAACCTGCAGCTGTACCGCTGGTTTGCCTCTGAACGCGGCTGGGGGTTCGCCCTGCGCGTCATTCCCTGGCATTGGCTCTACTACGGATACAACGCCGTTGCCTTCGTGCTGGGGGCGCTCCGCTACGGACGCTCGGCATTTGCCCGGGGCCATCTCCATCCCAATCGGCCGGGGGCGCTGGCCGAGAGAACGGCCGAATAGGCTGGCAGTGCACATCACCGTCACCTCGCTCCTCATCGCACGGACATGAACGCCACCCGACTCCTGGCCTGCGGGCTTGTCGCCGCCGGTTGGCCTGCGATCTACCGCCGTCTGCAGCACCGGCACCGCTGGGAACAGCACAACAGCGAGATCTACCTGTCCCTCTACTACGAGCAGATGTCGGCGGCAGCCAGCCGTGCCGGCCTGGCTTTGGGCGATCTGCTCCCGGAGTGCCGCAGCCACGGCGCCACGCACATCGCCGTCCTCGAGAACACGCTGGACGACCTTGTCAGGCAGGGCGCCCTGGTGCCGGCGCCTTCGACCGCGCCGGGCCAACACCTTTTCGCCTCCAACCAGCCCGGCCTCATCGCGCGCCTCCGGTCTGAGTTTACCGCACGCGCGCCGCACAGCCTGGCGGAAGCCCAGCCGGAAGTAGAGTATCTGGCGCTGCAGGGTGACCTGGAGGCGCTCAAGACCATCGGCCTCGGCTTTGACCCCGACATTTTCGCCCTCGTCCGGACGGCCGGTCTGCGCCTCGTTGCCCGCCCGGTCAGCTACGCCTGGCCCAGCCCTGTGAACATCGAGCGCACCCTGGCGCAAGCCGCCGCGCTCGGCGCCGCCACCGTCGCCTTCGCCCACGACCCCCTGTTGGGTTACGAGCGGCGTCTGGCGGCCGTCGCCGCCAGCCTGCGCCGGTACAGCCTTTTCACCGCCTACTTCCCTGACAGCCAGCACCAACGCGGGGACTGGCACCTCGCCAAGATGGCGCCTGAACGAGCCATCCTTGCCCTTCGCTACTCCCCCGGCGAGATCGAAAGCGCGGACATGGCGAGCCTCGCCTACCGGGCGGCGCTGCGCGTCCGCGAAGGCGGCATCCGGCTTGTCTTCGTCGACGCCAACCTGAGCGTCCACGCCTCGGATCCCACGGCGGTACTTCGCTACCTGGATCGGCTGGTCCGGGCCATTGCCGCTGCGGGCAGCTTTCAGCTCGACCGTCCTCACCCTGTCCCCGCTCAGTCAGCAGAGAGCGGCGATTCGCAGGACGGACCGGCATCCGCCGGCCCTCTCCCCTTGGCCGGCGTGCAGTCAGCCGTCACCCAGGCGTTGCAGGCTCCCCTGGTGGATGCTTCGCCGGGAGCGGGCGCCGGCCAGGAGCTGCTGGTTCCGGCCTTCGGCCTGGGTCTGCTGGTGCTGGAACGCCTAACGCCGCTCCCAACCCTGGCCACCCTGGCTCTCGTCAGCGGCGGCTACGCCTTGGCTGCCAACGCCCTTACCCGTCTCGACCGGCCCCGAAACGCGTTCGAGCGCAGCTATTCTTCCTCGCGCAGCTCGAAAGTCCTGGCGCTGGCGGCGCTGGGGGCCGGCCCGGCGGTGGGCCCTCTGGGGCTGGTGGGAGCGCCGGCGGCTGGCGCTTTGGCCGCTGCCGCCACAGGCAACCCTGAGTACTACCTGCGCATCGAAACCCTGCGCACCTATCAGCTTGACTGGGTGCTGCCCCTTGCCATCCAGCTTGCCGTCGCTCCTCCCACCTTCCTGCAGGGACGCAGGCGCTGGCTGGGCGCCCTGGCGGTGCTGGGTTTGCCCTCGCTGCTGACGCCATTCCTGCCGTCGGACCCCCTCGATTTCCTGGACCGTGAGCAGCCTGTGCAACACGGCCTTGAGCTCGACATGGCCGATCGCGCAGCGGGCAAGATCCGGCTTGGCTTGAGCCCCCAACCGCTGCGCCGGTGGGCGGGCCTTTCGCTGCTCTGGCTTCCCTACGCCCTGCTGCCCAAGGACACCAACACCCGCGCCCTCGTCGGCCTGCTGGCGACGACCGGCTCGGTGGCCACGGCGGGCTCCCTGCGCCAGGCCAGCCGTCCCATCGCGCTCAACATTGCCCAGGTCGCCCGCAGTTGGGCGTTGGCCGCGCCCTTCGCCGCCGCTGCCGCCCTGGCGCAGCTCGCCAGCCGAAAGTAGCGGCGGCATCTTGTGGTCGCGACTTCAGTCGCCCACCTTGCCCCAGACCAGAAGTCCGGCTTCTCGGAGAAGCCGGACTTCTGCAATCTGCGCATCCTCGGCCGCCGCTAGAAAACACTCTCGCATACCCAGTCTCCGTGCAACACGCAGATTTGGCCAGACCTGCTTTCGCGCATGGTCCCGGCCAAATCGCTTCCATGCTACAATTTGGTACTCCGTGCTTCTTAGCCTAGTGCCTCGTTAAGTTTCTTTTTGCTCTTTTAGAATTGGATAGAGACGCTTAAGCTTGATGCGGGCATCGGCGGCGGTGAACTGCCACACGACCCTGGCGCAGGCATGATTGCGGCGAGCTTGCCAAGCGGCGACTTCGCTGATCAGGGTGTCCTTGTCTGGAATGCGCTGGTCCAGGCACTGAGCCGCAAGCACCGA
>JAKOVD010000015.1 GCA_029782215.1 Chloroflexota bacterium
GATGTTCCGGAAGACGCTGGACTATGCCGAGGCGGGCGAGAACGTGGGCGTCCTGCTGCGCGGGATCACGCGCGAGGACGTGGAGCGCGGGCAGGTGTTGGCGAAGCCCGGTTCGATCACGCCGCACACGAAGTTCACGGCGGAAGTGTACATTCTGCGGAAGGAAGAGGGGGGGCGGCACACGCCGTTCTTCCAGGGCTATCGGCCGCAGTTCTACATTCGGACGATGGATGTGACGGGCGACGTGCAGTTGCCGGCGGGCGTGGAAATGGTCATGCCTGGTGACAACGTGACGTTGGAGGTAGAGTTGATCGTGCCGGTGGCGTTGGAGACGGGTTCCCGCTTTGCGATTCGCGAGGGTGGGCACACGGTTGGCGCTGGCGTCATCACCAAGATCACTGCTTGACATCGCCTTGAGAGGCGGGCCGCCGAGCGGCCCGCCTCCTTGCACTCTTACTGGAAGGTCTACGAATGGCGAAACAGCGGATACGCATCAAGCTCAAGGCGTATGACCATCGTGTTCTTGATAACTCGGTGCGTGAGATTGTGGAAGCTGCGGAGCGTACCGGCGCTCAGGTGGTAGGGCCTGTCCCTCTGCCCACAAAGCTCGAGCGCTTCACGGTCATGCGTTCTTCGTTCATCGACAAGGATTCGCGTGAGCAGTACGAGATTCGCACGCACAAACGTTTGATCGACGTCATTCCCTCGGGAAGCAAGACGATCGACAACTTGATGCGGCTGAACTTGCCGGCGGGCGTGGATATCGAGATCAAACTCTAGGTTCACGGCGCCGCTCCACACTCCTTACCACCACTCAGGAGGTGGGGTCTCGGAATGATGAAATTCCTGCGGCTGGCACAGCAGGATTGGCAGTTCCGACCCCAGAGACAGGCATGAAAGGTCTTATCGGACGCAAACTGGGCATGACCCAGATTTTCAATGAGAAAGGGGAGATGATTCCGGTCACAGTGCTGGAAGTCGGCCCCTGCTACGTTCTCCAACTGAAATCGGCAGCCACTGATGGCTACGCAGCCGTGCAGCTCGGCTTCGATGAAGCCAAGCCCCGCCAGCTCACCAAAGGCGAGCTGGGCCATCTGAAGCAGGCCAAGACTCCCAATCTCAAACACCTCCACGAATTTCGCGTCAAGGAAGCCGATCTGGCTGACCTCGCGGTCGGGCAGAAGCTGTTGGCCGATGTCTTCGTGGCAGGCGAGATGGTCGATGTGGTCGGCACCTCCAAAGGCAAAGGCTTCCAGGGCGGCGTCAAGCGTCACAATTTCAACCGCCAGCCCAAGACCCACGGCGCCTCCGACCGCACACGCGCCCCTGGCGCCTCCAATGCCGGCACCACCCCCGGCCGGGTGTTCAAAGGACGCCGCTTCCCCGGTCACATGGGTGATGAGCGCGTCACCGTGCAGAATCTGCGCGTGGTGACGGTCGACCCGCAGCGCAACCTGCTTGCGGTCAAAGGCGCCGTGCCCGGCCCGAAGAATGGGCTGGTGATGATCTCCGCCTCACGCAAGAACCCCAGGTAGGTAGAGCGATGCAGATTCCACTGAAAAACATGCAAGGCCAGCAGGTTGGCACGGTTGAGCTTCCCGACGACATCTTCGCCTCGGAAGTCAATCAGGCCGTCATGCACCAGGCGTTGATGCGCCAGCTCGCCAACCGCCGCCTGGGCACCCACAACACCAAGACCCGCAGCTTCGTCAAGGGCGGCGGCAAGAAGCCGTGGCGTCAGAAAGGCACGGGACGCGCCCGCCAGGGCAGCACCCGCGCTCCCCACTGGCGCGGCGGCGGCATCGTCTTCGGGCCGCATTCCCGCACCTACACACAGAAGATGCCGCGCAAGATGCGCCGCCTAGCCGTACGGTCTGCCCTGAGCGTCAAGGCCCAAGAACAGCAGGTGGTCGTGCTCGACGGCCTGCCGATGACAAGCCCGCGGACGCGCGAGATCGCGGCCATGCTCAAGGCCCTGGAGATCGGGCGCAGCGCCTTGCTTGTGCTGCCGGCAACCGACGCGACGGTCGAGCTCTCGACCCGCAACCTGCCCAACGTCAAAACGCTGCACGCCGGCTACCTGAACGTCCGCGATCTTCTGGGCTACGAGACCCTGGTGCTCACGCAGCAGGCTCTGCCCGTCATCGCATCGTTCCTCGGCCTGGATGAGGGCGGCGACGCCACCGAGGAGGAGTAGCAGCATGCACCCCTACGAGGTTTTGAAACGACCTGTCGTCACCGAAAAATCGATGCGCTTGCAGGACACGGAAAACCAGTACGTGTTCGAGGTCGACCGTCGTGCCAACCGCTTGCTGGTCAAGCAGGCTGTCGAGGAACGATTCGATGTCAAGGTCATCGATGTGAACATCGTCATTATGAAGGCCAAGACGCGGCGCCGCAGCCGGAATTCCCTCGCTGTGCGCGTCCAACCCTGGAAGAAGGCCATCGTCACGCTCAAGCGCGGCGACCGCATTCAGGTATTCGAGGGCGTCTAGTCCGGCATCCATGCAGACGGCAAAGGAAGCTCACTATCGTCTGCAACGCTCCTGACCTGAGCGTCAGCTTCGTCTAAGGATTTACGTTCATGGGAATTAAGGTCTACAAGCCCACATCTGCTGGGCGCCGCGGAATGAGTGTCTCGACCTTTGAAGAGATCACCCGCACCGCTCCCGAGAAATCACTCGTCCAACCACTCAAACAGAAAGCCGGCCGCAACAACCAGGGCAAGCTGACGGTCCGCCATCGCGGCGGCGGTCACAAGCGCCAGTATCGCGTCATCGACTTCAAGCGCGACAAGATCAACGTCAACGCTCGCGTTGCCACGATCGAGTATGACCCGAACCGCTCGGCCCGCATTGCCCTCATCGTCTACAGCGACGGCGAAAAGCGCTACATCCTGGCTCCCCTGGGCATCAAGGTCGGTGACGTCCTTTCCTCTGGTCCCAGCGTGGAGATTCGCCCCGGCAATGCGCTGCCCCTGATGAACATCCCCCTGGGCACCGTGGTGCACAATGTGGAGCTGCAGCCAGGCCGTGGCGGCCAGCTTGCTCGCTCCGCCGGCACCTACGCCCAGTTGATGGCCAAGGAAGGCGACTACGCCCAGTTGCGCCTGCCCAGCGGCGAAGCTCGTCGTGTCCAGCTTGACTGCATGGCCACCATCGGCCAGGTAGGCAACACGGACCACCAGAACGTGAGCCTTGGCAAGGCCGGACGCAAGCGCTGGCTTGGTTGGCGCCCCACCGTGCGTGGCACGGCGATGGAACCGAACTCGCACCCGCATGGCGGTGGTGAAGGCCGCTCGTCTGTGGGTATGCCTGGCCCCAAGACCCCGTGGGGCAAGCCCGCTTTGGGCTATCGCACCCGCCGCAACAAGCGGACCGACCAGTTCATCGTTCGCCGCCGCGGCAAGAAGCGCTAGGCGCACAGCGTACCCCAGGAAATCGCCAGGAGGTTAGGTCATGTCACGGTCTCTGAAGAAAGGACCTTACGTCGATAAGAAGTTGCTCCGCAAAGTAGAAGAAATGAACCGCAAGGGCGAGAAGCGGGTTCTGCGCACTTGGTCTCGCGCTTCCACCATTTTCCCGCAGATGGTGGGTCACACGCTGGCCGTCCACAATGGCCGCAAGCATGTGCCCATCTATGTGACTGAGAACATGGTGGGACAGAAACTAGGCGAATTCGCCCCTACCCGCTTCTTCCGCGGCCACATGCCCAAAGAAAAGGGCACCAAGGCCAAGCGTTGAGCTCGCTGCGTTGCTTGAGAGGTTGCTAGGATGAGTTCCACAGTTCGTGCCCAACGCAAGTACATTGGCCTCCAGCCGCAGAAAGTGCGGCTCATCGTCGATGCCGTTCGCGGCATGCGTGCGTTGGATGCAATTAATTCCCTGGGCTTGATGCCCCAGGCGGCTGCCCTGGAGGTCAAGAAGACCATCCAATCGGCTGTCGCTAACGCCGAAGAGAACGAAAGCATGGCCCCTGAGGACATGTGGGTTGCCCAGATCTTCGCCGACGAGGGACCGACGGTTAAGCGCTTCCGCCCCGGCGGACGCGGGCGTGTCAAGCCGCTGCTGCGGCGGTCGTCCCACATCACTGTTGTGCTCGAAGAGCGCTAAGCCAAGGAGGCTCCCTTTGGGTCGTAAAGCACATCCCACCGGGCTTCGGCTCGGGATCATCAAAGATCATCAATCTCGCTGGTACGCCGAAGGCGAGGAATACGCCCAACTGCTGCATGAAGACCGGTTGATCCGTGACATGGTCGGCACCTGGCCCGAATTGAGGACGGCCGGCGTGTCCAAGATCGAGATCGAACGCGCGCCCAAGCAGGTTTACCTGAAGATCCACGCCTCTAAGCCGGGCATCATCATCGGCAAGAAGGGCGACACTGTCAACCGTCTGCGCAAGACGCTGCAGGATCGGACGGACAAGCGCGTCAAGGTCGATGTCGAGGAGATCAAGCGCCCTGAGCTGGATGCCAAGTTGGTAGGAGAGGGCATTGCCGATCAGCTCGCCAAGCGCGTGGCTCACAAACGGGCCATGAAGCAGTCGGTGCAGCGCACCATGAAGGCCGGCGCCAAGGGCGTGATGATTCGCCTGAGCGGCCGCCTGGGTGGCTCCGAGATGTCGCGGGTTGACTCTGTTCGCGACGGCCGCATTCCGCGTCACACGCTGCGTGCGGATATCGACTACGCCGACACCATTGCCGAAACGACCTACGGCGTCATCGGTATCAAGGTGTGGATTTTCAAAGGCGAGATTTTGCCCGGCGAGCCGCTGAGCATCTGAGCGGCTGCGCCGATAAGGATGAGGTAAGTCACCATGTTGATGCCCAAACGCGTCAAGCATCGAAAACAGCATCGCGGCCGGATGACCGGCAAAGCCTGGCGCGGTAGTGCCGTGTCATTTGGCGACTATGGCCTGCAGGCGTTGGAGCCGTGTTGGATGTCCAGCCGGCAAATCGAAGCGGCCCGCCGTGCCATCGTGCGCTATGTGCGCCGCGGCGGCAAGATCTGGATCCGCATCTTCCCTGACAAACCCGTGACCAAGCGTGCAGCCGAAACCCGCATGGGCAGCGGTAAAGCTCCCGTGGAGCACTACGTCGCCGTCATTCGTCCCGGCCGGGTTCTGTTCGAGATCGGCGGCGTCGACGAGGAAACCGCCCGCGCGGCGATGCGCCTGGCCTCGCACAAGCTCCCCATTGCCACTCAGTTTGTTGGGCGCACCGAGGAGGGAAGCTGATGAAACCGGTCGAACTGCGCGGACTCACTGACGGCGAGCTCCAGACCAAGCTGGACGAAGCCTACGAGGAGATGATGAATCTCCGCTTCAATATGTCGATCGGTCAGCAAAAAGACCACAGCCGCCTCCCTATCGTCAAGCGCGAGATTGCCCGCCTGCGGACAATCCTCAACGAGCGCCGCATTGCTGCGGAGATGAAGTAACATGGCCCAGGAACGACGAAAAATGCTGATCGGCACTGTGGTCAGCAACGGCATGGAAAAGACGGTGGTGGTGCGCGTCGAGCGGACCCACCGCCATCCCTTGTACGGCAAGGTCGTGCGCACGCACCGCAAGTACCACGCGCATGACGAAGGCAATGCCTGCAAGGTCGGCGACATGGTTCGCATTCGCGAAGGTCGCCCGATGAGTAAGACAAAGCGCTGGGTTGTGGTCGAGACCCTCGAACGCGCGAATCTGTAGTCCAAAAGCGCTGGAATCCTAACCATGATTCAACAAGAAACGATTCTCAAAGTAGCCGACAACACCGGCGCCAAAGAACTGCTGTGCATTCGTGTCCTTGGTGGCTCCACCCGGCGTTATGCTTCCGTGGGCGACATCATCATCGCCAGCGTCAAGCTGGCCAACCCCGGTGGCTCGGTCAAGAAAGGCGAAGTCGTCAAGGCCGTGGTCGTGCGCACTGCCAAAGAGGTAGGGCGCAGCGATGGCAGCTACATTCGCTTTGATGACAATGCCGCTGTGATCCTGGATCAGAACATGAATCCGCGCGGCACCCGCATCTTCGGACCGGTGGCCCGTGAACTGCGCGACAAGCGGTTCATGAAGATCATCAGCCTCGCGCCTGAAGTACTGTAAGGAGACGGCGAACGATGAAAACCAAGATCCGCAAGGGCGACACCGTCGAAGTGATCTCCGGCAACTACAAAGGCGAGCAGGGCGAGGTCAAGTCCGTCATTCGCAAGAAGGACAAGCAAGGCCAATACGACCCCGAGGAAATCTACGTGGTGGTCGCCGGGGTGAACCTGGAAAAGAAACACCAGCGGCGCACCGGCAACATCCGCACCCAGGTCGGCATCATCGAGCGTGAAGGCCCCATTCACATTTCCAAGGTGATGTTGGTCTCTCCACGGTCCAAGCAAGCCTCGCGTGTCGAGTGGCGCCGGACCGCTGAAGGCGACAGCGCTCGTTACAGCACCAAGCACGACGAATTCATCGATTGAGGCAGGGAAGCCATCCCCACGAACCCCGGTTCTTGAGGATGCCCTCTGCCGCCAGGAGTCGATACGGACACTATGGCAACAAGATTGAAGCAGCGCTACCAGGAAGAAGTCCTTCCGGCCATGATGGAGCGCTTCCACTACACCAACGTGATGCAGGCGCCGCGATTGACCAAGATCGCGGTGAACATCGGCCTCGGCGAGGCCCTTCACAATCCCAAGGCCCTCGAGACTGCCGCCGGCGACATGGGCATCATCACCGGTCAAAAGCCGGTCATCCGCCGGGCCCGCAAGTCGGTCGCCAGCTTCAAGCTGCGCGAGGGCAATCCTATCGGCGTCAGCGTGACACTGCGCGGCGAGCGGATGTGGGATTTCCTCGACCGGCTGGTGAATATCGCCCTTCCCCGTCTCCGTGACTTCCAGGGCATTTCACCGGATGGTTTCGATGGCCACGGCAACTACACCGTCGGCCTGCGCGAGCAGCTTGCCTTCCCGGAAATCAACTACGACACCGTGGACAAGCTGCGAGGCATGGGCATCACGATTGTCACCACTGCCGCCACGGATGAAGAAGGCCGCGAGCTGCTGCGTCTGCTTGGTATGCCCTTCAAGCGCTGATCGCTGAGGAGAGAACTGGAATGGCTAAGACCTGTATGACCTATCGCGAACAGCGCCGCAAATACGAAGTGCGCGTGCGCAATCGCTGCCGGATTTGCGGACGTCCTCGTGGCTATATGCGCCGGTTCGACATGTGCCGCATTTGTTTCCGCCATGAGGCTTCTCGTGGCCGCCTGCCTGGCGTCGTGAAGTCGAGCTGGTAAGGACCATCGCATAGGAGAGAACTGCCATGATGACTGATCCTGTCGCGGATATGCTGACCCGCATCCGCAATGCACTGATGGCCCAACACAAGCAGGTTGTGATCCCGATGTCGACGCTCAAGGTCGAGATTGCCCGTGTCCTGAGCGAAGAGGGTTTCATCCGCGGCTATGATGTGGTCCAGGCATCGCCCCGGCCGCAACTTCGCCTGCACCTGCGCTACGATGAGGATCGGAAGCCTGTGATCACCGGCCTGCGCCGCGTGAGTAAGCCCGGCCGCCGGATTTTCAGCGGCAGCAAGGAGATTCCCTGGGTGCAGGGTGGCCTCGGCGTCGCCATTCTGACCACGCCCCGTGGGATCATGACTGGACGCGATGCCCGCCGCGCCGGCGTCGGCGGCGAGGTGCTCTGCTACGTCTGGTAGCAGGCGTTTCGAAACCAGACCACGGCCGAGTCGCCAGGAGAAATTGCAGCTATGTCCCGTATTGGACGCAAACCGGTCGCCGTTCCCAGCGGCGTTACCCTTGAAATCGAATCAAACAACAAGGTCACAGTCAAAGGCCCCAAAGGCGCGTTGACGCGTGTTTTCTCGCCTGATATGTCGTTGCAGAGGGAGGATGGCAACATCGTCGTCACCCGGCCCACAGACCAACGCAATCATCGTGCCCTTCACGGTCTGACCCGCGCTCTGTTGCAGAACATGGTGACGGGTGTCAGCAGCGGCTTCACCAAGGACATGGAGCTGGTGGGCGTCGGCTATCGCGCCACCATGCAGGGCAAGTCCCTGGAGCTGAGCCTGGGCTACTCCCATCCCATTGTCGTCCCGCCTCCCGACAACATCACGTTCGAAGTCGACAAGACTGGTCGCATCATCAGCGTGCGCGGCATCGATAAGGAGCAGGTGGGCGAGGTGGCCGCCAAGATCCGGGCGCTGCGCTCCCCCGAACCCTACAAGGGCAAGGGCATTCGCTACAAGGGCGAAGTCGTGCGCCAGAAGGCCGGCAAGACTTCCAAGAAGTAGCCGCCTGATTGAGATACGAGGATACGTCGGAATGAAGACCAACCCCAGAGCGATTGCGCGTCAGCGCCGTCATATTCGAGTTCGCAAGAGTCTTAGCGGCACCCCGGAGCGGCCCCGCCTGGCCGTGTACCGCAGCCTCCACCACATCTACGCCCAGGTTATCGACGACAACGCCGGCCATACGATGGTTTCTGCCTCTTCGCTGGACCCCGAGCTGCGGGGACAGCTTCAGGCGCAGACCGAGCATTCCGACAAGAGCGATGTGGCCCGGGCCGTTGGCAAGCTGGTCGCGCAGCGTGCGCTGCAGGCCGGTATCGAGGTTATCGTCTTTGACCGCGGTGGTTTTCCCTACCACGGCCGCGTCAAGGCTTTGGCTGAGGGCGCCCGCGAGGCCGGGCTGAAGTTCTAACCCAGCCCAGGCTCAAAGTTCACCGCCAGCGAGTGCCTGAAACCAGGAGATATTTGAATGGCTGAAAGACCAGCACGGTCGGGCCGCAGTGCCCGTCAGCAAAACCCGCAATCTCAACAGAACGCGCCCCAGTCCTCCGGACAGGAGCGTCCTGAACGCGGCGAACGGCGCCGGCCTGCCCGTGAGCAGGCCGACGACATGGACGAGCGCGTCGTCCATCTGGCCCGCACCGCCAAGGTGGTCAAGGGCGGTCGCCGGTTCGCCTTCCGCGCCGTCGTCGTGGTCGGCGATGGCAATGGCCGCGTCGGCATTGGCATTGGCAAGGCCAATGAGGTGCCGGATGCCATCCGCAAGGGTTCGGAACAGGCCCGCAAGGCCATGATCCGGATTCCCATGGTCGGCACGACCATTCCCCATGAGGTCACGACCCGCTTCAGCGCCGCCAAGGTGATGCTTCGCCCCGCTTCCCCCGGCACCGGTGTGATCGCCGGTGGTGGCGTGCGCGCGGTGGTCGAAGCGGCAGGCATCAAGGATATCCTGACCAAGTCCATGGGCAGCTCCAACATCCTTAACGTCGTCAAGGCGACGCACAAGGCCCTGACTGAGCTGCACTCGCCGGCCCAGGTGGCGCAACTGCGCGGCATTGCCGAAGCGCGGGTGCAGCCGCACTGGCTGCGCAGCCAGACGGAGACCGAGCGATGACCGGCGCCCCCTCCACCACCAAGCTTGTGGTCACTTATACCAAGAGCTCGATCGGCTATAACGAGCGCCAGGAACGCACCATTCGCGCCCTGGGTCTGCACCGGCTCGGTGATACCGTCGAGCATGACGACAACCCCGCCGTCCGCGGCATGATCGCCAAGGTCAGCCACCTGGTGACGGTGAAGGAGCAGTCCGCATGAATCACCATGATCTGAGCGCCCCCAAGGGCTCGAACAAACCCCGCAAGCGCATCGGCCGCGGCCATGCCACCGGCCAGGGCAAGACGGCGGGTCGTGGCACCAAGGGCCAGAACAAGCGCTCTGGCGGCGCCAAGGCGCCCTACTTCGAGGGCGGCCAGCTGCCCCTGGTGCGGCGGCTTCCCCATCTGCGTGGCTTCCACAACCTGAGCCGGGTTGCCTACCAGCCCATCAACGTCCGGGACCTGGCCGACTGCTTTGCGGCCGGCGACCAGGTAACGCCCGATCTGCTGGCCGCGGCAAACCTGATCCGCAAGAGCACCGACCCCGTGGTCGTGCTGGGCGATGGCGGCATCAAGATGGCGCTGCACGTGAAAGCCCATCGTTTTTCGGCCAGTGCACTTGCCAAGATCGAAGCAGCCGGCGGCACCGTCGAGGTGCTGCCTCTGATGCCGTAAGGCGGTTCGTATGCTGACTGCTCTACGCAGCGCTTTTCGTCTGCCGGAACTTCGCAACAAGCTGCTCTTCACCCTGGGCATTCTCATCCTGTACCGTTTTCTGGCGCAGGTGCCGGTGCCCGGTGTGGATCGCGCCGCCCTGGCCAATTTCTTCCAGGGCAGCGACCTTGCGAACCTGTTCGACCTTCTCAGCGGCGGCGCTCTGTCGAACTTCTCGGTGATGTCCATGGGTGTCTACCCCTACATCACCGCCTCCATTATTCTGCAGCTTCTGGGACCCATCGTGCCCAAATTGCAGGAGCTGCAGAAGGAGGGTGACAGCGGTCGCCAGAAGTTGAACCAGTACACCCTGTACCTCACGGTGCCCCTGGCGATGTTGCAGGCCTACGGCCAGGCAGCCCTGATGACCAGCGGCGCTCAGGGAACGGGCAGCGCGGGCGGCTCAGTGTTGCCTCTGTTCGGCTTCAATGTCAATGCCATGATCACGGTCTCGGTTCTGGCCTCGATGGTGGCGGGTAGCTTCCTTGCCCTTTTCCTCGGCAACCTGATCACTGAGCAGGGCATCGGCAACGGTGTCTCGCTGATCATCTTCGGCGGTATCGTTGGCAACATGTGGTCCCGCGTCAACGCTCTGCGTGCCAGCACTCGCGGCGCACTGCTGATCGCGATCTTCCTGATGATCACGGTGGCTACCGTTCTTCTCATCGTCTACGTGCAGGAGGGCCAGCGCCGTATACCGGTGCGCTACGGCAAACGCGTGCGGACGATGCGCGGCAACCGCATCATGATGGCCGGTGGCCAGAGCAGCTACGTGCCGATCCGTGTCAACAGCGCCGGCATGATCCCGCTCATCTTTGCCAGTAGCTTGCTGATCTTCCCTGCGACCATCGGCAGCTTCCTGAGGGCGTCTTCGGTGGCCTGGATGTCTCAGATCGGCAGCTTCCTGGTCAATGCCTTCAGCCCCCAGAACACGATCTACTGGCTGCTTTACTTCGTTCTGGTGGTGGCGTTCACCTTCTTCTACACCGACGTCATCTTCCGGCAGCAGAACCTTCCTGACACCCTTCAGCGCCAGGGCGGCTACATCCCAGGCATCCGGCCAGGGAAGCGCACCGAGGACTACCTGAACAAGGTTGTGGTGCGCATCACGCTGGCAGGCGCGCTCTTCCTCGGCTTCGTCGCCATCATCCCCTGGCTGGTGAGCGTCATCATCCGCCAGCCGGGCTTGACCTCCTCTTCACTTCTGATCACCAGCTCTGGCTTGCTGATCGTCGTCGGCGTCGTGCTCGACACCATGAAGCAGCTTGAGGCGCAGTTGATGATGCGCCACTACGAGGGCTTCATCCGCTAGCCGGAACTCCCCGTCGGAGGCGCACCGCATCACTTCTACTGCAGCCCGCGTTGTAGAGATGGCGCTTCGAAACGCTGACGAACTGGCCTTCATGCGCCAGGCCGGGCGAATCGCAGCGCTGACGCTCGAGGCCCTGAAGCCTCATCTGCAACCCGGCGTCACCACCGCTGGCTTGAACGCCCTGGCCGAGGAGACGCTGCGCAGCTACGGCGCCACGCCCACCTTCCTGGGTTACCAGGGCTTCCCGTCTGCTGTCTGCATCTCCCGCAACCACGAGGTTGTTCACGGCCTTCCCCGTCCCGATGTGACTCTGAGAAGCGGCGACATCGTCAGTATCGACGTCGGCGCCACGTACCAGGGATGGGTGGCTGACACAGCCTGGACCTACGCCATCGGTTCTCTCGACGCCACTGCCCAGCACCTTATTGACGTCACTCACGATGCCCTCTTCGTCGCCATTGCGGCGGCGAAGGCCGGCAGCCACCTCGGCGACATCTCCGCCGCCTTGCAGTCCTATGTTGAGTCCCACGGCTTGACGGTGCTGCGAGAGTTGACTGGCCACGGCATCGGGCGTGAGCTGCACGAACCACCCACCATCCTCAACTACGGTCGCGCTGGCACCGGTCCCATCTTGCGCCCAGGCATGACCCTCGCCATCGAGCCCATGGTCAACACCGGGCCAGGTTGGCGGACCCGGTTGGACGCAGACGGTTGGACGGTCTGCACGCAGGATGGCTCACTAAGCGCTCACTTCGAACACACCCTTCTTGTTACCACCGGCGCAGCCGAGATTCTTACGTCGCTCTAGCAACCGGCGTTTTGCCCGACAGACGACCCCAAGCGAAGCGCCCTTAGGAGTAGAATCATGAAAGTCCGACCTTCCGTCAAACGCATGTGCGATAACTGTAAAATCATTCGT
Organism: Chloroflexota bacterium; assembly: GCA_029782215.1. GTDB lineage: Bacteria > Chloroflexota > Anaerolineae > J102 > J102 > SSF26. Next base: position 12,329 of record JAKOVD010000015.1, read on the forward strand.
CGCCGCGGTGTCGTTCTCGTCATCTGCACCAATCCCAAGCATAAGCAGCGCCAGGGCTGAGCGACCTCCTCAGGGAGACGTTCGCGCTTCACCCGTTAGCGGCACTTTTCAGGAGGCTTTATGGCTCGTATTGCTGGCATCGACATCCCTCGCGACAAGCGGGTCGAGACAGCTCTCACCTACATCTACGGTATCGGTCCTTCGACCGCCAGGGAGATCTTGGGCCATACCGGTATCGAAAACAAGCGCGTCCACGAATTGACAACGGACGAGGTGTCTCGCCTGCGCGATTTTATCGATCGTAACTACGTGGTCGAGGGCGATCTCCGGCGCGAGGTTCAGATGAACATCAAGCGCCTGATCGAGATCGGCAGCTATCGCGGTCGCCGGCATCGCGCCAATCTACCTGTCAGGGGCCAGCGCACCCGCACCAACGCCCGCACCAAGCGCGGCGTCCGCAAGACGGTGCCCGGCCGCAAGCGCGCCCGCAAGTAAGCAGTCCCCGATCCGTTTCGTCTGTAAGGGAGCACGTCCTCTATGGCAAAGCAATCCACCCCTGCGCGCACACGCCGCGCCGCCCCTAAAAAAGAACGAAAGATGGTCGCCCGTGGTCAAGTCCACGTGCAGGCCACCTTCAACAACACGATCATCACCGTCACCGACCCGGAAGGCAACGCTCTGGTTTGGTCCAGCGCCGGCAGCTCCGGATTCAAGGGCTCGCGCAAGAGCACACCCTATGCCGCCCAACAGGCGGGACGCAATGCCGCCAAGGCGGCCATCGATATGGGCATGCGCGAGGTCGAGGTCTTCCTCAAGGGACCTGGCCCGGGCCGTGAGTCCGCCATCCGTTCTCTGATGGCCGCCGGTCTGCAGGTGATTGCCATCACCGACGTGACGCCCCTGGCCCATAACGGGTGCCGGCCCCCCAAGAAGCGCCGCGTCTAACTCACCACTGAAGCGCTACGAACGCAAGTCCTGGCGCCTGATTCTTATCTTCCCATCAGCGCCGGGGCCGAGCGCCCCGTCACCGCAACGAAGGACAGTGTACTGAATGGCTCGATATAATGATTCCGTCTGCAAGCTCTGCCGCCGCGAGGGTATGAAGCTCTTCCTCAAGGGAGAGCGCTGCTACTCGCCCAAGTGCGCCATTGAAGACCGCAACACGCCTCCCGGCATGCACGGTCAGAAGCGCAGCCGCCGGAAAACCTCTGACTTTGGTCGCCAGCTTCGCGAGAAGCAGAAGGTGCGCCGCATCTACGGTGTGCTGGAGCGCCAGTTCCGCGGTTATTTCCGCCAGGCGCTGAAGGCCAAGGGTGTGACCGGCGCCGCGCTGCTGCAGTTGCTTGAGCTTCGCCTGGACAACGTCGTGTTCCGGATGGGCTTCGCCACCTCCCGGTCGCAGGCCCGCCAGTTGGTCACGCACGGCCACTTTGTCGTCAACGGCCAGAAGGTCGATATTGCTTCCTACGCGGTCCAGCCCGGCGATGTGATCCAGGTTGGCGAGCGCAGCCGGTCGCTGCCGTACTTCAAAGACCTGGCGCAGTTCTCCAGCCGGGTCAGCTCGCCTAAATGGCTCAGCACCGATATGGCTGCTCTGTCCGGCAGGGTCAACGAGCTGCCGAGCCGCGAGGACATTGACATCCCCATCAATGAGCAGCTCATCGTTGAATTCTACAGCCGCTGATCCGGCCATCTCTGCCGCTTAGGCGGTGAGACAGGCAGATCAACTCAAGTGGCATTGACGTTGGCATTTCCCTGCGGAATGCCAGCAACTGCGGGCGTAGGCCCGGCGAAGGAGGCTGCCACGTGCCTTACCAGGATACTCAAACCGTCTTACCCAAAATCGAGTGCACGGCGAGCACTCAGAAGTATGCCCGCTTTGAAATCGGCCCACTGGAGAGTGGGTTTGGCATCACTCTGGGCAACGCCCTGCGCCGTGTGCTGCTGTCGTCGCTGCCCGGTGCGGCGGTGACGTCAGTGCGCATCAATGACGTCTACCACGAGTTCTCACCCATCCCCTCTGCGCGCGAGGACACCACCGAGCTTATCCTGAACCTGAAACAGTTGCGTATGCGCCTGTTCAGCGAGGAGCCGGTGCGTATCTACGTGCATGCCAAGGGCGCGGGCCCGATCACCGCCGCGGACCTCAATGTCCCGCCAGAGGTGGAGATCATCAACCCCGAGCTCTATCTGCTGACCCTTGATTCGCCGGATGCTGACTTTGACATGGAGCTCACCGTGTCGCCCGGCAAGGGCTATCTGCCGGCCGAGGCCGACAGCCGCCCCAAGCTGCCCATCGGCGAGATGCCTATCGACGCCATCTTCAGCCCCATGCGCCGGGTGAACTACACCGTCGAACGCACCCGCGTCGGCGGCGCCACCGACTTCGACCGCCTGATCCTAGAGGTCTGGACGGACGGCTCGATGAACCCGGATTCGGCCGTCAAGCAGTCGGCACGGCAACTGGTCGAGCTCTTCTCGATGGTGGCCGGCGTGGAGCTGGTCGAAGACACGTCGGAGTTCCACGACGATAGCGGCATCCCCGGCCGCGTCGCCGAACAGCCGATCGAGGAACTGGACCTGAGCATGCGCGCCTACAACTGCCTCAAGCGCGCCGGCATCACCCGCGTCGGCGAGGTGCTGCGCAAGCTAGAGGTGGGCGGCGACACGGAGATGCTTGCCATCCGCAATTTTGGTCGCAAGTCGTTGGACGAGCTGATCGAGAAGCTGCGCGAGAAAGATTACCTGAACTACATCGATTACACCCCCAGCGAGGTCTAGCCATGCGACACCAAGTACGGGGCCGGCACCTCGGCCGATCTTCGGATCATCGCCAGGCCCTTTTCAAGAATCTCATTACCGAGCTCTTCCGCCACGGGCAGATTGAGACCACCGAGGCGAAGGCCAAGGCCATCCGCGCCGACGCCGAACACCTGATCACGATTGCCAAGCGCGGCCGCTCCGGCAGGATCGACGAAGTGCATGCTCGGCGTCTGCTGCGCTCGCGCCTCAACGATCCCGATATCGTGGCCGTCATCTACGACGAATTCGCCGCCCGCTATGCCGACCGTCCCGGCGGCTACACCCGCATCTTCAAGATGGGGCAGCGCAAGGGCGACGGCGCCGATATGGCCATGCTCGAGCTCGTCGAGTAGGAGTGACCGGCGCAGACTTTCCCGGCCCTCTCTACCGCGCGGTCGTCGAGTACGACGGCACCGACTTTCTCGGCTTTCAGATTCAGGCCGAGGGACGCACGGTGCAGGGAGAGCTTGAGAGAGCGGCGCAGCGCCTCACCCAGCAGCCGGTCCGAGTCATCGGCTCCGGCCGCACCGACACCGGCGTCCACGCCGCCGGCCAGGTGATTGTCTTCCGCACCACCTGGCGGCACACGACCGCCGACCTGCTGCGAGGGCTCAACGCCCTCCTCCCCTCTGACCTTTCCGTCCTCAGCCTCGACCTCGCTCCTGCCACTTTCCATCCCCGGTTCAGCGCCCGCGAACGCTGGTATCGCTACCAGGTAGGCCAGTGGCCCAGGCATTCACCGCTCCGTGCGCGCTACGCCTGGGAGATCCCGGACGAGCTTGACGTCGATGCCATGAATGCGGCCTCTGGCTCGCTCCTCGGCACCCACGACTTCGCCACGTTCGGCCAACCCACACAGGGCGAGAACACCATCCGCCACCTTTCCGAAGCCCACTGGCGCCGCGAGCCCCCTTACCTCTATTTCGACATTCGTGGCAATGCCTTTCTCCGCCACATGGTCCGGACGCTGGTAGGCACCCTCGTCCGGGTCGGTCGCAGCCAGCTCACACCCGACGCCTTTACTGCCCTTTTCAGCGCCTGTCAGCGGGCGCTCGCAGCCCCACCTGCTCCGCCCCAGGGCCTGATCCTGATGGCGGTTACCTACCCCAGCGAAGACTTGCAGCATTTGTCCGGCACACCTGTGGCCACGCAGGCGTAGCGGCCCAAGGAGTTCGATTCGTGATTAAAACCTACAGCGCGAAAGCCGAAGATATCCAGCGCGAATGGCTTGTTGTCGATGCCGAGGGCAAGACCCTGGGCCGTCTGTCGACCGAGATCGCCCGTATTCTGCGCGGCAAGCACAAGCCGATCTTCACGCCGCACGTTGACTGCGGTGATTTTGTCATCGTCATCAACGCCGACAAGATCCGCGTGACAGGCGACCGGCTGGATCAGAAAATGTATTATCGCCACAGCGGCTACATGGGCGGCCTCAAGGAGATGTCGCTTCGCCAGATGCTGCAAACGCACCCCGAGCGCGTGCTGCAGTTCTCTGTGCGCGGCATGCTGCCCAAGAACCGCCTGGGCCGTCAAATGTTTAAGAAGCTGAAGGTCTACGCTTCACCCACCCATCCGCACGCCGCCCAGCAGCCGCGCGTTTTGGAGCTGTAAAGAGGTTTACGATTTATGAGCCAGCAGACCTATTACGAAGCCGTTGGACGCCGCAAGACCGCAACCGCCCGGGTGCGCCTGTATCCTGCCGGCGAGAACGCCGAGATCATCGTTAACGGCAAGCCGATGACCGCCTTCTTCACCCGTCCCCAGGATCAAAACGCTCTGCTGGATCCGCTGCGCGCAGTGGACAGTGAGGGCCGCTTCAACGTATCGGTCCTGGTCAAGGGCGGCGGCGTCACCGGCCAGGCCGGCGCCGTGCAGCAGGGCCTTGCCCGCGCCCTTTCCGTGTTTGACGAGAACCTGCGGTCGCCGTTGAAGAAGCGCGGTTACCTGGAGCGGGATGCCCGCGCCAAGGAGCGCAAGAAGCCCGGCCTCAAGCGCGCCCGCAAGGCCCCGCAGTACACCAAGCGCTAGGTCGCCGTCGCCGGTCCTTGCCGGCTGTCTCTCACCCTCAACAGGCGTTGGGCGCTATCCGCCCAACGCCTCTTTCATTCCCAGGCCGGTGCAGGTCGACGATGACAAGCTTCATCGGTGTTCTCACCATCAGCGACAGCGCCTCCCAGCGGCAGGCGCCCGATCGCAGTGGGCCTGTGCTGGTACAGTTGGTGCAGTCGCTGTGGCCGGCGGAGATGCCGCTCACAGCAGTGATCCCCGACGAGCGCAAGGTGATCGCCGATCGCCTGCGGGCCTGGGCCGACGAATGGTCCCTGGCCCTGATCCTGACCACGGGGGGCACGGGTTTTGCCGGCCGTGACGTCACGCCGGAGGCCACCCGCGACGTGATCGACCGCGAAGCCCCCGGTCTGGCCGAGGCCATGCGCGCCTCCGGGATGCACGTGACGCCCCACGCCATGCTGTCACGCGGCATCGCCGGTATCAGGGCCCAGACTCTGATCGTCAACCTCTCCGGCAGCCCCAAGGCCGTAGCCGAGCAGTTCGCCGTGATCGCCCCCGTCCTGCCTCACGCCCTGGAGCTGCTGCGGCCCACCGACGGTGGCGTGCAGCACGCCCGGCCGGGCGAGCACGCCCCCCGCACCTGAGTTTCAGCCGGCGACGCGCTCGAGAGCCCAGAAGACGACGTCGATGCGGCGGGCGAAGTGGAGCAGGGGGGCGGCGCCGGGCAAGGCAAGTCCCAGAGGTGCGCCCATCGTGTTCGCTGTGACCTCGGCCTCGGCGGGCTGCAGCGGCCAGGGAACGTGGGCGTTCTCACCCCGGTAGAGGCGGCCGCGACGGTCGGCGGCGTATAGGCAGTAGCGTTCGGTCAGCCAGTGCTCCAGCGTGCCCGGCTGGCTGTGGTAGACGGCGCCGGATGGCCCATAGGCGGCGGTGAACGCCGCCGGGAGGGCGCCGCGGTGCGTGCGCACGCTGCGGTAGCTATAGCGATCTCGGTCGCTGCCAACCACCATGCGGGCGCGGTAGTAGGGCAGATGGTACCAGCGGCGGGCGACCGCCACCGCCAGGGCCTGTCCGGCGTCCAGGCTGAAAAACCAGACGCCGGGCTTGCCATCGCGTACCACGTAGGTGCGGACATTGAGCTCCGGCAGGTCACCCAGCCCAAAGGGCAGAGGCAGGCGCAAGGGCCGTGTGCAGCGCATCACAAAGGGCACGACCGCGATCCAAGCCTGCCCCTCGAAGGTGTCGATGGCCAGGCCGGGCGGGATATGGGGGCGCAGTGAGGATGCCGGCACGGGCCAGTGCATGAACAGCAGGTCCTGCCACGATTGCGACATCACCCAAGGCCGGGATGGCACAGGCCAGGGGCGATGCTCGTTTGCGATCACCACGAGGCGACCCCCACGGCGAGGTGGACAAGACCGAGGAGGCCGAAGCCGGCCAGGATCAGCCAGTCGCCCCGGCGCTTGCCCAGGTAGAGCTGGCTCGCCGCCCGCAGAAACCACCACACTGCGATCCAGAGCGCCAGCCACCGCCCGGCTGGCGAGGTCAGCCAGCTTCCGGCCAGCAGGTCGGCCAGCCCAACGCTCACCAACACGAAGCTGGCATGATGGTTCATCACCCAGGCAATGCCGTGAACGTCGCTGCGCCGGGTGGCGTAGCGGATGGGACCGAGATGGAAGGGCTTGAGCACCGATCCTTCCCTGGGGATGGCGTGCTCGAAGTCGAGCAGCTTCGGGAAGAAGAAATGGACGCTGCCCAGGACCAGGGTGAACAGGCCGGCTACTGCCAGCAGCAGGAGCGGAATCACGGTCAGCGGCTCTGGGCCAGAAGCGATTCGATCAGACCATGCAGCGCCTCATATTCCGTGACCACGGGGAACTGCGGGAACTCGTCGGCTACGTTGGCCGGAGGCCGGAACAGAATGCCGTGGTCGGCCGCCGCCAGCATGGTCGTATCGTTGTACGAGTCGCCGGCCGCGATCACGCGAAAGTGGATCTGCTTGAGCGCCTGCACCGCCTCGCGCTTGCCATCGCGGATGCGCAGGTGGTAGTCCATGATCATGCCGCGCGCGTCTACCTCCAGGCTGTTGCAGAACAGGGTGGGATGGGCGAGCTTGGCCATCAGCGGGGCCGCGAACTCGTAGAACGTGTCAGAGAGGATGATCACGGGCGCCTGGCTGCGCATCCAGCCCAGGAACTCGCGGGCGCCTGGCAGCGGCTCCAACCCGGCGATGACCTCTTGGATATCCTTCAGTGTCAGCCCATGCTCTTCAAGAATCTGGAGGCGCTGCCGCATCAGCTTGTCATAATCGGGCTCGTCGCGCGTCGTGCGGCGCAGGCCGGCGATGCCCGTGGCGCCGGCCACGGCGATCCATATCTCGGGCGTGAACACGCCTTCAAGGTCAAAAACGGCGATGAAAGGATGTGGCATAGCAGCAGGTGGCAGATAGCAGGTGGCCGGTGGCCGGTACGGGCGCTCCCTCTGTGGCCGCCGATTCCGAGCACCGACTGTGAGGGAGGTGTAGGTGGCAGGTGGCAGGTGGCAGGTGGCCGGTAGGGGCGCTCCCTCTGTGGCCGTCCCATGGGCCTCATTGTAGCAAACTGGTAAGGGAAGGGCCGTCCAAAGCATCCGCATGAGTGAAATAGACCTCTCATGCATCACGTCATCACGCATTACGTCCCTACGCATCACGTCATCACGCCCATGACCACTCCCATCGACACCAAAGCTTACCGCCAAACCATCGGGCTCTTCGCCACCGGCGTCACCGTCTTGCTGGCCGAGAGGGAGGGGGAAGTGCGGGGCATGACGGCCAATGCCGTCACCTCGCTGTCGCTGGAGCCGACGTTGGTCATCGTCTGCCCCTCGAAACGGGCTAACCTGGCGGCGTATCTCACCGTGGGCAGTGCCTTCACGATCAACATCCTCAATGAAGACCAGGAGCCGCTGTCGAACTTCTTTGCCGGCGGCTGGCGCCAGGAGCAAGAACCCGAGTACGCCTTCGTGCCCTGGGGGGCGGCGGAGCAGACTCCGCGCCTGGAGGGCTGCCTGGCCTCTCTTGCCTGCCGCGTCCACCAGGTCCATGATGGCGGCGACCACTGGATCGTGGTTGGCGAGGTGCTCGACCTGCACCGCAGCGCCGGTGTCGACCGTCCCCTGGTCTTCTTCTCCGGCAAGTACCACAACCTCCGCCGCCAGGAGCCGGAGCACATCCAGCCGTCGGCGGACGCGTGGAAATAGCGGCGCGGGGACGCGGAGTCAGCAGGAGTGACAGCTTGAGGCCGCGCTTACCTACGAGCCACCCAGCACATTCCTCCCAATCACCATCCTGTTGATCTCGCTGGTGCCTTCGCCGATGAGCATCAGACGGTTGTCCCGGTAGAGGCGCTCGACGGGGAACTCGGCGCTGTAGCCGTAGCCGCCGTGGATCTGGATGGCCTCGAAGCACACCTTGTCGGCCATCTCGGTGGCGAAGAGCTTGGCCTGGGCCGCGGCCAGTGTGTAGGGCCGGCCCTGGTCCCGCAGCCAGGCGGCGTAGTAGACGAGAAGCCGCGCTGCCTGGATCGTGGTGGCCATGTCGGCGATCTTGAACTGAATAGCCTGGTGCTGGCCGATGGGGACGCCGAAGGTCCGGCGCTCATGGGCATACTTGAGCGATTCCTCGTAGGCGGCCTGGGCGAGCCCCAGGCTGAGGGCGCCGATGCCGATGCGGCCGCCGTCGAGCACGGTCAGGGTTTGCGCCAGGCCGCGGCCCTCCTCGCCCACCAGGTGGTCAAGCGGCACGCGCACGTCATCGAAGCTCACGGCGTGCGTCTTGCAGCCGTGAAGGCCCATCTTGCGCTCGGGTGGGGCGACGACGACCCCGGGCGCGTCCGCCGGGATCAGCAGGTGGCTCAGGGCGTGTGAGCCCCCGGCGGTCCCGGTCCGCACCAGCACCACCATCACCCCGGCCACGGAGGCGTTGGTCATCCACATCTTGCTGCCGCTGACGACCCACTCGCCGCCCTCCCGGCGGGCGTAGGTGCGCACGCCTCCCTTGAGGTCAGAGCCGGCGCCCGGCTCGGTCAGGCTCAGCGCCCCCAGCATCTCGCCGCGAGCCATCGGCGCCAGGTAGCGCTCCTTGAGGGCGTCAGAGCCGAAGGCGGCGAGGGTGGCGCACGACAGGCCCAGGTGCGCGGCCACGGTCAGCGCCGTGGAACCGCACCCCCGGCCCAGTTCCTCGATCAGGATGGCGGCCGCGACATGGTCGGCGCCGGCGCCGCCCCAGCGTTCGGGGATGTTCAGCCCCAAGAGGCCCAAGGGGCCCATTTTGTGGATGGTCGTCCAGGGGAACTCATGGGTGTGGTCCGTGTGCGCCGCGAGGGGTTTGACCTCCTGCTCGACGAACTCGCGGATCATCTGCTGGGCCAGTTGCTGCTCTTTGCTGAGTTGAAAATCCATGGTGCTCTCCCCGCTCCTTTGAGGGGCGAAAAAGACTCAGTGATCACCGCCCACCGCCCGGTCCTGGCCGGCGATGGCGCGAATGGCTTCCACGACTTCCGGGTTGACCAGCGAGCTGGTGTCGCCGGCGGGCTGGTCCAGATAGGCGGCGCGCAGGACGCGACGCATGACTTTGGCGTTGCGGGTCTTGGGCAGGTCGGGCACGAAGAGCACCTCCGCCGGCCGCAGCGCTTTGCCCAGCGCCGCGGCCACCAGGTCGCGCAGCTCGGCCGCCAGGGGGGGCGTGGGCTCGACGCCAGGCGCCAGCACGACGAAGCAAACCAGCTCCGAGCCTTTGACGGCATGGGGAGCGCCGATGGCGCCTGCTTCGACGACCGCCGGGTGGTGGACAAGGATGCTCTCGACTTCGGCGGGGCCCAGGCGCTTGCCGGCGATCTTGATCGTGTCGTCGGAGCGCCCCAGGATGTACCACTGGCCGTCCTCGTCGATGGCGGCAAAGTCACCGTGGACCCAGATATCACGGAACCGGTTCCAGTAAGTCTCCAGGTAGCGATCGGGATCCTTCCAGAAGCCGCGCGTCATGCCGATCCACGGCTCCCGCACCACCAGCTCGCCCACCTGGCCGCGCAGGGGCTGGCCCTCGTCATCCACCACGTCGGCGGCCATCCCCACGGCCGGGCCGGAGAACGCCGCCGGTTTGAGCGGCGACAGCACATTGCCCATGACGATGCCGCCGGAGACCTCCGTGCCGCCGCTATAGTTGATGATCGGGCGTTTGCCCTCTCCGACCGTCTGGAACAGCCACATCCACGGGCCGGGATTCCAGGGTTCGCCGGTTGAGGCGAACAGGCGCAGGCCGGACAGGTCGTACCTGCGCACCGGCCCCTCGCCGTGCGCCATCAGCGAGCGGATGAGCGTGGGGGAAACGCCGAGCGCGGTGACGCCGTGGTCTGCGACCAGCTTCCAGAGCCGGTCCACGCCGGGGTAGTCGGGGGCGCCGTCGTAGAAGAGCATGGACCCGCCCAGGAGGAGCACGCCGAAGACCTCCCACGGTCCCATCATCCAGCCCATGTCGGTCATCCAGTAGAGGGTGTCCTGGGGCCGCAGGTCCAGGCCCAGGGCCATGTCCTGGGCCGCCTTGACCGGGAACCCGCAGTGCGTGTGCACGGCGCCCTTGGGCCGTCCGGTGGTTCCCGACGTGTAAATGATCATCACCGTGTCTTCGGCGCCAGTGGGCTCGGTGGGAGCCGTGGGCGGCTGTGGTGCCACCAGCTCGTGCCACCAGTGATCGCGCCCTGGCGTCATGGGGACGTCATGGCAGGTGCGGCGGCAGACAGTAGCGTGTTCGACGGTGCACCCCTCGGCGGCTGCCAGGCTGATCGCCTCGTCAGCCACCCGCTTCATCTCGGCCATGCGACCGCGGCGCCAGGCGCCGTCGGTGGTAAAGAGCGCCCTGGCGCCGGCGTCAACCAGCCGGGTGGCAATGGCGGCGCTGCCATAGCCGGAGAAGAGGGGCAGGATGATGCCCCCGATCTTGGCGGTAGCCAGCAGGGCGACGGCGATTTCTGGGATCATGGGCATGAAGAGCGCTACGACGTCGCCCTTGCCCAGGCCCAGGCTGCGCATGGCATTGGCACAGCGGTTGACCTCTCGCCAGAGGTCGCCGTAGGTGAGGACACGCGTCGTCCCCTCTTCACCCTCCCAGCGCAGGGCCGCCCGGTTCTGCTGCGGCGTGCCCATCCACTTGTCGAGGCAGTTGTGAACGATGTTCATCACGCCGCCCACGCACCATCTTGCCCAGGGCTTGCCCTGGGAGAGGTCGACGATCTGGGTGTAGGGCGTGTCGAACTGGATATCCAGGTAACGCAGCACGGCCTCCCCGAACCAGGCGATGTCGCCGGTGGCCTTGTCCTGAAGCTCCGTGAGTGATGCCAGCCCGTATGCGGCCAGGAAGCGCTGCAGATGGCTACCCTCGATATAGGCAGCGGTGGGCTGCCAAACGAACTCACCGCCGAAGTCGAAGCCTGTCATGGTTCTCCACTGCCGATGCACAGAGTGAGAGGCGCCGAGCTCCTATGATACTTCGGTAAGGCATTGCCGACAAGAGAGACCACGCCCGGTCGCGCCGATACGTTGACGGCGCTGCCGACCGGTGCTAAATTGTGAATACTTTCTTTATTGAAATGTATGGGAAGCCGTACCTGGCCTTGGCGTCGGCCGAGCCAGTCTTGCGCCGAACTGGCCTGTGGTTGCAGGCCGAGGAGGACTCATATGGATTGCGGACCGGCCGTCGTGTGCTGCTATAGACCAGGACTGTCCTGACCAACGCGGGGCCTTGTTGTGCGTCCCAAGGACGGGTCGCTCATTTCCTTCTGCTGGATGTCTGGCTTGTTGCGCTCTCATGTGTGGAGGCGTTCCATGTTTACCCGATTGTCGGCTTCTTGCCTGGTGCTCTCCGCCCTGCTGCTGGTGTTGCCTGCCACGTCGTCCGGACGGACGGCAGCCGAAGAAAGCAACCTCATGACTCTCGGCACTTTGTGTACCGTAACCAGTGCACAGGATGCTGGCCCGGGTACGCTGCGGCAGTGCCTGCTGCAGGCGGCCAATTGCGACACCATCACGTTCGATCCGGCCGTGTTTCCTGCGGCCAATCCAACTGCCATTGCGATAAACAGTGCGTTGCCAACTCTGGACGATGGGAACGTGACCATTGATGCCAGCAACGCCGGCGTGATCCTAGTGCCTCGTTAAGTTTCTTTTTGCTCTTTTAGAATTGGATAGAGACGCTTAAGCTTGATGCGGGCATCGGCGGCGGTGAACTGCCACACGACCCTGGCGCAGGCATGATTGCGGCGAGCTTGCCAAGCGGCGACTTCGCTGATCAGGGTGTCCTTGTCTGGAATGCGCTGGTCCAGGCACTGAGCCGCAAGCACCGA
>JAKOVD010000018.1 GCA_029782215.1 Chloroflexota bacterium
TGGCCCGGTCTGAGTCGCCTGTCAAAGACGGCGACCTTATCACCATCGGTTTCGACGGCGCCCAGTTCCACGACTCGACGGCGATTGTTTGCACCCACGTCGAGACGGGCTACCAGTGGCTGGCTGGCTTGTGGGAGTGTCCGTTTGGCCAGGAAAAGACATGGCAGGTGCCGGCTGAAGAGGTCGATGCGGTAATCGCCGACCTCTTTGAACGGTACGACGTGTGGCGCATGTATGCCGACCCGCCCTACTGGCAGTCCTGGGTGGCGGCCTGGGCGGGACGGTATGGCGAGCAGCGAGTCGTCGAGTGGTGGACGAACCGGCGCAAAGCGATGGCCTACGCGCTGGAGGCGTTCGAGACTGCCATCAACGAGGGCGCGATGTCGCACAGCGGCGACCGGCGCTTGGGGCGGCACCTGGGCAACGCCCGGCGCAAGGACCTGCCGCAGAAGACAGAGGATGGGCGGCCGTTGTGGCTCATCCAGAAAGAGCGTCCAGACTCGCCGCACAAGATCGACGCAGCTATGGCCGCCGTCCTAAGCTGGGAGGCCCGCCGGGACGCCATCGCCGCTGGCGTGTTGGAATCCAGCAGATCAGTCTACGAGGAAAGGGGGCGGATTTTCCTATGAAGTGGGAGGAACTGTTGCAGGAGCTCATGCTGGTCGCGGGATTCGCCTCCTTTGGCTATGGCCTCTGGATGGTCCATCCGGCCGCGGCGTTGGTTGTTTGCGGTGCCCTGCTTATGTGGGCTGGCTATCCGAAGAGGAGGGTCGGCTAATGGGTGTCTTGACAAGGATTTTGGCCCAGTCGTACACCATGGAGGATTTCGACCGACAGGTCCTGTCCCGCATACGGGGCGGCCTGTCGCATGCCGGGGTCCAGGTTTCCGAGTCCACGGCCATGCGGCTCATCGACGTCTACGCCTGCGTTCGGGTTATCGCGGAGACCATGGGCAGCTTGCCGGTGTCGATCTACCGCCGGCGGCCAACAGGCGGGGCGGACAAGGTGCCTGACCATCCGGTGACTAGGCTCCTGACCATCGAGCCGAACCCGGACATGACGGGGCAGACGATGGTGGAGACGGTCACGGCCAACTGTGCCATTAGCGGGAACGGCTATGCCGTCATCACTCCGGACATGGCGGGCCGGCCGGCGGAGCTGTATCCGTACCAGTGGATGCAGGTCGAGCCAGAGCGGGACCCCGAGACAGAGCGGATCTGGTACCGGGTGACCACAGATGACGGGGAATGGATGCTCCTGCCGGCTGAACGGGTCCTGCACATCCCGGGCTTCTCGTTCGATGGGTTGAAAGGCCTTTCGCCAATCGCCCACGCTGCGGAGATGGTCGGAATCGGCCTAGCCACCCAGGAGTTCCTGGCTCGGTTCTACGGGCAGGGGATGAACGTAGGCGGCGTGCTGGAGCACCCCGGCAA
>JAKOVD010000022.1 GCA_029782215.1 Chloroflexota bacterium
TCGGTGCTTGCGGCTCAGTGCCTGGACCAGCGCATTCCAGACAAGGACACCCTGATCAGCGAAGTCGCCGCTTGGCAAGCTCGCCGCAATCATGCCTGCGCCAGGGTCGTGTGGCAGTTCACCGCCGCCGATGCCCGCATCAAGCTTAAGCGTCTCTATCCAATTCTAAAAGAGCAAAAAGAAACTTAACGAGGCACTAGAGCTTGGTGCGCCCCATCCACGACAGGTCGGCGTGTACGCCAAAATGGGCGCGGAAGATGCGGTAGTACATCAGTTCCTCCTTCGAGTTCAGGCTCCAACCGTTCGGCAAGACCCTTTCCGTTAGGAAGGCCGCATCGGTAATCGCGGCTTCGGCATGGCTCGCCAGGAGCTCGCCCACACCGGCGCCCTCCCAGAACTTGGCCTTGGGCCGGTGCAGCGTGACATCGGGCAGAACGCCAGCTAACGCCTGGCGTAGGATCCACTTCTCCACGCCGTCATGCAGTTTGAGCTCGACAGGAATGCGCTGCGCATAGCCGGATACCTCAGCATCCAGGAAGGGCACGAAAGCAACGATGCCGTGCGTGGCGGCGCAGCGGTCCACCCGTTGGAGCGCTGTGTTGTGCAGACGACCAGTGATGTCCGCGAGCTCACCGGCGAGCAGGGCAGGGTCCAGCAGCTTGAGATAGGCATAACCGGCGAAGAGCTCGTCGCCGCCTTCCCCCGAGAACACCGCCGGGACATAATCCGAGGCGGTCTTGGCGGCGACATAGTTCGTAATGCTCGAGCGCACCAACAGGGCGTCAAAGGACTCGAGATGATAAATGACCTCGGGGAGCAGGGCCAGCATCTGCCCCACATCGATCGCCACCTCATGATGGTCCGAGCCGATGAAGTCGGCGACGATGCGGGCATGGACGAGGTCAGGGGCGCCGTCGAGACCAACCGCCACCGTATGCAGGCGCTCCACGTGAGGGCGCGCCAACGCCGCCATGGCGCTGGAATCAAGTCCGCCGGAGAGCCAGGCGCCGACTTCGCCTTGGGCGGCGCGCTGGGCAACCGCCGTTTCCAGGCGCTGACGCAGATTGCCGGCGATAATCGCCGGCTCGGCGTCGAGGATCGGCTCCCGATCGGGCTGCTCAAAGGGCCGGAGGGTTTCGCCGTCGTAGTTCGTTCCCGGAGGCAGCTCATAAACGTCGCCGGCAAGCTGAATGAGCGCCTTTACTTCAGAAGCAAAGCAGAGGGCGCCCTCGGCGTCACGGCCATAATAGAGAGGGGCCACGCCAAACATGTCCCTGAAGAGAGAGAATTCGCCCGGCGCCAGGTTCACCCCGGCCAGGCGCTCAGCACCACCCCCGTCACCGATCGAGAGAGGCGGCTCCTGGTCCTCCTGGTGTGCTGAAAAGGCCGTCTTCACGATGCCCACCGTCAGACCGTTGGACTGCACCAGTTCACGTCCACAGCGTCCCCGATGCCCGATCTTGTCGAGCATCCTCTCGACGGCCAACCACTCATTGGGCCTGGTAATGCCAGCGATTCCTGCCATGGCAAGCTCCTTGATAGTGCAAGCTGTTGTGTGAAGTAAAACGTTGTCTGCTGTTGATACCTCAACCTTCCCAACAGCGGACGCCTTCCATGACGAATTGCGTGAGTTCGCCGACGCTGAGGCGATCGATCCCCAGCTTGTCGAGCGTACGGCCCCGGCGCCAGTAGTCGGTGCGGTGAATGATGCAGGCCAGACGGATGATCGAGTCCATGCCGCGCACCGACACGCCGTAATGCTGGCCGAGGGCGGCGATAGGCACCAGGCTCATGGGCACATCCTCAAAGATGTAGCGGTGATTGAGCGTGCTGGGCGCCTTGATACCGTAGTACCCGGATTGGTTATGGATGGCTTCGTTCAGGTCGGCGCCAGCAGCGTCGTAGGCCAGCTTCAGCCACTCCATGGCCGTGCGGCCACGGATGCCTAACGATGCCGCCACCGTCACCCGCTCGCGATCCAGCACCTCGAGCACGCGCGCCACGGAAGGAGTCACGCCTTCGATGTAGAACTGGTAGTCGCCAAGCGTCGATTCGATGCGCCCGGCATTGAGCAGGGTCAGGGCTGGGTGGAAGATGGCGCCCATGTTGTTGAGCCCTGTGTGCAACACACTGACGCCGTCAATGTACTGCGGATAGAAGGGCGCCAGAGCCGCCAACACTTCGGGGGTACGTTTGGCTGGCAGCGCCGCCAAGGGCACAGCCTCCTTGATGCGGAAGATGCGCGCCTGGGCAGGACCATCCGAACGGCTGGCGTAGATGAAGGTTTCCGCCTCGGCGATCAGCATATCGGCCCGGCAGCCGTGATCGCACAACACCTTGCTGAATTCGATGGCGCCCAGGGTGCGTCCGGGGTGCAGCAGCACCATCTGTCCATCGCTCAGATGGGGCGCAGCGGCGCGTGCGACGTCGGCATGGGCCGATGAAGGCACCACCACCATGATCACATCCGCCCCTGCCAATGCCTCGCCCATGTCAGAGGACACACCTGCCAACCTGGCGAAGCCACGCGGGCCGCCAGGATAGCTGTCGAGGTCAAGGCCTCCCCTGGCCTTGACAGCGGCGACGTGCTCCGGGGTACGATTGTAAAGGGTGACCCGGCAATCCATGAGCGCCAGGTGTGCGGCCATCGCCTTGCCGCCGTGGCCGGCGCCGATCACGGTGAAACGCGTCATTCTCGTGGGTCTCCATGTGCGGGCGCGGTCGGGGTCGCCAAGGACAGATACCTCAGGGAAGCCAGCCGCTCGTATTCGGAAAGGGGGCGCCCGTGTTCGTCCACAGCCAGACAGGCGCCTTTGACGATACGGGTAAGCACCTGACCACGCGCAAAGGGGTTGTTGCGAAGGTGTGGGGCGTCGAGGATGCCGCTCGTCACCGCCCGCGCCAGCGCGGCCGGGTCGGTCAGCGGTTCAGCCACATCCGCCCCGGCAAGCGAACGGACAGCGTCGAGGGCGATCTGCGCCTCGGCGACCAGTTCTTGGGCGCGGGCTTGGACGATCGGGTCATGCACCATGTCAGGAGCGCCGGCCAGGGCGTTGCTGATGGCAGCGCGCGCCACCTTGCAGGCCGCGATGACATCCTCTGCCGTCGCTGCATGGTCCGCCTCGGTGTGTCCCACCACATGCACGATGTGGGGGCGCAGCGCCATTTGCAGATAGGTTGCGGCAGCCAGGTGCCCACGCGCCGCTTCAGGGTCAAGCGGGTGGCTGAGCAGCCCCACCCTGGTCTGACGCCAGATGCGGAACCGGGGACCACCCAGGGGCGCTGTGATGTCCAGGCAGGCCAGCATCTTGGCCAGGTCCATGGCGCCACTCAGGCCGGGCGGGCTGTTGAACATCATTTGCGCGATGTAATCGGTCACGCCGCAGGCCCGCGCATTGAATGCAGCGAGATAGGCCGCGACCACAAAGACCACATCAGGAGCATCGCGCATCCCCCAGTGGTGCGATTCGTTGAGTTCAACGGGGATGCCCCTGGCGCCGTACCAGGCGATGAGGCGCTGGTGTTCACGGATGGACGCTTCCAAACCGTGAGGACCCCGGCCATCCATGGCGTTGAACCAGAACAACGGCACCGCCGCCCACGCCAGGTTCAGTGTGGCCACATAGACCTCGGCCAAGCGGATGAAGTTGTCCGTGCCGGAGTATGTGCGCAGCAAAGGGAAGTTGCCGCGGCGCGAGGCAGCATAAAGCAGCCGGTAGTCCTCCGGACTGCGGACGGGCACGCCGCCGGCCCCTGTGCGGCGCGGATCCTGGCGCTCGGGATGGAAGAAGTTCTCCTGAGCGTCCTGGTCGATGCCGAGCGAGATGACGTCGACCAGGCGGGATTCGGCAATGCGGGCAATGCCTTCCGCGGTCGCCGGGAGGGTTGGCAGGCCGAAGTGATGGCGAATGAGGGGATAGGGGGCCTTGGCCTCGATGCGGGCAATAGCCGTTTGGGGATACTGGATCTCGCCGGCGACGTTTGCCTGTCCGCGCAGATAGGCCGACACGTCCTCAGGCAACTCGGAGCCGTCAAAGAGCGCCTCGAAGAAACCGAGAGCGCGGACGCGCGCGACCACAGGTGGTGTGCCACCGAAGGCAAAGCGGACGCCGGCGCTGCGCAGGTCATCGGCTGCTTCGGCGAACTCCGAAAGCAGCCTTTCGCCGGTCTCGGGCGTCAGGCGATACGACACCCCCACAAGGGCGGCGCCCTCCTGCCGGGCAACTTCCAGCACCCGCTTAACAGAAACGGCCGGTCCCAGAAAGTGCGTCTGCCAGCCTGCCTCCTCGGCCAGCCTCAGGAAGCCCATCACGCCGGCCACGTGTACGCATTCACCCAGGGCCGCAGCGACCACAGTCGGTTTCTCTTTCGCGATGACCTCCGGTAGCATAGACGGGAACACGCGCCTATTGACAATAGAAGTTTCTTTCATGATAATATCTGTGACGATATTTTTTGTCAAGCGGTACTTCTCCCGGAAAGATCATGCCGATGGGTCACTCCACGACCGAATCCAGCCTCCTGCTCACGATTCGCGGTCTCCTGCCCAGCCTGAACGAGCAGGAACAGAAGGTCGCCTACTATGTATTGGAACACCCTGCCGACGTGGTGCGCCTCTCCATCGGCGCGCTCGCCCAGAGGTGCAGCACCAGCGACGCTACCATTTCCCGCTTCTGCCGCAAGATCGGCGCCAAGGGCTATGGTGACTTCAAGATCGACCTCGCCCAGGAGCTGGCCCTGACCGATGCCGCTCTCTATGTGCAGGCCGCAGCCGGAGACGACCTCTACGCTGCCGCGGTCAAGGTCATTGCCGCCGACATCAAGGCCCTGCAGGACACCCTGCGCGTGATGGAAAGCAGCGCCCTGGAACGCGCGGCGGAAGCACTCCTGGCAGCCCGGCGCGTCGACATCTATGGCTCTGGCGGCGGCGTCATCGCCGCGCTCGAGCTCCAGTACAAGTTGATGCGCGTGGGCGTCAGGGCCGTGCCCCACACCGACAGCGAGATGCAGGTGACGTCCGCCACCCTGTTGACAGCGGCGGACGCGGCTGTGGGCATCTCACACTCGGGCGAAGCGCCCGACGTCTGCCACGCACTCGCCGTTGCCGCCGGAGCAGGTGCCATCACCATTGCCATCACGAACCATCCCGCCTCTCCGGTCGCCCGGGTTGCGGCCATCAGCCTGCACACTGCGGCTCAGGAGGCGCTTGCGCATGGGTATCCGCTGGGTGCACGGGTGGCGCAGGTGGGGTTGATCGATGTGCTGTACACGTGCATGGCCCTCAAGCGCCATGCCGAGGTGGAACGCAGCCAGGAACGAATTGCTGCAGCTTTGCAGCGACGCCAGAGCTGAACCGGGATCGAAGCACCGGCAGCCCATCGCGAGGATGAACCATGATCGGTCAATGGATGAAGCAACAGGTGATTTCCGTCCGCCCCACCACCACGGCGCCGGAAGCAGCACGCCTGGTGGTAGACAAACACGTCGGCACCCTGCCGGTGGTCGATGAGCAGGGCACCCTGGTGGGGGTAGTGCGGGTGCGAGACCTGCTCGACGTGTTCATGCCCGATTTCGTCCACCTGCTGGAGAACATCGACTTCGTGCACGACTTCGGCGCCATGGAGAACCGGACGCGACGTCCGCTGGCGGAAGCGGCAGGACTGACCATGGCCGACCTGATGCAGCCGCCGGTGGCGGTGGCGGAATCCAGCGGCCTGCTGCGCGCCCTGGCGACGATGAACAAACACGGCATCCGTGACCTGCCCGTGGTCGACAAGGCCGGCGTTCTGGTGGGCATCGCCTCGCTCGTGGACATCGCCGCCGCCTTCCTGGCCAAGTGGCTGGACGAGGAGCCCATCCTGTGATCGCCGGCCAGGTCGTCTCCGTCCTCATCTTCCTGGTGACGCTTTTCGCCATCCTCTCCGAACGCGTCCACCGCACCATCATCGCCATGGTGGGCGCGGCCGTGATGCTGGTGGTCGGCATGCTGATGGGGTTCTACTCCCAGGCGCAGGCGCTGGCCGCCATCGACTTCAACACCCTCGGCCTCCTGTTGGGCATGATGATCCTGGTCCGGCTGCTGGAGCAGACCGGCTTTTTCGCCTACATTGCCATCCTCACCGGCAAGCGGTCGGGGGGCAGCCCGTGGCGGCTCCTGCTGATCCTGGGCGGGGCGACAGTCCTGCTGTCGATGGTTTTGGACAACGTCACCACGGTGGTCCTGATCGTGCCCATGGTCATCCTCATCGCCGAGATCCTGGGGCTGACGCCGCTGCCCCTGCTGATGGCGGTGGCGCTGCTCTCCAACATCGGCGGCGTGGCCACGCTGGTGGGTGATCCGCCGAACGTCCTCATCGGCTCGGCGGCGGGCCTGAGCTTCGCCTCGTTTTTGACGCACCTCGGTCCCATCATCATCGTGGCCCTGGTCGTGGCGCTGGCCATCCTGCGGCTGGTGTTCAGGCGGGAGCTGGCCGAGCGGCCGCGCCATCTGGCCGCGCTGGCCCACCTGGACGAGAAGGAAGCGCTCAGGGACCGGGACAACATGGTCAAGACGCTGGCAGTGCTGGTTGTGGTCGTCCTGGGCTTCTTTCTGCACGGCACCCTGCACCTGCAGCCGGCCACCATCGCCCTGGCGGGAGCGGCGGCAGCGCTGCTGTGGGTGCGGCCGGACGTCGACGACACCCTGCGTCACGTGGAATGGGGTGTGCTGCTGTTCTTTGCGGCGCTGTTCGTGATGACAGGCGGGCTGCAGGCTGCAGGTGTGCTGGCGCGGGTGGCGCAGGCGGTGGCAGGACTCGCGCAGGCCAATCCCCTGTGGGCGAGCCTGGTTCTCCTCTGGGCGGCCGCCCTGCTGTCGGCGCTGGTGGACAACATCCCCTTCACCATCGCCATGATCCCGGTGCTCCAGGGCCTGGGCGGCTTCGGCATTGCCGTCTGGCCCTTCTGGTGGGCGCTGGCGCTGGGCGCGGGCCTGGGCGGCAACGGCACGACGATCGGCGCCACCGCCAACGTCATCACTGTCAACCTGAGCGTCAAGACCCACCGGCCGATCACCACCGGCATCTGGCTGCGATCGGGGCTGCCGGTCATGCTGGCCACCTGCCTGGCAGCCAGCATCCTCTTTGCCCTGCTCTTCGGTTGGATGAGCACGCCATGAACGTGAATGACCTGAGCGCTCAAGTCAGGCGCCGGCTCTCGCGCCTGCAGCCCTCCGGCGCCATCGTCCTGGGCGCGGTGGCGGTGATCACCGGCATGGCGACCGGGGCCGGGGTGTGGCTGTTCAAGCAGATGATCCTATGGGCCAGTGCCCTGTTCTTTGGCCGGCTCGGCGGCGCCCTGGCGCCACTGGGGGGATGGACGGTCGCCCTACTGCCCGCCTTGGGCGGTCTGGTCGTCGGGCTCCTGTGGCACCGCTTCGTGGGCGAAGAACGCTACCACGGCGTGGCCGGGATCATGGAGACGGTGGCGCTGATGGGCGGCCGGCTGGAGTACCACTTGGCCCCGGTCAAGACCGTCGCTGCCGCTCTCTCCATCGGCTCTGGCGCCTCCGTGGGTCCCGAAGACCCCTCGGTGCAGATCGGCGCCAACCTGGGCTCCTTTGCCGGCCAGAAACTGCGCTTCTCCGATGACTGGACCCGAGCGCTGGTGGCGTCGGGGGTGGCCGCCGGCATCGCTGCCGCCTTCAACGCCCCGATCGCCGGCGTCTTCTTCGCCCTGGAGATCGTGCTGGGCGAGATCAGCGGCGGCGCCCTGGGGGCCATCGTCCTGGCGGCGGTGGCGGCAGCCGTATTCACGCAGCGCGTCGCCGGGCCGGAACCCGCCTTCCACGTGCCCGCCTACGCCTTCCAGTCCGTGGCCGAGCTGCCGCTGTACATCCTGTTGGGGCTGCTGGCGGGTGGGGTGGCCACCCTGTACGTCAGCGCCCTCGATACGGCCAAGAGCTCTTTCCGGCGCTGGCAGGTCCCAAGCTGGCTGAAACCGGCCGCCGCCGGCCTGGCAGTGGGCATCGTCGGCATCTGGCTGCCGCAGATCTTCGGCGTCGGCTATGCCACCATCGACCAGATCTTCAACGGCGCGGAGATGGCAGTGCCGCTGCTGCTGGCGCTCCTGGCCGCCAAGCTGGTCATGACGGCAGTCAGCATTGGCGGCGGGTTCCCTGGGGGCGTCTTTGCGCCTTCCCTCTTCCTCGGCGCCACCCTGGGCGCTGCCTTCGGCGAGATCGCCAAGCTCCTATTTCCCACCCTGGCGATCGCCCCGCCCGCCTATGCGATGGTGGGCATGGCGGCGGTGCTGGCGGCCTCGGTGCACGCGCCCCTGACCGCCATCCTGCTGCTGTTCGAGATGACCCAGGACTACCGCATCATCCTGCCCCTGATGTTTGCGGTGGTCGTCGGCCTGCTCCTGGAACAGCGGCTGCGCCGGGACTCGGTGTACACGCTGGCGCTCTCGCGCAAAGGCCTGCGGCTGCAGCGCGGCCGCGACATCGAGGTCCTGGAGGGCATCACGGTGGGCGAGGTGATGGAGACCGGGATGGCGACCCTGGCCGAAGGCGACACGCTGGCGGCGGCCACCGATATCCTGACCCAGACCCGCCATCACGGGCTGCCGGTGCTCAGCGCTGGCGGCGACCTGGCGGGCATTCTCACCGTCCAGGACCTGGAGATGTCGCCGGTGCGGCGTCCCCAGGCGACCACGGTGGGTGAGGTTTGCTCCCGCGACCTGCTGGTGGCCTATCCCGACGAAAGTATCGGCACGGCGCTGCGGCGGATGAGCGTGCGCGACGTCGGGCGGCTGCCGGTGGTGGCGCCCGACAACCCGCGGCGCCTGCTCGGCGTTCTGCGCCGCGTCGACCTGGTGCGGGCCTATGACCTGGCCCTGACACGGCGGGCGCAGAACCGCCACCAGATCCAGACGGCCCGGCTCGACGTCTCCACAGGCGAGCTGAGCGTGGTTGAGATCAGGATCGAAAAGGGCGCCGTCTGTGACGGTGCGCTTGTGAGCAAGGTCGCATGGCCGCGTGACTCGGTCATCGCCAGCGTGCGCCGGCGGAACAAGCTACTCATCCCCCACGGCGACACCCGCCTGCGGGCCGGCGACGCCCTGGTCGTCGTGGCCGAAGGGGAGGCGCTGGCGGCGGTGCGGCGCCTGTGCGAGAGATAGCGCTCAGGTGCGGCGCACCTGAGTCACAGTCCCAGCACCCTTCGCAATCCCGCTTCGACCTTCACCAGCTCCTGCCTGGCGATCTCGCCCGCTTTTTCGGTCAGGAACTCCTTATCCACCGTGATCAGTTGCGTGACGTTGGCGACAGAATCACGCGGCAGACCTGTGAGCGCAGCCGGAAGCAGCACGCTGCCGGGAGCTTCGGCCAGACGAAGGTTCGTCGTTAGCACTACGGCAACGACGGTGCCCAGGCGGCTCCGGTTGTAGGCATCAGTCTGGATGATGAGAACGGGGCGACGATAGCCCGGCATGGAGCCCGCCGGGTCTGGCAGCGTCGCCCACCAGATACTGCCGCGCTCGATCACCACGTTTCCTGGGGAAGCGACAGGCCCTGAAGCTGCATCAATACGTCATCGAGGCCCGGTGATGCCTCAGCGTAGATGGCATCCAGCCTCGCCGTGATCTCCTCATCGCTCTGTTCGGCCACATACTCGCTGAGAGCACGCGCATAGAGCTCACTGCGCGAAATACCCAGGCGGTGAGCAAGCTCTTCCGCAGCCTCAAAGAGGGCATTGGGGAGGGAAATCGCTGTCTTCATACCGTCGAGTATAACGCTTGTTATACCGGCCGTCAATGGTGCCAGGTGCGTCGCATCTGGTCTATTGTCGCCGAGCATACCATCTGCACGATCGAGGGATGCTATCATCAGGATGCTGGCCTGCGTTCCGGCGCCTTGCCCGGGACCCTGACTCCAGGAGAGAGCCCCATGACTCCGGCGATCGAAACGGAGAACCTTGGCAAGCGCTACGGACGCGTACAAGCAGTCGAACAGCTCAATCTCCGGGTCGACGAGGGCGAGATCTACGCCTTTCTCGGCCTGAATGGCGCCGGCAAGACAACGACGATCCGCATGCTGCTTGGTTTGGTCAAGCCGGCAAGCGGCGGCGCCTGGGTGCTCGGCGCCAGGGTCCGCCAGGGCAGCACAGAGCCGTGGGCTGCGGTCGGCTATCTTGTCGAGATACCACGCGGCTACCCGGAGCTGACGGTGCGCGAGAGCCTGGAGGTGGCGCGGCGTCTGCATCCAGGGACACCGCGCCAGGCCGTCAGCTTGTGGATCGAACGCCTGGGCCTGGCGCCTTACGCCGATCGCCGCACCGGCGCCCTGTCCCAGGGCAACGCGCAGCGACTGGGCTTGGCCAAGGCGCTCTTGCACGAACCCAGGCTGCTCCTGCTCGACGAACCCGCCAATGGCCTCGACCCCGCCGGGATCGTCGAGATACGTTCCCTGCTGCTGGAGCTGACCCGCACAAAGGGCGTCACGGTTTTTATGTCGAGCCATATCCTGGCCGAAGTTGCGCGCTTGGCCCAGCGCATTGGAATCATCCATGAAGGCCGCATGCTGCAGGAACTGGACGCGGACGAGCTGGAACGCAACCGCAGGCGGCGTCTGCTGGTGCGGGCGCGGGACACCGAAGCAGCGCTCGCCGTGTTGGCGGCGGCGGGATACGCCGCTGACTGGCTGCCGGACGGGACGCTGGCACTGTCCCAGCCGTCTGTGCTCGCCGCGCCCGAGACGATTGCCAGCATGCTGGTAGGGTCTGGGGTGGCTCTGACCCAGCTCGTGGTCGAGGAGGAAGAGCTGGAGCAGTACTTCCTCAGGCTGGTCGCCCCCACAGGCGGTGTCGCATGACCTCTCTCGCGGACATGATTTGGATCGAGCTGCAGAAGGCCTGGCGCTCGCGTGTGCCCCTGTTCACAGGCATCGGCTCGCTTGCCATGCCCCTGGGCATCGGCTTCCTGATCTTCGTTGCCAGGAACCCCGGCGTCTCACAGAAGCTGGGCCTGGTGAACGCCAAGGCCAACCTGATCGCCTATGCGACGACGGACTGGCAGACCTACCTTGGACTGATGGGACAGATGCTGGCGGCCGGGGGATTTCTCCTCTTCTGCCTCATTGTGAGCTGGGTGTTTGGCCGCGAGTTCGTGGACGGCACGGTAAAAGACCTGTTGGCCGTGCCGGTGCCCCGCGCAAGCATCCTCCTGGGCAAGTTCATCGTCGCTGCCGCCTGGTCGGCGGCAGCGGCGGCGCTGATTTTCGTGACCGGTCTGGTCCTTGGCGTCCTGATCGGGCTGCCGCAGGGCTCGCCGGCGCTGCTCCTGCAGGGCACGATGGCGGCGGCGGTGACCACCTGCCTGTTGATCCTGGTAGTCATGCCCATTGCGTTTTTCGCCAGCGCTGGCCGGGGCTATCTGCTGCCTATCGGAATGGGCATTCTGGCCCTGATCATGGCCAACGTGGTCGTCCTGGTAGGATGGGGCGAGTACTTCCCCTTTGCCCTGCCGGGGCTGTACGCGCAGGGCGAGAACTACCTGGGCCCGCTCAGCTACGCCATCGCCGTCCTCACCGCCGCAGCGGGCATCCTTGGCACCTATGTCTGGTGGCGCTACGCCGATCAGCGGTGAGTCGGGGTGCGTCGCGCCTACCTTTACCCTCATGTTACCACAAAGAAAGTGCGCCGCACCTTGAAGGTGCGGCGCACTTTGGCTCATAGCACTTTGGCTCAGCTCACGGGTACGGGTGATACGACACTGGCGCAGCACGGGGCGTCGCTGAAATAGGCAGGAGCCGTCTCCTGGAACAGAATGACGAAGCTGTAGATGCTGATGGCCGTGCCCACAGGGAAGTTGACCAAGTCCAGGAAGGCGACGGCCAGCGCCAGGATACGCCCCCAGGACTGCCGCCGGAGCAGGCCGATCCCGGCGGCGATGCCGGGAAGGGACAGCACGATCAGGAAGCCGCCGCCGATGAGCCCGGTCAGGGCGAGGATGCCCAGCGCTGTCAGATCCCCGGTCAGCAGTCCCAGGCCAGAGAGAAAGACAACGGTTCCCGTTCCCACCAGCAGCAGGATGCTGCCGGTGAGGATGCGGAGCCAGGCGATGATGGTAACATGTTGCGCCAGCTGGCGCTCGTTGAGCGAACTCATGGTGACCTCGTCAGACAAATCTTGGGTTCAGAAGGGTTGGATGCTGCGAACCGCTGCGGGGCGGGGCTCGTAGCGCTGGAGACGCTGGCCAGCGCGGACGAGAATGCGACCCAAGCCGCACAGGCTCGTGCAGACCTGGCGCCTCAGCCAGCCCTGGCGCTCCTCGCTGGGGCATGCCCGCAAGAGACGCAGCGCTTCGGCTTCCTTCAGGTAGCTCTCGGCCTTGAGGTTGGCCAGACGATGGGTGGTTTCGAGGCTGGTGGGATACATCGGATGGACCTCCAATCAGGAAAACAGTGCCCCGGTGGCAGGGCGTGGCTGGCAAGAAGGGGATAGATGGGAAGTTTGGCCAGGGCTGTTCGCTGGGGCGCCTGCGCCTGCGAGCCCGGCAGTGAGATCATCCTGGCGTTTGCGGAGCAGGACCAGCAGGTGGTCGGGAGGCACGCCCTTGCTTACAAAGGCATCGACGCCAGCGTCAAGCGCCTCCATTTCGACCTCCGGCAGCCCGCTGAGGGCAATGAGCCAGGAGTGCGGGCAGAAAGCCCGCAGTTGGGCAATCGTGGCGACGTGGTCAAGGCCCGGCAGCTCCCAATCAAGCAGGACGACATCGGGGCAGATGGCTGTGGCCAGCGCCAGCATCTCGGCGGCGTTGGCCGCTTCGCCGAGCACCCGGAAGCCGGTCTGCCGTTCCAGGAGCACGCGGAGGGCGAATCGCACCTTGGGTTGGTCGTCTGCCAGCAGGAAGAGCATGGTTCACATCCTTGATCGCCGGGGAAGTAACCTTCCCTCTCATCTACCATTCTAGAAAACAAAGCCCCCAGGCACATCGTGTACCTGGGGGATAGAGGTATTAGCCAGGTGGCTAATACGCGGCTATCTGAGGACAAAAAGACCCTTCAAGTCACCGGCACAAGTTTGTGGCGCAGGGCGATGCTGATGGCCTCAGCGCGGTTGGCCGCACCCAGCTTCGAGAGCACATGGCTGACATGCGCCTTGACCGTCGCCCGGGTGATGACCAGGCGATCGGCGATCTGCGGGTTGCTCAGCCCTTCCACCATGAGGGCAAGCACCTCCCGCTCGCGTGGGGTGAGATCGGAACCCAGCGCCGGCTCTGTGACCTGGGCTTGCACCAGGACGCGCAGGGCCTCGGGGGCCAATGTCGCCTGACCGGCGTGAGCGGCGCGGATGGCGGCAGCCAGGTCGTCTACCGATACGTTCTTGAGCAGGTAGCTGATGGCGCCGGCTTGCAGCGCCTCCCACACCAGGTCTGGGTCCTCGAAGCTGGTCAAGGCGACCACCTGGACGGAAGGCTGGCGCTGCCTGATGATGCGCGTGGCTTCAGCCCCGCTCATGCGCGGCATCACCAGGTCCATCAGGATCACATCGGGGTGAAGCAGCTCCGACTGGACAACGGCCTCGGCGCCGTCGCGCGCTTCGCCGGCCAGCTCCAGGTCGGGTTTGACGTGCAGAAAGGCGGCCAGGCCGCGACGCACCATGTCGTGTTCGTCGACGATCAGCACGCGGATGCGGTCATTGCTCGTCATGAGGCACCCTTCCTTGGGCGGTGGCGCCAGGTTGGACAGCGTCGGCTTGTACGTCGGGAGCCGCGCCCACCAGCGCCGCAAAGGCTGTCCCGGGCCAGACGGCGCGGACCTGGGCGCCGGCGCCGGGCCTGCTGGCGATCTCGAGGCGGGCGCCAACAGCGGCGGCTCGTTCGGCCAGAATGTGCAGGCCCAGATGATCCGGCGGCGTCTGGGCGGGGTCGAAGCCGATGCCATTATCGGACACAACCAGTTCCACGGCGTGAACGGCCCCAGAGCCGGTTGCCGTCTCACGGCAGCGCAGACTGACCTGGATGAGTGTGGCATGGGCATGCTTGACCACGTTGTGAAGCGCTTCCTGGGCGATGCGATAGAAGGCGATGCGCACCTGCTCGTCCGGTTCGCAGGCGCCCTCAATGCTGACCGCGACCGGAATGCCGGTGCGGCCGGACGCTGCCTCGGCCAACTGCCTGATCAGGTCGGCCAGGTGGGCCTGCGCCAGCACGACCGGACGCAGCTCAAGCAGCAAGGTGCGCATCTCAGCCAGGGCGCCGCGATTGAGCTGCTGCAGCTCGCGGAGCAGGGCACGCCCTTCCGTACGATCCGTCTCCCACGTCTCGGGCAGGACTTCCGCCAGGAGGGCAGCCGAGAACAGGGTCTGTGTGACGGCATCATGCAGATCGCGGGCCAGACGAGCGCGCTCCTCCAACGCCGCAGCCTGCTGGGCCTGTTCGTAGAGCTGTGCGTTTTCGATGGCTGCTCCCACCTGCAGGGCCAGGGTCTGCAGCACGGCCAGGTCGGTGGCATCAAAGGCGTTCACCCGGTCGCTCTGGATATCGAGCACGCCGACCACCTGGCCTTTGACAATGATGGGGGTCACGACCTCCGACAGCGTGCGGCTGCCTTCCATCCAGACGTACTGAGGGTCCAGGCGGACATCCGGGACCAGCCGCTGCTCGCCGGTGACCACGACCCAGCCGGAGATGCCTTCGGTTCCCGCCCCGCTCCTGCCGACCCTGAGGCGCGCGGGCTGAAACCGGAAGACGTGCTCCCGCCACAACGCCCCCGCCCCGACACGATAGACGACCTCGTCCCCTTCCACCAGGCCAATGCCGACATGGTAGTAGCCAAAGGTTTGCTGCACCACCGTCACAACCTGCTGGAGCAGCTCGTCCACATCCATAAAGGTGCTGATGCGTTGCCCTATCTCGACCAGCACCTGGAACTGCTCGGCCCGGCGATGCTCGGCCCCAAAGTAGCGGGCGTTCTGGATGGCCAGGGCTGAGCGCTGCGCCAGGGCGGCGAAGAGGCGCTGCTCATCTTCGTCGAAGCGATGGGGCCGGGTATAGCCAACCAGGAACAAGCCATCGGCCTGGCCGTCCAGGGCAATGGGGAGCACGATGGCGGCCGCGATGCCTTCCGCCCGCAGCAGGTCCATCAGCGGCGAGACCTCAGCGTCTTCGCCGGCGTTCAGGTCGAGGATCTCCGGCGTGCCGGCAGACATCGCCAGGCCGATCACGCCCGCGCCAGGGTCGAAAGTCTGCTGCGCCAGCGCCCCGGCGCTGAAACCCTGGGCCGCGGTTGGCGCCAGGCGTTGGTGGGCGTCGTCCCAGGTCAACACCAGGCTTCTGTCGGCCTGCCAGACATCGACGGCGATCTGCACCAGGGTCTGCAACACCTGCGCGGTCTGCAGACGACTGTAGAGCTGGGCGTCGGCCCGATAGAGGCCCTCCAGTTCCTGGCGCCGTTCCTCGATCTCACGCGTGCGCGCCGCCACCTCGGCCTGCAAGGCGCGATTGTGCGTTTTGATGCTGCGCACTCGCAGCCTGTAACCGGCAAAGGCGGCCACGCCCAGGATGGCCAGCACCAGGCCGCGGAACCACCACGTCGCCCAGAAGGGCGGCACGACCGTGACTTTCAGGCTGGCTCCCTTCTCGTTCCAGACGCCATCGCTGTTGGCGGCCTTGACGCGCAGCGTGTACCTGCCGCCAGGCAGGTTGGTATAGCTGCCGAACCGGCGGGACCCGGCTTGGATCCAGTCACGGTCGAAGCCTTCGAGCAGATAGGCGTACTGGTTGCGCTCGGGACGCGTGTAGCTCAACGCTGCAAATTCAAACTCGAAGCCGGTCTGGGGCCAGGGGACGACGAGTTCGGCTGCATCTTCGACGGCCACGCCCAGGTCCGGCGTCGCGCCCGCGCGCGTCAGACTTGTGAGGACGACAGGGGGGACAAAGCTGCTTTCCGGCAGGCTGCCTGGATCGAAGACATTGAAGCCGTTGACGCCGCCAAAGAGCAGTTCGCCGCCTATCCCTTCAACATAGGCGCCGGAGTTGAACTCGTTGCTCTGCAGGCCGTCGCCGGCGTCGTAGCTGCGGAACTGCTTCGTTTCCGGGTCAAAGTGCGCCAGGCCGTTGTTGGTGCTCAACCACAAATGCCCCTGGGCGTCCTCCAGAATGCCATAGATGCTGTTGTTGGGCAGGCCGTCGGCGACGGTGAAGTGCGTGAAGAGACCCGTCCTCCGATCCAGCAGGTTGAGTCCTCCCCCCATCGTGCCCAGCCAGAGGCGGCCGGCGCCATCCTCAATGACGGTCATGACCGTGTCATGACTGAGGCTGGCAGGGTCGCCGGAATCGTGCTGATAATGCGCAATAGCACCGGAAGCGGTATCGAGAGCGACCAGCCCCCCGGTCGTGCCGGCCCAGAGCGTCCCGGCGCGGTCCAGATAGAGATCCCAGATTTGGCCGAGATCGGGTGGTATCCCGCCGCCAGAGCGCTCGTAGCGCACGAAGTCCCCTGTGGCAGGATCAAAGTGCAGCAGCCCCTGGCCGCTCATGCCCAGCCACAACCCGCCTTCCGGGCTGGCGAGCAGCGTCCTGACCGGACCTGGCGAATCGTTGGACTCGGTGCTAGGGTGGAAGTGCGCGAAGCGGCCGCTGGCACGGTCCAGCCGGTCAAGTGACTGATCGGTGCCGGCCCACAGGTTGCCGCCGCCGTCCTCCCACAAGGCGCGGACCGTTCCGGGACTGATGCTGGAAGCATCGGCGGGATCATGGCGGAACCGCTTGAGCTCGCCGGTCGCCCGATCCAGACTGTTGAGTCCGGCCAGGGTGCCAATCCAGATCACGCCCTGTCTGTCCTCCAGGAGGCTGAAGACGATGTTGTTCTGCGCCCGGTCAGGCGCCTGGGGATCGAGCAGGTAATGCGGAAACTTGAGGTGCCCGAGATCAAGGCGGTCGACGCCATGCCCAAAGGTGCCGAACCAAAGGCAACCTGAACGGTCCTC
Source organism: Chloroflexota bacterium (assembly GCA_029782215.1). Classification (GTDB taxonomy): domain Bacteria; phylum Chloroflexota; class Anaerolineae; order J102; family J102; genus SSF26. The sequence goes on from JAKOVD010000022.1 coordinate 16,968, forward strand.
GTAAACGGCGATGGGCTGGTTGTCGCCGAGACTGCCGGGGTCGTACGGCAGATTGCGGTAGCGTACGAAACCTGCCGTCTCATCGTTCCAGCGGGCCAGGCCGTCCCAAGTGCCTATCCAGATGTTTCCCCCCGCGTCCTCGTACACAAACGTGGTGCGGTCGTGGTTCAGGCTTTGATCGTCCTGCGGAACGTGCCGGAAATGGGCGAAAACGCCGCGGGCGGGATCGAGCCTGTCGAGGCGGCCGTCCCCGTGACGAACCCACAGCATGCCCTGCCGGTCGGCCATGAGCTGTGCAATCGCATCCACCTTGTCAAGGGTGGTGGGGTCCGCAGGGTCATGGACATAGCGCGTGGCACGACCATCGGCCCGGTTGAACAGGTTCAGGCCCGTGCCGTCGGTCGCCACCCAGAAGCGGCCAGCGCCATCCTCCTGGATAGCCGTCACCCGACCGGACGCCAGCGTCGAGGGGTCGGCGTCGTCGTGCCGGAAATGGGAAAAACGATCGGTCCCACCGTCCAGGCGGTCCAGCCCTGCGTCCGTTCCGATCCATAGGTCGCCCGCAGTATCCTCGTAGAGATCGTTCACGCGATCGGAACTGAGGCTGCCGGGGTCCGCCGGATCGTGGCGGTAGGCGACGAAACGATCGCCGGCCGGATCGTAGCGGTAGAGTCCGCTCAGCCGCCTTCCCACCCATAAGCTGCCGCCGCGGTCCACAAGCAGATCCGACACCGCGTCCCCCGCGGCGACTCCTACGCCGCCTTGCGGGCGCCGGTAGTGGATGAAGCGGTCGGCTGCACGGTCGTACCTGTCAAGGCCTCCGGTGGCGGTGACGATCCAGAGCCAACCCTGGCCGTCCTCGGACACTGCCCGGATCCCGCCAGCGTCCAGACTGCCCGGATCGTCCGGATCGTGGCGAAAGACTCGGAACTGGTAGCCGTCATAGCGATTCAGACCGTCATCGGTCCCAAACCACATGAAACCTTTGGCGTCCTGGTGGATGGCATAGACCGAGCTCTGCGAAAGTCCCTGCTCAATAGAAAGGTGCTCGAACGGCGTGACCGGACCCGCCCCACTGCGCGAACCAGGCAATCGCACCTCATGCTGGACAGCGGCAGCAGGCGCTGCTTCTCCGACGGCTGAGGTGCTCGCGGGTGCGGGCGTCGCCGCTCGGCCAGGGTCAATCCCCGTGCAGGCGCTCAGGACCACGGTCAGGAGCAGAATCGTCAGGATGACGCCTCTTCCCAACCGTCCGGAACGCCGTGAGCGACCCCCTGCGCCTCCACCGGCGCAGGGCCGGTTGTAAGCGCTCATACCTTAAGTATAGCAGAAAATGGGCGTCCTGTCATTGCTGAAGATCTTTTGCTGCGCAAAGAAAGCGGCGGCTGGCCCGCGGGGTTCGCAGTCCGGCGGTTCTCCTCCGCGACCCACATCTGCTATACTTCCTCTCCCGCAGGTTCCAACCCTGCCCCGGCCTGCGCGGCCGGGTAGACGAGTCCACCGAGGTGAATCTTATGACAACCTGGACGCCGGATCACGTGTCCGCGACTCTTGAGCGCGTGCTGGGCGCCGTGCGCCAGCCCGCCCGCTATACCGGCGGCGAGTGGAACAGCATCGCCAAAGACTGGGGGATGGTGCGCAGCCGGGTGGCGCTGGCCTTCCCCGACACCTACGAGCTGGGAATGAGCAACCTGGGGCTGGCGATCCTCTACGACGGCCTGAACAAACGGCCGGACGTGCTGGCCGAGCGCGTCTATGCGCCCTGGCTGGACATGCAGGCGCTGATGCGGGCGGAGGGCCTGCCCCTTTTCAGCCTGGAGACGCGGCATCCCCTGGTCGACTTCGATGTGGTCGGCTTCACCCTGCCCTATGAGCAGCTCTACACCAACGTGCTGACCATGCTCGACCTGGCGGGGCTGCCCATCCACAGCGCCGAGCGCCGGCCGGAGCACCCGCTGGTGCTGGCAGGGGGTTCGGCCATGATCAACCCGGAGCCGATGTGGCCCTTCCTGGACGCCTGCTTCCTGGGCGAGGGCGAAGAGGCGATCCACGAGATCGTCGACTGCCAGGCGCAGTGGCGGGACGAGGGCCGGCCCGGCGGCCGGGTGGAGCTGCTGCGCCGCCTGGCCCGGATCGACGGCGTCTACATCCCCTCCTTCTACGCCTCCACCTATCTGCCCGGCGGCGCCCTGGCTGCTACGGCACCGCGATCCGAGTTTGCGGACGTGGCGCCCGCCACCGTCACCAAGCGCATCGTCACCGTCCTGCCGCCGCCAGTCACCGACTTCATCGTTCCTTATGTCGACATCGTCCACAACCGCGCCGCCATCGAGATCCAGCGCGGGTGCACGCGCGGCTGCCGCTTCTGCCAGGCGGGCATGATCTTCCGCCCGGTGCGCGAGCGGCCAGTGGCCGAGGTGCTTGCCGCGGTCGATCGGCTGATGGCCAGCACCGGCTTCGAGGAGATCTCCTTTCTCTCCCTCTCCTCCTCGGACTACAGCTACATCCAGGAGCTGGTGGACGGGGTGACAGAGCGCTACGGCGACAAGAAGCTGTCCATCGGCTTGCCCTCGCTGCGCATCGAGTCCTTCAGCGTCGACCTGATGGCCAAGCTGGAGAAGGGGCGGCGGCGTTCGGGCTTCACCTTCGCGCCGGAGGCGGCCACCGACCGTCTGCGCGACGTGATCAACAAGCCCATCGCCACCGACCTGATGCTGCAGACGGCGCACGAAGTGTACAGCCGCGGCTGGACGACGATCAAGATGTACTTCATGATCGGCCACCCCACCCAGACGCTCGACGACGTGGAGGCCATCGCCAGCCTGGCGCACGATGTGCTCCACATCGGCCGCAAGTACATCGGCCACAAGGCCAAGGTGAACATCGGCGTTTCGACCCTGGTGCCCAAGCCGCAGACGCCCTTGCAGTGGGTGCCGATGGAGGACGAGGAGACGATCCTCAGCCATCAGGAGCACCTGCGCAACCGCCTGCGCGCTCACGGCATGCACGTCAACCTGAACAAACCCCGCGAGTCGCTGATGGAGGCCTTCCTAAGCCGCGGCGACCGCAGGCTGGCGCCGGTGATCGAGCGGGCCTGGCGCCTGGGAGCGCAGTTCGACGCCTGGGGCGACCTGTTCCAATGGGAGGCCTGGGTGCAGGCCTTCGCCGAGAGCGGGCTGGACATGGACTGGTACGCCCGCCGCGAGCGGCCGCTGGAGGAGACGCTGCCCTGGGACCATCTCAGCGTGGGCGTGACCAGGGAGTACCTGGCCGACGAGTACCGTCACAGCCTGCAGGGCGCGGTCGTGGACGACTGCCGCGAGCACTGCTTCTCCTGCGGCATTATCACGCAGTTCAAGGACCAGCGCCGCGAGGCTCAGAATCTGCTGGGCGGCGATGGCTCCTGGGGCTGCCCCAGCTTTGGCCGCGGCGCCGAGCGCCAGCCCGTCTCCCGCCTGCCGATGCCCCTCTATTTCGACGAGCACATGAGCCCCGGCCTCGTGGGCCAGTTCGACCACCGCGTGCCCCAGCGGCGCGGGCTACACAGCCTGCCGGATTCAACTCAACCCGATTGACGGGTCAGGGTCCGATGTAGAGGCCCTGCGCCAGTACGAGCACGATGAATACAGGGATAAAGACGATGACACCGCCAGCAAGAGTTGTTGCCAGGGAACGCCAGATCGAGAAGCGATGGACCTCGGCGAGGCATAGGATGAGGACCGCAATCGTCCAAAGGCCTGCAACAGACATGGCGATGCCGACTATCGTGAGAAGAATCGACGCCGCCGTGCCTAACGCAGGTGCGCTCTGAGCTATCTGCGGGGCAAGACCGAGAAGAAGAAGTGCGGGCACGATCAGAAGTGACCCAAAGAGCTCGGGAATCGTCGACCAAGCCATCGCTGCCCGGACTTCGTCGTAATCGGCCCGGCCGCCAAACCAGCCTCCTATCCACCACAGGAGTGCGCCGACAAGATAGAGCGAAACGACGCCGATGACAGGCGCGGCTATCAGCGCCACCAGCCACCCCAATCGCAGGATAAGCCTACCTGAACCACCGTTCAGAACCTGAGAGAAGAGCCGACCCAGACCGGACAGTGCCGCAAGAAGGATGACAAAACGTCCCGGATCGGAATCCACGATGGCGCGAATTGTCCTTCGCGGCCGAAACCAGATCCCCAACAAGGGGGGCAGTGTTGTGTTGCCGACTTCGCCGTCAACTGTCATGTTGTCCTTCCTTCCCGAAGAGCCTTGTCCGAGGCAAGAAATGGTCGCCGGGCGATGGCGAGCGCTCGCGGCCAAAGGATACAACAATGCACACCAACACCAAAACCATGCTCCCACTGCAATAGTCACCCGATTCCAAGCCATGCAAGGCTTCCCACACGTTATGAATCACCACTCTCGCCATGCAGTTCGCTGATGATCTCCTCAGCAGTCTGACTCTTCAGTTTTCCGGCTCGGAATGCCGCCAGTGAGTCGCGCGCGTCTTGAGCTATCTCCCACTTCTGCAAGTCGAGCTGGCGCTTCCGAAGAACCTCCAGCGCCGTTTCCTGATGTTCAGGAGGCAGCACTTCCGCCACCGCGATTGTCTCAAGCCACGCCAGCACCATGTCCCAGTCTTCGATGCTGACCACAGCGAAGCGCTTTCCTTGGATGGTGACAAATTGGACAGACTGCAAGGCTTCAAGTGGTTTCATGGATCGTGCGCTAGCGCAGCAGCAGGATGGCGGGAGCGATCAGAATCCAGGAAAATTTGGCCAGGTCGGCGTCGAACAGGGCGACGAGGATGGAGAGCAGGAAGACCGTGGGCAGGACAAGGGTGCGCCTGGTCTCCAGCCGCCGCTGCTCCGGGTCCAGGTGCGGGGCGATAAGCCGATCGCCGCGCGAGACGTAGCGCCAGAGGACCGCCAGCATCAGGCCTGAGACCGCCATGCTGGCGGCATAGAGGATCGTGGCCGTCTTGCCGCTGTTCTCGCTGATCACCGCCGTGGGAAAGGGCAGGAAGGCGATGCTCATGAGGAGGAGCAGGTTGATCCAGAGCAGCCGCCGGTCGTAGCGGTCGATGAGGCGGAACTTGCGGTGATGGCCGACCCAGAAGGAACCGATGACGAGGAAGCTGATGATGAAGCTCAGGTACTTCTGCCACATCGCCAGCAGCTCACGCAGAAGCGCGGCGTCGGACAACTGGCCGTAGCCCGCGGGCAGACGGATCTCCAGCGCCAGCAGCGTGATGGCAATGGCAAACACAGCATCGCTGAAGAAGATCAGCCGCTCCAATCCCGTTGCATCGCGGTAGATGGGGGGCTGGCCGTCCTGGGCAGGGGCGACCGGTTTGGTGGTCTCTTCCGTCATGGCGTTCGTTCCTTGCTCAAGAGTCCTCTGCGCTCAGGTGCAGGCTGTGCAGGAAGCGGTGGGCGATCGGCGCCAGCACGATGCCGAACGTGGCCAGAAAGACCACCCCGGCGAACAGGGCGTAGGCGGAGGCGAAGAGCTTGCCGGGGATGGTGCGCAGCACGTCTACCGGCCCCATGCCGCCCAGGATCATGGAGGCGTTGACCAGAGCGTCGATCCACGGCAGCTCCCCTGCGTAGTGGTAGCCGAGGATGCCGATGCCCAGGGCGAAGGTCAGGATCGCCAGCGCCACCAGCGCATGCCCGATCAGGCGCAGCACGAACTGGGGCCGCGGCAGCAGGGGCTGCGAATGCTGCTCGTAGCGGGTGGTGAATTTCATGGGCGATCAATGCCCAGGTAGGGAACAACCTGCGCCAGAGTGCTGCCCACTGAAGTGCGCTCATCCCGGCGGAAGATGCGAATACCGGTCGCCTGGCACTGCTCATGAATGAGGCGCGACATCAGGGCGTCGAAGCTCAGAAACCGGCGCCACGCTGCTGCGGGGTCAGGCAGCCGCCCAATCATCTCCTTCATGAACTGCCGATCAGGATCTTCCTCCCAGGCGCCGGCACTGAGAGACAGCGCTGCCTCCAGGCACGCGATCTGGCCCGGCGGCGCCGCCTGCACCAGCAGATCGGGATCTGTAACCCAACCGTCAACCAGGAGCGCCTGGTCGGGCGGGGTTCCGGCCAGATCGCCGGCCAGCAGGTCCAGGAACTCGGCGGTCGCGGCCTGATTGAAGGCAATGAAGTCGCCTTCCGGCAGCCCCAACATCCAGGCAAAAGAATCAGGCGCCGTGAACCAGGCGGAAATGGCAGGATGACGGTGCTGGGTGCAACGTTGGGGATAGTCGGTGAAGACGTGTTCATCCATATCATAGACGGGAATGCCATGCTTGGCGCCGATTTCCCGGCATACGGTCGACTTTCCGGCCCCCGACCCACCGATGATCCAGTAGACCTTGGCGCGGCCCGCCAACACGCTTTGCACCCCGGCAAGGAGCCGATGATCGACGGAGACCGTCATTGCGCCTCCGGGACCTTCTCCCCGGCCTCGACGGCAAAGGGGAGCGTGTTTTCTGGCGGCGCCAGGGGACACACCCAGCGGTCGTTGTAGGCGCAGGAGGGGTTATAGGCGTAATTGAAATCCAGGACCATATCGTGTTCGCCGGCTCCCAGGTCGGCGCCCTTGATCGTGTCGTAAAGATAGCGTCCCCCGCCGTAAGTCGACCGTCCCGAGGTGGCATCCCGGAAGGGCAGGAACAGCCCGCCGCCGTAGCCCTGGATCCAGTACAGGCTCAACTCGCCTTTCATCCCTCGCACCTCAAAACGCACCCGCGCCACCCTTGTATAGCGCAACAGGCCATCGGCCGGAAGGTCCACCGTGAAGGTCTCAGGCGCCACCTCCCTCTCACAGATGCCTGTCGTTCGCCACGCCGGGTCATAGGCGAAATGGGACAGACCCGCGAACACCTCCCGCTGTTCCGCGGCCAGCGGGCTCTGCGGGTGCGTTGCGAACAGGATGTCGCGGGCCGAGCGAAAGGTTTCGCAAGCCCTCGGCTGCCCGGCAGGCGGCGCCCGGCGGACGGCCTGGTACAGCTCCGCCATACTGCGCCGCCAGTGCGCCAGGGTGAACGGGTTGTCAGGCAGGATCGGAGCCATGAGGTGGGTTGGCAAGTGCGGCAATGCTCGGTGTGCCTGCGACGCCGACAGCGTACAACCGGGCAGCGCCCCAGGCAAATCCCCTGGGAACGCCGAGCTCCAGCGCGGCCCTGGTAGTATCCTGTCTTGAACTCAGGCCATTGCGCTGGCCTAACCTCGTTCGCGGGTATAGAAGAACGTGAAGGCCACGGCAAAGGCGCCCAGGATGATGGCGTTCACCCAGCCGAAGGTAGGCAAACCGGCAAAGAGCAAGGCCCAGAGCATGACGAGGGTACCAAGGGTTGCCCAGGCGATCTCCGTCTGCACCACGATCCTGACCCTCTCCCAGAGCACGGCCCGGTACGCCCACCAGGAGCTGGCGCCAAAGGCTAGGATGGCGGCGCCGAGCAGGCGATAGACGGGCGGCTCCTGGATCGGCCAGTTGACCAGGTTCCCCCAGGGAGCCGGAATCAGCAGGTAGATCAGCCCGATCACGAGGGCGACGATAAAGTGGAGCAGGAACGTGAGTCTGAGTCCGGAGGACATCTGCTTGTCCATGGCGACAACTCCTTATGTAAGGTCAGACAGGTGAGGGTTTGCGATTCGTTATTGGCTGTGCAGCAGCAGAGGCAGCGCCAGCCGGTAGGATGGTGGCGTCGCCGTGGCGGTCGGGGTCACGGTGGCAGTTGGGGTTGCCGTGGGCGACGCCGTGGCGGTTGGGGTCGGGGTTTGCGTGGGCGTCAACGTAGCGCTGGGGGTCACGGTCGGTGTGGGCGTGGGGGGCGGCGGCAGCCAGCGCTGGCCATAGATGTCCCAACTGTTCTGGCGGAAGTCCTGCCAGGCGATCAGCACTTCTCCGTTGGCGGTGTTCACCGCCAGCGCCGCGTTCGTCTGGAACTCCGGCGCCGTGCTCACAGCAAAGCCGTCGCCGAGTGGCACGCCCGCGCCGGAAACCTGCCGGCCGTAGACATCCCAATCCGTCGTGTCGTGGTACTCGTGCCAGACGACTGTGAACTCACCGGCGTGACTGTTGTAGACCACTTCCGGCATCGTCTCACTGTTGCGCGTGGTGCTGATGGCAAACGCGTCTCCCTTCGGGTTGCCTGCACTATCCAGCAACCGCCCCTGAATGTCTGCATGCTCCTCCCTCACCAACAGATAGAGTTGGCCTGCCTCATTGTAGGCAAGGGAAAAGTAAGGCGTGCCGGCGGCCTCCGCCACGAAGAACTCCGGGCCGAGGACAGCGCCAGCGCCGCTGATGCGCCGCCCCCGCAGCTCATTGGTCTGCTCGGCCCAGACGACCAGGCTCTCCTCCTGCTGGGGGCTATAGGCCACGCGGGGTGAACCCTGAAAACCAGGGCCGGAAAGTGTCAACAGCGGTCCGGAAAGCGTACCGTTTCCTGCAATGCGTTGGCCGCGTACATCCCACAGGCGATCGCTCATCGACCCTGTCCATGCCACCAGGTATTCACCGGTATTCCGGTTCCACAGCACGGCGGGCGAGTCCGCGCTGCTGTCTGCACCCATTTGGCTCGACACCCACACAGTGCCACCCACAAGCTGGCCTGACGCACCGACACGTTGTCCGTAAACATAGGTACGCGACACGCCGCTCCAGAGGCGTTGTTCAACCCAGACCACGAAAAACTCACTGCGTTGGGCGTTGTGAGCCACCGCCGGCATCAGGTGTACTTGACCTGCGGTGCTAATGGTGATCTCCTGACCCAGCAGCTGGCCTTGGGCTGACACCAGGCGGCCACGGATCTCGTAATCCTGTCCAGAGCGAAAGTCGGACCACGCCACCAGATACTCGCTGTTCTGCTCGTCGTAGGCGAGTGTGGAATTTTCCTGCCCTTTGCGCGCAGCGCAGACCAGAATAGACGTGCCTACCAGGGTGCGGTCGCTGCGCACGCGTTGGGCCATGATGTCGACGCTGGGGCCAAGCGCCGTGTCTGCCCATACCGCCAGGTACTCATCGCTGCCACTACGATGGGTCAGCGCAGGAGCCCACCGTCCGCCGAGAACCCTGCGCAGGTCGAAGGAACCTGTGATGGCGCCCGCACCCGTCAAAGTCGTTGCGCGCAGGTGGTTCCCCGCGGTTCCCACTATGCGATCGGCTTCATAGGCGACCAGGAACTGATCGGCGTTGTCGCTGGCGGAAATCGCGGGGTCCCCATCATCAATGCTACCTGCAAACAGAACCAGATTGGGGCCCTGCGCTTGTCCGGTGTTGGCCAGCACCTGGCCGTAGACATCCCCGTTTGGGCCACCACGTTTGTCCGACCACACGACCACATAGTGATTGCTTGCCTTGCCGTAGGCAACGCGGGGCTGCAGTTGATCCCCCACCGCCGCACACACTGTCACCAAGTCGCCGGCAGGGGTGAGATCAACGCCCAGTGCCTGCGCCATGATGTCCCATTCCGAGCCGTTGTGTCTTTCCGACCAGACTGCCAGGAAGCGGTCGGCCTTGCTGTCATAGGCAATATCGGGCAGATCGCCTTGAGCATCGGAGGGGATCAGACGCATGGGCGTAGTCAGAGGACTGCCGGTCGTGTCATAGGCTCGTGCGTAGACGGCCAATACCCCACCGGTTTCCTCCCTCCAGACGATGACGCAGCGACCTCCTCCACAGGCCAGGCGGGGAAGCTCTGCATCACCAGTGCTCGCGTCCACAACAGTCTCGTCGCCAACCGGCGTAGTCACCGAAGAGAGACGGCGCACCCGAATATGGTAGCCCGTTCCAGAACGGCCGTCCTGCCAGACGACCCAGTATTGATCACTTTGGGCATCGTAGGCGAGACTCGGATACAACTGGTGCTGCCCGGCTTCGGTGACGACGATGACAGCGGGAGAAACGACGCCAGAGGTCGATACCTCGCGCGCATAAATGTTGTACCCTGTGGCTGCCATCATCCCTTGCCAGGCCACCAGGTACTGCCCACGCTGAGGATTGTAGGCAACACTGGGTTCACCGAGCGACGCGGCACGCGACACCACGTCAGGATGATCAGCGATCGGGAAGTTGTCACCGATGAGGTCCTGGGGTCCGACCGGCGAACGGGCGGCGGACGGCGCCGCCGGGGACGCCAGCACTGCCGCCACGACGAACAAGCTGCTTGCCAAAAGCAGCGGCACTATCCACTTGCGGTGCATGAAGCACCTCCTTGCGGTGATCAGAAGGAATCGCCGCCTGCGCGAACACAAGGAGATAAGTCGACTTGTGCAACTCTGCACTTGCTATTGTAATCGTTTTTACATCCGTCTTCTGTGAGGGTGCATCCAGCGCCGCAAGCGGCCTCCTTTTGAGCTGGCGTCGATCACGCTACAATGGGGGCGCCAGCAGTGGCGCGGTTTGGGCGCGGCGACTCTGAAGACCGTCACCCGACCACGGAGGGTCCAATGGCAGACCTGCCTTCCGGCACAGTGACCTTTCTCTTCACCGATATCGAGGGCAGCACTCGGCTGTACCAGCAATACCCGGCTGCCACGACCACGGCCCTGAGACGCCATCAGGCCCTCCTTGAGGGCGTGATCGCAGGACAGCGCGGTTGGGTCTTCCAGGTGATCGGCGACGCCCTCTGCGCGGCCTTCGCCGACGCGGGGCAGGCGCTGGCAGCGGCCTTGGCCGGGCAGCGCGCGCTCCTGGCCGAACCGTGGGGTGAGATCGGAGCACTGCGGGTGCGGATGGGCCTGCACACAGGCCCGGCCGAAGTGCGCGGCGACGACTATGTTTCCAGCCTGACCCTGGTGCGCGTACAGCGGGTCATGTCGGCAGGGCACGGCGGCCAGATCCTGCTCTCCAGCACGGCGGCGACCGGCGTGCTGGACCGGCTTCCCCCCGGCGTGACGCTGCGCAACCTGGGAGGGCAGCGGCTGAGGGGCCTCACGCAGCCGGAGCAGATCTACCAGGTGGTGGCGCCCGGCCTGGCCGTGGACTTCCCGCCCCTGCGGGGCGTCGCACCCCCGGCCGGCGATGACGGAGACAGCCCCCTCCTGGACTTCCTGGTGCGCGATCAACTCGTTGGCCGCGCCCATGAGGTGGGGCAACTACAGCGGCACTGGGACCACGCCCTCCAGGCCCACGGCCACCTGCTCGTGATGTCGGGTGAGCCGGGAATCGGCAAGACACGGCTGGCCCTGGAGCTGATCAGCCAGGCACAGCAAGCCGGAGCCGTGGTGATGCGAGGTGGCTGCTACGAGTTCGAGGCCACCACACCCTATCTTCCCTTTGTCGAGGCCATCAGGGATTGGGTGCACGCGCAGCCCGAGGAGGCGCTGCGCCGGGCCCTGGCAGCGACGGCGCCCGAGTTGGCTCGCCTGGCGCCTGAGATCGAGACCAGGCTGGGTCCTCTGCCGCTCAGCCCTGTGCTGCCGCCCAACGAAGAACGCCTGCGGCTGTTCGATTATGTGGCCCGATTCCTGCACGACCTCGCTTCCCCGGCGGGGCTGCTCTTCTTCCTCGATGACCTGCATTGGGCCGATCAGGGCTCCCTGAGTCTGCTGAGCTACCTGCTGCGGCGGCTGCGCGACAATAGGGTGCTCTTCCTGGCCGCCTACCGCGAGGTAGAGCTCGACCGCAGCCACCCGCTGGCCGCCGTACTGGTGGACTGGAACCGCGAGCGGCTGGCAACCCGCCTGACGCTGGGGCGCCTGAGCGAGCTGGACACAGCGCAGCAACTGGCAGGGCTCCTCGGCCGCGCCCAGGTCAGCGACGAGTTCAATGCCGTCATCTTCCGCGAGACGGAGGGAAACCCCTTCTTTGTGGAGGAAGTGGTCAAGGCGCTGATCGAGCAGGGGGCGATCTACCGGGAGCAGGGTGAGTGGAAACGCAAAGGCATCGGCGAGCTGGCCGTCCCCCAGAGCATCAAGGAAGCGATCGGACGCCGTCTCAACCGGCTCAGTCATGCCGCCGGCGACGTCCTGGCTGCGGCGGCGGCGTTGGGCAAGCAGTTTGAGTTCGCCGAGTTGGCGGCTGCCAGCCCGGAGCGGGAAGATGCGCTGCTGGACGCGCTGGATGAGGCGGCGGCGGCGCAGTTGATCGCGCCCGGCAATGGCGACAGTTTCCGTTTCACGCACGACAAGATCCGCGAGGTGTTGGTCGAGGAGATGAATCCGATCCGGCGCCGCCGGCTGCACCGCCGCATCGGCGAGGGCCTGGAACGGCTGTATGCGAGCCATGCCGGCGGGCAGGCGCAGGTGCTGGCCTATCACTTCAGCCAGGGCGGCGACTTGCAGCGGACGCTCACCTACTCGCTGGAGGCGGCAGCTAATGCGGAAAAGGTGTATGCCCACGACGAGGCGCTGACTTTTTTCCGGCAGGCACGCGAGGCCGCCGACGAGCTGGGTCTGGAGGAGGAAGTTGCGGCCATTGACGGCCGGATCGGCGACGCCTACATTGTCCAGGGCGAGACAAACAAGGCAGTGGCGGCGCTCACGTCGGCGCTGGCCGGAACCCTGGCGCCCTCAAGGCGGGCGGCCATCAAGGTCAAGATCGGCCTGACCTACTGCCATGTGGGAGACCAGCGCGGGCTGCCCTTCGTCGAGGAGGCGCTGGCGGAGCTCGACCCTGCCACGCAGGTGAACGAGGTGGCACGCGCCAAGGCGGCAATCGGGCGTTACCACCACTTTCGGGCCGAGCACCGGCTGGCGCTCACCCACCTGGACGCCGCCTACCGTCTGGCCGAGACGGCTGGCTCTCCATCCACCCTGATGAACATCTACTCGTACCTCGCCGGCGCTCACCAGCACCTGGCGGAATACGAGGAGAGTGACCGTTGGGCGCAGGCCAGCATCGCCCTGGGCGAACGCCACAGCTACCCCGTCGCTGTGGCCGTAGGCCACGAGTTCATGGCAGAGAACGCCATGCAGCGCGGGCTCCTGGCAGAGCAGCTTTATCACGCCGGGCTTGACCAGGAGATCGGCGAACGGATCGGGGCGCAGGATCGCGTGGCCTGGTCGAGCTATGTGCGTGCCAATGCCCTGTGGAGCCAGGGTCGCCTGACAGACGCGCTGGCAGTCGTCCGTGATGGGCTGCAACTGGCCGAACGCATCGGCGAGAAGCGCCTCGCCACCTGGCTGGACCCCTTCCAGGCCATGATTCTGGCTGACCTCGACGACGACGCCGCCGCCGAGGAATGCGCCCGCTCCGGTCTGGCACGCGCCGAAGCGCTGGGACAGGTGACGCTGCACGCGTGGGCGCTCAATGCCTGGGCCTACGCCCTGCAGCGGCGCCGGGCATGGGAGGAAGCCTTGCAGCGCCAGAAAGAAGCGATGGCGCTGTGGCGAACAAGCGATAGCCTGGTGGCCGTGAGCAGCAGCCATGCCTACGTGGCCGAGTCTTATGTCGAGCTTGGTCACAGCAACGAGGCCATGCGGCTCCTCGATGAACTCCGGTGGCTGGCGGAACGCGCCCATTCGCCCGGTCCCCTGGCCATCGGCAGGCGCGTGGGGGCCAGGGCCCTGGACGCTGCCGGTCGCGGGGAGGAGGCGCTGGGCGCTTTTGCGCAGGCCATCGCCGACCTGGACCGCCTTGGCTTCCGCCTGCAGTTTGGCCGGGCATTGGTGCAGCGGGCGGCTCTGTGGCGCCAACGCGGCGATGTCGATCAGGCGCGACATGATGCTGCGCGGGCCAGGGACCTCTTCAGCGAATACGGCGCCGCCCGCGACCATGCCGGGGCTGAGGCCCTGCTGGCGGACTGGCGCTGAACGTCAGGAACTGCCCAGCCGCTGCCCGCAACAGCAGCCAGATGCTTACCCTCAAATGCCTGCGAGGTCCGATGCAGGAACGGACTCGACGTCCAGCCATGCCGATATCTGGTCAGCGATGTAGCCGGCGTCCTCCTCGATGCCGCAGATAATGCCCGACTTGCGCTTGTGCAACCAGGGAAAGCCCAGGAAGTACAGGCCGGGCACCGGTGAGACGCCGCGCTCATGGAGGGGCTGGCCCTCGGCATCCAAGACCGGCAGGTGTAACCAGTGAAAGTTGCCGGTGAAACCGGTTGACCAGATCACCGTGCTGACGCCCGCTTCCTTGAGATCCAGTTGGCGCAGCGATGAGACGCAGGTCGCGTAGGGGTCAGGAAAATCGGCCGGGTCATGTTCGGGAGGCGGGGCGGCAGCACCAGTTCTGGCAATGTAGGCGTCAAGGTCGTCCTTGATTTGCTGCGAAGCTTCATCGGCGAAGCGCACGTGCGCAGCAGCGTCATCGCCGATCATCAGCAAATAGTCCTTCACATCCACCAGGCGGCCGAGAATGACGGCGCCGGCATGGCTCAACTGCTGCAAGCTGACAGTGTGGCCGAAGCGGCCCACTCCCGATATCTGTGGCTGGGGGAGGCGAGTCATGGCCGGGTCCTTCAGATCTGCCACAGTCTGATCCCAAAACCCGGACGTGAGCAGCCATTCCACAATGTCCCGGCCGCGATAGCGCCGCGGCGCACGACCGACCTTGCCAGTACATAAGTACACCCTGCGCCCCGCCTCCAACAGATCCTCGGCAATCTGGCAGCCTGACTGGCCGCTGCCAACTATGACCACGGCTCCGGGCGGCAGCGCTGCCGCGCTGCGATATCCGGAGGTGTGCATCTGCATCAGGTCGCCGGGAATCCGGGTGTGCACCGGGGGCAGCTTTGGCGATTGCTGGCTGCCCGAGGCCACCACGACGGCGCGGGCAAACAGAGATGAAGCTGCCTGCTCGCCGCTGCGCAATCTGACCACAAAGTTCCTGCCATCGTCGCTGCGCTCAATGGCAAGCGCCGTGACGCCGGTGACGACAGGCAGCGAGAAGCGCTCGACATAGCGCCGCAGGTAGGCAACGAACTCGTCTCTTGTCCAGAAACCATCAGGATCGGGACCTTCATAGGGCAGGCCCGGCAGCGTACTGAGAACGTTGGGGGTATTGAGCTTGAAGGAGTCCCAGCGCTGAGACAGCCAACTCTCACCAACACGCCCTCGTTCCAGGACGATGTGCCTGCGACCCGCCCGCTGCAAGTAGTAGCTGACGCCGAGGCCCGCCTGACCGGCGCCCACCACGACCACATCAAAGCCTGACTGTATCATCGGATAACCTCCGCATGGGCTTAGCCACCCATTCTGGGCTACAATGGCATCGTCGCCTGCTTCATGGGCAATCTGGAAGCTATCGAGACCGCCCCGCACAGGCGTGCAAACGCGACACAATTGTCACACTAGCACAACCGTTGGCGCCCTGCAAGAACTGCCTTGGGGGCAGCTGCAAGCACTACCTGCCTGCCATTCCGAATCGGCTATTCGCCTCCCCTTCTCATGTCCACCCCACCGCCACCCGTCCAACGCCTGCGCCTGCGCTACGCCAAGACCGGCGATGCCCGCTGGGTCGGCCATCTTGACGAGGCCCGCTTTTGGGAGCGCGCCTTCCGCCGCGTCGAGCTGCCGCTGGCTTACTCGCACGGCTTCAACCCGCAGCCCAAAATGCAGTTCGCCGCCGCGCTGCCGGTGGGGGTCGCAGGCATCAACGAGCTGCTGGACGTGTGGCTGCTGGAGAGCGACGATCCTGCTGTCTGGGCGGAGCGCATCAGGGGCAGCCTGCCTGCGGGCTGGATGCTGCACGAGGCCGTCGAGGCGCCGATGGAACTGCCCGCCATGCAGAGCAGTCTGCGCCTGGCCGTGTACGAGGTGCGCTGGGGCCCAGAGCTCGGCGTGGAGACGCTGCGGGAGCGCGTGGACTGGCTGCTGGCGCAGACGGCGCTGGTGCGCCCCCACCACAAGGAACCAGACCGCACCTATGACCTGCGCCCGCTGATCGCCTCCCTCGCCGTGATGCCCGGCGAGACGCCCGCCATGGAGGCGATGATGCACAGCAGCCCGGAGCGCAGCGGCCGCATCACGGAAGTGGTGGCGGCCCTGGGCCTGGGGGGCATCCCCCACGAAATCACGCGTACGACGCTGGTGCTAGAAGACGAGACGCAAGGATAGGCCCATGAGCTCAGACCCCGGCACCTTCCATGTGCGGTCACGCACCAGCACCGTGCGCGATTACCACTACGACGATGAACGTCCCGGCAAACCCCTGTACCTGATCGTGCCGGGGGCGATGATCGCGCTCACGTCGCTGGTACTGATTATCTACATCCTCTACGCCGTGATCGTCAGAGGACCGGAACTGGGCCTGCAGCCGGGCCAGGGTTACCCGCTTGTCCTGCTGCTGGCCTTCGTCTACATCGGCGGCGTCTTCCTCTTCAGCTACGGCTATGAGCTGTACGACGTACGGAAAGCCCTGCGCCTGACGGCGATCATCGTCTTCACCACCTTCATGAGCGTCGTGATCATCGCCGTCGTCTTCCTGCTCATCGCGGGGCTGAGCGATTCGCACGGCAGCAGCTCGCATTCGTCCGGCAGCTCCTCGTCCCGTGGCAGCGGGCAGGGCAAAGGGGCCGCCTGGCTGGCCGCGGTCTTCGGACGTGCGCGCAGTTCTTCATCAAGCTCCCACGCCAGCAGCGGCCACTCCACGTCCTCGGGTGGCTGGGACATCGACATCAACCTGCCCACGCGCACCGTGGAGAAGGAAGTCGTGAAGGAAGTCAAGGTGCCCGTGGCGCCCGTCGCCATCTCCTGCCCGAGCTGCGGCCGCTCCTATATTCCCTTTGCCACGCAGTTCGCCTGCCCCAACTGCGGTACGCCCACACCGCCCGATCTGGTCGAGGTCAGCCGCGCCGGCGCAGGCGACAAGGACTCACCGCCGGGCGATAACCCTTCCTGAAGCCAGTCGGGGCGATCGGCGCCTGCTAGAGGGTGCGGGCGTAGGCCCGATCCAGCACCTGCACAGTGTGCAGCAGAGGGAGGGGATGTCCCAGGGCGACAAGGTGCGCCTGGATCTGGGTGAGGCAGCCGATGTTGCCCGTCGCCAGCATCTCGGCGCCCGTCGCCAACACGCTGCGCGCCTTGCGCTCGCCCAACTGGGTCGCCATTCCCGGGTGTTCCAGGTTGTAGGTCCCCGCCGAGCCACAGCAGAGATCACCGTCCGGAATCTCGACCAGGGTCAGGCCGGGGATACTGGACAGCAGGCGCCGGGGCGCCTCGCGCACCCCCTGGGCATGGGCCAGGTGACAGGCGTCGTGGTAGGCAACCTTCATCGGCCGCGCCACCTCGGGCAGCGGCGCCACGAGCCCGATTTCGTCGAGGAAGGCGCTCACGTCCTTGGTCCGACCGGCCAGAGCCGCGGCAGCATCCTCCTGCTCGGCGCCCCTGAACAAGAGGGGGTACTCCTTCATGCCCGATCCACAGCCGGCGGCGTTCGTAATAACAGCATCCACATCCGTTGGGAAAGCCTCCATGTTGGCGCGGGCCAGGCCCTGCGCCCGCCGGGCGTCACCCGTGTGCATGGCAAGGGCGCCGCAGCATCCCTGGGCAAGAGGGATGACGACCTCGACGCCGTTGGCCGCCAGCACGCGCAGCGTCGCCCAGTTGATCTCGGGCGCCAGCACCTGCTGCACACAGCCAACCAGTAGCGCCACCCGCGCCCGCCGCGTGCCCTCGGCGGGGAAGTGAGTGGGCAGGGGTCGGGTCTTGGGCAGCTTGCCCGGGACCAGGTCCACCATGGCCCGGAAATCGCCCGGCAGCACGCCCAGCAGAGGGCGCGCCAGGCGGCCCGTCCTGGCCGCCAGCCGGAAGCGACCGGGATAAGGCACCGTTTGCTGGATGGTAAAACGCACCAGCCGTTCGGAGAGAGGACGCCGGCGCCGTTCCTCGGCCCGGGCGCGGAAAGGCATCAGCAGCTCACCGTAGGGCACACCCGAAGGACACGCCGGGATGCAGGCCAGACAGCCCAGACAGAGATCGACATAAGGAAGCGCTTCTTTGAGGGGTAGATTGCCCTCAAGGACATCCTTCATCAGCACGATGCGGCCGCGCGGGGAATCCATTTCTTCACCCAGGACCCGATAGGTGGGACAGGCGGCCAAACAGAAGCCACAGTGAACGCAGGCCTCGACGGCGTGGGCCATGGCTGCGCCCTGGGGTCCAAGCTCTGCGACAGGAATCTGATGCTGCATGGACCTCTCTGCCTCCTATGCCAACCGGTTCATGGGATCGAGCGCGGTCTTAACCCGCTGGTAGAAGACGGCCCCCGTGGCCGCGCCCAACAGCGGCTCGGCTGACGCGCCGTGGAACTGCATGCCTGCAAGCCCCAGCGCCTTGAGCTCGGCGTCGATGGTTTCCCCGGAGGATGGCCACACCACCCAGGCCACGTTGCCGCCCACGCTGTAGCGCCTGTGCGCAGCCACCGGCAGGCGAGCCTCCAGCGCGAGAATGCGGTCGGGCGTCAACGGCACCTTGAGCAGGGGCAGCCCCACAGGCGCCCATGCCATCTCCCGCTGGCGCCGCCAGTAAGCCGCCTCTTCCTCACCGTCCAGGGTGCGAAAACCCACCGCCTCGCGGCCCAGGAACTCGCGCATACGGTCCAGCCGCTGGGGAAGCACATCGGCAGGGCCGCCGATGCGAAGCCAGAGCGCCGACGTCACGGCCTCTCCCACCTCGAGATCGAGCGCCTCCAGATCGAACTGGGAAGCGGTCAGCCAGCCAAGGGCCTTGAGCGCGGCGCCGAGATCGGCGAACACAGCCTGGAGACTGGCAAAGGCGGGAGGCGCCGGAAAAACCTTGAAGGAACACTCCACCAGAATGCCCAGACGTCCGAGGCTGCCAACCATGAGTTTCGGAAAGTCAAAGCCGGCGGCGTTCTTGACCACCTTGCCGCCGCCCCGTACCAAGTTGCCTTGTCCATCCACAAATCGGACGCCGATGACGAAATCGCGGACGCCGCCGTAGTGATAGCGGCCGGGACCGGCGGTGTTGGCGGCGATCACGCCTCCCAGTGTCGCCCCCCGTTCCACCCACAAGGGATCGAAGGGCATGACCTGGCCATGCGCTGCCAGCATCCGTTCCACCTCGGCCACGGGCGTCGCCGCCAGCGCCGTGAACACAAACTCGCCCGGCTCATACTCGCGCACCCCGGTCAGGGCGGACAGGTCGAGCGCCGTGACGCCTTCGGGCGCCGCCGACAGGCAGGGCTTGCTGCCGCCTCCGCGCGGTCGCAGCCGCTCGTGCTCACGAACAGCCTCCTGTACTTCGGCTGGGGTCTGTGGCTGCACGCTCATAGACGCCTCCTGTTCACAGCGAACCTTGCCTACGCCCTGCTGATCACGCCGGCGCGTTCCAGGGGATGGGGCTCATAGGTCTTGGCTCCGCCGGCGCCGGGGTCGCCGGGGAACATCTTGCCACGGTTGGCGATCTCCTTCGGGTCGATGCGCTGCCGCAGGGTCCACATGGCTTCCATATCGTCTTCGTTGAACATCTGCGGTAGAAAGGCCCGCTTCTCCATGCCAACGCCGTGTTCGCCCGTGATGGATCCCCCCATGGTGATGCACATGGCGGTGATCTCACCGGCAGCGCCCTCGGCCCGCTCGAATTCACCGGGCTTGCGGCCATCATAGAGGATAAGGGGGTGAAGGTTGCCGTCGCCGGCATGGAAGACGTTGGCGATGCGCACGTCGTACTTCCGGGACAGGCGTTGGATCTCGGCCAGCGCCTCGCCCAAGCGGCTGCGCGGAACGACGCCATCCTGGACGATGTAGTCGGGACTGAGCCTCCCCACGGCCGAAAAGGCGCCCTTGCGTCCCTTCCAGATACGCATGCGCTCGGCATCGTTCTGGGCCACCCGGACCTCATAGGCGCCCGACTTGCCGATTACCTCCAGCAGCCGGGTGAACTCGGCCTCGACCTGCACCGTCTCACCTTCCAGCTCGACGATCAAGAGGGCTGCGGCCTCCCGCGGGTAGCCGGCATTCACCGAAGCTTCGGCGGCCTGAATGGCCAGATGGTCCATGATCTCAATGGCGCCGGGCAGCAACCCCGAAGCCACGACAGCGGCCACGGCATTGCCGGCGGTCTCCAGGCTGTCATAGGCGGCCAGCACCGTACGGTAGCGCTCGGGGCGGGGCACCAGGCGCAGCGTGATCTCCAGCGCCACCCCGAACAGCCCTTCACAGCCTACAAAAAGCCCCGTCAAATCAGGCCCCACCGCTTCCAGGCTTTCCCTGCCCAGGGTCACCACCTCGCCGTCCGGCAGCACGGCCTTCAATCCCAGCACATGGTTACTGGTCATGCCGTACTTCAGACAGTGGGCGCCGCCGGAATTGAAGGCGACATTGCCGCCAATGGTGCAGACCAACTGACTCGATGGGTCCGGCGCATAGTAGAGGCCGTAGGGAGCCGCCGCCTGGGATACCGCCAGGTTAACCGCTCCCGGTTCCACGACCGCCAGCCGCTGCTGCGGGTCCAGGCGCAGAATGCGATTCAGCCGGTTGAGAGCGATGACCAGCCCGCCTTCGACCGGAAGCGAACCGCCCGACAGGCTGGTGCCGCTGCCACGGGCCACAAAGGGAATCCCGTACTGGTAGCAAAGCTTGACGGCGGCGATCACCTCTTCCTGCGTTTCCGGCAGGATGACCGCCAATGGATGGGCGCGGTAGGCGGTCAGCGCATCCGATTCATAGGATGCGAGCTGGGCCGGGCGTTCCAGCAGGCGGTCAGCCGGCACCAGGCGGGCTAACTCAGAAATGAACTCGGAACGTGCCATGCGCTACCTCCGGTTGCAGTCTGGGCGCCATCGGTCGGGACCATCACGACGCACCATGACGTCAATCAAGTGCGGGATAGGCCAGATAGGTCAGAAACTCAATGAAATGGTCGCTCAGGACCAACTCGTCTACGAGCGCCGCGGCGTCGCCGAGACGGCCGGATAGCTCGCCGCCCAGCTTCGCCAACTCCTCATCCCGCAGCCGCTGGTAGAGGCTGGCATCCACCGGCCGGCCGTCGGCAAGGGCGGTGCCCGTGTGACGCCACTGCCAGATCTGCGACCGGGAAATCTCCGCCGTCGCCGTATCCTCCATCAGGTTGTAGATGGCGGCGGCGCCATTGCCCAGGAGCCAGGCATTCAAGTACTGCAAGGCGACGCTGATGTTGTTCCGCAAGCCGGCCTCGGTGATGGCGCCGCCCTCCACACGGAACTCCAGGAGCTGCGCTGCCGTGACCTGCACATCTTCGCGCAGCCGCTCCTTCTGGTGGTCACGCTCGCCCAGGCGTCCCTCGAAGATCGCCCAGGCCGTGGGGACCAGATCAGGGTGCGCCACCCAGGTGCCGTCAAAGCCATCACCTGCCTCCCGTTCTTTGTCTGCCCGCACGGCCGCCAGCGCCCGTTCGTTGACCTCGGGGTCTCTACGGCTGGGAATGTAGGCCGCCATGCCGCCCACGGCATGGGCCCCACGACGATGGCAGGTCTTGACGAGAAGCTGGCAGTAGGCGCGCATGAAGGGCACCGACATGGTCACCTGCGCCCGATCGGGAAGGATGAAATCGGCCCGGGTGCGGAACTTCTTGATGCAGCTAAACATGTAATCCCAGCGGCCGGCATTCAGTCCCGAGGCATGGTCGCGCAGCTCGTAGAGGATTTCGTCCATCTCAAAGGCGGCCAGGATGGTTTCGATCAGGACGGTGGCGCGGATCGTGCCACGCGCCATGCCCAAGCCATCCTGCGCGGCGTTGAAGACGTCGTTCCACAGCCTGGCTTCGAGATGGCTTTCGAGCTTGGGCAAGTAGAAGTAGGGGCCAGAACCCCGCCGGAGCAGCTCGTGGCCGTTGTGGTACAAGTAGAGGCCGAAGTCGAACAAACTGGCCGAAATCGGCTCACCGTCCACCAGAACATGCCTCTCGGTCAGATGCCAGCCACGCGGGCGCACCAGCAGGACCGCAGGATGGTCGATCAGCCGGTAGACCCTGCCGTCCGGGTTGGTGAACTCGATGCGACGCCGCACGGCATCGCTGAGATTGGCCTGCCCCAGAACCACATTGTCCCACGTGGGCGAAAGGGCATCCTCAAAATCAGCCATGAACACACTGGCGCCTGAGTTGAGCGCGTTGATCATCATCTTGCGCTCGACCGGGCCGGTGATCTCCACCCACCGCTTTTGCAGGTCCGCGGGCGTCGCCGCCACCTGCCAGTCGCCGCTGCGCACGCCAACGGTATCAGAACGAAAATCGGGGAGCTCGCCGGCGTCAAAGGCAGCCTGGCGCCGTGCACGATCTTCCAGTAGAGACAGCCGCCGCTCATTGAACCGGCGGTGCAGACCGGCCACAAACGCCAACGCTTCCGGGATGAGAACCTCTGCGTAGTCGGCCGGAACCGGACCGATCACTTGCACACCAGGGACCATGCGTCTTGACTCCTCCGTCTGGGTGGGGTGGTTGATTGAGATGGTAATTGTGCGTTGGATGTGCGATGAAGACAAGCCGATGGGTGAGCTTCGTTCAACCGAACAGGCTGGGGAACCAGGAACTCAGCACCAGGATGACCGTCAGGCCGATCAGCACCACGGTCACCACGGCCATCACCGCGTTGAAGATGCGGCCATTGGTGAACCGGCCCATCAGGCGCCGGTCATTGACCAAGCGCAGCATGACCAGGAGAATGACAGGCAGGAGGACACCGTTGAGGGTCTGGCTGGCCAGCATGGTCCGGATCAGGGATTCAATTGGCGCAAGGATGATGGCAGCGCCCACGACGATCAACGCGGTATAGATGCCGAAGAACACCGGCGCTTCGCGCATGCTGCGGCTCACGCCCATCTCCCAGCCGAACGCCTCGCAAACGACATAGGCCGTTGACAGCGGCAGGATGGCCGCCGAAAACACCGAAGCATTGAGCAGGCCGATGGCAAAGAGCACGTAGGCATAGCGTCCGGCCAGCGGCTCCAGGGCCATGGCGGCATCCTGCGCCGATTCGATCCGGATGCCGTGGGTGAAGAGCGTCGAAGCACAGGCGATCATGATGAAGCAGGCGACCACTACGGCGAAAAGGGAACCGATGATGACATCGATACGCTCATAGGCGATATCGACGATCTTGAGTCCCTTGTCCACGATCGAGGCCTGCTGGTAGAACTGCATCCAGGGGGCAATCGTGGTACCGATGATGGTGACCGCAAGCACCAGGTACTGCGTATTCCACTGGAAGGAAGGGCTAACGAAGGAATGGGCCACTTGCTGCCAATCGGGATGCGCCAGCACGCCGGAAACAATGTAGGTCAGGAAGATGGCGCTGGCGACCAGGAAGATGCGCTCTACGCGGGCGTAACTTCCCTTGACCATGAGAAACCAGACAAGTACGGCGGCAACCGGCACCGAAAGGTATTTGCTGACGCCAAAGAGCTCCATGCTCGCCGCCACACCGGCAAATTCACTCACGGTGTTGGCGAGGTTGGCGATGAGCATGATGCCGATGATCAGGGCCGTCCACCGCACGCCCAGGCTCTCACGGATGAGATCGGCAAGCCCTTTGCCTGTGACGATGCCCAAGCGGGCGCTCATCTCCTGCACAAGGATCAGAGCCAGCGCCACGAGCGGCATGATCCAGAGCATGCTGTAGCCGAAATGCGCTCCGGCCACCGAATAGGTGGTGATGCCGCCGGCATCATTGTCCACATTGGCGGTGATGATGCCTGGCCCCACAACGGCCAGGAGCAGGGCGATGCGTAGGCGCAGAGGCCTGGTGCGTTGTTGCAGTCTCATAGGATGGGCAGGACTGAAGAAGGATCAGTGATAGAGTCGCGGCAGCTTCTTCTTCCAGGCCGTGGGAATGATCTTGTCCAGGGCGTCGTCAGCCGTGACAATGCCGTGGAGACGGCGCTCGTCATCGACAACCGGCACCGCCACCAGGTTGTACTTCGAGACCGCCTGCGCGGCATCGTCCTGGCTGTCCGTCAGACTGACGGTCACGATACGGCGGTGCATGAACTGGGTGACCAGCGTGTCCGGTTCGGCCAGCACCAACTCACGCAGGGAGAAGACCCCCAAGAGCTTGTCAGTCTCATCCGTGACATAGATGTAGTAGATGGTCTCTGCGTCACGGGCCGTCTGGCGCAGGAACTCGATCGCCTGCTCGGCGGTGGTATCGGGACCGACGGCGACGAACTCCGTGTTCATGATGCCGCCCGCGCTGTCCTCCGGGTAGGCCAGCAGCTTGCGCACGTCATCGGCCTCGTCCTTCTCCATCAGGTTGAGGATGTCGGCGCTGCGCTCTTCGGGCAGCTCGGCCAAAAGGTCGGCGGCAGCATCCGGTGACATGGCCTCCAAGACGTCGGCGACGCGCTCGTCGGACATGCTTTCCACCAGGCTGGCCTGGAAGTCAGGCTCGACTTCCTCCAGGGTTTCCGCCACGGTCTCCACGTCCAGGGACTCCAGGAACTTGCCGCCCTCAGCGCGGGTCAGGTCGCTGATGATCTCCGCCAGGTCCGCCGGGTGCAGCTCGTTGACGATGTTCCCCGGCACACGCAGCCGGATGGGCTGTTCACCGGGCAGAAGCTCGACCTCATGCCAGGAGATCGTTGCCGCGGGCGCCCGCCGGCCCACTTGCTTGGCCATACCGCGCAGGCCCAAGCGCCGCATCAGGCCCGCAGCACTGACATCCACATTGGCGACGTAGAAATGGCTGTTGACGCGCAGCAGCTCCAGGTCGTTGACGCGCACCACACGCACGCCGTTGGTATCGATGATCTGCTTGTCAAGCACATCGCGCACCAGGAACAGATCGCTGTCCGCAGCCTGGTAGGGCTCGATATCGGCCCACCGCTTTGTCAACGGAACGGCAGGCGCCACCAGCACCGCCACATCTGGAAAGGGGACCAGAGTGACACCGCCGCGGGAACGCTTGACGGCGATGGCAACCAGCACGGGGTGCGGAAGCTCGACATGCATCGCAGCGACCAGGTCCTCTAAGCGACCGACGCGGTTGCCGTCCACATCGGCCACCGCCCTACCAAGCAACTCACTGACGTAAGCCATAGGTCCCCCTTTGGCGTCCGCGTACGCCCGGATGGAGGCAAGGAATGCACAGGCAAATCCATCTGGGCCGCATCACGCCGGCTCAGTTTGCTGCCTTGCGGTGGTGAATTGGAAAGCCCTGGACATCCATACAAAGAAGCGGCACGCAAACCCGCGCTGGCTACATGCGGTGGCCCAAGGACCTTCCCATTATATTCACGTTCGGTAGTATTGACGAGTTGGGAGCACGGGGCCTGTTAGCAGCTCAAGTCATCCGCTGCGGCGTGAGGTCAATTCTTTCAAGGGACTTGACCCGCATCGAAATTAGGAATAAGATTCGTGTTATGTGCGCGGTGAAAGCGCACCTTGGTCAATAGTCTGTGTCTGCACAAGGAGGCAAACCTATACTTTAGCCCCTACGTTCAGTAGCATCACGCTTGCTGTCCAACACTCAACTTCCCAGGAGAAGAAACACCATGTCTCGCAAGTTGTCGTTTTCTCTGCTGTTCGTTTCGCTGATCGTCGTCGTGCTTGCCCTGGCGGCTTGCGGCGGCGCAGCGACGCCAGCAGCCCAGCAGCCGGCCGCCACCAAGGCGCCTGAAGCTGCTGCCACTACTGCCCCCGCTGCCACCGGCGGCCCCCAGATCGGCATCGTGCTCCCGACCAAGGACGAGCCCCGCTGGATCCAGGACGAAGCCCGCTTCAAGGAACTGCTCGGCACCGCCGGCGTCCCCGTTGAGATTCTCTTCAGCCAGGGTTCCTCGGCCACTGAGAAGTCCAACGTCGAATCGCTGCTGACCAAGGGCGTCAAGGTCATCATCCTCACGCCCCAGGACGGCGCTGCTGCTGCCGCCGCCGCCGAAGAGGCCCAGAAGGCCGGCGCCAAGGTCATTTCCTACGACCGCCTGATCCTCAACACGCCCGCCGTCGACTACTACGTCACCTTCGACAGCAACGCCGTGGGCCGGGCCCAGGGCCAGTACCTGATCGACAAGGCCCAGGGCACAGGCAACCCCCTGTACCTCTACGCCGGCGCCGCCTCTGACAACAACGCCTTCCTCTTCTTCGAAGGCGCCTGGGACGTGCTCCAGCCCAAGATCGCCGATGGCACCTTCGTCATCAAGAACTCCGCCGAAGCCACTGCCCTCAAGGACAAGCCCAAGCTGACCCGTGACGAAATGGCCAAGATCATCGGCCAGGTCACCACGAACTGGGACTTCAACACCGCCAAGAACCTTGCCGAGGCCAACCTGACCGTCGCCAAGCCCGAGGATAAGGGCAATGTCTTCATCCTCGCCCCCAACGACGGCACCGCCCGTGCCATCGCCGATGCCTTCGCCGCCGACAAGGACGTGAAGAGCTACGTCGTCACCGGCCAGGACGCCGAAAAGGCCTCCGTCCAGTACATCATCGACGGCAAGCAGTCGATGACCGTCCTCAAGGACACCCGCACCCTGTCCAAGGACGCCATCGCCGCCGCCCTGGCGTTCCTCAAGGGCCAGACCCCTGAGAAGACCACCACCTACAACAACCAGAAGATCGACGTGCCGGCCAAGCCGTCCGAGGTCATCACGGTTGACAAGGCCAACGTCAAGCAGGCGATCGTCGACTCCGGTTACTGGCCTGCCGATGCCTTCACCGGCCTGCAGTAAGCGATAACCGTTCGTTCGCACAGGAAAGGCGACGACCCGGGGGCCGTCGCCTTTCCTCTACTCCCCGGATAATCTTGGCTCGCAGGAGGTGTAATGGCTACTCCCATCCTGGAAATGAGGAACATCACCAAGACGTTCCCTGGGGTCAAGGCGCTGGACAACGTGACCTTCAGCGTTGCCCAAGGTGAGATCCACTGCCTGGTCGGTGAGAATGGGGCGGGGAAGTCCACCCTGATGAAGGTGTTGAGCGGGGTGTGGCCTTATGGAAGTTACACAGGGGATATCCTGTTTAGCGGCGAGGTCCAGAAGTTCAACGGCATTGCCGACAGTGAGAGAGTCGGCATCGCCATTATCTACCAGGAGCTAGCGCTTTTTCCTGAACTCAGCGTTTACGAGAACATCTTCCTCGGACACGAGGTCAGAAAGGGCGCTTTGGTCGACTGGAATGAGACGATCAAGCAAGCAGGCGTGATGCTGAAAAAGGTCAGGCTCGACGTCAATCCGGCGGCGAAGATCAAGGATCTGGGCGTTGGCAAGCAGCAGTTGGTGGAGATCGCCAAGGCCTTGAGCAAAGACGTCAAGCTCCTGATCCTGGACGAGCCGACAGCGGCCTTGAACGAGAATGACAGCGAGAACCTGCTGAATCTTCTGCGCGAGCTGAAGGAACACGGCGTGACCTGCATCATGATCTCGCACAAGCTAAGAGAGGTCATCTCCATCGCCGACACGGTCACCGTCCTGCGCGATGGGCAGACGGTCATCACCCTGGATGCGCACAAGGGCGAAGTGTCCGAACAGGTCTTGATCAAGCACATGGTTGGTCGCGAGATCAACAACATCTATCCGTCCCGGCAGCGCAACCCGTTCAGGACTGCGGCTGCCGCCGTGGAAGCCGCCAAGGCGGCGGGCGTCAAGGTCATCTCTTACGACCGGATGATCACCGACACCAAGGCGATCGACTACTATGTGACCTTCGACAGCCTCGCCGTCGGCGCGCAGCAGGCGCAGTACCTGGTAGACCATGCTACGGGCAAGGGCAACCCTCTCTATCTGTATGCCGGCGCCCCGACCGACAACAACGCCTTCTTCTTCTTCCAGGGCGCCTGGGGGGTCTTGCAGCCCAAGATCGCCGATGGCACTTTTGTGATCAAGAATTCAAGCCAGGCCGTCGGCCTCCAGGCGAACGCTACCCTGACGCGCGACCAGATCAGCGCGATCTTCGGCCAGATCGCCACCAACTGGGATCGCAACACCGCCAGGAACCTGGCACAGTTCAACGTGACCTCCGCCACCGCGGCCGACAAGGGCAATGTCTTCGTTCTCGCGCCCAACGACAACACCGCACGTGCCATTGGCGATGTCTTCGCTGCCGACAAGGACGTCAAGAGCTTCCTGATCACCGGCCAGGACGCCGAGGAAGCGTCCGTCCAGTACATCCTGGACGGCAAGCAGTCCATGACTGTCTTCAAGGACGTGCGCGTCCTGGTGCAGGCCGCAACAGATGCCGCGGTCACCCTGCTGAAGGGGCAGGCTCCTGCCACCAACGGGAGCTACGACAACGGTGCGGTAGCTGTCCCCGCGCTCCAGGCCCCGGTCGTGTCAGTGGACAAGGCAAATGTTCGGGCCCTTCTGGTGGACTCAGGCTATCACAAGGCCAGCGACGGCGCTGGTGCGAGCACGCCGGCATCCTCAGGCCATCCGGCCGTCGGGATCGTGCTTCCGACCACAGAGGAGCCGCGCTGGATTCAGGATCAGGCTCGCTTCCAGAAGGCGTTCAAGGCCGCCGGCTACGACGCCGAGATCCTCTTCAGCCAGGGCGATGCCGCCAGGGAGAAAGCGAACGTCGAAGCGCTGGTTGCCAAGGGTGTCAAGGTCCTGCTCATCTGCCCGCAGGGTGGTGGAGAAGTCGTCCTTGAAGTCAAAAACTGGAGCGCCTACAACCCCGCCCTGGGCAGGCAAATCCTCCAGGACGTGAATATTAACGTCAAGAAGGGTGAGATCGTGGGCTTTGCGGGTCTGATGGGGTCGGGGAGGACGGAGCTCGCTCTCAGCTTATTCGGCAATCCCACCAGCTTCCATGTCAAGGGTGATCTTTTCATCAACGGCAAGAAGCACACCTTCAAGAAGCCCGAAGATGCCATCGACGCCGGTCTGGCCTATGTCACCGAGGACAGGAAGGCCAAGGGGCTGATTCTGATCCAGGATGTCAAGCGGAACATCACCCTGGCCAACCTCTACGAGATCGCCAGCCGCGGTGTGGTGGACAACAACGCCGAGGTCAGGGTCGCCACTGAGTATCGCAGCAGTCTCAACATCAAGACTCCCAGCGTCGAGCAAAAGGTCGGGAATCTGAGCGGCGGCAACCAGCAGAAGGTTTCGTTGGGCAAGTGGTTGTTCGTCAAGCCCAACGTGCTCATCCTGGATGAACCGACGCGCGGAATCGATGTCGGGGCGAAGTATGAGATCTACACGCTCATGAACCGGTTGGTGGAGCAGGGCATGAGCATCATCATGATCTCGTCCGAATTGCCCGAAGTCCTTGGGATGAGCGATCGAGTCTACGTTGTTGCTTCCGGCAGGATCACCGGCGAGCTGCCGATCGAGGAAGCAACCCAAGAGAAGATCATGCAGCTGGCAACCAGCTAAGGAGACGCACCATGTCAGCCGTCCAAGAGAGTATACCTACCAAGTCTTTTGTCCAGGACCTGAGCACAGTCCTCCGTAAGAACGTCCGCGAATACGGCATGTATATCGCCCTGTTTGTGATCATGGCGATATTCGCCGTCCTGACGAAGGGCCTGTTCCTGTCGCCGCGCAACATCAGCAACCTGATCAACCAGACGGGCTACATTGCAATCCTGGCCGTCGGTATGACGCTGGTCATCGTTATTCGCCACATCGACCTGTCGGTGGGCTTCCTGGCAGGCTTCCTCGGCGCGATTGCGGCCATTCTCATGGTGCAGTACTTGCTGCCGGTCATTGCCGTCCTGCCGATCGTCTTGGCGCTCGGCATCGGAGCAGGACTGATCACGGCTTTTCTGATCGCCTACTTCGGCATCCCGGCCTTTGTGGCCACCCTCGCCGGGTGGCTGATCTATCATGGCCTGTTGCTGCAGGCCACCATGAGCACGGGCACGATCATCATTCCCAACAAGACTTTCAACGCCATCGGCAACGGCTTCATCCCCGACATCCCCGGCTTTGGGTTTGTCCCCGGTCACGCCCTGACACTACTGCTCGGGATCATCGCCATCGTCCTGTTCGTGATCAGCCAGATCAACGACCGCAGGAAGAAAATGAGTTATGGCTTTGAGGTGCTTCCGAACGAGATCTTCGTTCTCAAGCTGGTCTTCATCTCGGCCATCGTCGGCTTGGTCTGCTGGGTGCTGGCGGCGTACAACGGCATCTCGTGGACCGCCGCCATCGTCTTGCTGGTGGTCGGCGTCTACCACTTCATCACGACACGAACCGTCCTTGGCCGGCACATTTACGCCGTCGGTGGCAATCCTGAAGCCGCCGAACTCAGCGGCATCAGCGTGAAAAGGATCACCTATGTCGTGTTTGGCTCCATGGGCTTCCTTGCCGCTCTATCCGGTATCCTGTTCGCCTCACGCCTGCAGTCTGCCACGACGACGGCCGGGAATCTGTTCGAATTGGATGCCATCGCCGCGGCCTACGTCGGCGGTGTGTCGGCGGCCGGCGGCGTCGGCACCATCATCGGGTCGCTGATCGGCGCCCTGGTGATGGGCTCCCTGGTAAGCGGCATGAACTTGATGGGCGTCGATATTTCGGTCCAGTACATCGCCCGAGGTCTGGTGCTGGTGATTGCCGTCATCTTCGATGCCGCCACCCGGCGCCGGGGTGGATGAGACACCGACTCACTAGTCATCCCCTTCCCATGCTCGGAGCCGGTCTGCGAACCTCGCAGGCCGGCTCTGTTTTTTTCACAGGCCTGCGAGGTTGCCGGCGCTGTGGTCGAGCCTCAGGTGCGAACGATGCCGGCGTTCTAGCCTGGAACGCCGCAGTAGGTCCGCAGTTGGGCCACTTGCTCGGGACTGCCGATCACGACAATGGCGGTCTGCGCCGTCAAAAGCTCATCCGGTCCTGGATTGAATACGACAGTGCCATCCGGTTTCTCCAGGGCAATGGGAACCATGCCCGTCTGCTCAAAGACGGCGGCTTCGCCCAGGGTCTTGCCGGCGATGGAGCAGAAGCTGCCGACAGTCACCTGTTCCACCCGGGTGGAGGTCTGCTGCCGCAGCATCCTATCCAGGAATGTCACCACCTGGGGCCTGATCATCTCACTGGCCATGCGCATGGCGCCGATAAACATCGGGTTCACTACATAGTCGGCGCCCGCACGTTGGAACTTCGACACGAGACTGTTGTCACGGCACTCGGCCACGATCTTGATCTCAGGGTTGTCATAGCGCGCCAACACGGTGATGAGCATGTTCTTGCCATCGTCGCCCATGGCCGCGAAGACGCCCTGGGCGCGCTGAAGTCCCGCCCGCTGCAGCACCCCTTCATCGGTAGGATCGCCGCGCAACACCGACACGGTACTGAGATGTTCAGTTACTTCTTGAACAGCTTCAGGATCGGTGGTCACCAGCACGGAAGGACGCTCGGTGGTGTGCAGCTCACGCAGAATGTGAATGCTGCTCTCACTAGAGCCGCACACGATGTAGTGATGTTGGAGTTCGTCGATGCGTTGTTCCATCAGGCGCTCCCGAATGAGACGAGCCGGGTTTCGTTCCACGAAATAGGCCGTCACGGTGGCGGTAGCATAGAGCATCACACCGTAGCCAGCCCACATCAGAACCAGCGTGTAGGCGCGGCCGGCGCGATCCAGATCCAGGATCTCACCGTAGCCGATCGTGGTCAGAGTGATGCTGGTCATGTAGAAGGCGTTGATCCAGGACCACGCCCCACGTCCAAGGACGTAGTACCCCACCGTACCCGCCAGCAAGACAACCAGAACCGCCAACGCCGGGTACTTTAGGCGGCGGATCAACTCGCCGCCAAATTCAATGACCAGCGACTTGCGCGGAGAGAGAGGTCCCATGGAGCGTGATGGGGAAAGCGGTGAACGAATCGTCTTCCATCGTGGAAGACGATCTACAGATGGAGGGTCAGTCCCTCAAAGGCGGCGGTGCAGCGAATGGACGATCCTTGCTGCCGCAGCCAGGAACGAGCCTCGGTCTGGATCGCATCCAGCTCATCGTCACTGCGATCGGGGTCGTGGTGGAACAAGACCAAATGCTTGACGTCCGCCGCCACGGCCAACTGCAGGGCCTGGTAGAGGACGCTGTGTCCCCAGCCATGCTTGGCCGGCATGTCGGGCGGCAAGTACTGGGCATCGTGGATGAGCACGTCGGCGCCCCGGCAAAACTCCAGGTAGGCCTCAAACGGTGTCACCAGCGCATCTGCGGGCGGCACAAGCTCGTTATCGGTCAGATAGACAATGGTCCGTCCTTCATTGCACACGCGATAGCCAAAGCCGCCGCCGGGATGATTCAGAGGGATGAGGTCGGTATGCAAGCCGATGGCGGTGAGCACCGGCCGCGGATCATCAAAGATCACCTGGCGATCGGACAACAACGTGTCGAATTCAACGGGGAACCGCGTGCCGTCCATCTGCTCGATCAGGGCGCGCGTGATGGTCTCACCCAGGGTGGGCAAAAGACAATGGACACGCCGGCGCTGATACAGTGGCTGGAAAGCGGGAAATCCCTGGATATGGTCCCAATGATTGTGCGTGACCACCACGTAGATCTCACTCGGAGTCGCCGCCAGCGTCTTGCCGAGATTGCGAATCCCTGTGCCCGCATCCATGACCAACGTGATGTCACTGCCAAGGTGAACACTGACGCAGGCGGTGTTGCCGCCATAGCGAAGGGTTGTAGAGCCAGGGGTGGGAAATGTGCCGCGCACACCCCAGAACCGGACGGTCAAAGGTCGGTGCATCGTTTGCCTTCCAGGAAAAGGACGTTCAGCAGACAATCTGGGCCAGTTACACGTTAACCTGGGCTGAATAATACCGATAAACGGACTATTCGCAAAAGGCGTTCGCGCTGGCAGGGTTGGGAGCGACTGGTGAGCCATACTCCGGTAAGCCAGCGCCGATTTGCCGAAGGCATCCGTCCTGGCAGGGTTAGGACCGGGACACGCTCCATGCTAGACTGCCTTTGACCGTCAAAACGCATCATGTCTCGGAGGGATGTCATGAACACCGTGCGCTGGGGGTTGCTTTCGACCGCCAATATCAACCGCAGGGTCATTCCTGCCATCCGCAGCTCGGAACGCGGGCGGCTGGTGGCGGTGGCCAGCCGCAGCCAGGAGGCCGCCGCTACCTATGCGGCAAGGTGGGAAATCCCCCTGGCCTTCGGGAGCTACGAAGCATTATTGGCCTCCGATGCCGTCGACGCAATCTACATCAGCGTTCCCAATCACCTGCATGCAGCCTGGACGGTGGCGGCGCTGGAACAAGGGAAGCACGTTCTCTGCGAGAAGCCCTTCGCGCTCACCCTGGCCGACGTGGATGTGATGACCGCTGCTGCGGCCAGGACCGGGCGCGTGCTGGCAGAGGCGTTCATGTACCGTCACCATCCCCAGATGAAGCTCGCCGGCGACTGGGTGCGGTCGGGCAGGCTCGGCCAGATCACGTTGGTGCGGGCGATCTTCAATTTCAATCTGACCAACCGTCCCAACATCCGGCTCGATCCCGCGACCGGCGGGGGAAGTCTGTGGGACGTGGGGGTTTACCCTGTGAGCTTCGCCCAGGCGATAGTGGGTGAACCGCCGCAGCACGTTGACGGCATCCAAAGGCTGGGGCCCACGGGCGTCGACGAAGACTTTGCCGGCCAGCTTGCCTATGCGGGCGGGGCTATCGCCCAGGTCGCCTGCTCGTTCCGCACACCCTTCTATACGTTCGCCGAGATCATCGGCAGCGAAGGCCGCCTGACCTTCAACCGGCCCTTTGTCGCCGGCCGAGACGGCGCTGCACGCGAGATGGTCTTTCATCCCGACGAAGGCGCGCCGCAGCCCATCGCCTTTCCGGACACCGACCCCTACCTGGGCGAGATCGAAGACATGCACGACGCCATCCTGGAGGGCCGCCCCACCTTCATTCGCCTTGCGGAAACCCGCAATCATGTGGCCACCGTCCTGGCGCTGTATCGTTCGGCGCTGGCGCCTGCGAACGGTCCCGTGTTCTAGCGCCTGGTCACCCCAATGTCCGTCAAAGACAACGCAACGCCCATGGAAAAACGTATGATCGATATCAGCCGCACGCTCGCGCCGGGCATGGCCGTCTGGCCGGGAGACAGCCCCTTCGGGATTGAAACCATCGTGGCCATCAGGGATGGCGCCTCGGTCAACCTGACCACCCTGACCCTGAGCGCGCATACCGGCACCCACGTCGACGCGCCCTATCACTTTGACGACCGTGGCCGCACCCTGGACGTCGTCGACCTGGCGCCCTTCTGGGGACCGGCGCAGGTGGTCACGGTAACCAAAGAGAGCGGCCCCCTGGAACCCGGAGATTTCGCCCACATCGATCTCCGGCAAGCGCCTCGGCTCCTGGTGCGTTCTCGGGCCAGCACGCAAGACCCGACCCGCTTCCCTGAGGAATTCGTGTATCCCAGCCCCGAACTTGCGAACTTTTTGGGCGCGCAAGGCGTCCTATTGTACGGCGCCGATGCTCCTTCGATGGACCATGCCAGCAGCGCCACTCTGCCCGGACACCACGCCCTGCTGGCCGCAGGCATCGCCATCCTTGAAGGTCTCGATCTGACCCAGGCGCCTGACGGGATCTACGAGCTGGCAGCCCTGCCGCTCAAGATCGCTGGCGGCGATGGCAGCCCTGTACGGGCTGTCCTCCGCCCCTGGCCTTGAGGCCGGCGCCGGGACTTCCCTTTCTGAGCCGCTTCTTCCATGTCGAATCCCCAG
Source organism: Chloroflexota bacterium (assembly GCA_029782215.1). Lineage (GTDB taxonomy): Bacteria > Chloroflexota > Anaerolineae > J102 > J102 > SSF26. The sequence continues at coordinate 51,451 of JAKOVD010000022.1, forward strand.
GCGCCGGTCACGGCGGCGCCCAGCTCCCCCTCCTCGCATCGCTGGTTCTACAGCTTTGTCCCGCACAAGATCGGCGCCGGCAGCAGCGTCAGCCTGCCGCCGCTCTTCATCACCGAGGTGCTGGGCGGCAGCGTGGCAGCGGTCGGCGTGGCCACTTCGCTCACTTCTGTGGCAGCCGTGCCTGCCGCCATTCTGTGGGGATGGCTCAGCGACCGCTTCGGCTCGCGCCGGCTCTACCTGGCCCTGGGGTTCCTGGGCTTTGGGGTGCCCACCCTGCTGATGGCGTTTTCGCAGAACGTCGCCAACTTCCTCCTGCTCACTGCCCTGGTCGGGGCGCTCAGCATCGCCAACACGCCTGTGAGCAGCACCCTGATCATGGACACCACGCCGCGTGACCGCTGGCACGATGCCTTCGGGCGCTTCAATGCGGTGGGGGGATGGGGCCTGGTCGGCGGCCGCCTGTTGGGCCTGGCCTGGATTGCCTATCTCACGACCGCGTGGGGCAACGACGGGGCGCAGCGCTCCCTATGGCTCATCAGTGGTGGTCTCAGCATCCTGGCCGCTGGCATTGTCTATCTGCTCACGCCACGCCCTGGCAGGGTCAAGCCCAGGCGTCCTCTGCGCCTGCTGATCTTTCTCAGCCTGGGGCGTGCGGCCGCAGCGACCACAACCGGCCTCCGGCTTGCGGCGGGGGGCATGGGCCGTCTGTTCCGCGAGCGGCCCCAGCTTCAGGCTGTTCCCGGCCAGGTGCGCCAGCGCAGCGCCGCCCTGGCCGCCGAACCGCTGATCATTTACTACTTTGCCACGGGCGCCCTGTTCACTGCCTCGGTGCTGGCCTATACGCCTTTCGCCGTCTGGCAGCGCCAGCAATTGGGAAGCAGCACCAGCAGCGTGTTCCTGATGGGCCTGGTCAACAGCCTGGCAGCGGCCTTGGCCTACCGCTGGGCGGGCGCTGCCGCCAACCGCACAAGCGGAGTGTTGGTGCAGACCGCCGCCGTGACCCTGCGCGCACTCGTGTTTGCCGGTTTTGCCGTTCTGTCTGTGGTCGAGCTCCACACCATCGTGGCCAACAGCCTCCTGGCCGTTCTCCAGTTCGTCAGCGGCATCAGTTGGGCTGGCATCGCAGTCGCCGGCTCGACGACGCTGGCGCATCTGTCGCCGCGAGGCAGCCAGGGCGCCGCCATTGGCACCTACAACGCCTTCCTGAGCCTGGGCACCATTGCCGGGGCCTTCGCCAGCGGTTATCTTGTGCAGGGCACCAGCTTTGCCGTCGTGTTTGCCGCCGGCGCCCTGGGCATGGCGCTGACCGCGCTTCTCCTCCTCCGGGTGCGGCGGACGGCGACACGACGCAACCTGGGCTACGCCTGAAAAGAATGCCGTTCTGTCGCCACCAGGAGGCAGGCCCGCCCCTCTCTTCCGTGGGAACCCGCCTCCTGGCACCAGATGCGACGCTCCAGCCGCCTAACCCATGGCAACGCCAAGCTGCTGGAGCAGGGCAGGTATCTCAAAGTAGATGCGACCGCGCTTGATGAGGTCATTCTCCAGGTCGTAGACCACGCACAGAGGCACGTTCACCTCTTTGCCGGTGGCAGGGACGCCCGCAAACTCGCCGGTATGCTTGCCAACAAAATCGAACTCCATCGCGCCGTTGCTGTCGCCAAAGATCGCCAGGCGAGGATTGGCAACGGCATCGAAGGCGATGTGATAGAAGTAATACAGCAGCCCCTGAACGGCTTCGCGTCCTCGAGACTCCTGGCCGGTCGCCATGACGGTGAAAACAACATCTTCAGAGAGCATGCTGAGATCAGTGTGCGCAGAATCTGCATAGCGCTGCAGGGTTTGGCGTGTTGATTCGACAGACATCATCCGGTCTCCTTCATCCAAGAGTGTGTGTGGGTGTTTAGGTGTGGGGGTGTTCCGGACATGGGGACCTGCGTCAGTGGTCTTCGCTGGAAAGGCGCCTCCTCGCACGGCCGGACCGCGCGCCAGGGCCTGGTGGGCTGGCAGGACTACTTCTGCACCAGGTAGGGGGTGTCGTGCAGCCGTTCGGCCCCCGCCGCCGTGACCAGATAACCGTCCTCGACTCGCAGCCCGCCCCAGGGGGCGTTGAACATGGGAATGTCAACCGAGATGACCATGTTCTCCTGGATGATGGCCGGACTGCTGGGGCCGAAGATGGGCGGCTCGAACTCGATGACGCCGACGCTGTGCACGCCTGAGTAGAGGAAGTACTGGCCCAGACCGGCGGCGCCGACCACCTGCCGGCCGGCGGCCTCGACCTGGCGGCCTTCGACGCCCGGACGGAGAACTCCATAGCAGGTCTGCTGCGCCGTGATGGCTACGTCCAGCGCCCGCCGCGTCTCGGCGCCCGGGTCACCGACCAGAACGGCGCGGCCGATGGCCGCATGATAACCTTCGTAGCGGGGAGCGATGGTGAGCAGGACCAGGTCATCGCCGGCGATGGGACGGAAGGTGGAACGGGCCAGGATCGGCCGCGCATTCGGGCCGGATGCCACGATGGTGTCGATGCCGGTGCCCTCGGCGCCGGCCTTGCGCATGGCAGCCTCGATCGCGGCGGCGACGGCGCGCTCGCTGACGCCGGCCCGGATGGCGTCCACGGCAGCCTGAAAACCCGCCTCTGCGATCCCGTAGGCGTAACGAATGACCTCGATCTCGGCCGGCGACTTCTGCGCCCGCAGGTTGCACAGTGCATTCTCCACATCCACCCACGCGGCCTGCGGCAGCGCCGCCTGCAGCGCTTGCCACAGACCCGCGCCGATCAGGCCCCATCCCCCCAGGCCCACCCGTTGGATAGCAGCAGGATCGATCCCCAGGTCCGCCAGGATGGCCGTCAGCGGCTGGATGGTGGCGTAGGGATAGTCTTCATCGGGATGGGTGAACTCGCGCAGGACGCGCACGTCGTCGATCCGGCCGGCCAGGAGCGCATACTGGTCGCTCTCAGGCCCCACCAGCATCACCGGGTCCCCCTCCCCGGGCATCAGGATGCAGACGGGCTCGAAATGGACCGGGAAGTTGGCCAGCCAGCGGGCATGGGCGGGGCCAAACGTGGCGCGATCGTCGGCGTAGGCCAGCAGCAGGTCCAGATCATGATCGGCCATGAGGGCCTGGACCCGGCGCCAGCGCTCAGGATACTCCGAAACGGGAATCGTCGGCTTGGTTGCTGATGACAACATATCCGGGTTCCTCAAAGGCAGGCCCATTCACGGGACAGAGCGCCCCGAGCGACTTGCCACGATTGATGCTCTTTGGGTGCCTCCGATCCTCTAGCCCCGCCGGCGCTTGATTTCGGCGCTCATCTGGCTATGGGCATCGCGGATGCCCTGCGGTGTGGCGGCGAAGTTGAAGGCATCCTTGGCATCGATAGAAAGGGCGGCAGCCGTTGTGATTGCATCCTGGTTTGCGGCCTGGAAGATGAATTCCCAACTGTACTTCTCCCGCTGGTGCCTGATCATGGAGGCAATGCGCTCGCGGGTGTAGTCATGGCTCGCATTCTCCAGGCCGTCCGTCATGATGGTGACGATAACCTTGCCCGGTCGCTCCGGCTCAGGAGTCGCCGCCAGACGCGCACCCAGATCATCGATCGTCCGTCCCATGGCGTCCAGCAGGGCGGTGGTGCCGCGCGGAATATAGGTCTTGTTGTCCAGCGGCCGGATCAGACGGATATCGACGCTCTGGTGGACGACTTGGTACTCATGGTCAAAGAGGATCAACGTCCAGCTTGCCTGACCGGGATGGCTTTGCTGGTCTGCCAGGAAGCTGTTGTAACCACCGATTGCATCAGAGGCAAGGCTCTGCATGGACCCTGAACGGTCCATGATGTAGGCGATCTCCGTCAAATCTGTCTTCATTGTCCTATACTCCTCAAGGGTCGCGAGAAAGGTCGAACCCAGAACTCTGTGCGCGAGCTTCACATCTGGCTTCCCTGGCGGGGCGCGAAGCCGTCATCTCAGCTTGTTCGCTGCTTGTGCCGATGACGGGATCATTGTCGCGCTTTGCGCCCAAAACGCAAGTGCTGCCTGCAGCTCGCCAGGTGGCGCCATTTCCTGCTGTGCGCCTCCCGGCCTCTCGCCTGCCATCCCCCCCACATGCTATAATCCTCCGCATGCAACTTGCCCGCGTCATTGGCACGCTCGTCGCCACCCAGAAATACACCGGACTCGAAGGCGTTAAGCTGCTGGTCGTGCAGCCCCTGGACCGCCAGCAGCGGCCCACAGGGAAACCCCAGGTGGCGGCAGACGCCACGGCGCAGGCAGGACCCGGCGAGCTCGTCTACACCATCGCCAGCCGCGAGGCGGCGCTGGCTTTGCAGGAGACGTTCGTACCGGTGGACCTGGCTATTGTCGGCATCGTCGACGACGTCCTGGTGGAGGGCTAGCCGCATGTACATCGGGCGGGTTACCGGCAACGTCGTTGCCACCGTCAAGCATCCCTTCTTCCAGGGTCATAAGCTGCTGCTCGTGGCCCGCGAGAGCCTGGAAGGCGAGGTCGGGGCGGCCTATGACATTGCCCTGGATCTGGTGCAGGCGGGCGTTGGCGATCGGGTGCTGGTGCTGGACGAAGGCAGCAGCGCCCGGCAACTACTGAACGCAGAACCGGCAGGCCCCATCCGGGCGGTCGTGGTCGGCATTGTCGATGACGTGGAGTTGGCGGAATGAGTCTGATCAGACACAGCGGTGAATCGGGCGGCGGCGAACAGCGCCGCAAGACCGAGCAGGAATGGCGGCAGGAGATCATCCACGTCTGCAAGCTGATGTGGCAGAAGGACTACGTCGCCGCCAGCGATGGCAACGTCAGCGTCCGCCTGGGCGGTGACCGCTACCTGGTCACCCCGAGCGGCTTTTCCAAGGGCTTCCTGGAGCCCGACCAGTTGCTGGTCATCGACGGCGACGCCGAGCCGCTCGGCCCGCGCTACGGCGCAGCCCGCCACCTGCGCGTGTCGAGCGAGATCCTGTTGCACCTCGAAGCCTACAAACGGCGGCCTGACGTTCTCAGCGTCCTGCACGCCCATCCCCCCACGGCCATCGCACTCTCGATCGCCGGGATTTCGCTCGCCCGCTGTGTGTTACCCGAGGTGATGATGAGCTTCGGGCTGATACCGACTACGGCCTACGCCACCCCGGCCTCGGCCGAAGGCGCCAAGGTGATTGCAGGGCTGATCGAGTCCTACGATGCCCTCATCCTGCGGCGGCACGGCAGCGTCACGGTGGGCAAGAGCGCCTGGGATGCCTACCTGAAGCTGGAGCGGCTGGAACACGCCGCCATGATCACCCGCACCATCGTGCAGTTGGGGGGCGAGACACCCCTGCCGTCTGAAGAGGCGCTGAAGCTGGCTGAGTGGCGGGCGGAACGCGGGCTGCTGGTGGGGACGCAGCCTGAGGACCTGTGCCGGGCCTGCGGGGTGTGTCACATTCCCGGCGCCAACCGCCCGCGCTAGACAACCCGGTCCGGCGGGCAAGCCGTCACGACTTTGTCGCGCCGTTGTTGCAGCACAAGGTCCAGGCGCGGCCGCGGCGGGCCAGAAGCGCCACAGCTTCGTCAGGACCGGAGGAACCCGGCTCATAGAAAGCCAGGGGCGGGCCGTCGCCGCTGGCCCAGGCATGATGGATGGCGTCGATAATGCGCCAGGAGGATTCGATCTCGTCGGCGCGGGCGAAGAGCGAGGCATCGCCCAGCAGGGCATCCAGCAGCAGGCGCTCGTACGCTTCGGGCAGGCCCTGCTCGCCAAAGGTGCTGGCAAAGGCGTAGTCCATGTCCACGCCCCGGGCGCGCATTCCGGCGCCGGGCACCTTGGCCTGAAAGCCCAGATGGAATCCTTCGTCGGGCTGCAAACAAAAAGAGAGTGTGTTGGTGATGTTGGTGGAGCGGTCATCCGTGCGGAAGAGCATATGCGGCACTTCCTTGAACTGGATGACGAGCTCCGTCACCTTGTCTCCAAGCGCCTTGCCGGAACGCAAATAGAAGGGCACCCCCTGCCAGCGCCAGTTGTCGACGAAGACCTCCAGCGCCGCATAGGTCGGGGTCGTCGAATCGGCAGCAACTCCCTCCTCCTGGCGATAGGTGGGACCATCGCCTTTGCGTGAGCGGTATTGGGCTCGCACGCTGCGGATGGCCATTTCCGAGGGTGTGGGCACCCGCACCGCTCGCAGCACCTTGACCTTCTCATCGCGCAGCAGCGTTGCATCCCAACTGGTGGGCGGCTCCATAGCCGTGAGCGTCAGCAACTGCATGATATGGTTCTGGAACATGTCGCGCATCACGCCGGCCTGGTCGTAGTAACCGCCGCGCCGCCCGACACCCACATCCTCGAGCACGGAGATCTGCACGTGATCGATGTAGTAGCGATTCCACAGCGGCTCAAAAATGGCGTTGGCAAACCGGAAGACCATGATGTTCTGCACGGTCTCCTTGCCCAGGTAGTGGTCGATGCGGTAGATCTGCTCCTCATCAAAGACATAGTGGAGCTTGCCGTTCAGGTCGTGGGCGCTGGCCAGGTCACGGCCAAAAGGTTTCTCGACCACAATGCGCGTGTAGCCATTGCCGGTCTTGCACATGCTGGCAGCACCGAGCTGCTGCACGATGGGCGCGTACACCTCAGGAGGCGTTGCCAGGTAGTACAGGCGATTGGCAGGCAAGCCGTTGTCGGCTTCGAGTTGGGCCAGGTAACCGGCCAGGTCCTGATAGTCTTCGAGACGGTCGTATTGGAGGTGCTTGTAGTGCAGCTTCGACGCGAAGCCGTCCCAAGCTGGACCGTCCTGGACCTGCCCCCGTCCGAAGCTCTGCACGCCCTCCCGCATATGCTGGCGAAACGTGTCGTCGTCCATCGGTGTGCGGGCCACGCCGACGATGAGGTAACGTTCGGGCAGCAGCCCAGAGCCGGCAAGCGTATGCAGCGCCGGGATCAGCTTGCGCTGGGTCAAGTCGCCAGAAGCGCCAAAGATGACGATGGTGACCGGCGGCGGGATGCGGATGCGAGAGAGATCAGGCATGGCGGATGAAAAGCTGCAAGAGAAAGACGGATGGCCGCATCAGGGGCGGTGCGGCGGCGCCTGGGCCAGGCGCCGGCTGCCGGAGCCCTCGTCGAGCGGTTCAATGCCGTTCATGGCAGACCCGCTGCCTCGGCGACAGCCGTGTCCAGGAGCCAGAAGAGGCGCCCGTTGCTGAGGTCGACGCGGCCTGCGGGCAGGAGCGGCTGCTGTGGGTCGGGCCAAAAGACCTGGCTGAGGGTGGGGCCCTTGTCTGCCCCAGCCACCAGGAACAGGCAGTAGGCAGAGCGGTTCAGCACCGGCAGCGTCAGGGTCAGGCGGCGATGGGGTGCGACAGGCGCTTCGCCGACGGCGGCGAGCTTGTGCGTCTCCTCGGCGGCAGGCGTGCCAGGGAAGAGAGAGGCCGTGTGACCATCAGCCCCCATGCCCAACAGGATAAGGTCAAAGCGGGGCTTGCCGGTGGGGCTGAGACGAAAGACCTGGCGCATCTCCGCCTCGTAGGCGGCGGCAGCCACCGCCGGGTCCTCAGCCTCGCCGCGCATCCGATGCACGTGAACGACGGACAGATGGCCGAGCAGCAGGGTGTAGGCGACCGCATAGTTGCTGTCTGGATGGTCGGGGGGCACACACCGTTCATCGGCCCACCAGACGTGTACGTGCGACCAGGGCACCTGCGCCTGCCATTCTGCGGTTGCCAACAAGCGGAACAGGGCGCGCGGGGTGGAGCCGCCGGAAAGCGCGATGTGGGCCACCCCCCGGCGCTCGACGGCCTGCTGCGTGACCGTCGCCAGCACCTCAGCAGCAACCGCAGGCAGCCGTTCCAGAGCGAACACATCGTAGACAGGCCCAATCATGGGCAGCAGTGTAGCAGCAACGATCGGCGCCGTCAAAGCGTTCGCAGGGCATCCAGGAAAGCACAAAAGGGCCCTCGCGCGCTGGCGAAAGACCCTTTTGTGTCCGTGGCGCCCCCAACGGGCTTCGAACCCGTGTCTTCAGCTTGAAAGGCTGACATCCTAGTCCACTAGACGATAGGGGCACGCACCAAAACAGAATGTCAGCGTGAGTGCGATTGTAGCAGAGGGTAGCGTCCCTAGTCAAAGCGAAGCCGTGTCGCTATACTCCGGGGATGCGTAAGTTCATCCATTTCGCCCGCTGTATGTACCAGAATCTGATCGACGACGAGATTGCCCAGCGGGCATCGGCGCTGGCCTTTTACGCCATGTTCTCAATCTTTCCCCTGCTGCTTCTCAGCGTGAACGCGATCAGCTACCTGCTCAAGGACCCCGTCCTGGTCCAGCAGATCACCGACTCCTTTGCCACCCTCTTTCCAAGCGGAAACGTCCTTTTTGGCCAGGTGCTGCAGGAGGCGCTCAAGGCCCAGGGAGCAAGTAACTTGATCGGTCTGCTAAGCCTGCTTTGGGGCGCGTCCAGCTTCTTCAACGGGCTCCAGGGCACCGTCAACCGGATCTTCACCACCCAGGATTCGCGCCCCAGTTGGCTGGGACGCGGTCTGGGGATGGTCATGGCCGTGGTGGTGGCCGCCCTCCTGTTTGCCGTGCTGCTGATCACGACCGCCGGCCGCCTGGTGATCAGTTATCTGCCCGCCGCGGCCGCGGGGTCTGGAATTCTGGAAACGATCGGCAACCGCGGCGGCATCGTCGTGGTTGCTGCCTTCACCTTCGCGCTCCTGTACCACTATATCCCCAGCCGCCGTCCGCGCCTGCGCCCGACCCTGTTCGGCGCCGCAACGGCAACCATCGGCTGGCTGGTAGCGTCTTATGCCCTGCTCTGGTACGTCGCCAGCGGCCTGGCCCGTTACAACCGCATCTATGGTTCCATTGCCGCCGTCATCATCTTCCTGCTCTGGCTCTACGTCTCCAACTTCATCCTGCTGTTGGGCGCCGAGGTGACGGCCTACCTGTCGCGCACCAAAGACCCCAACCCCGTCCCGCTACCGGCGGCGCTCCAGCGCTTCCTGGAAGCGCGCTTGGGACCCCTGGAAGAAGAACGTCTCCAGGAGAACCCGGCCCTCGGCTCCACTAGTCCAGGTCCTTGAGCTCGACCGGATCCTCCTGGGGATGGCAGACTCCACAGTAGAGAGCATCAGCCACCACCAAAGCCTTGTACTGCCCCTGATGGTTTTGGTAGATGTCGATCACGGAGGGCATCAGCTTCACGTGTTCTCGACAAATCGCCCGTCCGCAAAACTGACAGGCGCCATGGGCAGGACGGTCACAATGCCAGCAATTCATACACAACCTCAGGTGCTCGAGAATAGACTCCAAGCACCATTCTAGGGCACGCCGGCGCTGAGCGACAATCGCAGTGACCCTCTGCGGCCTGCATCCCGACGCTAGGCAGGAGCCGGCGCCGCCAGTCTTCTCTGGCTCTCCAGACGTCTGCTTGTCTCGAGCTCGAGGGTCTTGGCCGCATAGAGATCATGGGCGACGAGGGCTGCGAAGTCGCGGCCATGCATAGTAAGCGCCGTGGTGTTCACCAACGCCCGCACCGAAGCCGTGCGCGGGATATTCATGAGCAGGGCGATCTCACCTACGTAAGCACCGGCATCCAGTTGATTCACAACCTGGTCCGCACCGTCTCTGGTCACAATGACCTCGACGCGGCCGGATGCAATGATATTCAGGGAGTCCCCTATCTCCCCCTGCCGCATCAGGTAGGATCCAGCCTCATAGCTCGTGGTCTGGAGGGAAGCAGCGATTTGCTGAAGCATCTTCCCATCCAGTTCGGAGAAGACCGGAATCGACCGCAGCAAGCCAGTCACCCGGATCGAGTGGATGATCCTCTCACCCAACTGGAAGCGATCCTTCACCAGAACGGCAAAGTCGACCCGGCTGAGCACGAGAACCTCGGTGGGAATGAGCGCTCTGCAGGTCGCATTGCGCCGGGCGTCATTGAGCAGGGCAGCTTCACCCACATAGCGCCCCCTTCCCAACTGCCCCAGGACCCGCACGTCACCGCTTTCCTCCTGGACGCTTACTTCGACCGTACCGCTGCGAATGACATACATCTCATTGCCCTTGTCCCCTTGCCGGATCAGCTTTTCGCCGGGAGCCACATGCTTCAGGGTCATGCGCGAGGCGAGAAGCTCGGTCTCTTCATCACTCATATCACCGAAGATCGGCATCTGGCGAAGCAGCGCGGCGTTCGCCGTGCGCGCACTGCGGAACTGCACACCCAGCGAACGTGCCTGATCCACGTGGCCGAAGAGGTAGGCCGAGGCCAGCTCCCTCTCCTCCCACAGCAAAGCGTCGTACGAACGACTCAGGGCGCGAAGGCACGCAGCTTCACCGATGTCCTGGACGATAAGTGCGAGGAACAGGGACAGAGCCGCGCCCAGCCTGCGTCCCCGTTCGGGCAAAGCAATCCCCGACGGCAGCGACGACTCCATCCGGTCGGCGACGATTGTCGTCATCCAGTCCGTCGTCTCGGCATAGATGTTGAAGCGTTCAACCAGCCGTCGCCAGCGATGGTCTCCCATCATGGCCCGATGTTGGACGGCCAAGCCATCAAACGTCCATGCGCAGGCATCGGTCAGCAGTGTCTCATCGTTGAGAGTTTGCTCAGAGACGTTGCGCTCAGGTCGATAGAGCACCCGGCTGCGAGCGACACGCTGGAGGGTCATGCTCGCGGCAAAGAGAAGGGAGGCGAGGCAGAAGAACGTTACGCTGCTCGCTCCCGGCGCCAGAAGAACCGCAGCCACCACCAGGAGGATCCAGGTAGAGGCAAAGTCTGTTCGCCAAGCCGAAGCGACGGTGAGCAGAAGCAGCGCACATGCCAACAGCGGGGCCGCTCTATTGGCAAGATCCAACCAGCTCATGGGCGTCGCCAGCAGCCCTCTGCTGCCCACCCCACCCACGGCCAAAATGGCGGCGAGAATGCCACATACCAGGACAAAACACTGAAGTCGGGAAAGCCCTGAGATGGCTTCAGCCCGCAAGAGGAAGAGAGCCGCCAGCAAGAGCGCCAGACGTCCACCCAATGTCGCCAGACCCAGCAGCATGGGAGCCGGCGCTGCCATGACGCCCCCCCCATCGCATCGCCATAGCCAACAGAACTGCCAGGATCGAGAAGGCGGCAAACAGGGCCAGAAGGCCGAACGCCTTGTCGTGCAGTGCTCCTTTGGCATACAAGTCGTTCTGCCATGCCCAGAGACCTCCCAACGCTACCGCCACCGCGGCAAGGCCCAGGGCCGCATCTGGCGCCAGCACGAGCCCTGGAGTGAACGCCAGGAGCACGCTGGCCCCCACCATCATCGCCGTGACCCGCCACATGCCTGCGAAGGCGCCCTTCTGCCTCAGCCAGCGGAACAGCCGTAGACCATACGGCCGCGCCATCGAGACCAGGGCGTAGGCTGCAAGCGCTGCCACCGCCAACCCAGCCACGACGATGACTACTCTCGTAATGACTCCTCCTCCCGACCACATCGCCATCAACGAACCGCTTACTTGCCTCTGCCAGTATCGAACGCTGAGCACGATGGCGACCAGCGCCCACGAGACAGACAGCACGCCAAAGCCCGCGTAAAGCCGCTCATCCCGGGTGAGTCCCCGCCAAAAACGTGCCGAGAAGAACATCTGAACCGGGTGGCCTGAGTCGTTGCTGGCTTGCCGGAGCCTGGCCCACAGCCCCGTGCGTATGAACCCAATGGACCTGCTGCGCAACATGGGTATCTCCAGCCAGTCCATCAGCAGGAAGTAGCCATCAAGCGTCATCTGCCATATGGCCAAACCTGCGTATGCCATTTGGCTATTTCATTGCCCACTGTATGGCTAATCCGCTCCAAACAGCTTTGCGTTCGTCGCTGCGAGCAGCTCCGCCGTGGTCAGCTTCATCATCGTCCGGTCATCCCCGCCGCCGCCGTAGATGACATCCCAGGCCAGGACGGCACGGTCGAGCAGCACCGGCACGGGGGTGCGGTGGCCAAAGGGCGGCACACCGCCGGCAGGATAGCCGGTGATGGCAATCACTTCTTCTGCCTTCATCAGTTTGACCTGGCGCTTCCCTACCGCGAACAAGTCGGCCAGGGGGCGCACAGGCACCGGCGCTGTCCCATTGGTGATGACGGCATAGGGCTGGCCGGCGATATCAAACAACAAGGTCTTGATGATCTGTTCGGTTGACACACCCAGGGCGGCGGCCGCCGCAGAAACGGTGGGCGTCTCGCCAATACCTGTGATCAGTTCCGCGGGCACACGGTGTGCATCAAGATAGACGGCCAGGTCAGCAGGAGTGAGCATCGTCACGGCATCCATCCTCGGGTTCGCTTGAGTAAGCCAGGGGACATCAACGACTTGCGTCTTCAGCTTCCGGGAGCAGACCCCGAACGCCAGCGGCCAGGCGGGCAGCGGCAGAGGGATCCGTCCAGACCAGACTGCGAATCTGAACAGCGGCCGCGCCCAGCCTCAAGCATAGGCCGACATCGTCCAGGTCGTGGATGCCGCCAACCGCCACCAACGGCACGCCCAGATCAAGGGCTGCGACGCGCTGCAGCGCCCTTAGGGTGAAAGGAAGGGCGACGGGTCCGGCCAGCGCCCCTTCGAGCAGGACCCCATCCTCGGCGGGATAGACCACGGGTGGTGGCGTCCCCACCACCAGGGCGTCGGCGCCTGCCACCACACAGGTCGCGGCCAGATAGGCCGCCCTGGTAGCCGGAAGCCGCACCAGGATCGGCAAGGTCGTGGCGTGGCGTACGGCGGAGATCGCAGCACTGGCTTCTCCGGGATTCACGTCCTCGGACAAGGGCAGCTCAACGCCCGCCACGCCCCAGTCCTCCTCTTCCAGGCGGCCTGCCATCCATGCCCTGTCGCCGGGCTCGCCCCCGATGAGAGAGAGCAGAACCGGGACGCCCAGGCGCCACCAGGTGCTACTCTGGCGGCTGACGACGCCGCGGAATCCGGGATTGTGGTCGCCTGTCGCCAGCAGAAAGCCAGCGGGCAGCTCTGCCAGGCGCGGCTGCCCGGCGCCCTTGCGTGGGCGCATCGAGACGGGGGCCGTGACAACGGCGCCGAAGTCGCTGGGCTGCAGCCCTGGAGGCCAGGCATCACCGTAGCCGGCGGCGCCACTGCCGGCGATCAGCGGTGACTCAAGATGCAGCCCACGTTTGTTCGCCGGCGCCAGCTCGATGCTCATAACTGGAGTTCGAGCAGGTCGAACACCGGCCCGCGCAGGCAGACACGTCGCCGGCCGCCAGCGACGTCCGCGGCGCAGGCCAGGCAGGCGCCGACCCCACATAAGAAGCGGGCAGGGTAGAGAACCTGGGCAAACCCCCTTCCGGCGGAAGGCCGTCCCTCGCGGATGGCGCCAGCCAGTTGCCGGTAGAAGCCCAGCGTGCCTGCTGCCGCCACGGCATCCGCCCAACCCAGCAGCTCGGCCAGTTGGGCTGCCAGGCGCCCCCTGGCGCCGCGGCTCCCGTCCATCGTGGTGACATTGTACTCGACGGTGAGAGGAAGGCGCTGGGCCGGAACGGCGTAGCGGGCGGATGGCGCTTCCGCCGCCAGGGTGACGGCCATGCCGGCGGCGTCCGCCTGGGCCACCAACGGCAGCAGCGTCCAGGCCAGATCCCCTTCACCCAGGCAGAGCAGTCGTTTGCCGCCGGGGGGCAGCCGGAAACCCACGCCCACAGGCCCCAGGCAGTCCAACTCGGCGCCCAGCGGCACCAGCCGCAGCCACGCATGCCCGCGATCGCCGCTGGCGGGCAGCCTCACCGTCCACGAGTCCGGGAGAAGCGCTACCGGATACAGCGCCCGCCGCAAATAGGGATCGAGGCCCCAGCCCATGCGCACCAGCACCGGTTGTCCGGGCTGCAACTGCGCCGCCAGTGCCGGGGCATGGAGCCGCAGTTCCTGGCTGGCGCCAGACACCGTGCGGTCCAGCAATTGGGCACTGACCTGCAGCATCCTTGTGTCAATCAGCCGTTGCGGGCGACTTCAGTCAATTCGTCCGGGGAGAGAATGACCACCCTGCCACGCGCACTCAAGACCAAGCCCTGTTTGCGAAAGCGGCTCATGATCCGGATCGCCGTCTCCACCGTCGTTCCGGTCATCTCGGCAATATCCTGGCGTGTCAGAGGAATGTCGATGACGATGGCGCCGGGCCGGCTGTCATAAGGCCGGCCCGCCAACTCAGAGAGGCGGAGCAGGGTGCGGGCAATACGCTGCTCGACCCGATCGACCGCCAGGCTGCGCACCATTTCTGTGGTCATGCGCAGCCGCCGGCTCAACTCGGTGATCACGGCCATCGCCACCCGCGGGTAGCGCTCCAGCATGTCATAGAAGTCACGACGGGCAATCGTGACCACAGCGACATCTTCCAGGGTCTGGGCTGTGGTGGAGTAGGGACGGGTATCGAGCACCGCCATCTCGCCGATAAGCTGTCCCGGCCCCAAGACCTCCAGGACGACGTCACGACCGTTGTCGGTGTGGCGAACAAGCTTGACGCGGCCCATCCAGATGACGTAAAGCGCATCAGGAGGATCGCCCTGGAAGAAAATATAGGCGTCTTTGGGGAAACAATGCCCGTGCAACAAAGGCGCGATCGCTGCCCATTCCTCTTCCGCCAACCCTCGGAAGAGAGGAACAGTGCGCGCAACTTGCACCATGTTCCATTGCAGCTTGTCCAGGCGTGGCCCGGCGCGGCTCGTGGTGTCGACCATACCAGATGTCTGCTTTCAGTGGCCCGGCTGCCGTGTGGTTTGCAGCAGAACCATGTTCATTCTAGCACAAGAAGTGAGAGGCGAGAAACGAGACACGAGAAGCACAGGTGGACCACAAGGTAGCGCCGCAGCCCGACCCTGCGGTCCGGTCCGGACGCGACGAGGCCGGGATCTTGCGATCCCGGCCCCGGTCCTGCAGTGAGCGGGAACCCAGCGGACGCCGCGGCTCCCTTGGTTCAGGCTATTCGGGCCTGTAGGAGACGATCAGCTTGGCGGGCTGGCCATTCCAGGTCTCCAGGCTGTCCACGATCACACGGCCCCACGGACCGCCCGAAGCGATGGCCAGACTGGCGGAGCTGTCCGCCGCCTGTGCGCCCGCGGCATCCCAGGCTGCCACCTGCGACGCCACGTCGATCAGCACATGGCCGGCGGCGTTGGGCACCGGCAGCGCCGTGCCGGGATTGTAGGTCAACGGTGCGTTGGCGTAGGTGACCGTTGCCGGGTTGAACGCGTTGACGTTGGATGCAACCAGGGTCTTGCCAAACTGGCCTGACTGACCGGTGAAGTTCACGTCCAACTGGGCGTTGACGATCTCCAGACCCTGGGGCAGTTGGCTGCGGTCAAAGGTGAGGAGGATGTTGTCCAGGCCCGAGGTGCGGCCGATCAGGGCAGCATAGCTGTTGTAGTTGGCGTGCACGTCTCCGCCGTTGACCCAGGTGTCGGCCACGAGCGGCAGCGTCACGGTGACCGGCTCCAGCGGACCGGTCTTGAACTGCAAGCGGCCCTCGATCTTGGGCTCAACCGGTCCCGACTGCGCCTTGAGATAGTCGATCACGGCATCGCGGACGTAGTACTGGGTGTCGCGATCGATCTGGTTCAGCGGCCACAGGGTGACGCCGTTGTCGTTGAAGTTACACGAGCCAGCCGCCAGGTAGTTGACGGTCGATACCGTGTAGTACTTGTTGGCGTCCTTGAAGTCCACCGCCTGGCCGTTGACGACCAGGGACAGCACGTTCTTGCCATTCGGCAGATCCGGGTACGTGTCGTGGTAGGTGATCTGCGCGCCCGCACTGGTGTCGATCATGCAGGTGGTGTAGTAGGAGTAGCCTCCACGACCCGGTACGTACTTGTAGTAGTAGTAGTTGCGGTACGCTCGCTCAAGGAGTGTCTTGAGCTGCGGCCCGTTCAGCTTTAGCACCACAAGCGAGTTCTCGTAGGGCACGAGGGTGAACATATCCTGCACCGTGAGGGTGGTCGGATTCTCTGCCGTTGCCGATGCCGCCACCTTGGAGTTGGTCGTGGCGCCGGAGAGATGGAAGTCCACCGCAATGCTGTTCTTCGCCAGCTCGAACACCGAGGCGTCGGCCTGCAGGTTGGCGGCGTTAGTCTCCTGGGTGAAGGCAGTGAGGGCATCGATGGGCACCTTGGTCGATCCGATCACCGTCTGCGTGTAGACGTTCAGGGCAGCGATGTAGGGGTCAACGATGGCCTTGATGCGGGGGTCTTCGGGTGTGTTCTTGTAGTCGACGGCGATCGCGGTGCCCGCTCGCGCCACCACCTCATAGCCACCTTCCGCCTTCGGCAGCAGGCCCAGGGCCACCACGCCCAGGTAGTTGTTGTAGCGGTAGGCCTGGTTGATGAGCACGGGCTGATTCTCAGGGTTGCTCACCACGGCCGGCAGGTACAGGTACGGCGCCTGGCCCTTGGTGGGGTCCGTATGGCTGTGCCCGCCGATGATGGCATCGATGCCAGTGGTCTGGGCAGCCAGGTTGGTGTCGACCTTGTCATCCACTTCCACGCTCGCCGGGTTCGAGGTGAAGCCGATGTGCGTCAGGGCAACGACGACATCATTCTCACTCTTGAGCTCGGGGGCCATGGCGGCAGCCGTGGCAATGGGGTCGGTGAAGGTCAGACCCAGGATATTGCTCGGCAGCTCATAGTTCGGCACGCGGTGGTTGCCGATGCCCAGGATGGCCACCTTGATGTCGCCGTTGTCTCCGCCCGGCAGCGTGATGGTGGTGTCGGGCAGCACGGGCACCTGGGCGATGCCGTAGCGGCCGTCGTCCTGGAGGTTGGCCGACAGCACCGGCGCGTGGGACTGCTTGAGCACCGTCGTGTAGACCTGGTTGCCGAAGTTGTACTCGTGGTTGCCCAGCGTCCAGGCGGTGTAGGTCATGGCATTCATGACCGCCATCATCGGATGGGTCTGCAGCTCCGGCGGCAGAGGCGTGCCATCAGCAGCAAAGCCCTGGGGCGCCGTCTTGTACCAGTACATCATGGGGTCGCCCTGAATCTGGTCACCGGCCTGCAGCAGCAGCGTCCGCGTGGGGTTCTTTGCCCGCCACTGGTTGATCAGCGTCGCGAGCTGGGTATAGCCGACATACTTGCCCTTGAAGAGGTTGCCGTGCGAATCGTTGTGGTGCAGGACCGTCACGGGGATGACAGGACCGCTCGTGTCATTGCCGACACGGGTGATGCGGCCATCCAGGGCGCCGTTGTAAGGAGAGGTGACAGGATAGGTCTTGGCCACCCAGCGCTCGACGTTGTCCAGCATGTCGCCCCAGTACGAAGTGTTCTTGATGTACTTGAAGGGGGCGTAGCCATCCTGACCGGCAGGCGCCAGGAATTCATTGGTGGCGATACGGTAGGTCTTGTTGAGCTGCAGCGGCTCCCAAACGCCGGAAGTGCGGTTCTTGACCTCGATGTTGTACGCGCCCCAGGCCCACCACTGTCCCGGAGGCGCGTCACCGTAGCGGTAGAACGAGTAGCGAATACCAGAAACCTGCAGAGCGCCCTTGAACAGGGTTGCGCTCTGGTTCAGCAGCTCCTCGATCTGGGCGCCGGTCATGTCGCCGACGATGGTGACGTTGCCAAAGGGCAGGACGCTGTAGAGCACGCCATGGGTCAGCGTGTAGGGATTCATGCCACCCGTCTGGATGTCGGCGCGCAGGCCGCCGGCATTATTGAACACCATGTCAACGTCATTGGCTGTGGTGTTGTCCGTATTCAGGTCGCTGTAGATCGCATCGTTGACAAAGGCGCCCATCAACGAGTCGCCGTTGTACTCGCGGGTGATCGTCACGGCCGTAAAGCCGACGACCCGGTTGATCTCGGCCTGGTACCAGGGATCGCTGGACCACTTGGCGATCTCGGCCTTGACATCAGGGTCTTCAGGACCCTTGGGATCGACGTTCAAGGACTGCCAGACGACCTTGACGGCGCCAGTCGTCGTGTCAATACCGATGTCGGCGCGACCGACCTTGCGGCCGGCATAGTAGGCCTGGACGACAGGGGTGTTGCCCACCATCGTGGCGCTGGACAGGTTGGTATGGCTGTGGCCACCGATGATGAGGTTAGCCGGTTTGCCGGCATCGTTCAGCCTCTTGGCCAGGGTCTGGTCGCCGTAGACGGGGAAGCCGTAGCCGTACCCGCCATCGGGATAGCCCAGGTGGCTGAGAACGATAATGGCCTGAGCGCCCGCGGCCTTGAGGTCGCCGTAGTAGTGGATGACGGACTCAGCCGGATCCTTGAAGCACAGCCCCTGTGTGGCTGAAGCAATCGTGATGAACGGCACCTCCTGCGTGGTGACGCCGATGAAGCCCAGCACAACCTGGTTGCCAGGGGTGCCTACAGTCATCGTGTACCAGGGGCGCACCTTGGGATAGGGAGGCGGTGTCCAACCGGCGTTGGCGCAGTCCGCCGCATCCTTGACCACGATGTTGGCGGTGACGAAGGGGAATTCGGCCTGCGCCGTTCGATCGGCGAGCACCGTCTGGCCCCAGTCAAAGTCATGGTTGCCGAACGTCGCGGCGTTGTAGCCCATGAAGTTGTAGATATCGATGGTGGACTGGCCCTTGAACAGGTTCGAGAGCAGCGTGCTCTGCATGATGTCGCCTGCATCCACCAGCGCCACATTGTCAGCGCCGACCGCGGCCCTGACCCCATTGATGACATAGGCCGTGCGCGCCATGCCGGGATTGCTGCCAGACAACTCCAGATTGCCGTGGAAATCGTTGGTGTGCAGCACCGTGACCGTGACCACCGAGCTGGGTTGTGCCAGTGGCTGGTGCTGCGGCTGCGCCAACGCCGCCGGTGCGGCGCCGGTGACGCTCAAAATCAAAGCCAGCAGGCCGAAGGCCAGAAGCGCCACACCCAACGACAGCGCCAGTGTAGTCGCCCTGCGGGAAATGCCTGACATGATGTCCTCCTTGACAGCTGCCAAGTTACTAGAGTCGGAAGAACGAAACAATAGACCTACGTGCATATCCGAACTTGTGTCTCTGTGAGCGCACCTCCTTTCGACAGTGAGCACCATTGGCCGGAGCTAACGGCAGAGAACCGGCGTCGCGCCCTCTCACCACTGCCCGCGATCGTACCTGGGAATACGACACCCATTGCCAGCATTGCGTACGTACTGGAATCACAGGGACCGTGGTTGTCGACAAAAACGGTCAAGATCGCGCGGCGTGGACTTTGGGAAGACGGGCATCGTCGGCCGCGTCCCACTTCTCCCATATCCAGCCTGGCAGGGAAATCAACTACACGGTCTCAATCATACACCATTGCCGCCCGAGATACCAGGAAGCACGGTACCAAATGACCGCGAAGCACGAGCGCCGGCGCCCTCTGCTCGCCGGCGGCCGCGGACCGCTAGGGAGTCGTGTGCGCCGATCGGCTTATGCCCGTCGGGACCACGCCTCTGTAATGGGAGCACATGCGGCGCCGCGTGAGACGGCGCCGCACGTGCACATCCGAAGCCACGGGCGTCAGGGCGCCGGCTGGAACTCCATGTTGCCTGCGTCCATCTTCAGGTTGATGACCAGGTTCTCGTCCTTGAAGACGAAGGTGGCCGCATGATTCAGCTCATCGACGAACTTCGGCCCCTTCGAGCCCTGTTCGCAGGTCTTGTCGGTCTTGATGGCTACGTCGATGCTCAGGCGGCTGCCTTCGCTCTTGAAGACACCGTCGCCGTTGTTGCAGTCGGCCAGAAGCTGCACAGCGCCGTCGGCGTTGAACAGCACACTGTAACGGGCCGGCCACTTCACGATGTACTGCTTGTCATTGCCGTAGTGAGTGCCCAACCATTCCCACACCACGCCGGTGAGCTGCGGGCCAGCCGTGGTGGACGTGAGCGCCTCTGAAGCCGTGGCGGTCACCGCCTCAGAGGCCGTGACAGCCTCCGGAGTGGCAGCCGCTTCCGGCGTCGCTGCAGCGGTAGGCTCAGGCGTGGCCTCAGCCGCGGGTTCAGACGTGGGTGCAGCCCGGCTCGCCTCGGGTGCAGCAGGCTTTTCAGCGGCCGCAGGCATGGGCTCAAATTTCATCTCGCCGGCGCCCTCTTTCAGGGTCAGAACCAGGTTGCCGCCGGTCATGGCATAGGAGGCGACGGCGTTCAGGTCATGAACATAGCGATTGCCCAGCGAGCCCTGCGGACAGGCTTTCCGCGTCAGGGCGGCCGCGTCCAGGGCCAGGTCACTGCCCTCCACTTTGTAGGCGCCGGCGCCGCGATTGCAGTCAGCCCGCAGCGCCAACTTGCCCTTGGGCTGGAAGGTCAGGGTGTATTTCTCGGGGAACTTCGGCGTCACTTCCTTGGCGGCGCCTCCGCCGCTGCCCAACCATCTCCAGGCCGTGCCGCTCAGCTCAGAGCCTGTCGTGGACGTCATCGCTTCGCCAGCGGTGGTGGCGGTCATGACCTCCCCGGACCCTGGCTCGGGCGTGATCGTTCCCAGGTCCACTTCAGACGCTTGGGTCAGCTCGCCGTCCTTCAACTCATAGGCCGCCATGACGTGCTGCGTGGGGCAGCACATCGGGTCGTTGGGGCCCTGCTTGACCATTTCCACCAGGACCTGGTTGGACTCGATCGCCAACGAGTTGATGATCACACGATCGCCCAACGAGGTCGTCGCCACGTTGGCCGGCTTGCCATCCACCATCTGCACAACGGCGAGGTCCATGAAGACGCCGCTCCCGCCTGTGTTGGTCGCCAGGACCACCGCAGCCGAGGCAACGCCATTGAGATCGCCAAAGGCCACCTTGTCGTTCAGCCTGGCGGACACCTGCTCCGAGGCGCCTTCGCCGGTCTTCTGCACCGACTCACCGTCAGCCAGCGTCACGGCGCCGTCCGGCGCCAGTTTGGACTGATAGGTCATGTTGCGAAGCGCCGTGATGCCCAAGGCAGTCGCAGGCGCCGTCGAAACATAGCTAACCAGGATGGTGCCGTCCGCCTGCAGCAAATCCAGCTTGCCGCCTGCCAGGCTGTAGGCAGTGGCCGTCTCCAGGGCACGGGCATACGCTGTTTCCTGGTCCATCACGCCGGCAGGCTCGACGCACATCTTGCGCGTGGTGACGACGGGGCCGAACTTGATGCTGTCGGCGGTGACGTCGTAGCTCGTGGTGTAGTCATTGCAGCCGGCCGTGCCGTTGGCCAGTCCTTCCGCAAACGTCAATGACACCGTCGTTCCCGCCAGGGTTGGCGTCAGGTTACCGCTGGCATCGACGATCGCCGTCGCCAGCCAGGGCGCGCCTTCGAGACCGGAAACATTTGTGGTTGAAACCGTGGTGCTTGGTGCTGTTTCTGTCGAAACGGGGGTTTCGGCGGAAACAATACCCTGGGGGGTTGTTGCCTCGGTCGCAGCAGAAGGGGCCTCTTGCGCCGCAATCGTAGGGGTATCGGCCGGTACGGGTGTCGCCCCCGGAAGTGCACCGGGCGCACAGGCCGTCAAAAGGCCGAGAAGCAGCACGACAGCGCCAAACAACAGACTTGTCGCCAGATAGGTGCGTTTCATCGATTTTTCTCCAAATGGGGGATAAACGGAAGAACTCAATCTTAACATGCTGGCGCGCGCGGACAAAAACCGCGCCAAAGCGTTAATGCGCGCAATAGCGACCCGCACCGCTCAGGAGCGGATCGCATGGTTCCGTTCTGTTCCCCTTACGGCGGCGTTTGGACCGGCCCTTCGCTGTCAGGCCGGCGCTCAGGCATGGACTGTGCCCCTGCCGACATCCACCAGGGCCTGATGTTGGGCGCGCAGGTTGTCGTACGGCGTGTCCAGGGGAATCTCGCAGCCGGCAGCGCTGAAGCTCCCGGCGCCGCCGGACGTCATGCAGCGCACCGTGGCCCGGTAGACATCCTCGGGCGCACCGTGAAGCATGACGGCCACCGGATCGAAGTTGCCGCAGAAGGAGATGCTGTCGCCGTACTTGCGCACGGCGCCTTCCCAGTCCACCATCCAGTCAAGGTCGATGATGCCGGCGCCGCTTGTCACCATGTCGCCGACAATCCGGTTCGTGTTGCCGCAAATGTGGAGGCGTCCCAAGGCCCCCAGCTCGCGGACGGCGGCAAAGATGCGCTGTTCATAGGGCAGGGCAAACTGGCGGTAGAGCACAGGCCCCACCAGCGAGCCGACGGCATCGCCGAGGCCGATGATGTCGGCGCCTGCCTCGACCTGCGCGCGCGCAAAGCCGATCGCAACCTCGGTGCAGAGCTCCAGAAGCTCCTCCACCCATTCCGGCTCTTCGACCAGGTCTACCATCAGGTTGCTGACCCCGCGCAGGTCCGCCGCTTCGGCAAGGGCGCCCTCCACCCAACCCATGATCGGAATCCGCCCGCCCACCTGCTCACGAAAGAGGCGGATGGCTTCCAGGCGGTCGCTCATGCGCCTGCCAGTGACCGGGTCCGGCTTGACAAGCTTGCGCAGATCGCCGGGGTCGGCCAGCATGGGCCGGTGGGACAGCGGCAGGCCGTCATGTGGAAACTCGATGGCGGCGCCGAAGTCATGCGTTTCGCGGTAGGGGTCGGAGATGGCCTGCACGAGATCGATGTTGAAAACCTCGACCATCGCCAGGTTGGCCTCGACCAGGACGCGATGATCCAGGTAGTACCGGGACAGCGGCTGGCCGATGTAGCGCGCCGCAAAGGTCATGAAGATGTCGAAATTGGGAGGACGGTCCACCGGCTGGCGCGCCAACCGGCGTGTGAAGCGTTCGTAGGCGTTCATGGTCTCTCCTCGGGGTAACGGCGGACCTTCCTCAGTCGCGGGCCACCTGGCGCTTGTGCCAGTCGGCGGCGAAGAGGTTGAAATGGAGCGGGCGATAGGGGTGAGCGCGGATGACGTCCTCGTTCAGTGTCACGCCCAGGCCCGGTCCCGACGGCAAGGCGAAGTAACCGTCGACGACCGGCGGCACCCCCGGTGCGGCGTCCTTGACGTAGGCCTCCGCGAAATCGTTGAAGTGCTCCTGGATCTTGAAGTTGGGCATGGTCGCCGCCAGGTGGAGTGCGGCCGCGGTGGAAACAGGACCGCCGACGTTGTGTGGGGCCATCAGCATGTAGTAGGCATCGGCCCATGCGGCCAGCTTCTTCGTCTGCAGGATGCCGCCGAAATGGGTGAGGTCAACCTGGATGATGTCTGCAGCCTGCAGCTCGAACAGCTCGCGGAACTCCGGCATGGTGTGCAGACGTTCACCGGTGGCGATGGGGATGCCCAGGGGGGCGATGGCGTCAGCGGCTTTCTTCAGCGCCGCCAGGTTCTCAGGTGGCACCGGCTCCTCCACCCAGCTCGGCTTGAAGGGCGCCAGCTCGCGCGCCATTTCCACCGCCGTCACCGGGTTGAAGCGGCCGTGCATTTCGATCAGGATCTCCACGTCCGGGCCGACGGCATCACGCACAGCCTCCACCAGGCCGACCACCTTCACCTTCTCTGGCCGCTCCAGCTCGTAGTAGCCGGCGCCAAAGGGATCGAACTTAAGGGCGCGATAGCCTTTGGCCAGCGCCGCCAGGGCCGCGGCATGGAACTCGGAGGGTGTGCGCTCGACCGTGTACCAGCCGTTGGCATAGGCCTTGATCCTGTCGTGCACCGCCCCACCCAGGAGGCGGTAAACCGGCTGGTTGAGGGCCTTGCCGATGATGTCCCAACAGGCCACCTCGACCATGGCAATGCCCGACATCACGATGTCGCCCGCCCGCATGTAGTCCTCCATCATCATGCGCTGGACGAGCTTCTCGATCTCGAAGGGATCGCTGCCGATGATGTAGCGGGGCGCCGCCTCGGCCAGGTAGCCCAGGACGGCCTCGGTGCGGTTCACCACGCGGCACTCGCCCACGCCCACCAGGCCCTCATCGGTCTCGACTTTGAGGAAGGTGATGTTGCGCCAGGCAGTGCCCAGGACCAGAGGAGTGATGCCGGTGATTTTCATTCCTTAACCCTCTCGACAAAGCGAACATCCGCAAGCCGCTGGAAGTCAGCATCCTGCGTCCATAGCACGGCGCCAAAGGCACGAGCCGAAGCCAAAATCGCGCCATCTGCAGAGGAATCTGCCATGCTCATTCGCGGTCCGCCTCACGTTCGACGGTGGTGTCAATGCCTCGCAGAAAGCCGCGATGGCCTGCAATGGGTTTGATCGGGATCAACTCAATGCGGTTGTCGCAGATGATAACCTGCATCTTCTGTCCCATATGAATGCCGATGGACTCGCGCACTCGGTGCGGTCTGATACTCCGGGACCTGGAAGAGACTGTCACGATTTCCATACAGACCTCATGCCCAAACGATGCCGCGCTATGCGTCGCTCTGCGTCCACTCACCGTCGATGAGGCGCCACATGGCGCCGGTCGGATTGGTGTTCCGCAGTTCGGGCGGCAGGCGATGGGGACGGACATTGTCATAGCAGTGGAGGGCCGCAAAGCGCAGCATCGCCGCCGGAATCCCCACCGCCGTGAAGCCGGGATGGCCGGTGGCCGGAAACGGCCCGCCGTGGTTCATCGCCGGCGTCACGGCCACGCCGGTTGGCATCTTGTCGTTCAGGAGCCGGCCGGCCTTCTGGCGCAGGATAGGCTCCAACCGCTCGTAGAGCCCGTCATCAGCGCCTTGCGTGTGGGTGTAGAGACAGGCGGTGAGATTGCCTTCCAGGCTGCGGGCGATCGCCGCCATTTGCTCAGGCGTCCGGGCCAACACCAGCAGGGCCACCGGTCCAAACACCTCGGTTTGCAGCGCCCCGGCGTCAAGCAGGAAACGATCGCCAGAGACGCGCAGCAGGGTATTGGCGAAGCGGTAGCCGGGCCCTTCGCCGGGGACGCCCCCTGTCACGATCTCGGCCCCGTGCGCCTGCAGCGCAGCTACGGCGGCGGCGCACTCGGACGGGGTCCGCTCACCGAGCAGGACGCCCGTGCGGGCGGAAGCCATCAGTTCGGCCACCTCGGCCACAAACGCCCCGGCCTGGTCATCATCCAACAGGACCGCTACGCCCGGCTTCGTGCAGAACTGACCCACGCCCAGGGTGCAGGAGCCGAACAGATCGCGGGCGATGGCAGCAGCGCGCTCCTCCAGGGCACCGGGCAGGATGAAGACCGGGTTGATGCTGGACATCTCCAGGTAGATCGGCTTGCCGGCGCCGTCGGCAGCGGCCTTGAGCGCCATACCGGCCCGGCGGCTGCCCGTGAAGGCCGTCGCCCCCACCAGGGGGTGGCTGACCAGGCGCAGGCCATCCTCAGGCTGCAGGTGGTAGACCATCTGCACCAGGGCCGGCGGCGCGGAGGTCGCCTGCAGGGCCGACAGCGCCAGTTCCGCCAACAGCCGCGTCGTGCCGGGATGGCCGGGATTGGCCTTGGCGATCACTGGGTTGCCGGCGGCAATGGCGGCGGCGAAGTCGCCTCCTGACACACCGTTGAACGCATAGGGAAAGTTGTTAGGGCCAAAGACCACCACCGGACCGTCCAACGGCCCGAGCACGGAGCGGATGTTGGCCCTGGTGTCCAGGGTTGCCCGGCGCCAGGACCGGTCGCGTGCGGCAGCAGCAGCCTGGCGCAGCTGGCCGGTCGTGCGCGGCAGCTCGGTTGTGGTCAGCCGGGGCTCACGCGGCAGGCCCGTTTCCAGGTTGGCAAGCTCCACCAGGGCAGCGGCGTGGCTCTCGATGGCGTCCGCGTAGGCTTCCAAAAAGCCGGCCACAACTTCGGGTCGCTGGCCGCGCAGCGCCTCGCGCGCCTCATGGGCGGCGCGGAGGGCAGATTCGATCTGGTCCCAGGTGGACACTGGGTAGCGGTCGGGGAGCGCCTCGCCGGTCACCGGATTGCGGGCGCTGAAGGTGGCTGCCTCCGCCGGGGCTTCCTGCCAGCCGCCGCCGATCAAGGTAGGGTGTGTGGTCATGGGCGTACCAGGTGCGAGCGTTGGTGAGAAAGAGCCTCTAAGCAGGGGCTAGACCCTGAGCAGGCCGCGGAAGCCCCGTGCGGCATAGTAGGAGGACGCGCCGTTGTGATAGATGAAGACTCTGCCGTAACGGCGATCGGCAAAGAGGGCGCCGCCAAGCTCTCTGACATCGGCAGGCGTCTGCACCCAACTCGACGTCTTCGTATCGAAACTTCCGAGTTGCTGCAGCTCCCGGTATTGTTCCTCGGTAAGGAGCTCAATGCCCATAGAAACTGCCATATCTACGGCGCTATTCTCTGGTTTGAACTCTTTCCTTTCTTCCAGTGCTCCACGGTCGTAGCAAAGACTTCGGCGGCTTTTCGGACTTTCGGCGGAACAATCACAAAAGACGTACTCGTCGTTCTCGCGATTATGGCCAATCACGTCCGGTTCGCCCCCCGTTTCCTCCATTTCGCCGAGTGACCAGAGTTTCGCGGGACTTGCTTCCAGCTTCGCGCATATCGCATCCCAGCCCAGATCGCGATGGCGGTTCATGTTTTTCTCAAAACGCACTTTCAGCACGCCAAGCAGTCTTTCGCGTTGTTCTGGTGATAACTCCTTCTTATCGCTTGCCATGGTGTTCATACCTCCTTACCTGTTCCGTGACACAGATGGCCGGCTGTGAGGCAAAAAAGACAGGCATGGCCGGTCGCAAGATGGCGACGCTGCCATGCCTGTCTGGGGTGTTGCGTAATACGGAGTAAGTATTACGCAGTACGCATCACGTACTCCGTACTGCGTAGGGGTTGTTCTCAGGCGGCCATGCCGAGCAGGCTCTTGGCGTGACGGGCGGCGCTGCCGGCATCCGGCGCGAATCCGTCCGCTCCCACCTTGTCGGCAAACTCCTGCGTGATCGGCGCACCGCCAACCATCACCTTCACCTGGTCGCGCACGCCTGCTTCCTTCAGCGCCTCGATCGTGTTGATGATCGACTTCGT
>JAKOVD010000027.1 GCA_029782215.1 Chloroflexota bacterium
TCGGTGCTTGCGGCTCAGTGCCTGGACCAGCGCATTCCAGACAAGGACACCCTGATCAGCGAAGTCGCCGCTTGGCAAGCTCGCCGCAATCATGCCTGCGCCAGGGTCGTGTGGCAGTTCACCGCCGCCGATGCCCGCATCAAGCTTAAGCGTCTCTATCCAATTCTAAAAGAGCAAAAAGAAACTTAACGAGGCACTAGACATGCCCAGCCTCCTCCTTGGCGATGACCTGGTCCGATTCGGATGAAATGTGATACTCGCTGCGCGCCCAGGCCTTGCGCAGCCGGTTGATGACGATGTAGTCAATGGCGACGGTGCCCAGGATCAAGACACCGAGAATGGCCTCGATCCAGAACTCGCTGATGGCGAGCCACCGGATCAGACTCTGCTTGATCAGCTCGATGAGAATGGCGCCCAGGGTCGATCCAACCACGGTGCCGACGCCGCCGTTGATGCTGACACCGCCGACGACCGAAGCGGCGATGACCTGTATCTCCAGGCCCTGTGCCGCCACGACGGTGATGTTGGCGTAACGGGCCAGGTACAGGAACCCACCGAGCCCGGAGAGGGCGCCGCACAGCACGAAGGCGAGAAAGATGATGCGCTGGGCGGGGAAGCCGGCGATGCGAGCCGCTTCGCCGTTGGAGCCGATGGCGTAGAGGCGGCGTCCAAACGGCAGGTATTTGAGCATAAGCTGGAAGATGACGATCACCACCAGGGCAATAACCACGAGAAGGCGAATGTTGAAATCACCCAAGTGGGTCAGGTTTCTGCCTGAGAGGCTGACAAGCCATTCCGGCAGCGCATTGGTAAGCACGCTCTTGGCGCCCGAGAACTCAACCAGGAGCGTACGGTAGATCGCCAGGGTGCCAAGTGTGGTGATGATGGCGGGCACCCTTCCGTATGCCACGATAATACCGTTGATGGATCCCATGACCATGCCAAGGGCAATGGCAATCAGCACGGCGACCAGGGGCGACATGGCGGTGTTGCGTGTCAGCGCCGTCCCGACGACATAGGCGCTCAGGCCGACCATGGAGCCGACCGACAGGTCCACATTCTTGGTCAGCAGCACGAGCGTCTGGCCCACGGCCACCACCGCGACCACCACCAATTCGGCGGAGATGCGGTTAAAGGTTCTGGCGCTGGCGTAGTTTGGAATCTGAGTGCTGAAAAAAGCGAAAACAGCCAGAATCAGCAAGACGAGAATGATCAGTCGCAACTGCTCTGGAGACCTGAAGTAGCGTCGCAGTAGGTTCATTGGGGTTCTCCACCATTGGTGCGTTCCTGTCCCATCGCCGCGGTCATCACCGTTTCCTGATCGGCCTCGGCACGGCTGAACAGGCCCATCTGCCGGCCCTCGCGCATGACGAGGATACGGTCGCTCATGGCCAGAACCTCGGGCAGGTCGGACGAGATCATGATGATGCCCAGGCCACGCTGCGCCAGATCGTTGATGAGGTGATGGACTTCAGCCTTGGCGCGCACGTCGATGCCGCGCGTGGGCTCGTCCAGGATGAGGACTTTCGGATTGGCGTTCAGCCACTTGCTCAGCATCACCTTCTGTTGGTTGCCGCCCGAAAGCTTGCCGACTTCCACATGGACATTGGCGGCGCGAATCGACAGCCTTTCGCGGAACGATTCGGCAGTCTCCGCTTCCCGCGTCCGGTTGACAAGCCCCAACCTGTTGAGGTAGCGGCGCAGGGTGGGCAGCGAGATGTTGGTGGCGATGGACATCGGCATGCTGAGGCCGAGCTGGCGACGGTCTTCGCTCAGGTAGGCGATGCCCACATCCATGCCATGCTCGGGTGTGTTGATCCGGTGTT
The DNA here is from genome assembly GCA_029782215.1 of Chloroflexota bacterium. GTDB lineage: Bacteria > Chloroflexota > Anaerolineae > J102 > J102 > SSF26. The sequence continues at coordinate 1,827 of JAKOVD010000027.1, forward strand.
CCTTGCCGTCGATCACGATCTGACCCGAATCGGCCGGCTCAACGCCGAAGAGCGCCAGGCCCACGTCCGTGCGCCGGGCGCCCACCAGACCCGCAAAGCCCAGTACCTCGCCTTGATAGAGGTCAAAACTAATGTCTCGGAAGGCGCCCACGCGGCTCAGGTTGCGGACTGACATCACCAACTTACCCTGTTCGGCCTCGACCTTGTTGAAGAAGTCATCGACGGTGCGGCCCACCATGTCGCGAATGACCTGGTCGATCGTCACCTCGCTGCGGTGCCGGGAAGAGACGTACTTGCCATCCCTGAGCACCGTCACACGGTCGGCAATGGACAGCACCTCTTCCATGCGGTGGCCGATGAACAGGATGGCGACGCCCTGGTTCTTGAGCGCCTGCACGAGACGGAAGAGCCGGGTCACTTCATGGGCCGACAGGGATGCTGTCGGCTCATCCATGATCAGGACTTTGACCTTGAGCGAGATGGCCTTGGCGATCTCTACCGCCTGCTGCGAAGCCAACGTCAATCCCCGGGCGGGCTGGCGCACGTCCATCTTGACGTCAAGCTGCGCCAGGATCGCCTCTGCATCCTCGTACATCTTGTTCCAATGTACGACCCGGCCGCGGTCCTGGTGGCTGATGAAGATGTTCTCGGCGACATTGAGGTCCGGAAAGACCATCGGCTCCTGGTAGATGGCGGCGATCCCCAAGGCTTGTGCCGTCTGAGCGTTGTTGATGCGAACCGGCTTGTCGTCCAGCAGGATTTCGCCGTGATCGGGCTGGTAAATCCCTGTCATGATTTTGATCAGTGTCGACTTGCCGGCGCCGTTCTCGCCGACAAGGGCATGAACCTCGCCCGGCAGGAGGCTGAGCGAGACGTCGTCGAGCGCTTGGGTGGCGTCGAAGCGCTTGGAGGTGTGCCGCATTTCGAGCACGGGTTGTTTGCCTGCTTCCATCGTCATAGACGCACCTGCCTTGAGAAAAGAAGTTCAAACCATATGCACGTCGACGCCTAGCTCACGGACGGCTCGGACCATGTCTTCCGGAGCGCCTTCGTCGGTGATGATGGCATCGATTTCGTCAATACCTGCAAAGGTCATGCTCGCAACCTGCCCCCATTTCCGGGCGTCGACCAGCCCCACCACCTGCTGGCAACGAGCGACGATGGAACGCTTGATCTGGGCCTCTTCCAGGCTGATTTCGGTGAGGCCCTGTTCCACGGTGAAGCCCCGGGCGCCGAAGAACCCAATGCCGATGAAGACCTCATCAAACAGATCGTTGCTGCCCGAACTGACCAAGGAGATGGACTCCCGCCGCAGCCTGCCGGCCGGCATGATGACTTCCACGCGGGGTGCACCGATCAGACCCATAGCGATCTTGAGGCTGTTCGTCAATACGGTCAGCGTCAGTTGGCTACTGCGAAGGTAGGGCACGATCGCCGCCGAGGTCGTGCTGGCGTCGATGAAGACAATGTCTTCGTCCCGCAGCAATGTCGCCGCGTTTCGCCCAATCCTCGCCTTCTTATCAGCGTGCTGTTGTTGGCGCACGTCGAACGATAGCTCTGGCAGGACGTTCGTAGCCAGGGCGCCGCCGCGCGTCCGCAGCAGCAGCCCCTGTTCGCTCAGGGCTTGCAGGTCCTGGCGAATCGTGACCTCCGAAACGTCAAAACGCGTGCTCAACTCGGCAACTGTCAGTTGGCCGGCTCGTTCCAACGTGGCCACCATGGCCTGTCTGCGTTCGGCAAGATGGTGTTCTTTACCCACGCGCACCCGACCTCCATGTCGTAGCATGCGGCGGCAAAAGAAAGGCCTCGATTGGACAACCCTTCGCAGTAAAACTGCGCCCGCAGTGAACCTCCGCCCTGCCCGCCAGCATTCAATCACGGGCCACAGCCTCGGCGAACAACCTGTTCACAAGCGACAAGCTCCATTTTACTTGAAATACATTTCGATGTCAAGCGGTTACGAAAGAAATCGAAAGCTTACAGCCTCAAAATGCCTGCCCGTTGACCCTGTGGCCCTCAGGTCAGAAACACAAGAGGATCACCGAGCATTTCCGCCATCTCCTCGAACCTACTGGCGGCGACCGCCCAAGAAAGGCCCGAGGTGTCCCCCGCCAGCGCCATCCAAACCGTCTGTTTTTCGGGGTCGACGCGTCCTACGGTGAGCACGGCAACCTGCGGCGGGACCGGCGCGATGTGGAGCGAACCCCGAGTGTGCCCGCTGGCATCGACCATGGCGACGACCGCGCCCGGCGCATCCAAGCTGCCATGAGGGCCCGCGTTCCTGGCAGAGCCTGGTTCGCAGCGCTGGTTCAGGGCCTGCCGGAGCGACGGCAGCGTCTGGCCCGGCCGCCAGAGATCGTTTGTGCCTCTCTCGGCATCGACGAGCACAACGCCGGCCCCAAGGGACGCTGCCAGGGTGCGTGTCACGGCCAGGACAATCCAATCGACGATGGCCAGCCGGTGGCCGGTCTCAGCCGCAAGCAGGGTGGCGAGGGACGGCTGGATGGCCAGGAGGGCCGCCACGGAGACCTCGGTGCTGATCACCCAGGCAGGCGGTGCTCCCGCCGCTGCGGTGGGGGAGACTTCCTTGCGACGGGCGGCTTCCCGCAGCACGTCGCGTTCCACGACGCGGCCGGCGGGACCGGTTCCGGCAATTGCCTGCCAGGCGATGCCCTCCGCGCGGGCGCGGCGCCGCGCCCGCGGCGACGAGAAGCGGCGCTGCGCAGGTTCTCTGGGCGCCTTTCCCGGCATCGTCCAGCCTGGCGCTGCCTGTTCGGGAATCGGCGTGGCGGCGGCTTCTGCGCTCGGCGTGGGGGTTTCCACCGGCGTGATCCTGGGCTCGCCCACAGCGAAGATGTGCGCCAGAACCGTGCCTACGGGCACGCGCCGGCCGGCGTCGACCAGCGCCGGACCCAGCACCCCTGCGGCCTGCGCCTCCACCTCGACGACGACCTTGTCCGTCTCGACCTCGAGCATGACCTGCCCCGGCGCAACGGGGTCGCCCGGCTGCAGGCGCCATGCCGCCACCGTCCCGTCCTCCATCGTCAGGCCAAGCCTGGGCATGATGACGGCAACCGGCATCTCAGCCTTCCCGGTAGAGCGCAGCGAGCGCCGCGGCCACGATGTCATCGACGGTCGGGATGGCCTCCAATTCAAGGCGGCCATTGTAGGGTAGCGGTACATCCTCGGACGCCACCTGCATTACCGGCGCATCCAGCCAGTCGAAGGCTGCGCCCTGGACGCGTGCCGCCACCTCAGCCGTGAAGCCGCCGGTCAGCGGACCTTCGTTCACGACGACAAGACGGCCAGTCTTCCGAACCGAGGCCAGAATGGTGTCGAGGTCGAGCGGTTTCAGGGTCCTGGGGTCGATGACCTCGGCCGAGAGGCCCTTTTCCGCCAGCCGGTCTGCGGCTTCGAGCGCGAAGTGCACCATGCGTGAGGTGGCCACGATGGTCACATCCTGGCCCGCTCGCTTGACATCGGCGACGCCGATCGGAACCAGATATTCCTCCTCCGGCACTGGGCCGCTGGTGTTGTACAGCAGCTTGTGTTCGATGAAGATGACCGGGCTGTCGTTGCGGATGGCGGACTTCAGCAGGCCTTTGGCGTCGTGGGGCGTCGACGGCTGGATGACGATCAAGCCAGGCGTGTGGACATACCACATCTCCAGGCTCTGCGAGTGCTGGGCGGCGTTGCCGCGACCCCCTCCACCCTGGGTGCGCATGACCAGCGGAACGCTCGCCTTACCGCCGAACATGTACCGGGCCTTGGCCGCCTGGTTGACGATCTGGTCCATGACCAGGGCGCTGAAGTCGATGTACATGACCTCGACCACCGGCCGCAATCCGGTCATGGCGGCGCCGACGGCGATTCCGACGAACCCTGCCTCGGAGATGGGCGTGTCGCGCACCCTTTGCGGTCCGAAGCGGTCATAGAGCCCGCGGGTGACCTGCAGTACCCCCCCATAGCTGCCGACGTCTTCGCCCAACACGCAGACGGCGGGGTCGCGGGCCATCTCCTCGTGCAGCGCTTCGTTCAGGGCCTCGCGGTACTGCAGGGTGCGGACAGGGGTGGTGGTCGTGGGATCAGTCATCAGTGTCTGAAGATCGTTCAAGCGTAAACATCCTCCCACAGACTGCTCAAAGAGGGCTCAGGGCTGGCCTTCGCGAAGGCGACGGCGTCTTCGATGTCATGGCGGGCGCGCTGCGCAAGCGCCTCAAGATCGCCACCGCTGAACCCGTACGCCTCCACGAGGAGGTGGCCAAAGCGGCTGATCGGATCGCGATCGGGCGCCTTCCAGAGCGCCGTTTCTTCCTTCGAACGATAGGTGAGGGGATCGCCGACGGTGTGCCCCTCGATGCGATAGGTTTGGGCTACCAGGAACGTGGGTCCTTGCCCCGACCGCGCCCTCGCGACCGCTGCCTGCATCGCCTCCAACACGGCCAGGACGCTGTTGCCGTCGACCGTGACTCCGGGCATGCCGAAGGCCTGGGCCTTGAGCTCGAGTCGTTCGACGGCCAGAAACGGGCGGCTCGGGCTGAACTCGGCGTACTGGTTTTCCTCGCAAAGGTAGATGATCGGCAGGTTCCACAGCGCTGCCATGTTGGCCGCCTCCATGAGGATGCCCTGGTTGCTGGCGCCATCGCCAAAGAAACAGACGGCGACCTGGTCGGTCCCGCGTACGTTGGCGCTGTAGGCGGCGCCGGTGGCGAGAGCGATGCCGCCGCCGACGATGCCGTTGGCGCCGAGAATGCCCAGGTCAAGGTCGGCGATGTGCATGGAGCCACCCTTGCCCTTACCATACCCGTCGACCCGGCCCAGCAATTCGGCCATCATGCGCCGCGGGTCGCCACCCTTGGCAAGGCAGTGGCCATGTCCGCGGTGGGTGCTGGTGATGTAGTCATCCTGACGCAAGGCTGCGCAGGCGCCCACCGCCACCCCCTCCTGGCCGATGTAGGTGTGCGTGGTGCCGCGCAGCGCGTTGGCCATGAAAAGCTCACGCGCCGACTGGTCAAAGCACCGGATCAGCCACATACGGTGGTACATGGCGGAAAGATGGTTGGAAGTGAGGGGCATGTTAGTGAGAGGGGGGATTGATAGGGTGGATAGAGTAATACGTAATACGTACTGCGCATTACGTACTGCATGATATGTGGAAAAAAGGCTAATCTTGGATGGAAATCTTACGTATTACGCAGTACGCAGTACGAATCAAATCAGGTGCGAAAGCGGCGATTGTGTAGAATAGGGCGGCTAACGCATGAGAAGACCGCCGTTGACGTCGAGCGTGGCGCCGGTGATGAAGGAGGCGCCATCACCCGCCAGGAAGCAGACGGCGGCGGCGATTTCGCCGGCGCCGGCAAAGCGACCCAGGGGTATCTGAGCCCGGACACGGTCCTGCAGTTCGGGTGACCAGGCAGCGGTGAGGTCCGTGGCGGTGGTGGCAGGGGTGACGCAGTTGACGGTGATGCCGTCGCCGGCGACAAGCCTGGCCAGGGATTTCGTCAGGGCGATGAGGCCGGCTTTGGAGGCGGCATAGTGGGCGCCGACGAGCACCCCGCCCATTTGCCCGCTCACGGAGCTGACGTTGACGATGCGGCCGCTGCGACTGCGCCGCAGGGCAGGGAGCGCCGCCTGGCAGAACAGAAAGGCGCCTTTGAGGTTGACGGCGAGGACGCGATCCCACTCGGCCTCGTCGATGGCTTCGAAGGGTGTGAGGGGGCAGATGCCGGCGTTGTTGACAAGGATGTCCAGGCCGCCAAAGGCGGAGACGGCTGCGGCGACGGCACCCTGCACCTCTGAAGCGCTTGTCACATCGGCCAGGACGGGGAGCACGTTTGCAGCGCCAGTGCGGCCGGCCAGCTCGCCGGCAGACGCCGTGAGCGCCGGCCCGTCTGCGTCCACCAGCGCCACCCTGGCGCCGTTGGCGGCAAGGTCGGCGGCAACCGCCAGCCCGATGCCGCGGGCGGCGCCCGTGACCAGTGCGCTGCGTCCAGAAAGGTCGGTAGGCATCACCACTTCACATCGAATGGCAAGTCTGGGGTGAGAAGGATGAGAGGATCAAGGTGCGGCCGGCGCTTTCTTGCGCTGGAGGACGCGGAGGACGGCGCCGACGATGTCGGACACCGCCATGCCGTAAAGGGGGAACAGCTCAGCCGGGTCACCGGAACGACCGAAGGTGTCAGGAATGCCGACGCGGACGAGGGGGGTGGGGCAGTGCTCGGCCAGGTGTTCGGCCACGGCGCCGCCCAAACCACCCAGGATGGTGTGGTCTTCGACGGTGACGATGGCGCCGGTGGCGGCGGCGCGCGTCACCGCTTCGCCGTCCAGCGGCTTGACCGTATGCATGTCGAGGACCTGGGCCTGGATGCCCTGCTCTTCCAGTTGCTCGGCAGCCTCCAGGGCGAGGCTGACCATGGGGCCGCAGGCAACCAGCGCCACATCGGCGCCCTGGCGCACCGTGATGGCGCGGCCAAGCGTGAACGGTTGTCCTTCATCGTAGAGGATGGGGACGGGGTTGCGCCCCATGCGGAGATAGACCGGCCCGTCCAGAGCCACCGCCTGGCGCAGCAGCGCCGGCAGCGAGGCGGCATCGGCGGGGACCACGACGGTCATGTTGGGCACGGCGCGCATCATGGCGATGTCCTCGCCGGCCTGGTGGGTGGGGCCATCCCAGCCGACCTCCAGCCCACCGTGCGAAGCGATGATCTTGACGTTGAGCCGGGCGTAGGCGATGAAGCTGCGCACCTGTTCGGCGGCGCGCAAGGTGGCAAAGGTGGCATAGGTGCAGGCGAGGGGAATCAGGCCGGTAGTGGCCAGCCCTGCGGCGGCCAGGAACATCTCCTGCTCGGCGACGCCGAAATTGACGTGGCGCTCCGGATAGCGCATTCGAAAGGCGCCGGTCTTGAGCGAGCTGGAGATGTCGGCATCGAGGACGACGAGGTTGGGCAGGTCGGCGCCAAGCGCTGCCAGCTCGGCTCCGAAGGCGTCCCGCAGCACACGCCGGGGGCGTTCGCGCCCCCGTTCCGGCCGGATGCAGGCGGGAGCGTCCGGCCTGGCGCCCGCCTCATCTCCCTGGCCTGCCATCGCCGCCGGGGTCAGGCCAACCTTCGATCTGGAACCTTCAACCTTGAGCTCCCTCGGAGGCGCTGCCCAGACCTCGCCAAGCTCCGCCAACGCCGCTGCCGCCTGATCGCGGTCGGGGGCGCGGCCATGCCATTCAGGGTCGTCCAGCATAAAGGAGACGGGCCAACCTTTGACGGTGTGGGCGATGATGACCGCTGGCCTGTCCTGGGGCGCCGTAGCCCAGGACAGGGCGTCGAGGACCTGGTGCAGATCACGGCCGTCGACCTCACGCACGGCCCAGTTCCAGGCCCGCCACTTGTCGGCGAGCGGATCGAGCCGGACGATGTCGTCCGAGCGGCCGTCCACCTGCGAACGGTTGTAGTCGACGAGCGCCACCAGATTGGTGAGGCCGCGATGTCCCGCCAGCATGGCCGCCTCCCAGGTGCAGCCTTCCTGGAGGTCGCCTTCGCCGAGCATGACAAAGGTGCGGAAGTCCCGGCCCGTGATGCGGGCGCCGAGCGCCATCCCGACGCCAGCCGCCAGCCCGCTGCCCAGGGGACCTGAAGTCATGTCTACCCCTGGCGTCTTACGCATGTCAGGGTGGCCTTGCAGGTGGCTGCCGGTGCTGCGCAGGCCCCACAGATCGTCGACAGGAAAATACCCCCGCTCGGCCAGCGCCGCATACCAGACCGGGCACGCGTGGCCTTTTGACATAATGAAGCGGTCGCGGTCGGGCCAGGCCGGCCGGCTGGGGTCGAGGCGCAGCTCCCTGAAGTAGAGCGCCGCTACCATATCGGCAGCCGAAAGTGAGCCGCCTGGATGCCCGGAGCCGGCGAAGTACGTCATCTTGATGACATGGCGTCGCAGCCGATTGGCCATTCCGGCCAGATGTTCGATCTCGGCGTCAGACACACCCTCTGCAGGCGACATGGCGGGTCAATGCTGGTTGGGGTCGTAGGCGCCGGGCACGACGGGCGGCGAGAAGAGCGTGACCAGGTTAAGCGGTTCATCGCCGTCCACCCGGATCCGGTGTTCCAGGCCGAGAGGAATGAAGACGGCGACACCGGGTGCCAGAGGTATCTCCTGGCGATCCCCTTCCTCGTCGGCAAGGATGGCGCCTTTGCCGGAGAGGATGTAGATGACCTCCTCTTCGGCGCTGTGGACGTGGGCCGCGGGCTGGGAACCGGGGGGAAACTCGGCCAGGCCAAAGACAAGGTTCCTGGCACTGCTGTTCTGAGGACCCAGCAGGTAGTACCAGTCACGGCCAGGCAGGTGAAAGACCGGACACGTTTGGGAGGTGGAGGACTGGAGGTGTGGCATTGGGACCGACGATCAAGCGGCGAGTGGGGTTTTCAGGTCGAGAGGAGGCGGAGGCGGGAAGCTCCGAGCTGGGGCTCGGCGATCCTGAGCAAGTGCGGGGGTCGAGTTGTCAGGGCGATTTCGTGGCTGAGCCCGCCATCAGGCGATGTGGCCGCCGGGGTGGCGGACAAGCAGCTCGGGGTCGTGGGGTGGAACGACGAGTCCTCCCAGCTTGCGGACGCGGTCCAGTGCCTGCCAGCACTGCTTGATGTCGACGGCCAGGCCGATCGGGTGGTTCTGCTCAAGATTGGCGTAGTAGAAGATCGTGTCGCTGGGAAAAACGGCCAGCCCCTGCCGGGTTTGCACCGTGAACGCCTGACAGCACATGGAGTGACCGCCGACGTAGAAGGCGCCGATGCCGGGCAGGAATTCGGGAGCCTCGTCGTCGAGCAGGATCAGACGATCTCGGGCTTCACCGGCCAGGTAGGCAATGATGTCGCGGGGAAAGAGGATATCAGGCACCAGGGCGGGATGGGGTGGGTCCAGAGTGAGGTGCCAGCCCGTGCGCGAGACGACGAAACGGGCGTTGGGAAAGAGCCTGGCGTTCGAGCAATGGTCGTAGTGGAGGTGCGAGAGCAGGACGTACGCAACGTCTTTAGGGTCGATGCCCTCCCGGTGAAGCAGCAGCGGGATATTTTGGCTCGACATGTCCATGCGAAAACGGGCGCGCTGCCCACCCCCCGCCACGACCACCGGTTGGATCTCGTCGACGTCGCGCACGCCGCAGTCCACAAGCAGCACCTGGCCATCATCCCGGCGCAGGATGAAGAAGAAGAAGTCGGCCTGCATCCATTCATCCCAGCGCGACATGAAGAACATCTGCGGCCCGGGGACGCTCTGCTCACAGTACTTGATGGCCTTGATGGAATAGGTGGTCATGAACCAACCCCTCACTGCAGATTGACGGACACGCCGCCGTCGACGACAAGCAGAGCGCCGGTGCACCAGGCCGAGTCGGGGGTGGCGAAGAAGAGGACAGGACCGGCGATGTCTTCGGGCTGGCCGATGCGCCCCAGAGGGGCGCGCTGCGACCAATAGGCGCGTGCCGACGGATCGGCCAGCGCTTCCCGGTTGATGTCGGTCTCGACGGTGCCGGGCAGCACGGCATTGCAGGTGATGCCGTAGGGACCCAGCGAAATCGCCATGGACTTGACCAGGAGGTTGATGCCCGCCTTGGAGGCGCAGTAGTGCGCCTGCTGGCTGCCGCCGAACTCGGCGGAGATAGAGCTGACGGCGATGATCCGCCCTTTCACACCCTGCGCCACCATGATCCTGGCGACCGCCTGCGCCACCAGGAAGTAGCCTTTGAGATTGACGTCCAGCACCCGATCCCACACTGCCTCGGGCAGGTCGAGGAAATCCTCGAAAGGGCAGATCCCGGCATCGTTGACAAGGACGTCGATGGTGCCCCACTGCGCCAGCACCCTGTCCACCATGTCCTGCACCTGGCCGGCGCTGCTGACATCGGTCTGCACGAACAGGACATCGTGGCCGGCCGCCTTCAGGGCATGTTCAACTTCGCGCCCTTGCTCTTCACGCAGGTCTACCAGGGCCACGCGCGCACCCTCCTGGGCGAAGCGCTCGGCGATGGCGCGGCCAATGCCTCGGGCGGCCCCGGTGACGATGCAGACATGCTCCTGCAAGCGCATAGACACCACCTCGTGTCAAGACCAAAACAGGGAACGCGCACTTCTAGCGTGCGCTGATGCAGCTTGTAACGGATGGAAGGTGCGCCGAGCGTTGACCTTCCGCGGCCAGCCGGTGGTGAAAGGCGGCCGGAGGCTTAGCAGGGGCAGGGGACAGCCGGCTACCATCCCCTGCCCTGGAAAAAGGGGTCTGCTAGGAACGGTAGCTCAGGATGACCTGCCCGGCGCCGTTGAAGAGCGACAGCGATGAGCCATCCATGCTGAACTTCGCCACCTGGCTGAGCAACTGGAGGTAGAGCGACTCCTGGTCCATGACGCCCGCGGGCTCCTCACAGAGCTGCTTGCTGCCGGAGATGGAGGTGATGGCCAGGGATTGCCCGTTGACAACGTAGGTGGCCGAGTAGCTGTTGCAGCCGGAGGTGCCGTTGAGGGCGCCGTTGGCGTCGAACTGGGCCGTGATCTGCGTCCCCGCGATCACGGGGGAGGGACTGCCCCCCTGCACGATGGCGTCCAGGTTCCAGAATGTGTTGGCAAGGGGGTTGGGCGGCGTTACCTGGTTGACCGTCACCGTCCGGTCCTGAGACACCATCTGTCCGGCGGCGTTGTAGGCTTCGAGGCGATAGACGATCTGGCCGGGCTGTGTGTTGCAGTCCTGCGCCGTGCCCACAAACGGGACGTTGTCGGCAATCACGGCGCCGTTCTTGAGGAAGCGGGCGCGACTGGCGCCGCCGCTGATGCTCCACTGACCGGTCACACACTGCCCCGCCTCCACCTGCGTGGGGGAGACGTTGAACATCGTGATCACCGGAGCCTCAGGGACCGGGGTCGGCACCGGCGTGGCCGTGGCGGGAGAAACGACGTTGATCGTCTGTTGGGCGCGACTGGTGCCGCCGGGGCCTGTGGCCGAGATGGCGTACGTGTATGAGCCGGTGTTGGGCGGGCAGTCGGACTGGGTGCCGCTCAAGGGAGCGTTGTCCCACAGGCTGCCGTTGTTGCGGGTGATGGTCACGCTGCTGACAGAACCCTGCACCTGCCACTGGATCTCGACACATTGGCCCAGGGTGATCTGGTTCTGCGGCGAGACCGTGAAGCGGTTGATCTTGGGGGCATTGACCGCCTGGGTGACGTTGATCGTGATCTGCTGCAGCACAACCTGACCGCTGGGCTGGATCACCCGCAGCTCATAGGTGGTCGTGACGGGGGGACACTGGACACTCTGGCTCACGCCGGGAACGCCGTTCTGCTGCCAGGGCTGACCCAGTGCGTAGAAGTACACAGCAGTAGCGTTGGTAACGCTCCAGGAGAAGGTGACGCACTGGCCCGAGGTGATGTTGGTCGTGTTGACCGTGAACGAAATACCCGTGGTGGGCGTGGACGTCGGAACAGGCGTGACGGTGGCCTGCGGCGGCACCGTGATGCCGACGTAGATGCGCTGGCCGAAGGGTACCCCCTTGCCGTTGTTCATCTGCCAGAAGCCCTGGTAGACGCCGGGCTGGACGGGGGCAACCAGGTTGACCGAGATGTCGTAGGTGGCGCCGGGGGCGACGGTGCCCTTGATATTGGTGGGCTGGCCGCCCATCTGGGCCGCGGGTGTGTTGCCCTGGACATAGCCGAGATAGTAAGTGCTGTCCCAGGTGCAGGTGCCGGTGTTCCTGATGCGCCACGACTTGGTGAACGGCTGGCCAGGTGGGATCACCGGCGGAGCGGTCATGTTCTTGTCGTCGTAGTTCAGGTCAGCCACCCAGGCCATGCCATCGGTGCAGCCCGCGGGCGGCCTGGGGGTGGCCGTGGGAGCGGCAGGCGCCGGCGTGGGGGTGGCGGGCTCAGGCGTGGGCGTGGCCGGGATATCCTCAGGCGACAGGTTCAGGTACTTCTTGGCAAGGGCGGCGATGGTGCCATCGTTTTGCAGATCGACAAGGGCCTTGTTGACGAGCGTCGCCAGGCCGGGGGAGCTGGGAGGCATAGCCAGGGCGTAGTTCTGGCGGTCAAGCCCGGAGGCGGCAATCTTCACGCCTCCGCGGGTGACGTAATCATCGGCCACAAGTTTGTCGAGCATGACGGTGTCGATCCGGCCCTGCGTCAGGTCCCTGATCGCATCGTCCAGCTTGGTGTAGGTGAACATCTTCTTGGCCGGCATGAGACCGGTGTCGATCAGGGTCTCCTGCACCCACCTCTCATATACGGTTCCCGCCTGCACCCCTACCCTCAGAGAGGCCAGGTCCCGCGGACTGCTGATCTTGATGTCGCTCTTGGCGTCGACGAGAAAAGCGTCCTCGCTGACCAGATAGACATTGCTGAAGCGGACGTACTCCTCACGCCTCTCCGTGACGGAGATGGCCGAAATGGCAATGTCGATCTGGCCGAGCTTGGCGGCGTCGTAAAGACCCTCAAAGGCGAAGTCCCGTATCTCGGGTTTCACGCCGAGCCTCTCGGCGATGGCCTTCATCAGCTCGATGTCGAAGCCGGTCAACTGGAAGTTCTGGTCATAGGACTCAAAAGGAGGGTAATCCGCCGACGTACCGACGATGATCTTGCCGGACTGCTGGATGCGCTGCCAGTTGTCAGCGGCCGGCGTGGGCGTCTCGGTGCCGGGGGCGATCGACGTTGCCGTGGCCGCCGGCCTGGGCGTCGGCGTGGAGGGAGGAAGGGTCGGTTCAGTCCTGCTGCCGCACGCTGCCAGGAACACCGCCAGCAGGATTGCGGCCAGCGGCCACAGAGTTCGTTTCATGGAAAAGCATTTCTCCTTGAAGATGGGCGCACATCCGGACAGAGCCAAGGGCGCCGCGTCAGCGCAGCGACATGGTCCGCTGCTGCCGCGAAGTATAGAAGCCGTGTTCTAAGCACGGCAAATGACATATGCCGAACGCACGGCGTTCATGAAAAGACGGCGCTGTCCTGCTGAAAGTTCCGCTCGCGACGTCTGCCGCATTTGAGGCTAGGCAACCAGACGGCGCAGGCGATCGTAGGCTTCATCCCACCCGGCCCGGCTGCCGGGCTCGAAAGTGAGAACGTCCGCCGACTGGCGAATGACGGCGCGGGCTTCGGCAATCGAAGTCAGGGCGCCGGAGGCCACCGCCTGCATGAGGATATTGCCGATGGCCGTCGCCTCGATGGGACCGGTGAAGACCTGCCTGCCGGTGGCATCGGCAACGAACTGCGACAGCAGGCGGTTCTTGGTGCCGCCGCCGACGATGTGAATGGGATCCAGGGGGCGCCCGAGCAGTGATTCCGTGCGTTCGAGCACCAAGCGGTACTGCAGCGCCAGCCCTTCGAGCACCGACCGCACCATCTCGCCCTTGGTCGCAGGTGCGACCTGGCCCGTGTGGGCGGCGTAAGCGCGCAGGCGGGCGGGCATGTCGCCGGGCTTGAGAAACTCATGGTCGTCCGGGCTGACGGTGCAGACGAAGGGCTTTGCCGCCGCGGCCATCGCGGTTAACTCGTCATAAGAATATGCTTCGCCGTGCGCCGCCCAGGTGCGACGGCACTCCTGCACGAGCCACAGACCCATGATGTTCTTGCACAGACGGAAGGTGCCGCCGGCTCCGCCCTCGTTGGTGAAGTTGTAGGCAAGGCTCTCGGGCGTGATATTGGGCTCACGCACCTCGGCGCCGAGCACTGACCACGTTCCTGAGCTGACCCAGGCGAAGTCTTCGCCGGCGGCGGGGACTGCCACCACGGCCGAGCCCGTATCGTGGCAGGCGGGCGCGACGACCGGCGTTCTGTGAGCGCCGGTCTCCTCCGCCACGGCCTGCCGCAGCGTCCCGATGACGGCGCCGGGGTCGACCACCTCGCCAAACCAGCCGGTGGGAATGCCGAGCGCCTCCAGCAGGGGCGTGGCCCAGGCGCGCCGCCGGGGATCATAGCACTGCGAGGTGGTGGCGATAGTGAACTCGTTCACCTGTCTGCCGGTCAGCCAATAATTCAGCAGGTCCGGGGTGTTGAGAAAGGAGGCTGCCAGCTCGATGCTGGGCGAATGGCTCTCCACCAGGGAAAGCAACTGGTAGAGGCTGTTGAGCTGCATGAACTGGATGCCGGTCTGGGCGAAGATCTCCTGTTTGGGCACCCTGGCGAAGGCGACCTCGAGCATGCCGTCGGTGCGGTCGTCCCGGTAGTGGTAGGGGTTCTCGATCAGCCTTCCCTGGCGGTCGAGCAGGCCAAAGTCGACGCCCCAGGTGTCCAGGCCAATGCCCGCCAGAGGCCCTCCCGTTTCCTTGACCGCCTTGCCGATACCTGTGACTACGTCATTCCAGAGGCGCAGGATGTCCCAGTGCAGACCATCGGGTAGGCGAACGGGGCTGTTGCTGAAGCGATGGATTTCCGACAGGTGGAGACGGTCGCCATCCCAGCGGCCCAGGATGGCGCGACCGCTCTCGGCGCCAAGGTCAAGCGCAAGATAGTTGAGTGACTCGGCCATGTGTGAATTGCGGAATGCGGATTGCGGATTGCGGATTGCGGATTGCGGAGGGTTGAGTGCGTACTTCGTACTGCGTACTACGTAGTGCGTAATGCGTGGCGCCTGCTACGTGCCACCTGCCATCTGCTACCTGCTGCCTTAGGCCAGGAGGAGGTGTGGTTTTTCGAGGAGCTGGACGACGCGCTGGAGGAAGCGGGCGGCCAGGCCGCCGTCGACCAGGCGGTGGTCAAAGGTCAGGCTGAGCCAGACCAGGTCGCGACCCACCACGGCGTCGCCCTGCATGACGGGCCGGCGCTGGATGCGGCCCACGCCGAGAATGGCGCACTCGGGCAGGTTGATGATGGGGGTGAAGGCGTCGATGCCGAACATGCCCAGGTTGGTGAGGGTGAAGGTGCCGCCTGAGAGCTCGTCGGGCGTGCACTGGCCGAGACGGGCGCGGTCGACCAGGGCCTTCGTCTCCTGCGCCAGGGCGGCGATGCCTTTCTGATCGACGCTGCGCACAACGGGCACCAGCAGCCCGCGATCGGAATCGACGGCCAGGCCGATGTCAATGCGCTCCCACAGCCTGATCTCATCCCCGTGCAGCGACGCGTTCAGACGGGGGTGCTCGGCCAGGGCGCGGGCCAGGATGCGCAGCAGGAGATCATTGTAGGACGCAGTGACGCCGTCGGCGGCGAGCTGCGTCCGGAGCGCCGCCAGGGCCGTGCCGTCAGCTTCGGCGGTCAGGGTGACGGGCGCGGTCTGCATGTGGCTTTGCTGCATGCGCCCGGCAATCACGGACCGCACGCTGCGCATGGGAATGACCTCGCGCACGCCGGCGCTGTCGCCTGCCGGCGCGGGCGCCGGCTCCAGGGCCCGGGGAACGACCGGGACGGTGGCGCCGCCGCGGCCGGCGAGGGCCAGCTCGACGTCTTCACGAGTCACGCGGCCGCCTGGCCCCGTGCCAGGCAGCTCCTGCCAGGCCAGCCCCGCTTCCTCGGCGATCTTGCGTGCGACCGGGGTGATGGTGCGCTCGGCAGCGCGTTCGGGTGCAGTCGCGGCCGCAGGCTGTTGTTCGCGGCTGGCCAGGTAGGCCCGCACGTCGCGCTCGATGACGGCCCCTTCGGGGCCGGTGGCGGCAAGGGCGGTCAGGAGAACGCCCTGCTGTTCGGCCAGGCGCCGCGCCCGCGGGGAGATGAGGAGGCGGGTGGCGGGTGAGGGGTGAGGGGTGGCGGGGATTGCAGGCGCTTCGTCCGGGGCCGCGATCATGGCGATAGCGCTGAGGACGGCGACCTCGTCACCTGCCTTGGCGGTGACTTGGCGCAGGATGCCCGAGGCGGGCGCCTCGATCTCGAGCGATGCCTTGTCGGTCTCGACGACGTAGAGGGGTTCGCCCTGGCGCACGGCGTCGCCTTCCTTTTTCAGCCACTGCGCCAGGATGAGCGTGTCGACCGTCTGCCCCAAAGGGGGGACCAGCACTGCTGTCGGCATAGGACCTCCCTAGAACAGCGCTTTGACGGCGGCGACGACGCGATCGACCGACGGGACGTAGAACTGCTCCATCACCGGCGCAAAGGGCGGCGGCACGTCGGGGGCCGACACGCGCTTGACGGGCGCATCGAGATAGTAGAAGGCCTGTTCGGCGACGATGGCGGCGATTTCGCCCGCCCAGCCTCCCGTCAGGTTGTCCTCCTCCACGACCACGAGCCGGCCGGTCTTGCGGACCGATTCGAGGATCAGGTCCTTGTCCAGCGGGACGAGCGTGCGGGGGTCGATGACCTCGGCCTCAATGCCATCCCTGGCCAGCACTTCCGCCGCTTCGAGGGCGCGGTACATGGTCAGCAGCTTGCCGACAATGGTGACGTCCTTGCCTTCCCGGCGGATGATGCCCTTGCCGATGGGAACCAGGTACTCCTCGTCGGGGACTTCGCCGACGGGGCTGAGCGCTCCCTTCTCGGCGCGGGCACCCTTGCTGCCGTAGAGCAGCTTGTGCTCGAACATGATGACCGGGTTGTCGTCGCGCACGGCGCTCTTGAGTAGGCCCTTGGCGTCATGGGCGGTGGCGGGCGCCACGACCTTGAGGCCGGGCACATGGCAGAAGAAGGCCTCCATGCTCTGGGCGTGCTGCGAGCCGCGCGCCGTTGCGCCCACGGGGGCGCGCATGACCAGCGGCACCTTGACCGTGCCGCCTGACATGTAGGTCATCTTGGCAGCCTGGTTGGCAAGCTGGTCCATGGCCAGGTAGAGGAAGTCGGCGTACTGGACGTCGGCAATGGGGCGCAGGCCCGACATGGCGGCGCCAACGGCGATGCCGGTGAGCCCCAGTTCGGAGATGGGTGTATCCAGGATACGTTCGCGGCCGAACTCGTCCGAGAGGCCGAGGGTGACCGTGAAGGCGCCCCCAAAGCCGCCGGGAACGCCGATATCTTCACCGATGCAGAATACGGTCGGGTCGCGCCGCATCTCCTCACGAATGCCCTGGCGGATGGCCTCGGCAATGGACATCTTGGTCATGGTTGGCCTCCTGTCATGGCCAGGTGCGGTGCTTCCTGGTAGAAGACGTGTGTCAGGGCATCCTCCGGTTGGGGCGAAGGGCTGGACTCGGCAAAGGCGACGGCATCGTCGATGGCGTCATCGACTTCCTTCTCGATGGTGGCCAGGGAGTCGTCGGTTGCAAGACCCAAAGCAATCAGGTGCTGCGCCAGGCGGGGAATCGGATCGAGATGCGCCCACGCCTCTTCTTCCTCGCGTGCGCGGTAGGTGCGCGGGTCGCTGCGGGAGTGGCCGACCTGGCGGTAGGTCTTGCACTCCAGCAAGGTCGGTCCGTCTCCCTGCCGGGCCCGCTCGATGCTGCGGCCGGCGGCGTCGTAGACCGCGAGTACGTCATTGCCATCCACGATCTCGCCGGGCAGCCCGTAGGCTGCGGCGCGATCGGCGATGTTTTCGATCTTGAAAGCCGTGGCCACCGGCGTCGAAGCTGCGTAGAGATTGTTCTCGCAGACAAAGATCGCGGGCAAGTTCCAGATCGCGGCCATGTTGAGGGTTTCGTGGAAGGCGCCTTCGTTGGCGGCGCCCTCTCCGAAGAAGGTGACGGCGACGCGGCCATTGCGCAGCAGCTTGGCGGCCAGGGCCGCACCCGCGGCAACCGGAATGCCGGCGCCGACGATGGCGATGGCCGGGAACATGCCGACGCTCACGTCGCCGACATGCATGGAGCCGCCCTTGCCCTGGCAGCAGCCCGTGGACTTGGCGAAGAGCTCGGCCATGATCGACCGCAGCGACACGCCCTTGGCGATGGCGTGGCCGTGGGGCCGGTGGGTGCTGGCGATGGCATCTTCGTGGCTCAGGTGGGTGCAGACGCCCACGGCGACCGCTTCCTGGCCGACGTAGAGGTGAAGCGTGGAGGGAATGCGTCCCTGCATGTAGAGGTAATTGCAGCGTTCCTCAAACCGGCGGATGGTCAACATCTGCCGGTACATGGTGATCATGAGCGCAGCATCGGGCTGGCGTGGTTCTGGCATGGTGGTATCCTGGGAAGCGGGTGGCGGGTAGCGGGTGGCGGCGCTCAAGCCGAGCCCCGACGGTGAGGGAGGAAACGTTCGAACGTTCAAACGTTGGTGGCGGGTCAGGCTTTGCCGGCGCTGCCGAACAGGCGCATCATGTCCTCGACGACGGCCTGCATGGCAAGGCGAGCGGGGACGGTGACGTCGGCGGTGAAGCCCGATCCTACCACTTCGTAGGGGTTGTAGTCATCTCCGGCGGCGTTGCAGGCCCGGCGCAGCGTCTCGAAGTAGGTGCGCTTTATGACGCTGCCCACGTTGATCTTGCGAACGCCGAGGCCGGCCACGCGGGCCAGGTCTTCGCGGCGGATCGAGGTGGCGCCGTGCAGCACCAGCGGGACGGGCACGGCGCGGTAGAGCGCCTCCAGGCGGCCCAGGTCGAGGCTGACCTGCGACCGGCCGTGCAGGTGGACCTGGCCGATGTTGACGGCAAGGGCATCGATGCCGGTGGCGGCCACGTAGTCGATCGCGGCCCGCACATCGGTGAGGTGCAGGTCGGTGGGGACGGCGGCAAGATGGGTTCCCAGGCCCGGCGGCGAGGCCATCTCGGCTTCGACGGCCACGCCGGCGGCGTGGGCATAGGCAACCACGCGCCGCACCGGTTCGACCAGCTCCTGGGTGGACAGTTCTTCGTCCGCATACATCGTCAGGCTGAAGCCCAGGTCGACGGACGCGAACACCCATTCCAGGTCCGGGGATTCGTTGAAGAGCAGGCAGGCGGGCACCGCGATCTGCCGGCAGACATCAAGGCCCAGAGCGGCGTAGTGACTGAAGCGATCGCGCACGGCGCGATCAGGATGCGGCAGTGAGATGCCGCTCCAGCCCAGGATGACGGGCGAACGGGTGGCCTCGGCGGCGTCGGCGACGGCCAGCAGCGATTCGAGATTCCAGCTCTCGAAATAGCCGACGGCGTAGCTTCCCGCTTCGGCGTCCGCCATCAACTGCTTGAACGAAACAAGTGACATAACTCCTCTTTGGTTTCAATCGACGAGGGACTGGCCCGGCCGCAGCCCTGCGGCGCGGCACCAGGCGCCTGCGGTCTGTTCGCCGCCGCTTGTGGTTCTGACCCGGCGCAGCCGCAGCGCCTTCTGGCCGGCGGTCACCGTGCAGGTGGTGCGGCCAATGGCAGTGAGGACGCCCGGCGCAGATGCCTCGACGCCAGACGCGGGCTCGGCGTCGAGCACGTAGACGCGCGTCCCGCCCTGGTCAACATAGCACTGCGCGGGGGAGGCGTAGACCCAGCGTTCGAGCAGTGCAGCAGGTTGGCGAAAGTCCAGCCGGAAATCCTCCGGCGTCACAGACGAGTAGTAGGAAGCGCCCAGCTCGCCCTGAGGCCGGCGCGGCAAAACGCCCGCCGCTGCATCCGCCACCAGGCGGGGAACGAGCGGCACGCTGCGATCCATAATCCGGTCATAGAGGCTGGCCACGGAGTCATGTCGGCGCACGCGTTCGCGCACCTGGTAGAGGATGTCGCCGGTGTCGAAGCCGGCCGCCATGACGTGCACCGTCAGACCAGCCCAGCGCTTGCCCTGCCGCAGCGCCCAGAAGAGCGGGTGCTTGCCGCGATAGGCGGGCAGAAGCGAGGCATGAAAATTGGCCGCAACGATTTGCGGCAGGGCGAGCAGCCGTTCCTTGAGAAGGCGCGTGTAGCCGACGGCAATGAACAACTCAGGCCCGAGCGCTGTCAAGGCCTCCACGGTCGCCGGATCGTTGGGGCTGGCGGGTTCAAAGACCGGAATGCCGCGGTCGCGAGCGGCGATGACAAAGCTGCCGCCGGCAGGCGGCGCCGCCGTGTTCGTGGTTGTCCGGCCCGCAGGGGGGACGTCCACCACGGCGGCGATCGCCGCGGGCGATTCGATCAGCGCCGCAAAATGCCGGTTGCTGAAAACGCTATCTGAGTTGCCAAAGAAGACAGTGACTAGCCCTGGGGCGGCGCTCATGGGAAGTGAATGGTTTTGAAGGCCGCGGCGCGCTCCTGCAGGGGCACTTCGACGGCCATGCGCTCGATGCTGGAGCCGAGCTGCACGCCGTGGCACCCGGTTTGATCCAGCATGTACTGGGCATCCTCGGGGTTGACCAGGGCGGCGCCGTGGGCGAGCAGCAGCACGTCCGGCTTGATGCGGGTGGCGATGGCGTAGGCTGCCTTGGTGCGCTCCGCCATGTCCTCGAGGGAGCGGCTTCCCGCATAACCCGTCGAACCGCCACGGGTGATGCCCGCGTGGTAGATGAAGATGTCGGGCGCGGCCTGGGCCATCAAGATCTCGGTGTCGGCCTCATTGAAGGCATAGCCGATCGTCAGCATGTCCAGCTCATGGGCGGTCTTCAACATGTTGAGCTCATGCTCGTAGCCCAAGCCGGTCGCTTCCAGGGTCCTGCGGAAGTCGCCGTCGAACCAGGCGACAGTGGGGAAGTTGTGGACGCCGGAAAAGCCGATGTGCCGGAGGTCTTCGAGGAAGAGGCGCATGTCGCGGAGGACGTCGACGCCGTTGACCCCGGCAATGACGGGCGCCTCCTTGACCTGCGGCAGGACCTCGCGCTTGCCGACCTGGTAGATCATCTCATTGGCATCGGCCATAGGCAGCATCCCGGCCAACGAGCCGTAGCCCTGCATGCGGAAGTAGCCGGTATTGTAGACGCCCAGGATGTCCACACCGCCCCGTTCGATGAACTTGGCGGCGATGCCATTCCCGGCGCCGGTCATGACAAGCGGACGGCCGCGTGCGATCTCGCTGCGCAGTCGTTCCAGGAACTGCTGGCGTGAATAGCGCTTGGCCATGTTTTCTGCTCCTTTGGGTGGTTCTGGAGTTCAGTGGGGCAGTGTGACGTATTACGTACTCCGTAAGGCGTAATGCGTGGTTGGGATGGTTGGAGGGTGAAAAGAGCGGAAATGTTGGTTGAAGGTGGTGTTTCTAGCCTATTTCCACAGATGGACGCAGGTTAACGCAGAAGCATGTTTTCTCGTTATCTGCGTCCATCTGTGGATGGGGAACGGTTGGGGACCTACGCCTCGCGTATTACGCAGTACGCCTCACATATTACGCATTACGCAGTACGCCTCACGTTCTCAAATGTTCTTGGGGCCGAACTTGGGATGGAATTCCTTGTTGTAGTAGCCCCAGCGCGTGGCCGGGCGCTTGCGGTAGCCCCAGGTTTCCAGGGCGGCCCGCAGCTCGGGCTTGTCCTGCGAGGCGACGTCCAGGGGAATGCCTTCCAGGGCGGCGTCGATGGCCTGGCGGAACGCCTTCGCGCCCGCGGTGTAGCCCATGGGGTGGCCCAGGATGCCGCCGCCGGCCATGAAGATCATGTCCTTGCCGTTTTCAGCCAGCATCGGCTCGACCGAACCGGGATGCACACCGGCGCCGGGCATGGTCCAGATCGGCTTGATGTGGTACATGGGGGCCAGGAGCGTCTGCGTGGTGCGCAGGGCTTCTTCCAGGGAGGCGACGGGGATGCTGGACCAGATCGAGGGGGTCAGCATCATGTCGGCGCCGCACAACCGGCAGATCTTGGCTAGAACGGGGAAGTTGATGGTCGGCAGCAGCGCCAGCATATGGCTGACGTGGAGCAGGATGGGCGCCGTGACCTGCGGGTCCTCGGCGATGACGCGCAGCATCGAAGGGCCGGCGGAGTAGGCGAGCAGCAGGCCGGTGGCGCCGGCGGCGCTGGCCCGGCGGGCCTTCTCCTGGACGCGATCGACCTCGTCGGTGATGCTGGCCATGTAGATCGTCTTGTGGCCGGTTTCCTTCTCGGCCTTCTCCAGCGCCCGCAGCACCGCTTCCAGGCGGGCGTCGAACGGGCAGTTGGCCAGCTCGGTGCACATCTCGTCGTCCTTGACCAGGTCGGCCCCGCCCAGGGCGCTCTGGTAGACCTGGTTGGCGGTTTCCTCGGGAGTCATGCCCATCTTGGGCTTGATGATCTGCAGCACCAGCGGGCGGTCATGGACGCCCAACAGGTCGCGGATGCCGGGAACGCCGAACTTGGGACCCTGGAACTTCTGCGCCAGCTTCTCCGGAATGTAGATGTCCAGGAGGCGCATGTTGGTCGGGAAGGCGAAGCAATTGCCGGCGATGGAGAGGAGCATCATGGGGACGTTGACGTTGACGTCCCAGGCTGCGGTGGGGAAGCCAAGCTGGATGACAGCGCGGCGGGAGCCCTTGGGCGCCGGGACTTCGTAGTAGCCGATCACCTTGCTCGCCAGCCGGTCGCGCAGTTCAGGGGTCTCTTCCACGACCTCCATCCAACTGGCGGTGGAGCCTTCCAGCGCCAGGCGCTCGACCTGGCCCAGATGGTCGATGAAATCGCCGTCTTCGACGACATCCTCGATGTAGTAGGTGCCGACGATCATGTCGTCGCCTGGCACGATGCTTTCCCATGTGAAATTGAACATATGGGGGTCATACAGCGGTTTAAACATGTTTCTCTCCGATGAGTAGGAATGATGCAATCGGTGTTTCACGGCGTCTGCGCCATGTCTGGTGAAGCGATGAGACACCGGCTGCGAGGAAAACCTGTGAAGTGGTGCAGAATGGTGGGGAATCGCCGAGCGACCGGACAGGAGGTCCGGCGGGCTCGGCGGTCCCGGAGGGGGGTGGTTAGCCGAGCATGGCGGAGCGGAGCATGGCGGAGGCCTCCATGGCGTCGCCGGAAGCGATGACCTGGGCGATGTGGTCGCGCCCGATCTTGTCGAGCAGCCCGTGGAGGCCCTCGATCCAGGCGATGCTTTCAGATGCGGCGCGGATGCCGTTCTCGCGGTAGGGGAAGATGTCGAGGGCGTACCAGCCGGAGTAATCCATGCGGTCGAGCCAGTAGAGGAGCTCGAGCATCTCGACGGTATGGATGGAGCCGACGGTCATGTCGTCATCCCAGAGCCGCCAGTTGTCGTTGAAGTGCATGTAGAAGAGGCGCTTGCCGAAGTACTGGAGCAGGGCGGCGGATTCCGCCGTATCCTCGTAGGCCATGAGGGCATGGCCGACGTCGATCATGGCGCCGACGTTGGGCTTGTTGACGCGCTCGAGGAAGAGCAGGGTCTTGCCCACAGTGCCGATGAAGCAGTGGTTGCGGGGCTCTTTCGGCTTGTACTCGATGACCAGGTTCACCTCGGGCACGTGCTCGGCGCATTCGATGGTGCCCTCGATCAGACGGTCCCAGGCGGTGAGGAAGTCAGCCTGGAAGGGGTAGTCAAAGCCATCCTGGCCAAACCAGAGGTCCACGACCTCGCAGTTGAGCTGCCGCGCCCACTCCATCGACTTCTTGACCTCATGGATGGCGTCACGACGGATCTGCGGATCGTTGGACGTGAAGGACCCCCATCCCCATTTGCTTGACGCCCAGATGTCGGGGGTCACGCAGGTGACCTCGAAGCCGGCGCTGGCGATCTGCCTCTTGATCTGCTCGATGTTGTTGTCGTTGACGTGCCACATGCCCACGACTTCGACGCCGGTGAGACCGGGAACCTGCGTGGCGGCGCGAATCAGCTCATCGGTGCCCAGCCGCTGACCGTAGCCGCTGAGCACATAGCGGTCGGCGCAGGCGTTGAAGGTGTTGATGTTGGCAGAAAAACGGGGTTTGCTCATAAAGACCTCCTCGAACAGGGTGAGCGGCCGCTGGGAGCGGCGCCTAGGAAAGCGGACGTGACAACGTCACCTTGAAGTCGTAACGGTCGCCGCGCCAGACGGCATCCAGGAACTCGACGGCGTCGCCGTTGGCGGCGTAGGTGGTGCGCTCAGCGCTCAGCACCGGCGCTCCTTCCGGAATGTCCAACAGCTCGGCTTCTGCCGGCGTCGCCCCGCGGGCGCGCAGCGTTTCCCGCGCCGTCCAGAGCCGGAGCTCGTAGCGCGTCTCCAGCAGCCGGTAGAGCGACCCGCTGAGGTCGTTTGCCTCCAGGCGCGGGCAGAGGGCCAGGGACAGATAAGCGGTCTGCAGGCTCAGCGGCGTGTCTTCGACGATGCGCAGGCGACAGAGCTCATAGACGAGCGTGCCCGTGGCCAATTCCAGCGCGGCTGCGACCTGGGGCGAGGCATGCACCTGCTGCAACTGGATCACCCGTGTCAGCAGCGACAGGCCCCGCTGCTTCATGTCCTCAGTGGTCGAAACCAGGAGGGACAGGTCCTGCTCGACGCGGCGGACGGGGGCAAACGACCCGACTCCCTTTTGGCGGTAGATCCAGCCGTCCTGTTCCAGCTCGTCGAGGGCATGGCGCACGGTGGCCCGACTCAGGCCATGCTGTTCTGCCAGCTCGTTCTCAGAAGGGAGCTGGTAGAGGATGCCCTGGGCCTGCTGCTGGCTGATCTGGTAGCGCAGCAGCTCGGCCAACTGCTTGTAGTAGGGGACGTAGCTGGTCTTGTCGATGACCATGAGGGGTGGGGCGGGTGACGGGTTACGAAGTACGCAGTACGTGATATGTAATGCGTAATGCGTAAGCAGAGTGGCTTGTACACTTGTCTACTTGTGCGTACAGGATAGCGCAGAGCGTGCAGGGCGTCAAGGCGGGGGCTGCTGGGCGATGGTAGGGAACGCACCCGCCGGAGGCATGGTGGTTTGGTTGTCCGGGCGCAAATTGGCGTTGGCGTGGGGGCTGTGGCAAAGTTGGGGGCGTCACATCCGGATGACGCCACCATGCAGGAGGCACAATGAGCAGCGCACCCACGTCCTATCTGGCCGAGTTGGTCGGTGTCTTTGGCTACCCCGTGGCCGAAAATCCCACCGGCGTCATGCAGGAAGCCGCGTTTGCGGCCTGTGGGCTGAACTGGCGCTACCTCAACATCGAGGTGCGGCCCGCGGACCTGCCAGCGGCAGTGGCCGGCCTGAGGGCGTTCAACATGGCCGGCATCAATCTGACGATCCCGCACAAGGTCGCCATCATCCCTCTACTGGACGAGCTGTCGCCGGATGCGGCGCTGATGGGGGCCGTGAACACGGTCGTGCGCAGCGGTGGAAAGCTCACCGGCCACAACACCGATGGCAAAGGCTTCCTGCGCTCGCTGCGAGAGGACGCCGGTTTTGAGCCTGCGGGCCAGCACGTGGTTTTCCTGGGTGCAGGAGGGGCGGCACGGGCCATGTCCGTGGAGGTGGCCCTGGCCGGGGCGGAGCGTATCACCATCGTCAATCGGACCGAGGCGCGCGCCCTGCCGCTGGTGGCACTTCTGAACGAACACACAGACTGCCGGGCCGCGTACGTGCCCTGGAACGGGCCCTATGCCGTGCCCGGCGATGCCGCTGTCCTTGTCAACGCCACGTCGATCGGGTTGTTCCCCGATGTGGACGCCATGCCCGCAGTGGAACTCGACAGCATCCGGCCCCGTCTCCTGGTCTGCGACGTCATCCCCAACCCGCCCCGCACGGCGTTTCTGCAAGCGGCAGCGGCACGCGGCGCCCGCACCCTGGATGGTCTGGGGATGCTCGTAGGGCAGGGCGCCATCGCCTTCCGCATGTGGACGGGCGTGGAACCCCCCATCGATGTCATGCGTCGTGCCCTGGAAGAGGTCTTTGGCGGCTGAAAGACGCCGCTCTGGCAGACTGCTATGAGCCAATACTCAACCCTGTCGAAGGAACTCCCACCCTACCTGATGACTTCGGATCAGGGCTCTTTTGCGCGTTCGACCATCGTCGAGCGCAAGCCGCAGATC
The DNA here is from genome assembly GCA_029782215.1 of Chloroflexota bacterium. Classification (GTDB taxonomy): domain Bacteria; phylum Chloroflexota; class Anaerolineae; order J102; family J102; genus SSF26. The sequence goes on from JAKOVD010000027.1 coordinate 27,475, forward strand.
ATCGCCCAGGTCATTGCCGAGAATGACTACCCCGACGATGTTCTTGGCGCCCTGGAGGCGTTCCGGCGGGAGATCGCCGGCGATGAGGTGCAGCCCCTGCAGGAGAGCGCCCCGGACGTCGACGAGTGGAATACGGCCTGGAGGGAGCATGCGGGCAAAACCTGGCTCGAGCTTCCCTGGTACTTTGCCGAGACCTATTTCTACCGGAAGTTGTTGGAAGCGGTGCGCTACCTGCAGCCGGGCATGGGCGATGGGCTCGATCCTTTCGACCGCCAGAAACGGCGCCAGGAGAGGTTGGCCATCGAGCGGCTGGGGGAGATGGAAGGGGACCTGGAAGGGCTGGACTCCGCCGAGGCCTTCACAGTGCTTCTGCACTCGGCGCTGTGGGGCAACCGCGTCGACCTCAGCAATTTCACGGTGCGGGAGCAGGCGCGTTCCGGGCTGGCGTCGCAGCACGAGCGCGACAATGTCCTGATCGACCACACGGACCAGGTGGGCGCGATGCTGGCCGGCGGTCTCAATGAGGTGGGCTTCGTCACGGATAACGTCGGCCTTGACCTGCTCTTCGACCTGGTCCTGGCCGATTTCATCCTCCGCCTGCATTGGGCCAAGCGTACGGTCTTTCACCTCAAGAATCGCCCGTTCTTCGTCTCGGATGCCATGCCCCGCGACGCCGAGCTCTTCATCGAGGCCCTGCAGCAGGCGCCGTCGCCCGGCGCTGCGGCCCTGGGCAGGCGGCTGGACGGGCATCGCTCGGCGGGCAGGCTGCGCCTGGTCACCGATCCGTTCTGGTCGAGCAGCCGCCTGTTGCCCGACCTCCCGCCCCATCTGAGAGCCGAGCTTGCCCGCGCCGACCTCCTCGTCTTCAAAGGGGATGTCAACTACCGCAGGCTCCTGGACGACCGGCACTGGCCGCACGACACGCCCTTTGAGGCGATCGCCGACCGTTTCGCGCTGCCGCGGCCTTTGGTGGCCGTCCGCACGCTGAAGGGCGAGATCATGGTGGGTCTGCAGCCAGGGGAGGCGGAGCAGATCGCTGCCGAAGATCCATCCTGGCTGATCAACGGACGGCGGGGTGTGATCCACCTGGTGCGCTAGAGAAGGCTATGACCAAGCTGCTGATCGAAAACGGCGCCGTCCTGACGATGGACGCCAAGGACACCCTGCTGGCGCCGGGCTGGGTGCTGATCGAGGGGGATCGCATCGGCCAGGTCGGCGAAGGGGCGCCGCCGGCAGCTTTGCGTGCGGGGGCCGACCGGATCATCGATGCGAGCCATATGGCTGTGCTGCCAGGGCTTGTGAACGCACACACCCACCTGGAGCAGACGTTCATGCGCGGGCTGGGTGATGACAAGCCCCTGTTGGCGTGGCTGCGCCAGGTCATGTGGCCTCTGCAGGCAGCCATGACCGCGGAGGACATGCACCTGGCCTCGCTGCTGGGGCTGGTCGAAAACCTGCGCTGCGGCGCCACCGCCGTCAACCAGCATCACAAGCTGCCGGGCGCCGAGCACACGGACGCCACTTTGGAGGCGGCGGTAAGGGTCGGGCTGCGTTTCCAGTTGGCGCGCGGGTGGGTGGATACGGGCAGCGGCGCCGAGGCGCCTGAAGCCCTGATGGCGGAGATGGAGCGGCTGCACGCCCGCTGGCACGGCGCCGCCGAGGGGCGGATCACGATCAGCTTCGGCCCGCTGGCGCCCTGGCGCTGCTCTGATGCCACCATGCGGATGGCAATCGCCCAGGCGCGTTCCTGGCAGGTTCCCACGCACATCCACGCGGCTGAGACGCAGGATGAGATCGCTCTGCTCCAGCAGCGGACCGGTCTGCGTCATATCGAGTGGCTGCACAGCCTGGACGGATTGGGGCCGGATGTCCAGCTCGTCCACTGTGTCCACCTCAGCCCGCACGAGGTCGACCTGATCGCTGCCAGCGGGTCGGTGGTCGTCCACTGCCCCACCAGCAACATGTACCTGGCCTCGGGCATTGCGCCGGTACCGGCCCTGGTGCGCCGCGGCGTGCCCGTGGCCCTTGGCACCGACGGCTCCGCCTCGCACAACTCGCAGGACTTGCTGGAGACGATGAAGATGGCCATCCTGCTGGCCAAGGTGGGCAGCGGCGATCCGATGGCCCTGGTGCCGATGGAGGTGCTGGTCATGGCCACCCGGGCGGGCAGCCTGATCATGAACAACGGCGCCGTGGGGCGCCTGGCGCCGGGCAGCAAGGCCGACGTCACGCTCGTGGACCTGAACAAGCCTCACGTCATGCCGGTCTTCCGGGCCGACAGCGCCCTGGTCTACAACTGCAACGGCCCTGACGTCCACACCGTGATCGTGGATGGCCGCGTGCTCCTCGATGCCGGTCGCGTCACCATGCTGGATGAGGAGGAGCTGCTGGAAGCCTGCCGGCAGGCCGCAACACGGTTGTGGAAGGCAGCAGGCAGCAGATAGCAGGCAGCAGGTAGCCGGGCTTTTCCGAGCCCCGACCGTGAGGGAGGGGTGGCAGGTAGCAAGTGGCAGGTAGCAGGCAGCAGGTAGCAAGCGGCAGGTGGCAGATAGCAGGCGATATCGGATCACTCATTTAAGGAGAGTTCGTCATGGAAATCCAGGGTAAGGTGGCGCTGGTGACGGGGGCGGCGGTGCGGGTGGGCCGGGTGACGGCCCTGACCCTGGCCGAGCGCGGGGCCGATGTGGCGATCACCTACCTGGAAGGCGAGCCCTGGCAGGGAACGGTGGTGGAGATCGAGGCCAGGGGCGTGCGTGCCCTGGCGCTGCCCCTGGACGCCCGCGACCCGGCACAGGTCCGGCGTGTGGTGAACGATGTGGTGGCCGCCTTCGGCCGTCTCGACATCCTGGTCAACAATGCGTCGGTCTGGCTGTCCTCGCCTTTTGTCGACATAACCTACGAAGCCTGGCGCACGGCGATCGACGTCAATCTCACCGGTCCCTTTCTGGTGTCCCAGGCGGCGGCGCCGCACATGCTGGCGCAGGGAGCGGGGGTGATCATCAACATGACCGATCTGTCGGCGTTCCAGACCTGGCGCAAAGGCGCCCATCACGCCGCCAGCAAGGCGGGCCTGGTGGCCCTGACCAAGGTGATGGCGGCGGAGCTGGCGCCCACGGTGCGCGTCAATGCCATCGCGCCGGGAACGGTGCTGCTGCCGCCGGATGCCAGCGATGAGAAACGCCGTTGGGCCGAGGAGAACTCGCTTCTGAAGCGCGTCGGCTCCCCTGAGGACGTGGCCGCCACCGTCATCTTCCTGGTGGAGCGGGACTTCGTCACCGGCGCTGTCTACTTCATGGACGGCGGCCGGGCGCTGGTGTAGCCATCCTGCATGGGCGCTCCCGGCGCGGAACCAGCGCATGACCTGGCCCGACGGGCCGGCGGGCTGTTTGCCGTGCTGCCGCAGGTCGAGGCGGTGGCGCTGGGCGGCTCGCGGGCTGGCGGGAACGCCGACGCGTCCTCCGACATCGACCTGTACGTCTACACGCGCTCAGAAGTGCCCTTGCCGGAGCGCGAGCGAATCGTCGAGCGGCTGGGCGGCGCCTCGCGGTCCAGCCTGGGGCTGACCTTCTGGGGACCGGGCGATGAATGGTTCGATGCCGGCACCGGCATTGAGGTGGACGTCGTCTACTTCGACGCCTCCTGGATGGTGGACCAGCTACGGCGTGTCCTGCACGACCACCAGGCCAGCCTCGGCTATACGACCTGCCTGTGGCACACGGTCCGCCATGCCCAGGTCCTGCATGATCCGCACGGTTGGCACCGGACGCTGCAGGCGGAGGCGGCGCAACCGTATCCCGAAGCCCTGCGCCGCAACATCATCGCGCTCAACCAGCCCGTGCTGCGGGACGTCATCCCGTCGTACCTGCACCAGATCGAAAAGGCGGTGCAGAGGCGCGACCTGGTGAGCGCCAACCACCGCCTGGCGGCGCTGTTGGCAAGTTACTTCGACGTGATTTTCGCCTGCAACCGCGTGCTCCATCCCGGCGAAAAGCGCCTGCTTGCCTCTGCAACGGCGCTGTGCCAGGCGCTGCCGGTGGATATGGGGGAGGACGTCGAGGCGGTGCTGCGGTCAGCAGCGACGCCGGGCGAGGACCTCCTGCGGCATCTGAACAGGATGCTCGATCGGCTTGACCTGATGCTCGAAGGCGTGCCCTAGGCTGGGGGACACCGCAGCCCGCCGTCCCGGACACGCAACCCCCTACCCCACGTACGCCAGCGTATCCCGGATGGTCAGGCGTGAGGCGCGGCGGGCGGGCGCCAGGCTGGCGACATAGGCGATGCCGAGCACCAGCACGAGCCAGAGCAGGGCGCCTGTGAGAGAGAAGGTGTAGTCCAGGGGCCGGCTGAGGAGCTGGACGCCGAGGAGGTCGCCCAGCCAGGCGCCCAGCGGGATGGAGAGCAGCAGCCCGATGGCCCAGCTTACGAGCGCCACAACCAGGCTCTCGCGAACCATCATGGCCCGGATCACGGCGTTGGTGGCGCCGAGCGAGCGCAGGATGCCGATCTCCTTGGTGCGCTCCATGACGTTGAGGCTCATGGTGATGGCCAGGCCCAGGCCGCCGACCACGGCGATGAGGACCACCATGACCATGAGCAGGATGACCAGGGTTTCGAGCTGCGCCTGGGAGCGGGCCAACATGCTGGTCGTCGTGCTCGTGTCGCTGATCTCCATCCGCGCCTTGGCGAAGCGGGCCAGCAGGTCTGCCTGGACCGCGGCCTGGACGGTGCTGTCCGCACTTGTCGTGCGCACGACCAGGCGGTTGGCCATCTCGCGGAGGCCGGTGGCCGCGTCGAGGGCAGGGGTCTGCACGTAGGCCACGGGCGCGAAGCTGCGGGCGCCGACGCCGACCACCTGCCACGAGCGCTCGCTGCCGCCGATGCGGAGGCGAAGCAGCTTGCCGACACCCACCTCCGGCCCCAGGTCCAGCGTGTCGGCGTTCGCAAACAATCCGCGGGCGTCGCCGGCCTGCAGGCGCCTCCCGGCGGTGACGGTCGGCCGCGTGAGGGCGCTGCCAGGTGGAACGCCGATCAGGGCAATGCTGCCCGTCAGGCGGCCGTTGAGCAGGAGGCGGCCGTTGGAAACCGTCCAGGTTTCATAGCCTGTGATGCCGGGCGCCCCCTTGATTACCTCGGCAAGGCGGTCCACCGGGTAGGGTTGGTTGAAGTCGATGCCGACGTCGTAGTTCTGTTCGGCCTGGATGTCGGCGACGGCCTGGCGCAGCGACTGGCGGATGCCGATCACGGCCACGAACATGGCGCCGGCCAGGCAAAGGGCCGCCACCGTCAGCGCCGCCCGCGCCCCGTGGCGGAACGTGTTGAGCAGCGAGAGGCGGACGATCTGGGCCAGCCCCGAGGTCTTCTCGATCAGGCGATGCCAGGGCCTCTGCCTGACCGGCGCCTGGGCGTGCGTGTCGTTCAGGGCCTCGCGCACGGTCAGACGGACGCCAGCCAGGATGGGCAGACTGGCGGCCAGGGCCGGGACGAGCAGAGCGCTGGCAGCCTGCAGAATGAGGGTCAGCGGGGGCACGAAGAAGCGGGTGACGGTGAAGTTCATGCCAGCCGACATGCCGGCGGCAAGGAAGTAGGCGCCCACCACGCCCAGCGGCGCCGCCAACAGCAGCGCCAGCAGGCCGATGACGAGTACCTGTCCCATGTAGAGGGTGAATACCTGGCGGGCGCTGGCGCCCATCGACTTGAGGATGGCGATCTGGGGAACCTGCCGCTGGATGACCGCCGACATGACGTTCGTCACCAGGAAGCCGCTCAGCAGCAGGATGAGGACGCCCAGCGAGCGCAGGATGAGGAGCACCGACTCCATGCTGCTCGCCATCACCTGCTTGCCGGGCTGCGGAATGTCGACGCGGTCGACGCGGTAGCCCTTGTCTTCCAGGGCGTTGACCACCTGGGTCACGACGGTCTCGATCGGCTGGCGCTGCGTTGGCTGGCCCACCACGCGCAGATAGAGGCGGTTGAAGCCCTCTGTCGGGCCGGGCGCTTCCGGGGCCAGGTAGGTGGTGTAGGCGTTGGCCACGTGGCTGATGTCGGAGGGCACTCGCGTCAGGTCGTTGACGAAGCCTGCGATGCGGAACTGGGTATCTTTGCCGTCGACCCAGCGCACGGTGGCGGTGTCGCCCGTCTGCAGGTTGGAGAGGTTCGCCAGCGATTGTTCGACCCAAAGCGCCCTGGGCTGCGGCCCGCGTGCGTAGACCGGGGGTGGGATCAGGCGGCTGATGCGCATCGCTCCCAGGTCGGGCGCCACCTCCAGGTCCAGCGTCGTCCACTGGCCGGGACCGGTCTCGATGCGGCCGCGCAGGGTCCGGCGCGCCTCCGCGGCCTCGACCCCAGGCATCTCCCGGACGTCCTTGAGCAAGTTCTCGTCAAAGTGCGATACGTCGAGCACGGCATGAGCAGGATAGACGGATTCGTACTGTTCCTGCAGGTTGGCGGCCAGCACCCAGCCGCCCGTCAGCATCAGGCCGAAAGCGGCGGCGCCCACGGCCACCGCCGCCACCATGAGCAGCGTCTGCGACTTGTTCAGCCACAGGTCGCGCAGGATTTTGACGGCGCGGATTGGGAACCCTGGCATGCCTGAATCAGCCTGCCGGCTGGCCCGTCCGGCTGCGGGCGAGATTGGCCTTTTGGCGCTGCTCCAGGGTGCGGGTGAGCTGGCGGCCCAACACGGGAGCCTCCTGCACCAGGCGGTCGAACGCGGCGGCGTCGAGCGCCGCCAGGGCGGCGCTGTGATCGGGCGACACCCGCACCGTGGCCTGCCGCACGGTCTTGCCCAATAGGGCCATCTCCCCGAAATACTCGCCCCGGCTGAGCTGGTTCACCAGCACGGGGGCGCCGGAGGGACGCTCAATGACGATGTCCACCTGGCCGTCCAGGAGGATGTAGAACTTGTCGCCGGTCTCGCCCTGGCGCACAATCGTGGCGCCGCTGGCGAAGGTCAGCGGCTGCACGCGGCCCGCCACCTCGGCGAGCTGCTCATAGTCAAGCGCGGAAAGGGCGCGGGCCAGGTACTCGTTGACCACCTTGCCGTCGGCGATGAGGATGGTGCGATCCACACGGCGGGCCTGGTCGGCGTCGTGGGTGACGATGATGATGGTCTTGCCATCCTTCACCATCTGCGCAAAGAGCGTGAAGATGGCGTCGGCGGTCTTCGAGTCGAGGTTGCCGGTCGGTTCATCAGCCACGATCAGCGGCGGGTCGCACGCCAGGGCGCGCGCAATGGCTGCACGCTGCTGCTGCCCGCCCGAGACCGCGCCGGGCAGTTTGTCCGCCTGGGCCGCCAGGTTGACCTGTTCCAGCAGGTGCATGGCCCGTGCACGGCGCTCCGCACGGGAGTAGAGGCCGTTCAACTCCATGGGTAGGATCAGGTTCTCGACCAGGGTCAAGGTAGGCAGAAGCTGGAAGAACTGGAAGACGATGCCCAGGTGCCGCCCGCGCCAGCGCGCCATGCCCGTCTCATCCAGGCCTGGCAGCGAAACGCCGCCAATGGTGACATCGCCCGTCGTGGGACGGTCGATGCCGGTGAGCATGTTGATGAAGGTCGACTTGCCGCTGCCCGACTTGCCGATCACGCCCACGAACTCGCCGGGATAGATGCGCAGGTCGATGCCGCCCAGGGCGGTGAAGGCGCCGGCAGGGGTCTGGTAGACCTTGGTCAGGCCGGAGACCTCGATCAAGGGTGTGTTGGCGTTGGCGGCCGGGAGCGGCGAAGGAGCAGCCATAGGGCTTTCCTGCTGAGTGAGAATCCGGGTATGATAGGTTTTCTGAAGCATTCGTCAAGGTTGATCTCATGCATCGAGTTTTTCTGTGATCACGCCTCCGCTGGAGATCGAGCAGGGCCTGTGGCGCCAGGGCAAGGTCGTGGCCGGCATCGACGAGGCCGGCCGCGGGGCCTGGGCCGGTCCGGTGGTCGCGGCCGCCGTGCTGCTGCCGCCCGATGCGGAGGGGCTGGAACGGGAGCTGGCCGGCGTCGACGACTCCAAGCGGCTGCGGCCGCCGGAGCGGGAGAGGCTGGACGTCCGGATCCGCGGCATGGCCGCCGTCGGGGTGGGGGTGGTGAGCGCCGCGGCCATCGACGAACTGGGCATCCTGCCGGCGACGATGCGGGCGATGCTGGAGGCGGTGGCGGCGCTGCCGCAGGCGCCCGCCTTCCTGCTCATCGACCACATCCCCTATGCGCTGGGGGAAATGCCGCAGCAGCGGCTCGTGCGGGGCGAGAGCCGGTCCCTCTCGATCGCGGCGGCCTCGATCGTCGCCAAGGTCCACCGGGACCGGCTGATGCAGGCACTGGAGGAGGCGCATCCGGGCTACGGTTTTGGCCAGCACAAGGGCTACGGCACCGCCGCCCACCAGGCCGCGCTCGAGCGGCTGGGACCCTGCGCCGAGCACCGGCGCACCTGGGCGCCCTTTGTCCAGCTCCGGCTGCCGCTGGCGGCGCCGGGGGCGGAACCGGTAGGACCGGGACCGGCATGACGGGCGCGGCCAAGGGGTTAGGGGCGCGCGGGGAGGATCTGGCCGTCCAGGCTCTGGAGCGGGCGGGGCTGCACGTGCTGCTGCGCAACTGGCGCTGCCCGCGGGGTGAGATCGACATCGTCGCCAATGAGGGCGACCTGCTGGTGATCGTCGAGGTCAAGACCCGGCGCGGGCGGGCAGCGGGCACCCCGGAACAGGGCGTGACCCCGGCCAAACAGCGCAAGCTCTGCCAGCTTGCCCAGGCCTACTGTGACGCCGCGGGCTGGGAGGGACTGGTGCGCATCGACGTGGTCGGCGTCGAGCTCGACCGGGCAGGGCATCTGCTGCGCGTCAGCCATTGGCGCGAGGCGGTGGACTGCTGGTGAAGCCGCTCCTGGTGGTAGCCGGCCCCACGGCGGTGGGGAAGACGGCCCTGTCGCTTGAACTGGCGGAGGCGCTGGGCGGCGAGATCGTGTCCGCCGACTCGCGGCAGGTCTACGTGGGTATGGACATCGGCACGGCCAAGCCCACAGCCGAGGAGCGCCGCCGTGTGCCGCATCACCTGGTCGATATCAAGGGGCCGGACGAGACGCTGACCCTGGGAGAGTACCTGCAGCTTGCCGCCGCCGCCATCGCCGACGTGCACGCGCGGGGGCGCCTGCCGCTGCTGGTGGGGGGCACCGGCCAATACGTCACGGCCCTGGTCGAGGGCTGGCAGGTGCCCGAGGTGCCGCCGCAGCCGGAGCTGCGGGCGGAGCTGGAGGCCCTGGCGGCAGTCGAGGGGTCAGACGCTCTCCACGCCCGGCTGGGGGAGCTCGACCCCGAGAGCGCCGCCAACATCGATGCCCGCAACGTGCGCCGTGTCATCCGGGCGCTGGAGGTGACGATGGTCACCGGGCAGCCCTTCAGCCGCCTGCGGACAAGGGCGGGGCCGGCGCACGACGTGGTCCAGGTCGGGCTGACGCGGCCGCGACCGCTGCTCTATGCCCGCGCCGACGCCCGCATCGAAGCCATGTTTGCGCAGGGCTTCGTGGCCGAGGTGGAGCGGCTGCTTGCCGGAGGCTGCACGCCGGCGCTGTCCAGCTTCGCCAGCCTGGGCTACCGCGAGGTGGCAGGCTACCTGGCGGGTGAGCACGACATCGACACAGCCAAAGAACTGCTGCGCCGGCACACCCGGCAGTTCATCCGGCGGCAGTACAACTGGTTCTCGCTCAACAACCCGGCCATCGCCTGGTTTGACCTGGAGGAAGCGACGCCGCTGGACGTGTTCGCATCTGTGCGATCCGCCCTGGGGGTCTATCGCACGTCGTAACTGCCAGACGTGTTGTGGGTCACCTCGCACCTATGCCAGAGGGCATAGCTGACATGGCGTGGGTTTTGGGTTGGGGGACGCATTTGCGTACACAATGACATCAGTAGTAAACGGGTGTGTCCCTCGCCGGAGGCCGGAAACCCGTGGAGCGGGCAAGGCCTCTGCGATGACTGCAAAGGAGCAGGACATGAGACGCGAACAGGATCTTGCTGGCAGAGAGGGCGACTTCGACCTGGGCGGCGCCTGGCAGGAACTGGCAGCGGCGGCCGGCGAGAGACCGTGGCTGTTGAGGCTGTTGGCAGAGCAGGGGGCGGCGCTGGCGACGCGCTATGCCCTGTGGAAGCAGCGGCTCAGGACGAACCGAGGCCATGTGGCGCTGCGGTTGGGGATGGGGCTGGCGGGAGCGGCGCTGCTGCTGGCGCTGGCAGCGGGACCGGCGCAGGCGCTGGGGCCGGCTCTGGCGGGGACGATCACCGTGGCCGCGGGCGCGTCGGGGAACAACCCCAGCGACGGCTGCTCGCTGGTGGAGGCAATCAACAATGCCAACAATGACAACCAGAGCGGGTCGGTCGAGTGCGCTGCTGGCAGCGGCGCCGACACGATCACGCTGCCGGCAGGCGCCACCCTCAGCTACACGAGCAGCTTTGGCACCGATGCGGCCCTGCCTGACATCACGACCGCGATCACCATCGAGGGCAACGGCAGCACCATCCAGCGGGCCAGCGGTTCGGCGGCCTTCCGCCTCCTGAATGTGTGGGGAACCAACGCCAGTCTCACCCTCAACAGCGCCACGATCAGCGGCGGCAGCGCAGGCACCGGTGGAGGCATCTACGCGGTATCTGCTTCACTGGTGGTGACAAACAGCACCCTGTCCGCCAACTCCTCTGATTCGCATTTGGTGGGCGGCGGCGGCATCAGGGCGTGGCACGGGAGCCTTGAGGTGAGGGACAGCACCCTTTCCGGCAACAGCGCCTTGTTCAACGGCGGCGGCATCGAGGCGGATCATGCTACCGTGACGGTGGCGAACAGCACCCTCTCCGGCAATTCGGTGTCGGGTGAGCACGGCGTCAGTCCCTACCGGGGTTTCGGCGGCGGCATCGCTGCCAATACCTGTATGTTGGTCGTCACCGGCAGTGCGATCTCTGACAACGAAGGATGGTACGGCGGCGGCATCGGTGCGGTGTCCGGGACGGCGACGGTGGCGAACAGCACCCTCGCGGGGAACTCGGCCTTGCAGTTCGGCGGCGGCGTCCAGGCCATCAATGCCACCCTGGCGGTGACGAACAGCACCCTCTCCGGCAACTCGGCGATGTACGGCGGCGGGATTGAAGCCAGGTTGGGCGCCACGGTGACGGTGACGAACAGCAAGCTGTCCGGCAACTCGGCCGGCGACGATGGCGGCGGCATTGAAGCCAGGCACAACGCCACGGTGACGGTGGCGAACAGCACGCTGTCCGGCAACACAGCGGGAGGGCGGGGCGGCGGAGTCAATGCCGACAGAACCAGCACAGTGACGGTGACGAACAGCACCTTGTCCGGCAATGGGGCCGCTCAGGGCGGCGGCGTCATAAGCTGGCTTCGCTACGCCTCGGTGGTGCTTGAACGGAGCCTTGTCACGGGCAACAACGCCAGCGTTGGAAGCGAGGTCGCTATCGGCGGCGACGCAACGATCACGGCGGGAAACCACAATCTGCTTGGGCACGACGAGGAAACGAATGCGCAGGCGTTCTCAGGCTTCACGCCCGGCGCCACGGACATCGCAGCCACCTCGGATGGCGGCGGCACGCCCGCGACTCTGGCCGGCATCCTCAACACCACCCTGGCCGCCAACGGCAGCCCGGTCAAGGCCGGCGCCCTTCCGGGCGAGGTCGTCCGTACCCTGGCGCTGATAGCGGGCAGCCCTGCCGTCGATGCAGCGCCCGACGATGCGGAGTGCCCGGACGCTGATCAGCGGGGGGTGGGCCGTCCCCAGGGAAGCGCCTGCGACATCGGCGCCTATGAGCTTCCGCAGACGCGCATCCTGGTGACGAAGCAGACGCTGCCGTCCGACGATCCCACGGTTTTCACGTTCCGGCTGCGGGGACCGGCCGGCCGCACGTTCGACATGGTGGACAACAGCGTCAAGGACACGGGACTCCTGCCGGAAGGGGTGTACACGCTGAACGAGGATGCGGCGGCGGGGTGGGACGGCTATGCGACATGCAGCGACGGCAGCCCACTGAACGCCATCAGCCTGCAGAAGGACGAAACGGTAACGTGCCGGTTCACGAATGTGAAGCGTGGGAGCATCATCGTCAACAAGGTGACGCAGCCGGCGGGGGCGGCGCAGGTGTTTGCGATGACCCTGACGAACCGCCAGAGCGGGTTGAGGCGGAGCTTCAGCCTGGCAGGGGGACAGACGTACAGCAGCGGTCTGGTGGAGGCGGGGCCGGCGCCGTTCGATGGCTCGGTGTACGGGCCGGGCTACAAGCTGGTGGAGAGCGTGCCCGGGGGGTGGCGGAAGGTGGGGATCAAGTGCGACAACGGCAGCCTGGCGGGGGCGATCGTGGTGCCGCCAGGGGGCACGGTGACGTGCACGGTGACGAACCAGAACACGCCGCCGACGGATGTCAAGCTGGCGCCGGCGAGCGTGGCGGAGAACAAGGCGGTGGGAACGCTGGTGGGGACGTTGAGCGCAGTGGATGCGGTTGCCGGGGACACGTACGTGTACAGCTTTGTGAACGATGGCACCACGGCTGCCGCCGGCAACAGCGCCTTCCAGATTGCGGGCAGCCAGTTGAAGACGGCGAAGAAGCTGGACTACGAAACGAAGAAGAGCTACCCGATCAAGGTGAAGGTGGTGGACTCGGCGGGTCAGGCGAAGGTGAAAGCGTTGACGGTGACGGTGATCGACGGTCCGGACTGAGAGGTGAGATAGCTGCGACGCACCCGGCGAACGGCGCAGCCGCCGTTCGCCGGGTGCGTCGTACTTTGGGGGGCCGGGTGCGCTGCAGGCGCGAGTATGCCGGTCGGCATAGACAAGATTAGCCACAAGGCAGATGTGGGCGTTTGGCGCTTCTGATAGAATGGTCAGTTAGGACGGTGTTGTACCCATCCGGCGATCTTCCGATGGGGGCGCCCTGGCGGGGTTGTGCAGTGATGGCAGCTCGCAATCAGGACGGCCCCAGGTGGAAGGCGCTTGCCTCCCGGCCGAGACTGCGGCCGGCGACAAGGGACTCCTGGAGCAGGTGCTGTGAAGCATCGCCTTTGTCTGACGTGCTTGCTGTTTGGGATCGTAGCGGCGCAGGTCCCTGCACCACGTGCGGTCACCTGGGCGGCGCCGCCGGCGCCGGAGACCCGACCACTGGCGCAAGGCTATGTTTTGGTCAAACTGGATCCCAAGACGTCGCCGGCGATCCTTCCGCCTGGCAGTCACAGGATCCTGGGCGCATGGTACAAGGCGCCGCTTCGGGCAGGCGAGGACGCTGCGGCAGCGGCGCGGCGGTGGGCCTCCGTCCCTGGGGTTGTGGTCGCCCAACCTGATAGGGTGATCCAGGTTGAACCCGGCCAGGACGTGGTCTTCGTCCCCGGGCTGGAGACGCCCGGAAGCGGGCCGGGGTACAGCCTGGAAAGCCTATTCGTACCCAACGACCCCTTCTACTTCTACCAGTGGAATTTCCCCATGGTCCAGTCCGAGCAGGCCTGGGACATCTCCGCGGGGACAGGGGTGAAGGTCGCGGTGATCGATTCTGGTGTGAGGCCGGGCACCGATCTGGCCTGCGCCACCCTGGTGGATGACTACAACGCCATCACGGATGTGAGCGGCTCCGGCGCCGCCATCGACGACCTCGGTCACGGCACGCACGTCGCCAACACCATCGTCGAGTGCACCAACAACGGCCTCGGCGTGGCCGGCCTGGCGCTGGAAGTGCAGTTGATGCCGATCAAGGCCCTGGACTCTACGGGAAAAGGGACGTTCGCGGACGTCGCCAGGGGGCTCGATTGGGCGCGCACCCACGGCGCCAAAGTGGTCAACCTGTCCCTCGGCACGGCCTGTGGCACGCAGGTCTGGCCGGACTGTGCGGTTCCGGTCATGGACGATGCCATCGCCGCCGCGACCGCGGCTGACATCGTCATCGTGGCGGCGGCGGGCAACGACGATGCGAGCACGGTGATGTACCCCGCCAATCATCCCGACGTGCTCGCGGTCACGGCAGTCGATGCCGTCATGGCGAAGGCGCCGTATGCGAACCAGGGCGCTGCGCTCGACCTGGCAGCTCCGGGCGGCGACACCACCGTGGACCTGAACGGCGATGGCTATCCCGACGGCATCCTGCAGCAGACCACGAACGGCGCCGGCAACTGGAACTCCTACGTCTTCAAGCAGGGCACCTCGATGGCGGCACCGCACGTGTCGGCGGCGGCGGCGCTGCTTCGTTCCCACGTGCCTGGCGCCACCCGCCTGCAAGTGCAGGCGGCGCTGGTGGACACCGCCCTTGACCTGGGTACACCGGGTGCGGATGTCACCTTCGGCCACGGGCTGGTGCAGGTTGCCGATGCTCTGGCGGCAGTGGAGGCGGCCGGCGCCACGTCCACGCCCACCGTCACACCGACGGTCACCCCAACTGCCACGCCGACACGGACGCCCACGTCCACGGCTACACCGACGGTCACACCGTCTGCCACGCCGACACGGACGCCCACGCCCACGCCCACACCGACGGTCACACCGTCTGCGACGCCGACACGGACGCCTACGGCCACGGTCACACCCACGGCTACACCGACGGTCACACCGTCCTCTACGCCCACACGAACCCCCTCACCTACCTTGACCCCAACGCGTACGGCCACGCCAACCGTGGCAAACACGCCGACTGCGACGCCCACCCCGACGCCGACGAGGGCGCCCGCGGGTCTGGACATGCAGGTGGTATTCAGTGGTCCCAGCCCGGTGCGGCCGCTCGACCCGATCAGCGTGACCGTCGTCCTGAGCAACACGGGTGCGTCATGGATCACCGTGCTGCCGTTGGCGTTCGCCTATGACCCCCTCTACCTCCGCTATGGCGCCAACGGTCACTACTCCCTGCCTGTTCCGGATGCCGGCAGTGTGGGCAGGCTCGACTGGACCGATCTCACGGCCGCATCCCTGGCCCAGGATGGCTTCGGCGCCGACCTCCCCTCCGGGGCGAGCTTCGGCGTTGTCATCTGGCTGACTGCACTCCAAAACACCTCGTCTCTGCCCAGCGCCAGCACCGTGATCAGCGTGACGGCCGGGCCCGCCACGGCGGACCCTGATGGCGTCGACGGGCCGCTGCCGCCCCTTGCCCTGGCGCCCAGCAGCCAGACCGGCGGCGACGTGACGGTGCGCAAGCCCACGGGAGTGGGCGTCATGGGGTTCCGCGGCAGTGTTGCCGGGGCCGGAGGCGTGAGCCTGACCTGGGGGACCGCCGCCGAGACCGACATCGGCGGGTCTACGTGCAGAGGCTGGACGTGGGGACCTGGCGGCGCCTGACGGCCGAGCCCATCGACGCCGCCCATCCGGGGGCATCGACAGGCGGCAGCTATCGTTTTGACGACGCGGCGCCGGAATGCGGATGGTGTACGTACCGGCTCGAGGTCGTCACCCTCGCCGGCGCCAGCGTCTTTGAGCCGCCGATCACGGTCCAGCGCGGGCCGGCGCTCTACCTGCCGCTGCTGCGGTAGAACCAAGCAGGCGCACCGAACCTGTCCAGATCAGCCAAACACGATCCGGTGGATCTGGCGGGTGACGCCCGCGGGGTCGTCGGACTGCCACACGCGGCGGCCAATGGCCACCCCGGCGGCGCCGGCTGTCATGGCGCCCTCCACCAGGTCCAGGGTTGAGGTCTCCGGGACGGTCTTGGGCCCCCCGGCGACGATGATGGGGACGGGCACGGCCCTGACGATCTCGGCAAACTGGGCGACGTCGCCGCAGTAGTTGGTCTTGATCACGTCCGCCCCGATCTCCATGCCAATGCGGGCGGCATGGGCGATGGCGCCGGCGTCGAATGACCTGTCGCCCGGCGGCATCATCTCGGCAATGACGGGCATCTCATACGGCTCACAGACCTGGATCAGGTCGGCCAGCCAGCGGTAGATGTCGATATCGCCTTCACGGCCAAAGAAGACCGATACCGCCACCGCATCCGCATCCATCCGCAGCGCTGTGTCGAGGTGGGCAACCGGCGTCTCCTGGGTACCGCGGTCGCTGAGACCGGCCGTCAGGCTGACGCGCAGGACGAGCGCCACATCGGGCCGGAGCACTTGTTCTGCGGCGCGCAGGAAGCCGGGCGAGGCGAGGACGGCGTTGGCGCCGCCGGCAATGACCTGCTCGACGATGGCAGCAGGGCGGTCCAGACCCTTGACGGGGCCCAGCCAGCCGCCGTGGTCAAGGGGCGAGAGCAGGCAGCGATTGCGCTCTCCGACAAACAGACGACTCATTCGTCTGGCTTTTCCGAACATGGCGACTCCTTATCCTTTAGGGGTACGGTAGAGACCGCGGCCTCGCTGCGCGCCAGGGTCTTGTCGGCGAACTCCGCCAGCAGGCGGTAGGTTCGATAGGGTTGTTCGTATGGTTCCTGATCGGGGCAGGGCTCATAGGCCGCCGGGGCGCCGAAGGTGCGGGCCAGGGCCTGGTCAAAGCGCTCGCCGGCATCCAGGGCCACGCAGGCGTAGGCATACAGGGCGCGGGTCACCGTCTCTTCGGCGGCGTACACGTGCACGGGCAGACGGCAGACATCTGCCATCATCTGCGACCAGCCCGGAGTGGAGGAACCCCCACCGGCCAGGGCGATGGTATCGAGATGGACGCCAAGGCCGGCGAACAGGTCGAGCAGGTAGCGAAGGCTGAACGCCACTCCTTCCAGCACGGCGCGCAGCAGCTCGGCGCGGCCGTGGGAGAGCGTGAGCCCGTAGAAGGCGCCGCGCAGACCATCGTTCCAGAATGGGCTCCGCTCGCCCGAAAGGAAGGGAAGAAAGACGAGACCGCCAGCGCCGGAATCGGTGCGCAGCGCCTGCGTGATGGCCTCGGCGAACGTGACCTCTTTGCCGAAAAGCATCTGCCATGCCCACTGTACGGCGGCCCCAGTCGTCGAGGACACCCCACCGAGCAAGGGATAGGGCAGAAGTGGGTAGACATAAAGACGGCCGGTGGGATCGAGGACCGTTCGATCGGCCGGCAAGGGCGCGAAGACCATCGACGAACTGCCCAGGCTGCACGTGACCTGGCCGGGCCGGGGTGGGGCGCCGGTGATCAGCGCCAGCACGTCGCCGGCGCCCACCAGCACCCTGGCATTGAGGTTCAAGCCAAAGCGCGCCGCCAGGTCCGGGAGCAGAGGCCCGCCGTCGTCCTCGGGACGGCGCAGCGGCGGCAGGATCGAGGCGCCGGCCCCGACCAGGTCCATCCGGGAGCGGGCCCAGGTCATGGCGCCCCAGTCGAGCAGGGCCGCCCCGCCCACTTCGGTGTAATCCGTCAGCAGCTCGCCGGTGAGCCGATAGCGGAGGTAATCCTTGGGCCAGAGGATGCAGGCGCAGCGCCGAAGGGCTTCCGGCTGGTGGCGGCTCAGCCACAGGAGCTTGGGCAGGGTGTAAGTGGAGTTGAGCTGGTAGGGGGGAAGGCCGAGCTGAGCCTGTAGCTCGGTGGTTTCTGCTGCTGCCCGGCGATCGAGCCAGAGAATGGTGGGCGGAACAACGTTCCCCTGGGAATCCAGCAGCACCGCCGTGTGCATCTGTCCGGTCAGGACGATTGCTTGCACCTGGTGCAGGCCGCCGGGCGCATGGGCGAGCTCGGCGAAGCAGCTCTCCAGGGCCTCCCACCAGGCGTGAGGGTCAGCCTCCGCCCAGCCGGGCTGCGGCGTCGCGTAGGCATAGCGCCGGGCCGCTGTCGCCAGCACCTGGCCCGCGCGGCTGTAGACGACGGCTTTCAGGGCCGACGTGCCGACATCGACGGTGAGAACAAACGGGGCAGCAGCCATGTCCTCTCAGGCGGCTTCGCCGTTGACCTCGATCATGATCTTGTGACCAGTGCGGTTCCTGACCATCTCGAAGCCCTGTCCAAGCTGCTCAAGCGGCAGCACGTGGCTGACCAGCGCCTCTGTCTGGACGATGCCCGCCTCGATGAGGCTGAGGGCGCGGGCCATGTTCTCCGGCGTGCTGTCAGCCGAGCCAGTGATGATCCACTCGCCGTAGTGAATCTGGTTGGGGTCCAGGTGCACCTGGTCCTTGGGGTAGATGCCGGCAAAGATGTTGAGGCGGCCCCCCGGCGCCAGGTGCCGCACGACGTCCTCGACCATGCGGGCCGAGCCGACGGTCAAGGCAATGGCATCGGCTCCCCAGCCGTCCGTCGCCTCTTTGATGAACTGACCCAGGTCCGTTTCATTGGGGTTGACCGTCCAGTCGGCGCCGAGGGCTCGCGCTTTTTCCAGCCTGGCCTCGATGGGATCGGAGGCAATGACGCGGGCGCCGAAGGCGCGCGCCACCTGCATGTGCATGAGGCCGATGGGACCAAGACCGACGACCAGCTCCACCTCGCCGGGATAAAGGCGCAGCATGTCCTGGCCGCGCAGCACGCAGGCCAGCGGCTCCATGAAGGCGGCCGCCTTCAGGCTGGTCTGGGGGCGAAGGACGTGAACGTTACGCTGCGGCACCCGGACATAATCGGCGTAGCCGCCGCCATACTGGAGGAAGGTAGGGCGGAGGCAGCGGTTGGCGCGCCCCGAGCGGCAGGCCCTGCACGTCCCGCACTTGATGATCATGTCGGGCGCCACCTTCTGGCCGACCTGGAGGTTCCGCACATTCTTGCCGACGGCGGCCACCCTGCCGGCCACCTCATGGCCGAGAATGCGGGGGAAAGCCACTGCAGATGACAGACCCGAGAAGGCGCGAACGTCCCAGGGACAGATCGCCGTGTAGGCTACCTTGACCAGCACGTCATCGTCGCCCAGCTCGTGGACCGGGACTTGGCGCAGTTCCAGTTGGTTTGGGGCTTCGCACCACATGGCGCGCATGGTTTCGTTTGTCATTGTTTGTCTCTTGGAAGGGAGGTTTGGTTTGCAGAAGCGTCCTGGCCGGCCAGCGCTGGCCAGGCGGAGAGAGGCTGACCGCGCACGTAGATGGCGGCGATGTCAGCCTGGGTGGCGCGGTGAACGACCGCGCTGACAGGATCGTGTTGGTAACGCAGGTGGGGATCCTCCAGGTCGAAGACGAGGAAGCTCGCCTCTTTGCCCGGTTTTAGGCTCCCCAGGACGGCATCGATTCTGAGCGCGCGGGCGCCCTCGATGGTGGCGGCCTTCAGCACCGTGCGCGCCTCCACCGCGGTGGGGTCGTGCGCCAGGCCGCGCCCCAGGCGGGAGGCAAAATCCATCTCCCGCAGCATGTCGGGGGCAACGAACATGACGTTGTCGGTGCCGAGGGCGAAGCGAACGCCGGCGCGGCGCCAGGCCGCCAGATCCGGGAAGCCGTTGCCAAGGGTGCCGTTGCAGCGGGGGCAGGCGACGATGATGACACCCTGACGCGCGGCTTGCTGCAAGTCCCCCGCCGTGGCGTGGACCAGGTGCACCAGGAAGTCAGGGCTCCAGTCCAGGACGCGTTCTACCTGGGTGCGGCCCGTGTGCGCCAGCGAGTCCTGCTGGGCGCTGTCACTCTCGGCGGCATGGACGGCGAACACCTTGTCCGGGTAGTCGCGGCGCAGGTGCTGGAGCAGGTCAGGCGGGTAGGCCTCGACGTCCCTCACCCCCAGGCCGTCGGCCACGGCGAGGATCGCGTGCGCCTGGGCCTGTTGTTCCTCCCGGGACGCGTCTTCGCTCATGCGCCCCAGGATGACGGCGCGGAGGGGCAGATCGGCGGCGGCCCGGCGCAGCGCCCGCACGCCTGCCAGGCCTTGCTCGCGGAAGTCGCCGCAGGCAATGACGCCGCTCTGGAGCATGTCGATGAGGCCCGTCCGCATCATGCAGGTCAGGGTCTCGTCGTCGAGACCGGCGAGGAAACGGTGCTTGAGACCGTGGGGCGGATTGACGGTCTCTTCCAGCCGGAGCCCGATGCCCAGTTCCCTGGCGCCGGTATCGCCGACGTGGGTGTGGGCGTCGACGAACATCGGGCAGAGCAGCTTGCCGTCGAGCGGGATGGTGCGCGCTCCTTCGGGGGGCCCACCGACGGCGAGCACCCGCCCGTCCTGCACGCACAGGGCCTCGCCTGCGCGCACTTCCATCTCGTCGCCCGCGATGATGCGGGCGCCGGTGAAGGCGATAACCTCAGACGATGGGATTGCGGCGCCCATATCAGCCTTTGGTTGCTCCCATCGTGATGCCCTGCACGAAGTAGCGATTCAGGAACAGGGCAATGATCAGCGCCGGGATGATGGCGAAGATGCACATCGCCGCCATGATCCCCCAGTTGATCTCGACGGCGCTGAAGGACGCCAGGATGCCAAGGGGGATCGTCTTGGTGCTCGGCGAGGTGAGCATCAGGGCGAACAGGAAGTCATTCCAACTGTAGATGATGACGTAGAGCGCCGAAGCGACGATGCCGGGCACCGAAAGGGGGAGCGCAATGCGCAGGAAAGCGCCGAAATGCGACGCTCCATCCACCAGCGCTGCTTCCTCCATCTCCTTTGGCACATCGGCGAAGTAGCTGCGCATCATCCATACGACAAAGGCGGCATCGAACACGGTGTCGAGCACGATGAGCGCGGCGAAGGTGCCCAACAGGTGGATGTCACGCATGATCAGGTAGAACGGGATCAGCATGGCAACCGGCGGCACCATCAACAGGAGCAGAAAGAAGAACGAGGCGACGTTGAGGACGCGCGAGCCGGAGCGGGCGATGGCGTAGCCTGCAGGCACGCCCAGGACCAGCGAGAGAACCGTCGCACCGGTCGAAACGATGATGCTGTTGAGCAGGTAGTGGCCGGTCTTCGAGTTGGCGAGGACCGTCTGGAAATTGCGCAGGGTGAAGTCAAAGAGGAACCACTTGGGAGGGATGGCAAACGCCTCACGCCCGAACTTGAAGGCGGTGGTCAGCAGCCAGTAGACCGGGAGCAAGAAGAACCCGATGGCGAGGATGGTCAGCAGGGTCAGCACGACCCTTTCAAGCCTGCTCTTCTTGTACATGGCACGAAAATGGGCGGTTGCGGCGGAATGCTCAGAGCTGTTGGCGTTCCAGCACCAGGATGTAGGCGATGGACAGGATGAGGATGACGAGGAGCAGGATGTTGGCAAGCGCGGCTGCGTAGCCCATGTCGAAGAAGGTCATGCCGACCGTGTAGATGTGGAAGTTCAGCACGGTCGTCGTTGAACCCGGCCCGCCGCCAGTGGTGGCGTAGATGGTGTCAAAGACCTTGAAGGACTGCATCGTGCGCAGAAGCAGTGCGACGAGCAGGGTCGGCTTGAGCAGCGGCAGGGTGATGTGGAGGAAGCTCTCCCAGCGCGTGGCGCCGTCAACGTAAGCTGCTTCATAGGGCTCGAACGGCAGGCTCTTCAACCCTGCCAGGAAGATGATCATCAGCAGCGGGGTCCACTGCCAGACATCGATGAGGATGACGGCAGGCAGCGCCCACTTCAACTCGGCCAGGGGACCGTGCCCGACAGCGATGCCTAGCTGTTTCAGATAGAAGGGGATGACGCCGAAATCGGCGTTGTAGAGCGACTTCCAGACCAGGCCGACGACCAGCGGCGGCAGCGCCATCGGTATCAGCAGAAAGGCGCGGGTGGTACGTATGGTGCGCGATTCGCCGGCCAGCAGAAGCGCCAGCCCCAGCCCAAAGAGGATCTCCAGGAACACCGTCCCGGCGACGTACATGAGGGTGACGCGCAGGGCGCTGCGGACGATGGGATCGCTGAGGGCCCGCACGTAGTTGCCGAAGCCAACAAAGGTCTGTACTTGATTGGGGTCTGTCAGCCGGTACTTGAACAGGCTGATGCGAAAGGAAAAGAGCAGGGGGTAGATGGCGATGACCACCACAAAAACCAGGAGTGGCAGCAGCATCAGGAGATAGGCCCGCTCTCCGACAAAGAAGCGGCGAATCTGCTTTATCCAGTTGGGGCTGCTGTCAGCCCTCGCCTTCGGCGTCGTGACCATGAGGGTGTCCGGGGACGCTGAGGGGCGCCGCAACGGCGCCCCTCAGCGTGGTGAGCGGGGCTATTTCCAGTTTTCTTCGATCTGCTTCTGGGCGGCTGCCAGGGCGTCTTCGGCCGTCTCCTGACCTACCAGGAAGGCGTTGACGTGTGTACCCAGGGCATCCTCAATGATCGTGTACTGCGGGATGCGAGGCCGGTAGTCGCCGTCGCCCTTCTCGAACGAGGCGAGGAGGAGCGGCATCCACGGGTACTTCTTGACGATGTCGGGATCGGTCATCGTGCTGCGGCGGATCGGCGCTCCGTCGTTCTGCAGCCATTCCTTCTGTACCTCGGGGGAGGACAGCCACTTAATGAACTGCCAGGCGCACTCCTGTTCTTCGGGCTTGGAATCAGCGTTGATGCCGATGCCCCAGCCGCCGAAGCCGTACTTGGGGTCCATGCCCGACTTGACGGGGGCGGCGGCCACGTCCACCTTGCCCACGATCGAGGAAATCTCAGGGTTCTCGTAGCCAGCGCGGGCGATGCTCCATCCCTCCATCATGGCGACCTTGCCGCTGCGGAAGGCGGTCTCACGCTGATCCCACCAGTAGTCGGTCGATCCAGGGGGCGCGTACTTGAACAGTTCGCCGAAGAACTTGAGAATCTCGACGTTCTCTGGCGTGTTGATGGCAGGCTTGCCATCCTTGTCAAGGATGTGGCCGCCGTGCTGCTGCACCCAAGCCATGTAGTCCTGGGCCACCGCCGAACCCTTGGCGCCGAGAAGGGCGATGCCGTAGAAATCCTTGCTGGCGTCCGTCAACTTCTTGGCGGCGGCCAGCAGCTCATCCTGGGTCTTGGGGGCCTGGATGCCCGCCTGCTCCAGGACGTCTTTGCGGAAGTTGAGGACATTAGCGTAGCCGGCGAGGGGGTAAGCGTAGTGCTTGCCCTGCCATTCGCCGAGCGTCCAGGCTACCGGCATGATGTCGTCCAACTGCAGCTCGGCCTTGTCGCGGGCCATGTAGTCGTCCAGCGGCTTGGTGTACTTGTTCTGGCCGTACTCACCCGACCAGACGATGTCAACGGTCATCAGGTCGTAGTTAGCGGTGTGGCCAACGTAGTCGGCAATGAGCTTCTGGCGCAGGTCGACGTACCCCAGCTCGTCCATGGTAACCTTGGCGCCGGAAGCCTGCTCGAACTTCGGCACCAGCACCCGGAAGGCGGCGATATACTGATCCGTCATCGCCGCCAGGGTCAGGTTCTGACCTTTGCAGGCCTCCAGGCCCGGCGCCGCTGCCGGCGCAGCCGTGGGTTGGGCAGGGGCGGCCGTGGGCTGAGCGGGTGCGGCTGTGGGTTGGGCAGGCGCCGGCGCAGCGGGCGCGGCGCAGCCGGTCATGCCCAGGATGGTCACCAGGATGACGACCAGACTGAGCGCTTTCCATATCTTGCTGTTCATGGCGATGCTCCTCACACTTGAGAGAACGGGAAAGAGAGAAACGGATGCGGCTCCCGCGGTGTACGGGATGGTTGGTGAGTTCTTCTCCTCAGACAAATAGTCGTGCCTCCCATAGAGCCAAAGGGTTGGCCGGGCGCCAGTCGCGCCCGGCGCGATCACGGTAGGGTAGAGGCGTTGGACCTGGTCAGGACTACCGCACCGTGTGGATGGCATATTTGTAGCGCTCCCCGGCGCTGATGACCTGGTGGTATTCGATGGGGACGTGGTTGTGCGAGTAGGCGACCCCGTCCACCAGGAGAAGAGGCGAACCGATTGGCAGATCGAGGAGCCTCGCGTGCTCCTCGTTGGCGGCAATGGCCTCCAACGTGCGGTCGGCCTCCAGGATGGGGATGTTATGCCCCTCAAGCAGAGCGTAAAGCGAGCCGATGCGCTCCAGGTCAGCGCGGTTGACGGCAGCGCTGGCGGGAAAAGGGACATAGGAAATGGTCAGGGCAATAGGCACGTCTTCGGCCGTGCGCAGCCGGTAGATGTACGTCACGGTGCTACCAGGAGCGATGCCAAGTCTGTCGGCGACGTGTCCTGAGGCGGTGACTCGCTCGAAGGCCAGGATCTGGCTGCCAATGCGCTGGCCGCGCTGCTGCATGTCCTCGGTGAAGCTGGTCAGCCGCGTCAGGCGCCGGCTCACCTTCGAACGGAGAATCGTCGTCCCGCGGCCGGCGACGCGCGCGATGTAGCCATCGTACTCCAGCTCCTGCATCGCCCGCCGCACCGTGTGGCGGCTCACGCCGAGCAGCTCTACCAGCTCCTCTTCGGGGGGAAGCGTCGAACCCACCGGGATTTCGCCGCTCTCGACCCCTGCCACAAGCTGCTCGTGCAGTTGGTGGTACAGCGGAACGGGAGAGTGCCGGTCAAGAGGCTTCAGGCTTAACGGAGAAGCAGACATTGCAGCGCCGGTAGCAGCTCAGAGGGGCAACGAAGATACGGATGTACGAATGTACGTACATTTTATTATAGCGCAAAGCCGGCGTCTGTCAACCCTTCAACCCAGGTCTCTGCCCTGTCAACCCACGGCGCCTGAAATTACAGCGCGAAGCGGATGTGGACGATGTCGCCGTCCTTGACGACGTACTCCTTGCCTTCCAGGCGGAAGGTGCCGTGCTTGCGGGCCTCGGCCATGGACCCTGCGCCGATCAGATCGGCATAGCCGATGACTTCCGCCCGGATGAACCCACGGGCCAGGTCCGTGTGAATGGCGCCGGCGGCCTCGACGGCGCTGGCGCCGACGGGAATCGTCCAGGCGCGGACCTCGTCTTCGCCGACGGTGAAGAAGGACTGAACCTTCAGCAGCTTGTAGGAGAGGTGGATGACGCGGCTGAGGCTGGGCTCGGCGATGCCGAATTCGGCCAGGAAATCGGCGGCATCGGCCGGTTCCATCTGCGCCAGCTCGGCCTCAAGCTTGCCGCGCAGGGCGATGACCTCACGGAGAGGACGGGAGGGGATTTGGGATGCGACGGTCTCGTCGGCATCGTCGTCGGTGTTCAGGACCACGAGCATGGGCTTCTGCGAGAGCAGGTTGAACCCCCGCAGCAGCTTCTCATCCTCGGGTGCGATGTCGAGCTCGCGCAGCGGCGTCTCGGCTTCGAGCGCGGCCATAAGGCGATCCAACAGCGCCTGCTCGGCCTTGAGCGCTTCCACTTCGGTAGGCTTGCCGCCCTTGCCCACGCGCTCGCGCACCCGCTCCAGCCGCTTGTTGATGACGATCATGTCGCTCAACATCAGCTCGATCTCGACCAGGTCAACGTCGCGGGCGGGGTCCACGCTGCCCTCGGGATGGAGGACGTTGGGGTCCGCAAACGCCCGCACCACGTGCAGGAGGGCGTCGTTCTGGCTCATCTCGTTGAGCAGCGGCCCGGCCAGGCCGCCCGACTCGCCCAGGCCCTTGGCCAGCCCAGCGATGTCCTTGTAGTGCACCTGGGCATAGGTCGTCTTCTTGGGCTTGTACATGGCGGACAGCCGGTCGACGCGCTCGTCGGGCACGTACACCGAGGCGGTGTGCACCTCCATGCGGCCGCTGCTGCCGAAAGCCGGCGTGGCGACTGTGCCCCTGGTCAGGGCGTTGAAGATGGTGGTTTTGCCGCTCTGTGGCAGGCCGATGATGCCAATGTGCATGGAACTGGGAATTGCGGATTGCGGAGTGCGAATTGGGGATGGCGTGATAGGTGATGCGTACTGCGTACTGCGTAAGGCGTGAGGATTTCCCCGACGATCACGGCTTACGCATTTCGCATTACGAAGTGCGCAGTACGTACCGCACCTGAGTATGCCGCAGGGGGTCGGTTTGCGTCAAAGAGAACAAGTGATTGCGTCCGGCAGGCGCGCCGCGGGTATAATGGCCCCATCTTTTCACGCACCGAGTCATTCACCGAGGTGATTGCCATGACGTTGACACGGTATGCCAAGTTTGCCTGGGTTGCCCTGGCGGTGAACCTGCTGGTGGTGCTCTGGGGCGCCTTTGTGCGCGCCACCGGTTCCGGGGCCGGCTGCGGCGCCCATTGGCCGGTGTGCAACGGCCAGGTGATCCCTCAGGCGCCCGCCGTCGCCACCATCATCGAGTTCACGCACCGGCTCAGCAGCGGCGTGGCGCTCCTCTTTGTGCTGATTCTATTCATCTGGGGGTTTCGCTCGCACCCGCGCGGCAGCCTGGTGCGCCGCGGCGCGGCCCTTGCCATGTTCTTCATCATCACCGAGGCGCTGGTCGGCGCCGGCCTCGTGCTGTTCCGGTGGGTGGCTGGGAACGACTCGATTGCGCGCGTGTACTCCATGTCGGTCCACCTGATCAACACCTTCCTGCTGCTGGCTGCGATCACGCTGACCGCCTATTGGGCCAGCGGCGGCTCCGGCGTGCGGCTGCGCGGCCAGGGCTCCGTGCTCTGGCTGACGCTGCTTGGGATCCTGGCCATGATCTTCCTGGGGGTCAGTGGGGCCATTATCGCCTTGGGCGACACCCTGGTCCTGACTTTCGCCATGACGCCAGAGCAGTCACCGCTCGTCGCCCAGCTCGTCGGCCTTCGTATCTACCATCCCCTCATTGCCGTGGTCGTGAGCTTATACCTGATCTTGCTGGCTCGCATCCTGGCCAACCTGCGTCCGGGCGCGCTCGTCGAGCGAGTGAGCCTGGCGGTCATCCTGCTCTGTTTCGCCCAGCTTCTGGCAGGGGTTATCAATGTGGCGCTGCAGGCGCCGGTCTGGATGCAGCTTGTACACCTGCTGATCGCCGACCTGCTCTGGCTGGCCGTGGTGCTGCTGGCGGCCTCCAGCCTGGCCGTCGACGCTCCGCGGGCGGAGCGCCTGCGCTGGAAGCAGGTCTTCTCCCTGGGCTGATCAGCCGGCGTAGGCTCGCCTGACCTCTTCGCCGATGATCTGGATGCCCTGGGCCACGGTGGCCGCGTCCATGGCGTAGTTGACGCGGATGCACTCCCACCTGTGCTGCCAGGGCGCCGCCAGCCCAGGGAAGAAGTAGTGTCCGGGGACGACGATGACGTGGCGGCGCTTCAGCCGTTCGTAGAGCTCGGCGCTGGTGATGGGCAGATCCGGGAACCAGAGCCAGAGGAAGAAGGCGCCCTCGGGCTTGTGGATGCGGTAGGGGGCTCCGGCCATGGCCTCCTTCACCCAAGCCACAGCCTGCGCCTGCTTTTGCTGGTAGAACGGGCGGATGACCTCGTTGCTGATGCGGATGATCTCCCCGCTGCGCACCCAATCCAGCGCCAGGGCGGCGCCCGCATTGCCTGGGGCCAGGCTAAGAATTGCGTTCATGACCCCCACGGTGCGCGCAACCTCCTCGTTGGCAATCACGATGCCCGTGCGGGCGCCCGGCAGCCCCAGCTTGGACAGGCTCATGCACAGCACGATGTGATCATCCCAGATCGGTTGGGCATCGGCGAAGAGGATGTTGGGAAAGGGCGTGCCATAGGCATTGTCGATGATAAAAGGGATGCCCTGGACGGCGGCCAGTTGGCCGAGCCGCTGGACCTCGGCGTCGGT
The DNA here is from genome assembly GCA_029782215.1 of Chloroflexota bacterium. Lineage (GTDB taxonomy): Bacteria > Chloroflexota > Anaerolineae > J102 > J102 > SSF26. The sequence continues at coordinate 54,794 of JAKOVD010000027.1, forward strand.
GAGGACGTTGCCGGTGGGATTGGTCGGGCGGGACACGCAGATGGCGCCGATGGCATCGCTCACAGGCAGGGTGTCGAAGTCAACGCGGTACTTGAACAGCCCACCCTCCAGCAGCTCGATCTCGGGCTTGTTGGCGACGAAAAGGTCCTCGACCAGGCCGATGTCGGCGTAGCCGATGTACTCAGGGGCGAGCGGCAGCAGAATGCGCTTGTCCTCGCCGCCGGCGAACTCGCCGGCAAAGAGGTTGAACAGGTAGAAGAAAGCGGTCTGGCTGCCGTTGGTCAGGGCGATGTTCTGCGGTCCGATGTCCCAGCCATAGGTCCGGCGCAGCAGGGAAGCCAGCGCCGTGGCAAACGCCCGGTCCCCCTCCGGAGGGCCGTAGCTGCCCACCATGCGCTCGAAGGATTCCTCGTCCGCCAGCATGTCCTGCATGCGGCGCCGCAGCGCCGCCTGGACGTCGGGGATGGCGGCCGGGTTGCCGCCTCCCAGCATGAGCTTCGGCTCGTCGCCGGCGAGGGCCTGGCCGAGGTCGTCCATGAGCTGAAGAATTCCGGACTCGGCGGTGAACTTCTGTCCAAAGGTTGAAAGCTGCATGGGATGTTCCAGGGGTGACGAAGAGAGCGAGGAAAGCCGGGGTCAGGGCAGCGCGACCGTGTGCCAACCGTCGGGCGCACCGGGGACGGCCACAGGCTGCTGGTCGCGCGGGTCCCAGAGACGTAGCCGTAGGGTTGCCGGCGTTGGCAGATCCCCTTCGATACGGTGCCAGGTCAGGAACCGGCCTCCCGGCGTCCATTCAGGGGGACGGAAGGCGTCGAAGGGGAACATGGCGCGGCCTTCAACTTCCAGCCGGTAGCCCCGCCAGCCTCCGGGGTCAGGCCCGGCCGTCTGCCAGAGTAGGACAAGCTCGTGGCTGCCGTCGGGCAGCGGGTTCACGGCGGCGCCGGTCAGCGCCAGTTGGCCGGTGAAGGGCACCGGCGCCATGGGGACGAAGGCCGCGGCGGGGTCCTCGCCCTTCGACCGGTAGAGGGTGATGGCGTCGGAGCCATCCGGCGCCGGGACGCTCCCGGTCGGCGCCAGGTAACGCTGAGGCGCCCCGGCGGCAGCCTGGACGGGCAGGGGCGCGCTGCTGCCCACCACGTAGGTGGCAGTGTCGCCGGGGGGCGGCAGCGGCAGCACGGCGCGGGCGTCGTACCAGCTCAGGCCGGGATCATAGTGGTCGAAATACGTTTGCACCGTCGCCCGCTCGTAGAGCAGCATGAAGGTGGGGTGGCGGTAGATGTCGGACGAAAGGTAGACATGGTCGCCGGCGGGATGGTCTTCCAGCCACCGCCAGGCCGTGATCATGTCACCCTCGAACTGATCAAAGGTGGCCTGCGACGGTCCCCATCTCAGGAAGTAGTCACGGTAGGTCAGACCGCCATGGACCAATAGGGCGGCGGCGCAGATCGCGAGCGCCGCAGCCGGGGTGGCGCCGGCCCTTCGGCGCCGCCAAACAAGCGCCTGGACGCCGCCTGCCAGCGCCGCCAGTCCGATGGCCGGGTAGAAGTAGACGGCCGGGATCACCCCCAGCACTCGCGGCAGCGTGGGCCAGCGGTCTGTGGCGAGGAAGGATGGCAGCAGGAGCGCCGGAAACCACAGGAGGAGGAAGAGCGCCGCCGGGCGCCGCCAGCGCCAGACAAGGAGGGCAAGCCCGGCCAGGGCAAGCACGGCGGTCAGCGGATCGAAGACGGCGCGGCGGGGGAAGTTGTAGAACTGCTCGGGGTCGCCGCGGCCGGGTGCGAAGAACTGGAGCACGTTGGCGACGGCGGCCTGGCCCATGCGGACCCACGGATTGGCGGCGCCGAAGGCTGCGACCTCTCCCGCCCGCTGCGTGAAGCTGCCCGGATGCTGGAGGAAGTAGAGGCCCAGGGGCGCGAACACAAGCGCCGCCGCCGCATAGAGCAGGACCAGACCCCAGAAGTGGCGGACGAGCAGGGCCTGGCGGCCGCGGCGAGAAACGGCGGCGATCAGCCATTCCACCCCCAGGAAGCCGGCGAGGAAGAAGGGCAGGAAGCGGCTGGCGGTGTAGAAGTGCGTGGCCAGACCCAGCAGGAGCCCACTTACCACGAACCAGGCAAAGGGTCGAAGCGCTGCGCTGCGAGCGCCGGCTTTGGGCGCCTCGCTCGCATTGGCCTCGCTCACTCGCACCGCCCGCCAGAAGGCGGCGAAGGCCAGCGCCCCGCACAGGGGCGTGAAGACGCCGCGGATGCCGAAGCGAGAGAAGTGGACGTGCCAGAAGGAGGTCGCCAGGATGAGCGCCGCCAACAGCGGGGTGAGGCTGATGAGCTGGCGCAACGGACCCGGCGCCGCTTCGCGCCGCGTCTCCTGCCCACCCTGGTTCGCCCAGTAGACGGCCAGCAGCTCGCTTCCCAGCCAGTAGGCGGCGAGGGCCGTGGCGATGCCGGCCAGGGCCGAGGGCAGCCGCAGGGCCAGGGGGGTGACGCCCAGCAGCCGGAACGCGCCGGCGACGATCCACATGTGCAGCCCTTCGCGGCCGAAATTGGCCGGGAAGAAGACGGCCCCGCGCCCGGCCAGCACATCGAGGGCGTCGAGCCCGTCGGTGGCTTCGTCGCCGAACAGACCGGGCGGAAGCGACTGCAGATGCCAGAGGCGGAAAAGGGAGGCCACCACCACGATGAGGGTGATGTGCAGCCAGGGGCGGGTGTACCAGGGGCGTGACGGCTTCATGGCAGTTCAGACGACAGCGCGAGTTTACCACTAATGGGCCACCTCTGATATAAATTGCTGGTTGTGAAGCCGGGGGGAACAGCACCCCAACGCAGCAGAAGCGATCGGACATGGAACCAGAACTCTCCATTGTGATACCCCTCTACAACGAGGTGGACAACGTCGAGCCTTTGTATGCCGACGTGACGGCGGCCATGGCCGAACTGGGCAGGTCGTACGAAGTGATCGTCGTCGACGACGGCAGCCGCGACGGCAGTTTTCCCCGGCTGGCCGACATTCACGCCCGCGACGAGCGCTGGCGCATCATCCGCTTCCGCCGCAATTTCGGCCAGGCGGCCGGCTTTGCGGCCGGCTTCGATGCCGCCCAGGGCGAGGTGGTGATCACGCTTGACGCCGATCTCCAGAACGACCCTCGTGACATTCCCAAGCTGCTGGCCAAGATGGACGAGGGCTACGACATCGTCAGCGGCTGGCGCATGGACCGCAAGGAGCCCTTCATCAGCCGCCGTCTGCCCTCGATGATGGCCAACCGCATGATCTCGGGCTCCACGGGCGTCGCCCTCCACGACTACGGCTGTTCGCTCAAAGCTTACCGCCGGGAGGTGGCCAAGGGCATCCGGCTCTATGGCGAGCTGCACCGCTTCATGCCGGCCCTGGCGAGCTGGATGGGTGTGACGGTGGCCGAGGTTCCGGTCAACGACCGCAAGCGCCAGTTTGGTGCCAGCAAGTACGGCATCAGCCGCACGTTTCGCGTCTTCCTCGACCTGATCACGGTCCAGTTCTTCCTGGGCTACTCCACACGACCTCTGCACGTCTTTGGGGGCGCAGGTCTGCTGGCGGGTGGGCTCGGCCTGTTGATCGGGGTGTATCTGACCTTTGTCAAGCTCGTGCTCGGGCAGGACATCGGCACCCGCCCTCTGCTCCTGCTGGCGGTGCTGCTGGTGCTGCTGGGCGTGCAGCTCGTCAGCATGGGCCTGCTGGCGGAGATGATCACGCGCACGTATTACGAGGCGCAGAATAAGCCCATCTACGCCGTGCGCGAGGTCCTTGGCCCGACGCTGGACGTCTGACCCATCGGCCACAGGTTCACTCATGTGGATCGGGTGGAGGTGTGAGTCTCGTGCTACGGTAAGGCGGGCGAGGAGACCTCGCCCCTACAAAAGCCATGCATTGCGTCGGGGCGGGGTCTCCTCGCCCCGACCCAATCCATCCAAACCGACTTCAGGACTCCTGGTCATGCCTGCCCGGGGCTCTGGTGGTAGAATGCCCTGAAAAGTGCGGCCAGGTTGGGCACTCGCCGAACCTGACCGTTCTGAACCCATCGATTCATCCGTTTCACTCTGAAACATCGTTCAGGAAAAACAAACAATGAAGACCACGGGAGAGATCATTCGATCTGCGTTTGAGCAGGGCCTTTTGGTGCCTGCCTTCAATATTCCTCACCTACCCATGATGGAGCCGGTGATCCAGGCCGTGGCCGACCAGGACAGCTTCGCCCTGATCGAGACGGCGCGCCTGGAATGGTACAAGTTCGCAGCCAAAGGCCCCGATGCCGTGATGGCGGAGTTCCAGAAGTTCCAGCAGCCCAAGCACGTGCGCATGCACCTTGACCACGTGCCCGTCATCGACGAGGACGGTGTGCACGTGGACTTCCTGCCGGTCATCCAGCAGTGCATCGACCTGGGTTACCAGTCGGTCATGCTCGACGGCTCCCGCCTGAAGTTGGACGACAATATCGCTGCCACGCGCAAGGTCGCTGACCTGGCCCACAAGTCGGGCGTGGTCTGCGAGGCGGAGCTTGGCGCGGTGCTGGGGCACGAGGCCGGCCCGCTGCCTCCGTACGAGGAGCTGTTTGCCTCGGGCAAGGGCTTTACCGACGTGGGCGAGGCGAAGCGTTTTGTGGAGGAATCGGCCTGTGACTGGTTGTCGGTGGCGGTGGGCAACATCCACGGCGCCATCAGCGGCGTGCAGATGGACCAGAAGAAGGTCGAAGCCCGGCTGCAGCTCGACCATCTTGATGCCCTGCGCCAGGCGACGGGTATTCCGCTGGTGCTCCACGGCGGCACCGGCGTGAAACGCGAATACGTGCTGGCAGCCGTGAAGCGCGGCATCACCAAGATCAACATCGGGACCGAGATCCGGCAGGCTTACGACACCGGCCTGCGCGAGGGCGGGACGGTGGTGGCGGCGCAGCAGTCCTGCTATGACCGGACGAGCTGGCTGATCAAGGAGTATTTCGAGCTGGCGGGGACGAGCAAGCTGCTGATCGGCTAAAACGGGATTTGAAGGGTGGCCGTGCAGGCAGACCTTCTCTTGCACGGCCACCTGTCCTTGGCAGGCGCCGCAATGCGCCGAGCGGGGGCTCGGCAATCTCAGGTGTGCCGAGCGGGGGCTCGGCAATCTCAGGTGTGCCGAGCGGGGGGCGGCGGTTCCAGGGACTCCCGAATCCTGATTTGCGTCATAGTTGTGGGCGGGTCGATCGGTTATAGTAGGGGCAATACCCTGTTTGTGGCTGCGATGGCGGCGCCGGTCCGCGGGTCGCGGCTTCTGAGCAACCGTACAAGGAGATGCCATGAAGCGCATTCTCGTCATCCATTTGAACGAAGCAAACACCGACGAGCCCATCACCTTCTTGGGTCAGGAGGCCGAAATCTTGCGCCGCGGGTGCGGAGGCGACCCAGGACGCGCGGCTGAGTTGATCGCCGCCTACGACGGGGAGGTCGACGCCATCGGGCTGGAAGGACTGCCCGCCGACCTGCAGCTAGCCGGCGCGCACAGGGCCCATGAGGCTGGCGCCCGTCTGTCGCAACTGGCCACGCGGACGCCCACCGTCGATGGTTCAGGCATTCGCGCCGGGCTGGAGCGCTGGGGCGTCATCCTGGCCGATCGGGCGCAGCCGGGCATCTTCGCTGAGAAGCGCATCCTCATGGCGCCCGGCCTGAACCATGCCGGCCTGACCGGGTCGCTGGAGCGGCACGGCTCGGCCCTGCGTTATGCCGACCCCATGATCTACTTCGCGCTGCCGGACTTCCCAGGCATCGGCGGCAAGCTGACCCTGGAGCAGGCGGCAGCGCCCACCCTGGACCAGCTTAGGGATGCGCCTTTCCGGCGCATCACGCCCCAGGCCGGCGCCCCCGGCCAGGCGCGCGCGTCCGAGCCTTTCGAGTGGGCCGACGTGATTGCCGGCGACATCGGCGCCATCCGCCGCTACGCGCCGGCAAGCCTCAAGCACAAGACCGTGGTCGTCGAGTCGGCGAGCGAAGAGGACTTCGAGGACCTTCGCCGCCGTGGGGTGAGCGTGGCCGTGACCATGATGCCCTCGCTGGACGGCGCCCAAACCCTGGGACGGTGGTCGGCTGCGACCATCGAGGCGCTGTTGGTCGCCCTCCGCCGTAACCCGGACGCACCTCTCAACGAAGACACCTATCTTGACCTGATGGCCGATATCCATTGGGCGCCGCACATCCGCTACCTGCAGCCCGACGAAGCGGGAATCAACCGGTTCGCGTTCGTCATCCACCCGCTGGAGGTGGGCTTCATCCACAAGCACAAGTGGTTCCGGTGGACGAAGTACCTGCCCGATGCCCTGGTCGAGGAAGTGGCCGCCTACATGCCTCCGATGTACCTGTCCCGCATCACCGGCGGCAAGAGCGCCACCACGGGCCAGAAGATCGAGGGGTATCTCATCTCGCTTGGCGCCACGCCGAGGCAGATGATGAAGCGGGACGAGCACTTTACCTACGTGCGCCTCAACCAATCCGCCCGCATCGCCGAGCGGAAGGGCGCCCGCATCATGGGGCTGGGCGCGTTCACGAGCGTCGTCGGCGACGCCGGCATCACCGTCGCTCATGAGGCGGACATTGCCATCACGAGCGGCAACAGCCTCACCGTGGCGATGACCCTCGAAGCCGCCAAGCACGCCGTGCAACTGATGGGCGCCACCGACCTGACGAAGGGCAAGGTCATGATCGTGGGGGCCACGGGCTCGATTGCCTCGGTCTGCTCGCGTCTCCTGGCGCAGGCGATCGGCAACGTCGTGCTGGTGTCGATCGAGCCAGAGAAGCTGCTGGAACTCAAGCGCACGATCCAGCGGGAAACGCCCGGCAGCCAGGTGACCATCGCCACCCGGGCGGGCGACCTGATCTCCGACTGCGATCTCATCGTCACCGCTACCTCCGCCTTTGGCCAGCGGGTGATCGACATCACCAAGTGCAAGCCCGGCGCCGTGGTTTGCGACGTGGCCCGGCCGTCTGACATCAACGAGGCCGAGGCGGCCCTGCGCCCCGACGTGCTCGTGATCGAGAGCGGCGAGGTCATCATTCCTGGCGATGTGGATTTCGGCTACGACATTGGCTTGCCGGCCAAGACGGCCTACGCCTGCCTGGCCGAGACCTCGCTGCTGGCGATGGAGGGCCGTTTCGAGGATTACACCCTGGGCCGCAACATCGAGATGGAGCGGGTCAAGGAGATCTACAAGCTGTCCCAGAAGCACGGTTACAAGCTCGCCGGCCTGCGCTCCTTTGGCAGGTACATCACCGACGAGGACATTGCCGCCAAGCGCGTCCTTGCCGATGCCCTGCGGGCCGACCCTGCCCATTTCGCCAGGGTCAAGGAAGAGGCTGGCATCAAGCTGGCGGCGATCCCGGTCATGGCCAAGGGCGTCAAGGCGAGCAGCGGCCGTCCCCGCCAGGCCGCCGCCGGCGCGGCCGTTGTCGCGGGCGTGGGATTGCTGGCGCTCAGCCTGATCCGCAGACGCCGCTAAGAGACTTTCTGGGGGTGACGGCCCTGAATTCTGGGCCGTCACCCCCTAGAGCCTGTTATGAACTTTGACTGAGCGTGGTACGCTAAGGGCATGGCTCGAAAAGCGTATCCCAGCGATGTGACCGACGACGAATGGGCGTTTGTGGCGCCCTATCTGACACTGATGAGAGAAGATGCCCCGCAGCGGGACTATCCGTTGCGGGAAGTCTTCAACGGCTTGCGCTACATCGTGCGTACCGGTATGCAG
>JAKOVD010000160.1 GCA_029782215.1 Chloroflexota bacterium
GATCTCCTGGCCGAGGCAGCCGCGGTGTTCGGAAGCCAGGCGGTGGTGGGCGCCATCGACGTCAGGCGGACGCTCCTCGGTGGCTACAAGGTGGTGGCCAGGTCGGCAACGGTCGATGTCAAGGTGTCGCTCGAGGATCACGTCAGGCGCCTCGCTGGCGCCGGGGCAGGGGAAATCCTGCTCACCAGCGTCGACAGGGACGGCATGATGAATGGCTACGATCTCGATCTGGTCAAGCGTGTCGCACAGTGCGTGTCGGTCCCCCTGGTGGCGTGCGGCGGCGCAGGAACGATCGAACACCTGTCGGAGGCGATCCGGGAGGGCGCGTCGGCAGTGTGCGCAGGAAGCATGTTCGTTTTTCACGGCAAGCACCGGGCCGTGCTCATCAACTACCCGAAAGAGGCGCTGCTGCCGTGAAGTTGGGGCTCAGCAGGCCGGCCCTGTTCGCGCGGGTCTTTCTGCTCGTCAATCTGTTGCTGTTGGCGGCCGCAATCCTGGCGGTATACGAAATACAGATCGCCGACGACAACGCCTATCTCGGGTATCGCCATGTGGGTGCCGATCCGCAGCATCTGCTGTTGCTCGTCGTCTCCGTGCTGGTCGTCGGCGTCCTGCTGCCCGTCGAGACCAGGCGCCCGTCGGACTTCTTCTCGCTCTTCCACATCCTGTTCGTCGTGCTGCCGTATGCGGCGCTGTTCCCGATCGGAGGCCAGGTCGCAGCGGCCCAGTACTGGCTGAATTTCGCCACGCTGCTGGTTCCGCTTCTCGTCCTTCGCCTTGGTACCGCATCGACCGTCGGCTTGCGGATGCCCTCCCCGATGTCGTACGGGTCGCTCGAGCTGGCGATCGTCGCGCTCTGCATGCTGGGAACCGCCTACGCATTCCTGCACGCTCCGTCGTCCGCCGGCATCGATCTCGGAAGCGCCTACGATCGCCGGATCGAGGGCAGGGAGATCTTCCAGGCGGGTACGCTGGCCGCCTACCTCAATGCCGCCATCGTGAACGGATTTGCGCCCACCGCCGCGTTCCTGGCGGGGTGGAGGCGA
>JAKOVD010000040.1 GCA_029782215.1 Chloroflexota bacterium
GCTTCTGGCCTTTACTGCGATCGCTCAGAAGCAGGATACGCGCTCTGGTGTGGGTGCGGGCCGGAGCGTCGCCGGTGCGAATCAACTGCTCAAGTTCTCTTCGCTGTTCTGATGTGAGTTCAATGGACGTATGCTTACCCATGCCGCACAGCTTAGCGGCTTCATTTGAATATGCAAAATACGGCCTAACGAGGCACTAGGAGGAAGTCCATGAAGTCTCGTCGTCTGGAGATCTTCGCCTTCATCGCCATGGTCTTTGCGGCCCTGGCCCTCTTCTTCTCGCTGCAGGGGAACTCATTCGCAGCGCGAAACGCGTCCCTGGCGCAGTCGCCGGCCGCCTCAAGCGCAGAGCAGCAGGGACCGGCGGGCCAGGAAGCACAGGCTGCGGCGGCGGCATTCCCATCCACCTTCAACTACCAGGGCATGCTGCGCCTCGCCGACGGCACCCTGGCCAGCGGCGCCTACACCCTCACCCTGACCATCTATGACCAGGTGACAGGCGGAAACAACCTCCACCAGGAAACGTTCACCAACGTCAGCGTCCGTGATGGCATCTTCAACATCGTCCTCGGCGATGCTCCCGGCAACCCTATCAGCGCCAACGTCTTCGTCCAGGCGCCGCGCTTCGTGGGCGTCAAGGTGAACAACGACGCCGAGATGGCCCCCCGCCAGCGCATCCACCCCGTGCCTTGGGCGCTCCAGTCCACCACGGCCTTCACGGCGAATCAGGCCGACACCGCCACCACATTGGTTGACCCGGCCAGCGTCGGCGCGCTCACCGTCAACGGCGCTCTGAATGCTAAGGGCGATGTCGCCGTCTCCGGCGACCTGGGCAGCCTTGTCGTGCGCGATGCCGGCACGTCCGCCAACGGCACATCCAGCCGCCAGTCCTACGTCAGGAGCCTGCGCCGTTACGTGGTCGAGGCGGCCGACGGCGGCAACGCACCGTACACGGTTCCTGTCGACGACAACATGCTGATCCAACTTTGCGGTGACCTGGACGGCTGCCAGGTCACGATCGGCATGCGGGATTGGACTTCTGCCACCGTCGGCAAGGGCGACATGGCGACTTACGGCCCGTACCGCTTCTCGGTCGCCTCCACACAGCCCAACGGCCAGCGCTTCTGGGAACGCCGGGCGCAAGACGGCGGCAGCGCCAGCGGCTGGGACGGCAATAACGGGGTGGACCACGTCATCAATGCCTTCGACGCCTGCTACTTCACCGACGCGAAGTACCAGGCCGGTAACGGCAGCGATCCGGGCCTGGGCTTTGGTCTGCTCAACTGGCACGGCGGTTACGACGCCAGCGACATGACCTGCTTCCTGATCATCGATGACTGAGCGCTCCCGGAGAAAGGTCTATGAAACCCTATTCCGTTTTGAGGTGGCTCTCCGCCGGCTTGCTGGGGCTGGCGTTGGCTCTGACCCTTTTTCTGGGGTCGGCCAGCGCGCTCTGCGGGCCTGGCCAGAAGAGCGATGCCTGTTCGGCCAACTTCGGCCTGCGCGCCGAGGTGGGCAGCGTCGGCGGCCGCACGGCGGCGCCGGGCGCCAACTACCCGGCCGTCGCCAGCGCTAACCTGCCCGCCTCCGGCCAACTGATCTACGCCGACTTCACGGCCGTGGAGGCGCAAGCCCGCGATCTCCTGCGCCGGAACATGAACTTCCGCGAGGACCTCTCACCCTACCAGGGCGGCAACGGCTTCGATCAACTGGTGCGGAAGTTCGATACCGCCGGCGGCTTCGGCGCCGCGGCGCCGGACGGCTCGGGTCTGACCCTGCAGCAGCGCATCGAGCTGGCCGACAGCGAGCTGCGCCAGGCCCGCGACCTCTACGCCTTCCTGGCCGTCTACGCCCCGGAAGCACGCTTCCGGGCGGACACCAATTACAACAGCGCCGCCGCCCCCAACAGAGCCCTGTGCGGAAAATCGGCCTCGCAGGAAGACGCCAATCCAGCAGACCCGAACCATACCGGCCAGGTCCTGGACCCGGTCATCGATTGGTGCGATTTCCCGGCGCGGCTGCGCCAGAGCGTGCGCGAGGCAGCCAACATCCGCATGATCTTCGCCCAGCAGTTCATGGTGGATGCGATGGGGCTGCACTTCAGCGGCACCGACTTCTACGGCGGCGAGAGCTTCGTCAAACAGGAGGTGGCCAAGCTGCGGGCGGCTAAGTTCCAGTATGAGCAGGCCGAGGTGAGCGTCACCACGGCTCTGACCACGACCCTGGGCAACGGCTGCCTGGTCTCCGACTTCTTCACGCAGCCCGAGTGGTCGCTTCTCTCCAGGGCCACCGAAAACCAGGAGACCGCCCAGCACCAGATCGCCGTTCGCCAGAGCTATCTCGGCATCAACACGCCCAACGATGTGGCGGGCGCCAAGGCAGCGGCCGAGGACACCTTCCGCGCCGCGACCATTGACGGCTTCGTCAAAATGGCCCGCATGGCGGCGATGACCACCAACCCCGGCGCCGGCTTCGGCTGCGCCAAGGGCGTGCCCCCCAATGCCACGCTGACAGCCGACATGGCGCTCGGCATCCAGGAGACGCTCAACAAGCAGCGGGAGATGAACGACGGGCGCAACGTCTTCGGTTTCGACGTCAGCTTCACGCCCGATCGACCCTTCTACACGCCTCCGGGCAGCCAGGACCGCGGCCTCTGGAACGAGGCCATGGACGCGGCCGCCGCCGCCCGCGAGCTTGAGAAGGATGAAACGGAGAACAGCCGCGCCTTCGACCAGAGCCAGGAGGCGCTCCGCACCAGCATCGGGCAGCTCAAAGCAACGTATGACATGGAGATCTCCAACCAGTACGGCTGCAGCCATACGCCCAATGACGCTAATGACGAGGACTTCTTCGCCTGCGCCGCCACGCAGAAGGTGGAGTTGAACCGCTGCCTGGACTATGTCCGCTACGAGAAGGTGAAGCCGGAGAATCCTATTCCGGGCATCACGACCTTCGACCAGTGCATGGACCGCAAGGACGGCCAGGGCAACCCCATCATCCTCGACGCCGACGCCCGCCAGGGGCTCCTGGAGCTGCGCGGCGCCTTCCTCGAACAGTACAGCATCGAGCAGCGCGCCAAGAACATCAACCAGAGGATTGCGAACTCCGACCAGCGCAACGCCACCGTCACCCTATGGTTGGGCATCTCCGGCGCCGCCGAGACCGCCGCCAGGGTGTCGGAATCGCTGCTCAATCTGATCGACAAAGAGGGCCATTGGGAGAGTCCGACCTGGTCCGCCCAGATTGTCGTGGGAGGCGCCAACGTGGCGCTGCAGGCCCTGGCCGGCGCGCTGTCCACGGCCGCCGACATCGAAATCGAGAACGCCCAGCAAAACGAAGAGGTCAAGAACATGCTGCTGGACCAGAGCGAGCTCGTCATCGACGCTCTGGCAGCCGCCCAGGCGACGCGGGCCGCCTACGTTGCCTTCGTCGGCATCATCGGCCACATGGACGATGTCGTCAACGAGGCGCAGCGGCAGCGCGCCTACCTCAAGCTCAACCCCGGCAACGACCCCAGCTACCGCATCGTGCGCGATGACAAGCGCCTGCAGCTCGCCAAGCAGCTCGACTATGCCGCCCGCATCAGCTACCTGGCCGCCCGCCGCGCCGAGTACGAGTACGCCGCCCGGTTGGCCGCCAGCAACTTCCGCATCTCCGACATCTACCGCGCCCGCACGGCCAGCGACATCACCCGCTTCCTGCAGCAGCTCAAGAGCAAGACCGACAACCTGGCCGGCGGCACGAGCAGCGCCCAGATCGATCCCATCGATTTCGACGTTTCCGTGGCGCAGCAGGTGCTGGGTCTGACCGACAACGCCCTGGCTCGCGAGGGCTTCAACACCCCTGAGTCTGCCCAGGCCGAACGGGTGCGCCGCTTCCGCCAGTGGGTGGCCCAGAACACGGTCCCCAACGACTTCGAGCCGCCCTACGACGGCAAGCCGGTGCTGCGCTTCTCCTTTACCACCTCGCTGCTCGATGGCGGCATCTTCTCCAACGTCATCCAGCAGGACTACGACCGCTACTGGCTGCTGAAGATGGCCGGCATCGGCAATCCGAAGGCCACGAGCACGGGCATGAGCGTCAACCTGCTCACCGACCAGAACGGGCTGTCCTACCGGAGCGTGAGCCTCACGCAGGGCGGCACCACCCACCTGCGCTCGCAGGCCGGTTGCACCTTTGATTACAAGCTGATGCCGCCCGCCATCCTCCTGAACCTGGACTGGCCGAGCAACCAGTTGCCGGGCCAGGTGCCGGCGGTGCTCAACGCCAATGTCAACGGCGGCCACCCCTGGACCGAGAACGGCTACCGCACGGCGGCCTTCCTGGGCCGGCCCGTGTCGGCCACCGATTGGCAGGTGCTGATCAAAGCTGGGGCTCCCAAGAGCGGGATGATCGACATGGACCTGCAGCAGCTCAAAGACATCGAGCTCAGGTTCAGCACGACTCATGCCAGCCGATCGCCCGGACCGCCCAAGCCGTCCGACTGCAACCGGATCGACTTCTGAGAGGAGAGACGATGAAACCACAGGCAAACCCAACCGCTCGTCGCATCACCCTGAGCGCCAGCGCCTTCCTCGTTGGCATCGCCCTGCTCCTGCTCGTCGTGGCTGTGCAGGCCAGGCCGCAGGCGTCCGCCGCCGCTGTCCCTCCCGCCGAACCGGACCAGCCCCAGGCCGCGGTGTTGAACGGCAGCTACTTGGGCGCCGCGGACCTGAAGTGGGCCCTCGTGGGCACCTACACCGACCCGCTGCCCACGCCGACCCCGCAGCCTCCTGCCACGCCGTCGCCCCAGATGGGCAGCATCAACCTGGGTCTGCTCTTGCAGCAGAACGGCAGCCAGGTCAGCGGCTACGTGGACCTTGGCGCCTCCATGGTCTACACAACGGAGCACACGATCCCTGCCACGCCCACCGGCCCCACGCCCGGCCCCGGCACCGCCACGCCGGGCGCCACACCGCTTGCCGTGGGACCGTCGGTCACCGGCACGTATGACGGCGCCCACCTCACGCTGGAGTCCGAGCGCTTCGCCATGACCACCCAGTCGGGAGTCCCGCTGCAGCGGCAGTTCCGGTTCACGGGCGCCCCCGACCCCGACAACAACCACCGCTTCACCGGCGAGTACCGCGAGACCATCTGGGGTCTGGGATCGAAGCCCCTCACCCTGATCGGAACGTTCAGCCTCGTCCAGCCCGTGGCGCCCACGCCCCTCCCCAGCCCCACGCCCACGACCGTTTCCACGGCGACGCCCACGCCCGCCGGCACGGCCACGCCGACGGCCACCCCTGGCCAGGCCGGCGCCAACAAGTCCTACTTGCCCCTGCTGCAGCGGTAGGCAGTGCCACCGGCGCCTCCACAAGGTCCGGACACTCTTCACGAAGTCCCCGGCGTTGGCACCGCCGGGGACTTCGTGTTCTTGCCTGCAGTCCCGAAGGCATGGCCATTGGAAGCTCCCGTGCTGATTTTGTTTGGCATTTGCGCGATGTTCGTGCCATCGATCGGTTGGGGAAGGCATCGGCCCTGGGTAAGGGCCGGCCAATCCATACACTCACATCTCCAACCTCAGGGACATGCACATATGGCAACGACATCCGACATCCGCGCTTCCGCGCCTGCATTGGCCATTTCAGGCATGGAAACGATCCTCTCTCCCGACGGCGTCCGCATCGCCTTCCAGAAGACCGGATCAGGAACACCGCTGATCCTGGTCCACGGCACGACCGCCGACCATGAACGTTGGGCGCCCGTCCTACCCGGGCTCGATGCACGCTTCACCGTCTATGCCGTGGACCGAAGAGGTCGCGGTGGCAGCGGCGACGCAGATGACTACACGATCGAGGCTGAGTTCGACGACGTGGCGGCGGTCGCAGACTCGGTGGGAGGCCCGGTCGACCTGCTCGGCCATTCCTACGGCGCCCTGTGCTCGCTGGAAGCAGCCCTGCGTATTCGCCATCTGCGCCGCCTGATTCTCTACGAGCCGCCCATTCCAACTCAAGGCCACACCCTCTACCCACGTGAGGCGATCGCAAAGCTCCGGTCGTTGTTTGACGCTGGCGAACGCGAAGCGATGGTGTCCGCCTTCATGCAGGACATCGTGCACATGCCGACGCACGAGCTGCAACTGCTGCAGGCATCGCCGGCCTGGCAGGGAAGGATAGCGGCAGCGCACACGCTCTTGCGGGAGGTGAGCGCCAGCAATGCCTACGTCTTCCACCCAGAACGCTTCCGGGGCTTGCAGATACCGGCGCTGCTCATGTTGGGAGGCGACAGTCCGGCCTTTTTCGGAGCGGCGATCGAGGCGCTCCACGCGGCGCTGCCGAACAGCCGCATCGTGGTCATGCCGGGGCAGCAGCATGCCGCCATGAACACGGCGCCCGATCTCTTCAACAAGGAAGTGCTGAGCTTCCTGGCCAGGTAGAGGAGACGACCTTTGAACCCGCTACCCGCTGCCCCACCCCTCCCTCACGGTCGGGGCTCGGAAGGACGGTCACGAGGGAACGGGCGGCCACGGGGGGCCGCCCCTATCGGCTACCGGCCACCTGCCACCTTGCTAACCGCCCCTCCCTCACGGTCGGGGCTCGGAAGCCACCTGCTGCCTGCTATCTGCCATCTGCTATCTGCAGCACGGCGCTGAAGCCGCCGTACCCGTCCGCGTCCTTGTCGGCGTTCTCCGGGTCGTCCAGCCAGCGCTCGCCGTCCACCAAAAACTTGTAGCGGTAGCGGCCCGGCCTCGATCCGCGCAACAGCGCCCGCCACTGCCAGGGCCGCTCGCTGGTCATGACCAGGGCGCCGGGATTCCAGTCGTTGAAGTCGCCGACCACGGCCACGCTCCGCGCCCGGCGATCATAATAGACGAAGTGGATGCCCTCGTGGTTGGTGTAGGGTGACAGCGGAGCCTCGTCCAGGGCGCCAAAGCGCTCGCGCAGGGCCGCGGCCACAGCGCGTCCAGGAGTGATCATCCCGTGTCCCTGCCGTTCCTCCGGCTCGTTGGGCAGGCGCGTGGCCGTGGCCACCACCAGGCTCTTGACCCAATCCGGCGACAGGCGGGCGTTGGCCTCCAGCATCTGCGCCGCCACACTGCTGACAATGGGAGCGGCGAAGCTGGTGCCATCCACGTGCTGGTAGTAGGGCGTCACAAACTTGTTCTCGACCATCCTGTCGCGCACGGCCTGCCGCTGCGCCGCCAGCGGCTCATCCAGCAGGCTGCGGGCAAAGCCAAACACCTGGTAGGTGGACGCCAGGAGCGGCGTCAGTTCCCGGTCGCTGGCCTGCCAGAGCCGGTCAAGAATCAGGTTCTGCTCGGCGATGCGGGTGCCCGGCAGCACGGGCGCCGCCAGCCACATGCTTGGCGCTACGACTTCAGGCTTCAGCTCGCCGTTCGGCATCCTGCCCCAGTTGCTGCCGTACATGCGGCTCTGGCCGGGGTCCAGGACGTTCTGGTCGTCGATGCCGCCCACGGTGATCGCCTCGGGCGCAGAGGCAGGCGGGAAGAGGTCGGAGCGGCCGGCGTTGCCCGCCGCCGCCACCACCAGCACGCCTGCCCGCACCAGCCGCTGCACCAGGTCGTCGATTACACTGTGCCGCCCCAGGCCTGAGCGGTCGCCGCCGACGCTCAGGTTGACGATGCGGATGCCGAAGCGCTGGTGGTTCTGCACCACCCAGCGCAGCCCGCGGGCAATGTCGCGTTCGTGGATGCGCCCGCGGCTGTCGGTGATCTTGACGAGAACCAGCCGGGCGCCGCTGGCGATGCCGGCATAGCGCCCCTGGCTGAGCGCCCCGCTGCCGGCGGCGGCCACGCTGGTCATCATGCCGTGCCAGGACACGCCGCGCGGCTCGCGGAAGGTGACATCCTCAACGATCTCGTCGGTGGTGGCATCCACCATGGTCACGATGCGGTTCTCGGGCTGCGTGAGGTCGGGATGCGGGTAGAAGCCGCTGTCCAGGAAGCACATCACCACCCCGCGGCCGGTGTAGTGCAGGTTGGCCCGCAGGCGCACGGGCGTCGGCAGCACCAGGAGGTCGGGCCGGCCGTAGATGGGGTGCCCTTCCAACACCAGGGGCTTGCCGCCGGACTGCACCCGGTTCGCCGCGGCCCGCTGTTCGTGGACGCAGCGGGGACAGGCGCCCTCGGTGCGCCTCCAGCCGGGGTAGTCCCGCCGGATGGCCTCGACCACCACGGGCTCCATACCCCAGTGCTTCTCGAACAGAGCAGCGGCCACCACGCGTTGGCACAGGGGGCACACGCGTTCGCCCGCGTCCAGCGCCGGGGCCATGACCGTGACGCGGGGACCGCGTTCAGCCACCAGCGCCTCGATTTCGGCCAGGGTGGGCGGCCGTTTCAGCGGGCTGGGCTGGGTGATCCAGAGCGCGGCGGCGGCAGCGCCGTAGCGCACGTACTTCTCCAGGTCCCAGTTCAGCGCCAGTCCCAGCAGGCAGGCCGCCTTGAAGATGTCGCCGCCCCCAGTGCGGTCAACTTCCGGAAAGGGTAGAGAGGCGAATTCGTGTCGCTCCCAGCGTCGCTCGCCGCTGCGCTCGTAAACCTGCACCGGTTCGACGCCGTTGGTCACGATCACCCTGCCGGCGCCGGCGGCCAACAGGCGCTCGGCCAGACCCGGCACACCGGCGATGGAGAAGCCGGGGTCGCTGCGGCGCAAGTACGTGACGCTGGTCACGATCAGGTTGCTCAAAGGGGTCAGGGCATGGTCAGGCGCCACGACGTCCGTCGTCACCACCGTCAGTCCGGCCAGATGGGCCGTCTGCGCCGCCTTGGTGCCCGCTTCGCCCGCTTCGATGTCGGTGCTCAACAGCCTGACGCCGGCCAGCATCCCCGGCTCCAGCGGCGTCCACCGCCGCTGGTCGTGCCAGTAGCGCACCTCATACCGCTCACGGTCGGGGAGAACGAAGATGCGGCTGTAGGGTGTGCGGGCGTGGTCCGAGGTTTGCAGCCAGGTCGTCCTGACCCCCGGCTGGCGTGCCAGCTCCCGCCGGATCAGGTCCCCGTAAGCATCCTCGCCCAATAGGTTGCCCATCAGGTGCGGTGCCAGGCCCCACGCCGCCAACGCCAGGGCCACGTTCAGGGCCTCGCCGCCCGGCCGGTAGTACTCGGCGGTGACGTTGCTGCTGCGGTCGGGCGCCGGCAGGTGCGGCACCTCAATGCGGTTGGTGACCTCGACAGCGCCGTAACAGAGGATCTGAGGCAGGTTGTTGGGCAGCGTTGGCTCGGGATGCGGCGCTTCCATGACGGGAGGTTCGGGGCGAAAGGTGAATGAGGCGCAATTGCGACCCGCCTGTACCCCGTCTCACAAGGCCTTTGGGCGAGCGCGCAGGCGTGTAGTATACTCGTAGCCAGGGTATTTCTCTGTGCCGGACCCATCCGCAGCTCCTCGGCGGGAAGCGCACCCCGGCCACGAGAACTGCCCGGATACCGACTTCCCGAACCGACCGACTGTGGAGTGCCGAGATGAGGAAGATCGCTATCGCCCTGACCAAGGGCGGCGTGGGCAAGACGACAACCGCCGTCAACCTGGCGGCCGGTTTGGCGGCATCCGGACAGCGCGTCCTTCTCATCGACATCGACACGCAGGACCAGGCGGCGGCGGCCTTGGGCGTCCACCCTACGGTGGGGCTGCCAGAGCTGGCGGCAGGCAGCGTCGGCCACGCCGAGGCGCCGGCGCCCGCCCGGTCCAACCTTTGGGTCCTGGGAGGGGGCCGCTCGCTGGCGGGCCTCAAGCGCATCATTGACCGCCAGGAGTACGGCGGGGAGCGGACGTTGGCCGAGCTGTTAGCGCCCTACGAAGACAAATATGACTTTGTCCTGCTCGACACCGCCCCCGGCTGGGACGTGCTTTCGGTTAACACCCTCTTCTATGCCTCTGAGGTGCTGTCGCCGGTGTCTTTGGAGGTGATGACCCCGCAGGGACTGCTGGAGTTTACCAAGAGCCTGGGCGCCATCCAGAAGTACCACCCTGACCTGGCGCTCCGCTATATTCTGCCCACCTTCCTGGACCGCCGCGTGCGCAAATCCCTCGAGATTCTCGAACAACTGCGCAGCCACTTTGGCCCTGCGGTGTGCGCGCCGGTGCGCTACAGCGTACGCCTCAGCGAAGCGCCTGGTCACGGGCAGACGATCTACGAGTATGCGCCCCACTCACCGGGCGCCGAAGACTACCAAGCGCTCACCGCAAGGATCATACAAGATGGCTGAACGTAAAGAGACCCCTGACGTCCTGGGCGAGCTGTTGGGCGGCTCGCTTCCGGCGCCCGAACCCAACACCCCGCCGCGAGCGGACCCGCCTGCGCGCCCCGTGACCCCGAAAGCCAGTACACCGGCAAAGCCAGTAGCGGCGCCCTCCGAACCCAAGCCTGCGCTCAAGCTGGCGCCGCCAAAGGCTCCCAAGCCTGCGCCCAGCTCCATCCAGTGGGAGTACACACAGGTGATCTTCCACGAGTACGACGGCTGGCGGCCGCGCTTCCGCGACGGCGCCGAGCTGGCCCACTGGAAACAGGGTCCCGGCATCGACGCCTGCCTGCGCCAGATGGGCGACCAGGGCTGGGAGTTGGCCGGCATCGTGCCGGGCCAGCGCAACCAGTGGCACGCCTTCTTCAAACGACCGCAATCTTAACCTCCTTCACGAACCCAACGATGACCGCCGAAACCCGCGCCTTCCAGGCCGAAATCCGCAAGCTGCTCGACATCCTCGTCCACTCCCTCTACACAGAGCGGGAGATCTTTCTGCGCGAGTTGATCTCGAATGCCTCCGATGCGCTGCACCGCGTCCAGTTCGAGATGCTGACGAATCACGAAGTGCGCGACCCCGGCATCGAGCTGTCCATCCACGTCCGGGCCGACAGCGCCGCCCGCACCTTGACCATCGCCGACACCGGCATCGGCATGACCAGGGAAGAGCTGGTGGAAAACCTGGGCACGATCGCCCGCTCCGGCGCCGAGGCTTTCGCCCGCATGCTGCAGGAAGGCGCCAGCGTGGACCAGATCGGGCGCTTTGGCGTGGGCTTCTATTCGGTGTTCATGGTGGCGGAAGAGGTCAGCGTCACCTCCCTGTCCTACCGGCCCGACGCCAGCGCCTGGACCTGGCGCGCCCGAGGTGAGGACAGCTATGAGCTGGAGCCGGCGGAAAGGGACCAGCGCGGCACCACGATCGTGGTCAGGCTCAATGAGGACGCCGGCGAGTTCGCCGAGCCGGGACGGCTGGAATCGATCATCCACCGCCATTCCGATTTTGTCTCTTTTCCCATCTACGTGGGCGACAGCGCCACCCCGGCCAACCATCGCCAGGCCCTCTGGCGGCAGCCGGCATCCGAGGTCACCGCCGAGGCGGCCGCCGACTACTACCGCCAGTTGACGCTGGACTGGGAGAAACCCCTGCTCCACATCACCGTCAGCACGGACGCTCCCGTCCAGGTGCACGCGCTGCTGTTCATCCCCTCAAAGCTGGATCGCAGCGGCCTGGCGCTTCGCCAGGACTTCGGCCTGCGCCTCTACTCGCACCGGGTGCGCATCCAGGAGCACAACAAGGACCTGCTGCCGCCCTACCTGCGCTTCGTCGAGGGCGTCGTCGACTCCGATGATCTGTCCCTCAACGTCAGCCGTGAGACCGTCCAGGCCAGCCCGGTCATGCGCCGGATCAAGAGCGTCCTGACGCGGCGGGTTCTCGACGGTCTCAAGGACCTGGCGGCGGGCGATGCCGAAAAGTACGCCGCCTTCTGGGGCGAGTTCGCACCCTTCATCAAGGAGGGCATCGCCACCGAGGCCGGCGACAAAGACCGGTTGGTGCCGCTGCTGCGCTTCTACACGTCACGCAACGACGCGGCCCTTTCCTCCCTCTACGACTACGTTGGGCGGGTGGCGCCCGACCAGCGCGCCCTGTACTTCTTGCCAGCGGACGACCAGAAGGGCGCCCAACGCAGCCCGCACCTGGACTACTTCCGCAAGAAGAACCTGGAAGTCCTCTTCTTCCTCGATCCCCTGGACGGGCTGCTGCCCTCCGCCCTGGAGGAGTTCGAGGGCTTTCCCTTCCGCAACGTCGCCGAAGCCGGCCTGGAGCTGCCCGCGGACGAGACTGCCGAAGCCGCACCGGTTGCCCCTGCGGCCAGCCTCGACGGCTTGCTCGCTCAGCTCCGGACCCAGCTCGGCGAGCGCGTGCAGGATGTGCGCCTGTCTTCCCTGCTCAGCGACCATCCCGCCCGCCTGGTGGCGCCTGCCGGCGCCATCGGCAGCGAGATGGAGCGCATGCGCCGCCTGATGGACCGCGACTACGAGGCGCCTGCCAGGCTGCTTGAGATCAATCCCCACCACCCCCTGATCCTGAACCTGGCGCAGCGGGCAGCGGCGCCCGATGATATCTTCGCCGCCGCCGCCGAGCAGCTTTATGACAACTGCCTGCTCCTCGAGGGCTTCCATCCCAACCCTGCCGACATGGTGGACCGCATCGCCCGCCTGATGGAAGCAGCCACGCGAGCGACAGGCGCCTGAACGGCGCAGTAGTGGCGCCAATACGTGAAAAATGGCGCGCAACGTTGCGTATTTGTGATATAATTCCCCCATAGCTTTTCGCTCGCAGCAACACCCTTCTTTCCTCAAGCAAGTGTGATGGGAGCAGGGCGATGCCCGTGACAAAGTTGTCCAGGCCGGCAAGATCCCATGGCCGAGCGCGACCAAGGGGAGGTGGGGGCATGCCAGAGCGCAGAGGGAACGGCGAGGGGTCGCTGGGGCTGGGGATTCCGTCCGGGTTCCGCCAGTGCTGCAGCGCATCAGCCCGCCCGCGGCAGGGTTCGCCGCTGCATTACGACTAGGGAGCAGACGATCATGTGGCACCATACACCCAGAAAGCCCTCGGTTCTCCTTTGGTCAGTCCTCTTCCTGCTCGGATTCCTTCTGACCATGTCAGCCGGAGCGACCAGCAGCCCCGCTGCGCTCCCGGCGAGGCCAGAGGCGGGGTCAGGGCCGGACGACCTGCCCAATCCAGTCGTCATCACGGGCAGTCCTCTGAAGATCACCATTGGCGCCGACAGCAGCATCCAGACCGCCTACAACGGTCTCGGCCAGGTCTATGGCTGGCAGGACAAGAGCGCTGACAGCGGCATCTGGCTGCAGGTCGGGAGCGACGTCTACGGACCCGACTCCTGTTTCAACGGCCGCAACGCCACGAACTTGTACGTGGTGCGGCCGTGGTCGCGCACAAGCCATAGCGGCCCCACGGGTTCGGGCACCGCAGGAGACCCATGGGTTGTGACGACGGTGCTCGACGCTGGCGCCACAGGCTTCCGGGTGACACAACGTGTTTCCTATGTCAACGGCCAGGACTACTTTCGGCTGGACTGGGACATCGCCAACACGTCGGGTTCTTCCCAGACCGTTAAGCTCTACCACGCCGTCGACAGCTACTTTGCCAACGACGACTACGGGCTTGGGTACTACGACGCCGGGAGCGGCGCCGTAGGCGCGTATGTTCCCAGTGGGCCCTGGTACATGCTTTTCGTCCCGACCTCCCCTGCCACCGCCCACCAGGAGGGCTGGTACTACGAAATCTGGGAAAACATTGGCTACTGCGGCGACAACTTTACGTGCCCCGTATCAGGATCATGTGAGCCTGGGCCAGGCTTCAACAATACCATCGACACCAGCCCCGCTGGTGTCGACAACGGCTTCGGCCTGGAGTGGCAGCGAACGATTGGCTCCGGGTCCCACGCCATAGCCGGGGATTGGTGGACCTTTGGAAGCATTCCCAACCTTCCAGGGCAAAACACGCCCACCCCAACCCCAACGTTTACCCCGACCAAGGCGCCCACGCCCACATCCACCAGTACGGTGGAGACCTGCAACCAGACTATCTCAGCTTCGTTCGGGCCACCGGCGAACGCCGACACCTGGCAGCGCTTCACCATACCTTTGACGGCGGCGAAATTTGGAATCGACGACGCAACCTTCCAGAAGGTCATGGCGCAGGTGACGCAGTTCCGCATCCGTACTGAGCTGCACGATGGGGCGGACGTCGGTGGGGTCGACAATGTGACCATTGGTTCCCGGTTCGGCGCCGGATTCGATGCCGGTCCGGAAGGTTGGACGGCCGCTGGCGACGGCACCATGGAATGGAAGTCGACGGGCGGCAACCCCGGTGGCTACCTGCAGGTCAGCGACTGGGCAACGGGAGACTGGCACTGGGCCGTCGCACCCATCCAATGGGCAGGTGATTGGCGCAATCTGGTCGGCTCCTCGGCCGCCTTTGACCTGAAGACGAACTATCCTGACTACGCGTCGGTTGTGGAGATCAGTTGTACGCCCTCCAAGCGCTTGACCCTTACGGCGAATCCGTTCGTCATCGCGCCGGGGGCCAGTTCCAACATGACCGTGAGTCTCAGCGAAAACGCACCGCAGGCTGTCGCCGTCACGCTGAACTCGTCCAATCCCGGCTGCATCTCTGTGCCGGCGTCAGTGACCATAGCGCAGGGCCAAACCAGCGCCGGGTTCCTGGCCCAAGCCACACTCGGCGCCGTACTGGGCTGTGAGGCGGTCATCGAGGCTTCACACGCGACCTACGGCGTCTCAAGGCTGACGCTGCACGTGCAGAGCATCACGCCAACGCCGACGCCCACTGTTGGAGTATCGCCTACGCCGACGCCCACTGGCACGGTCGTCAAACCAGACCTCACCATCACCAACCTTGACCGCAGCGGCGTGACCGTCGACCCCCAGGCTCTGACGCTTTCCGGAAACCTCGGCGTCCAGATCAAGAACGCAGGCGGTCAGGCTGTCAACCGATCCTTCCGGGTGACGGTGTTCGAAGACCGGGACCTCAACCGCGCCCTTACGCCGGGAACCGACCTCGTCCTCGGGCAGAGGGACCACACCGCGCTGTTCGGCGCCAGCGCGTCTGAGTGGTTCTCGGTGCCAGTGGCGGGCAATGTGCTCTTCCGCGATAACCTCATTTACGCCTTTGTCGACAGCCAGAACGAAGTTGACGAGTCGGATGAGACCAACAACTTCTATGACACCGGTTTGTTGTGCGGCGATGGACTGCAGAGCCGCACCTACACCACCGACGCCGACTTCGACCAGGGCGTCTTGCTCAATGTCAACCACAACGCCCCCAATAGCAACCAGCTCCAGCTCAACCAGAACATCAAACCGCCGGCGTTCATCTGGGTGGCCCTGTCGGGCCGCGGGGAAATCGCCAAGATCGACGTCAACACGGGGCAGATCAAGGGCCGCTACCTCTCCGCGCCCGACGGCCGGGCACGCAACCCCTCGCGCACGACGGTCGACCTGTACGGCAGCGTGTGGGCAGGCAACCGCGACGAAGGGGATGGCGGCAAAGGTTCGGCGCTTCACATCGGCCTGGCGGAGAACTTCCAGTGCGTGGACCGCAACGGCAACGGCGTCATCGATACCTCAACCGGCGATGACGTGAAGCCCTGGCCGAACACCAACGGAGTAGACAATAACGGCGGGGTGGCGACGGCCCAGGATGAGTGCATCCTCCACTATGTGCGCGGCGGCAGCGCGGGCACCCGTCACGTCTCCGTGGACAAGAGCAACAATGTCTGGATCAGCGGCAATCTGTTTTACGCCGCCGGCAATCGCTACTTTGACGTGGTGGACGGTGGCAGCGGAGCGATTCTACGTACCGTTGGCCCGTTCACCTGCGGCGGATACGGAGGCCTGGTCGATCGCAGCGGCGTGCTCTGGTCGGCGTCAGGAGACGCCGGTGACTGGACCAAGCTCCTGCGCTACGACCCCGCCAGCGGTGCCGCCATGTGTATCGACATCGTCCACTCCTACGGCCTTGCAGTCGACAGCCTGGGCAATATCTGGAACAGCTCCTATTCTGACAATGTCATCAAGAAGGTGAACCCGGGGGGGCAGATCATCGGTAGCTATGCCAGCAGCGGCGGCAACCCCAGCGGCCTCGCCGTAAGCCTGACCGACAACAACGTGTGGGTCGCAAACCGCTCGTCTGCCAACTTGACCCGAATGGACCCCAACGGCAACATCCTGGCGACGATCCCCGTCGGTTCCTACCCGACAGGCGTGGCCGTCGACGCCAACGGCAAGATCTGGTCAGTCAACAGGGACAGCAACAACCTGATGCGCATCAACCCCCAGACCAACCAGGTCGATCTGACCGTGGACCTGCCTCCTGGCTCGGCGCCCTACAACTACAGCGACATGACTGGCACCCAGATCCTGGGCACCACGGCTCCCCAGGGCACCTGGACCGTCATCTATGACAGCGGTGCAGCCGGCACCCCCTGGGGCAAGATCGCCTGGAACAGCCAGGAGCCAGCCGGCAGCGCCGTCACCGCCCGCGCCCGCAGCGCCGATACCCAGGCGGCTCTAGGCACCGCAAGTTACGTCTCTGCCGCCAATGGCATCGAGAGGTCTTTGGGCAGTGGGCGGTACATCCAGGTCCAGATCATGCTGGTGCCAGGCAACAACAACGCCAGCCCCGTCGTCTATGATGTCACAGTTTCCAGCAGGCCGTCGGCCGCAGACGTGACGGCGTCGTACATCCGGATCCAGGACAACTCCCCTGCCTCGGTCACTTTCACGGCGCGTGTCGGCAATGGCGGCTCCAAAGGCGTCCCGGCAGACCTCCCTGTCGCCTTCTACGATGGCAATCCGTCAGCGGGCGGCAGTTTGTTGGGCGGCGTCAGGATAGCCAAACCCCTGGCTCCGGGCGAGTACGTCGACGTCAGCCTGACCTGGAATTCACCCCAGAGCGGGTCGCGAGTCATCTATGTCCGCGCCGACGATGATGGCACGGGGGTGGGCGCCATCAGCGAATGCAACGAGAATAACAACGTCCACTCGCGGCCCTATCAGATCGCTGGCGGCACAAACACCCCCACCCCCACCCCGACGCGCACAGCAACACCCACCTTCACGCCCACGCGTACCCCCACGTTCACGCCCACGCCCACACTGACCCCGACGCCGACGCCGACATCTACGTCAACGCCTACTCCCACACCCACCCCGCAGCCCGACTTGACGATCACCCGCCTCGAAATCAATCAGTCCATCCAGAATGAGGCCAACAGCATCCCCTTGATCGCCTCAAAGCGAACCGTGGTGCGGGCGTACCTGGGATTGAACACCTCCATGCCCATCAGCGGTGTCACGGGCGAGCTGCGAGGCTATCGCGGGAGTACACTGCTCGGCAAAGTCGCGCCGTTCAATCCCGGGGGTCGCATCACGGCAGTCCAGTCCCCCAACTGGCGGCAGATCAACCAGACCCTCAACTTCGAGCTGCCGTTCTCCTGGCTGTCGGGAAGTGTACGTCTGGAGGTTGAGGTCAATCCCGACCGGGGCGTGACGGAGAGCAACTACGGCAACAATATCACCTCAACGAACCTGAGCTTCGTCGACGGCGGCGACCTGCGCATCGCCTGGCTGCCGGTACACTACAACCCAGGCGGCTACACCGGCCCGCAGGATCCTTCGGAGCGCATCGCCAAGGGGCAGGCATGGCTGGTCTCCACGTTTCCAGTCAGCCATACCCGCGTGAAGTATTACCCGTGGCCGGGCATCACATGGGCCGGCAATGTCAATGTGGGCACTGGCGGAGAGAAGCTGCTCAACTACCTCATCCGCCTGCTCCAGCTCAGCCAGGCGCGGCCGCGACCCGACCACGTCTACGGCTGGCTGCCGACAAGCGTCTTCTGGGGCAACGGTTTGGGCCAGTTTCCGGGCCATGCCGCCTTTGGCAACGATACCGATGGCCGCTGGCGCCGCACGATGACCCATGAGTTCGGACACAACTACAACCTTGGGCACTGGGACAAGACGATTGGTACGCATGGCTTCGATGTGGCCGCGCGCGAGGTGCGGGAGGATACCCGGCTCGACTTCATGGTGCCCGCCCGGTTGGAGAACGAAGCATGGATCGCGCCGGGGCAATATACCTACCTCCATGAGCGCATCGTCGCGACCAACCAACGGGAGGCCCGCCCGGCCGAGGCGGTGGCCACGGAATACCTCCTTGCCTCCGGCCTCATTGACCAGGATGGCACGGTGACGTTCGACGTGTTCAACCGCCAGGTCCAGACCGATCCACTGGATAACCCACCTGTCGGCACGGCCTACTGCCTGGAACTCTACGATGCCCAGAACACGAAGCTCTCCAGCCAGTGCTTCGATGTTTCGTACGGGTTTGGCGACAGCACGAACCCGGTCACGACGGCGCCGTTCGCCCTCACCATCCCCTTCCCTCCGAACGCCCGCCAGATCGTCCTCAAGCACGAGGGTGCCACGGTTGCCACTCGCACCATCAGCAACCACAAGCCCACGGTAAACGTCGCCCCCGTGACCGGCGGCGCCATCAAGACCGTGAGTTGGACCGCAAGCGACCCGGACAATGACTCCCTCAGCTACTCGGTGCTGTTCAGCAACGACAACAGGGTCTCCTGGTACGCAGTCGCGACCGATGTCACGCAGACCACCTTCGCTCTGGACACGGCCACGCTACCGGGAGGGTCCAGCGCCTACATCCGCATTCTGGCCAGCGATGGGGTGAACACGGCTGAAGGCGATGCCGGGCCGTTCACCGTCAGCGGCAAAGCGCCGACGGCGCTGATCATCTCACCGGCAGACCAGGCGGTCTATGCGCCCGGCGACACCGTGGTCTTCGTGGGCGATGGTATGGACCTCGAAGATGGTTCGCTGCCGGATGGCTCGCTCACGTGGTCATCGGACAAGGACGGCGAGCTGGGAACAGGCCGCACGTTAGAGCGCAGCAACCTCAGGGAAGGCGACCACACCATCACGCTCACCGTCGTCGACAGCGGCGGTACTCAGGCTACCGCTCACCTTGTGCTTCACATCCGGCGCCCCTCGTCCCAGTCCTATCTGCCGCTGTTACGGCGGAGCCTGGCGCCGGCGCCAACCCCCACCCCTACTCGCACCCCTACGCCGAGGCCGACGGCCACGCCGACGCCGCAGGTCTCTGCGGGCGGCATCTACGGACGGGTGACGTACCACGGCGTCGCAGCCCCCTACTTGCAGCTCTATCTCTCCCAGTACGATGGCGACAGCTGGTTCACCGCCGACGTGACGTTGACCGATGATAATGGGCGCTACAGCTTCCTGGACGCGGCTACCCTAGGCGCAGGTGAGCTCTATAGCGTCGACTACCTGAACACACCTGATGATCCCAATCCTGGACCCGGCTACCTGTGGAGCTGGTCCGGCAACCGCATTGCCTCCTACACCGCCGGGCAATCCGTTGCGGGCGGCGACTTCGACGTGGCCGACGTGCTTCTCGCCTCGCCCCCGGATGGCGCCACGGTGACGCTCCCGGCTGCATTCTGCTGGACACCGCGCGGAATCACCGGTGACAACTACCAGTTTGTGCTCTGGAACGTGACGATCGATGACCTGGCAGGCAGCGACTTCCTCGGCAACGATTCCTGCTTCACAATGAACGCGCTGGTGGGCGGCTGGAAGGAAACCGACGAACTCCGCTGGTGGGTACAGGTTTACGCCGGGGCCGATCCTGCGGCGACGCCCTACAACTTCGGCGCCTCGTATGGAGACAGAGCGGTCATCGTTGAACACGGCACGACGTCGGGAGCCGGAGGTGCGAGCCGGCTCCATCGTCTCGGCGCAACGCGCCAATGACACACCGCAGCGCCTTAAATCCTGAAGCTGCCGTGATTGGCGGGTGCCGAGGAACCACCAGCGGAGTTTGGCAGCGAGCGATAAGGGGTCTTGACATCGGCGAAGATCGTGGCAGGATAGGCTTTGGAACCGTTTCCAAGACATTCCCGTTGATTCACGGTGAGGGATGCACCCCGCCCCAGAGTCGTTGCAATGAAGTTGACACCTTGCGGAATCGGCAATACTATTGACGTTGCGGCCTTACGACGGTCGCAACGACAGGCACACCGCAACGTCAGAGCGGTGTGCATTTTAGTTGTGTTTTGAGACCCCTCTATGGGGTCTTTCCACCAATTCTCTCTGTAGGTCCAATGGAGGCAGAAGTGAAGACAAAGACATTGTTGTTTGCCGCAGTTGCCCTGCTGCTCCTCGCGGCGGTGCTTGCGGCGTGCGGCGGCGCGGCCGCTCCGGCGCCAGCCGCCACCAAGGCCCCTGCTGCGGGTGCAGCGGGCGGCGCCAAGCCCTACATCCCTGTGATTTCCAAGGGCTTCCAGCACCAGTTCTGGCAGGCCGTGAAACAGGGCTCCGAGCAGGCGGCCAAGGACTACAACGTGGACATCACGTTCGAAGGCCCGGCCACCGAATCGGAGGTTGACAAGCAGGTCGACATGTTGAAGGCCGCCCTGGCCAAGAACCCGGCCGCCATCTGCCTGGCCGCACTGGACACCAAGGCCGTGATCCCGCTGCTGCAGGAAGCCAAGTCCAAGAACATCCCGGTTGTGGGCTTCGACTCGGGTGTGGACAGCGACATCCCCGTGGCCACTGCGTCGACGGACAACATCGCCGCCGCCGCCCTCGCCGCTGACAAGATGGCCGAGCTCATCGGTGGATCGGGCAACGTCGCCGTCCTGGTGCACGACCAGACCAGCCGCACCGGCATCGACCGCCGCGATGGCTTCGTCAACCGCATGAAAGAGAAGTATCCCAACATCAAGATCGTCAACATCGACTACGGCGCCGGCGATCACCAGAAATCCACCGACATCGCCAAGGCGGTCATGCAGTCCAACCCCGACCTGAAGGGCTACTTCGGCGCCAACGAGGGTTCGATGATCGGCGTGATGAACGCCGCCAAAGAACTAGGCAAGGAAGGCAAGATTGTCATGATCGGCTACGACGCCGGCAAACAGCTCCTTGACGAGGTCCGGAGTGGTGTCGTCGCAGGCGCCATTACTCAGAACCCGGTAGGCATCGGCTACAAGTGCGTCGAGGCCGCTGTCAAGGCTGTTAAGGGCGAAAAGGTCGACAAGGTCATCGACACCGGTTTCTTCTGGTACGACAAGACCAACATGGACCAGGACCAGTTCAAGCCGCTCCTGTACCAGTAATCGCAGAAGCTAGCAGCCGCCCGGAATAACGGGCGGCTGCCCTATCTTCGCCCACTGAAGAGGTAGGAGAGAACGAAGTCGCTGGCGGGTGTCAACCTGGCGTTTTGCCTACCGGCGTTAACCGTCTCTCCTACCTCTTCTCATTCCTGCATCCTGGCCTGAGGAACCTGCCATGGACGATGTTCTCGTCTTGATGGAAGGAATCGATAAGTCGTTCCCCGGCGTCCACGCCCTCGACAAGGCCCAATTCGAGCTCCGGGTCGGTGAAGTGCATGCATTGGTGGGCGAGAATGGGGCCGGCAAATCCACCTTGATGAAAGTGCTCGCCGGCGTTTACTCCAAGGACGCCGGTCGCATTCTTCTCAACGGCAAAGAAGTCGAAATCCACGGTCCGCGCGCAGCCCAGCTCCTGGGGATCAGCATGATCCATCAGGAGCTCAACCTGATGCCCCATCTGACCCTGGCACAGAACGTCTTTATCGGCCGGGAGCCGCGCGGAAAACTGCCCTTCCTCCTGGACCAGAACAGGATCAACGCCGATACCCGGGCTGTGTTCGACGCAATGCACCTGGCGCTTGATCCGCGCACCAAGACCTCGGAGCTGACCATCGCCAAGCAGCAGATGGTCGAGATTGCCAAGGCCCTGTCCTTCAACTCCCAGGTCCTGATCATGGATGAGCCGACGGCGGCGCTGACCGAGGCCGAGATCGCCGAGCTCTTTCACATCATCCGGCAGTTGAAGGACAAAGGCGTCGGCGTTGTCTACATTTCCCATCGCCTGGAAGAGCTGAAGCAGATCGCCGATCGCATCACGGTCATGCGGGATGGTCGCTATGTGGGCACCGAAGATGCGGCCTCGGTTCCCATCGAACGGGTTATCAGCATGATGGTCGGCCGCACGATCTACGAGTCGGCGCCGGAGGTTCCGGAGAGGACACATGAAGAGGTTGTCCTTGAGGCAAGGAACCTCAACCGCGGCAATGTGATCAGGGATGTCAGCTTCAAGCTCAACAAGGGCGAGATATTGGGTTTCGCCGGATTGATGGGCGCCGGGCGCACCGAAGTGGCCCGCGCCGTCTTTGGAGCCGACCCGTTGGACTCCGGCGAGGTCTATGTGAAGGGTCAGAAAGTGGCCATCCGGCAGCCCAACGACGCCGTTGCCAACGGCATTGGCTACCTGTCCGAAGATCGCAAGCGCTACGGGTTGGCGTTGGGCCTGGACGTACAGGCGAATGTCGTGCTGGCAGCATTCAAGAAATTCCTCGGCCGGGCGGGCGTCGTCAACGACGGCAAGATCCGGGAGACCGGCAAGCGCTACGTCGAGGCGCTGTCGATCAAGACTCCCAGCCTGCAGCAGAAGGTCAAGAACCTGTCGGGCGGCAACCAGCAGAAGGTCGTCGTGGGCAAGTGGCTCACCGCCGACACGGACATCCTGATCTTCGATGAGCCTACCCGCGGCATCGACGTCGGCGCCAAGAGCGAGATCTATCATCTGCTCAATCAGCTCACGCAGCAGGGAAAGTCGATCATCATGATCTCTTCAGAGCTGCCGGAGATCCTGCGCATGAGCCACCGCATCGTGGTCATGTGCGAAGGGCGCATTACCGGCGAGCTGACTGCAGCCGAGGCAACCCAGGAGAAGATCATGACCTACGCCACCCAGCGCAAGGTGCTTGTGACAGTGGATGACAAAGCCCACAACAACTCAACAGCCAATGAGGTGAGAGCATGACTGCAAGTGAGGTCCCTGTAACAACCGCTGCTAGGGGTTCGATCCTCCGCTCTGACGCCGCACAGAAGCTGTTGGCGTTTGCTGCCTGGATCGTGATCATCATCTTCTTCTCAATTGCCTCGCAGTACTTCCGAACGGTCGAGAACGCGCTCAGCATTCTGCTCGCCACGACGGTCAACGGCGTCCTCGCGTTGGGAGTCACCTTCGTCATCATCACAGCAGGCATCGACCTCTCCATCGGCACCGTCCTGACCCTCGCCGCGGTCACCACGGGCGTCGCCATTTCGGTTTGGGGGCTGCCCATCCCGCTCGGCATCCTGGTGGGCCTGCTGACCGGCGGTATCGCGGGGGTGGTCAACGGCGTGGTCATCTCGCGCATGAAGATCCCTCCCTTCGTCGCCACCCTGGGCATGATGATGATCGCTCGTGGCCTGGCCCTGGTGATCCCGGCAGCGATCTACGGATCTCCCAAGCCGATCTACTTCGACAATGCCCCGGGCTTCACCCTGATCACGATGGGTTCGATCGTGGGCGCTGTCGTGCCGATCCTTCCCATCCCGAACGCCGTCCTGATTCTCTTTGCCGCCGCCCTGGTGGCGGCTTTCCTCCTCAACCGGACCGTCTTCGGCCGCTACACCGTGGCCATCGGCAGCAATGAGGAGGCGACGCGGCTCTCCGGCGTCAATGTGATCAACTGGAAGACGGCCGTTTACATGGTCTGCGGCCTCTTCGCCGGCTTGGGCGGCGTGCTGATGGCTTCGCGTCTCAACTCTGCCCAACCTGCCTTGGGCGCAGGCTATGAGCTTGACGCCATCGCCGCCGTCGTGATCGGCGGCACGTCATTGAGTGGCGGAGAGGGCACCATCCTGGGCACCCTCATCGGCGCTTTCTTGATGAGCACGCTGACCAACGGTCTGCGCATCATGGGCGTGCCGCAGGAATGGCAGATGGTGGTCACCGGCGTCATCGTCATCCTGGCCGTCTACCTGGACATCGTCCGCCGCCGCGGCCGGTAATGGATCGCACGAACACAACCTATCTGTTGGCGCACGACCTCGGGACGACCGGCGACAAGGCGACGTTGTTCGCGCCTGACGGCTACATCGTCGCCTCGGCGTTTGCCAGCTACGACACTGATTACAGCCGGCCCAACTGGGCCGAGCAAGACCCTGCCGACTGGCAGACGGCGCTGGTGAGCACCACCCGGCAGTTGTTGGCCAGGTCGGGAGTCTCCCCCTCTGCCATTGCCGCGGTCAGTTTCAGCGGTCACATGAACGGCGCCCTGCCCGTTGACGCGGACGGGGCGCCGCTGCGTCCGGCCATCCTTTGGGCCGACCAGCGGGCCGTGGACCAGGCCGAGTTCATCCGCGCGCGTTTCGGCGACGCCGAAACGTATCGGGTCACGGGCAACCGGGTCAGCCCCGGCTACACGGCCGCCAAGCTGCTGTGGATCAAGCAGCATGAGCCTGACGTCTACCGCCGCACGCACAAGGTCCTTCAGGCCAAGGACTACGCGGCCTTCCTGCTGTCGGACGTCATGGCGACCGACTATTCCGACGCGTCGCTCACCCAGCTCTTCGACCTGGAAGGACGCTGCTGGGCCCGACCCTTGCTGGAAGCCATCGGGCTGGCGCCTGAGCTACTGCCCGCGGCGCACCCAGCGGCGACCGTGATCGGCGGCGTGACGCGCGAAGCGGCAGCGGAAACGGGGCTTCAGGCAGGCACGCCGGTAGTCATCGGCGGCGGTGACGGCGGCTGCGCCACGGTGGGCGCCGGCTCAGTGCAGCATGGGGACGTCTACAACTATATTGGCTCCTCCTCCTGGGTGGCGCTGAGCACGCACAAGCCGGTCCTAGACCCGGCACAGCGCACTTTCAACTTCGCCCACCTCGATCCCAGCCTCAACGTCGCCGTTGGCACCATGCAGGCGGCCGGCGGCGCCTTCGATTGGTTTGAACGCCTGCTGCGGGGTGAGGCTGAGAGCGAACCGGCCTACCACGCCCTGGATGCGGCCGCGGCCGCGATCCCGCCCGGCAGCCGGGGACTGATCTTCCTGCCCTACCTGCTCGGCGAGCGCAGCCCGCACTGGAACCCGCTGGCCCGCGGCGCCTTCGTCGGATTGGCGATGTCGCACGGCCGCGGCGAGATGGCGCGGGCAGTCATGGAGGGCGTGGCCTTCAACCTGCGGGCCATCCTCGACGTTCTGCGCAGCCAGGGCGTGCCGCTGGAAACGATGCGCCTGATTGGCGGCGGCGGTAAGAGCGAGCTGTGGCGGCAGATCCTGGCGGACGTCTACGGACTGCCGGTAGCGCTGCTCGGTCTGCCCGGCCAGGCCACCGGCCTGGGCGCCGCCATCGCCGGCGGCGTCGCCGTGGGCCTGTACCCGGACTACGGTGTGGCTCGCACGCTCTCACCCGTCCAGCGCATCAACCATCCCGACCCGGCCACCAGGGAGCGCTACGAGACGATCTACGAGCTGTTCAAGGACGCTTACGTCGCCCTCGAACCTCTGTTTGGGCGGCTGGCGAACATCACGACCTGACCGGCAGCAAACCAGCCAAAGAGAAGCAGGCGCCTGTGAGGCGCCTTTGGGCAACGCGCCACGCGCGCTGGCCATCCCGCCAGCATGCGTGGCGCGTTGGCCGTCGTTTCATGGGTGCAGCGCCGTCGACAACCCTACACCTGGCAATGTGCCCTTTGGTACATGACAATGCTCCGGCCATGATGCCAAAATAGAGGGCGTGAAGGATAATTCCGCACTGCGAGGACGGCCCATGGATAGTAATCAGACTGAGGCAGCGGCGCCAGAAGGGACAAAACCGCCGTTTCTATACGAAATCAAGGTCAAAGGGCGTCTCTCGCCTGAACAGTGGACCTCCTGGTTTGACGATCTCACCGTTTCGTTCCGAAATGGGGAGACTCTGTTGCGAGGCAAGGCGCCCGACCATGCGGCGCTCTACGGGCTGCTGGCGCGGCTGCGCGACCTGGCCGTCCCCCTGGTGTCGGTGAAAGTGCTCGATGCCGAGGCGCAGCGCCGGTTGGCCGAGCAGTACAGGCTGAACGACCGGCTTGCCGCTCTGCTGCTCATTGGGGTGTACCTGGCGATCCTCGGCGCCCTGGTGACCCTCACCGTCTTCGCCGCCCAGGCCATGCACACTGGCCTGGCCCTGGCGCTCTTCTTTGCAGCGCTGGGAGGGCTGGCCCGCGGTCTGGAGCGCTGGACCGGTCTGCGGGTCTGGCGCTGGCTCGGCTACGCCGCCTGGGCCGCCAGCGCTGTGTGCTTTGTGCTCTTCGTCGCTTTGTCGCTGCTGCCGGGGCCGCTCGGCATCGGCCTTGTCCTCGTGCTGGTCGCGGCCGTTCTCCTCTATGCCGTTGCGCACCTGCGCCGACGCACCGCCGGCATCGACGCTCTTCTCCCGGAACAACAATGGGGCGCTCACCAGGAAATCACCGGCGCGGAAGAGGAGAAGGGCAGGCGCCTGGAGGCCAGGTCGACCACACAGACAGATGAAGGTGATGCCACTGCCGCTCATGGCCAGGAGTAGATGCGTGCGAGCGGCACGATGAGCGACGATCGCCCCCTCCTGGCAACCAAGTTGTTGGTGCCCATGACCAGGCCCGGTCTCGTCGCGCGCCCGCGCCTGGTGGCCCGGCTTGCCGAGGGCCTGCGGCTGGGCCGCCGCCTGAGTCTCGTCTCCGCGCCTCCCGGTTTCGGCAAGACTACGCTTCTCGCCGAATGGGCAGCGGCGGCCGGACGGCCGGTGGCATGGGTGACAGTCGACGAGCACGATGACGCCGCACTGATGCTTCGCTATGTCGTCGCCGCGGCCGCGGCTGCGGGGGTGGCGTCCGCCCAGGCGCTGGAGGCGGAGCGGCCGGCGTCACCTCAGGATCTCCTGGTGGCCCTGATCAACGGTTTGGCTGCTGAGGGTGTCGAGCTGCTTCTCGTCCTCGATGACTACCAGAGCCTGCGCGATTTTGCCGCCCATGATCTCGTCGCCGCGCTGCTGGCAAACCGGCCGCCGGGCCTACACGTCGCCATCGGGACGCGCGAAGACCCGCCTCTGCCCCTGGCGCGGCTGCGCGCACGTGACCAGGTCACCGAGGTGCGCGAGATGGCCCTGCGCTTCACGACCGGGGAAGCCGAAACCTTCCTGCGCCAGACGGTCGACGCGGACCTCTCCAGCCAGTCGGTCGGTGCCCTGATGGCGCGCACCGAGGGCTGGATCACCGGGCTTCACCTTGCCGGCCTGGCGATGGGGCAGGTGGCCCATCTGGCCCCGGCCGGTGAAGCAGCCGAACGATTCGTGAACGAGTTTGCCGGCGACGACCGCTTCATCATCGACTACCTGATGGCCGAGGTACTCGACAGCGCCCCGGCGGACCTGCACGACTTCCTGCGCCAGACCTGCCTGCTTGAGCGCATGTCGGCGCCGCTGTGCGACGCCCTCACCGGCCGCAGTGATTCACAGACCGCGCTTGAGCGCATGGAGGCCGCCAACCTCTTCGTCATTGCCCTGGACAACAGGCGGGAGTGGTACCGTTACCACCCCCTGTTTGCCGAAGCGCTGCGCCTCACGCTGTCGCCAGTCGAGAGGACCGAGACCCACCGGGCCGCAGCGCGCTGGTACCAGGCCAATGGCTGGCCTGACCTGGCCCTGCACCATGCCCAGCTTGGCGCCAGCGCCCCCAGCACACCGCCGCGCTCACAGGGATTGATCGAGCCGCTGAGTGATCGCGAGGTCGAAGTGCTCAGGCTCATCGCCGAGGGCCGGTCGAACGCCGAGATCGCCCAGAGGTTGTTCATCGCCACCGGCACCGTCAAGCGCCATATCAACAACATCTACGGGAAACTGGACGTGACGAGCCGGACCCAGGCCCTGGCCAAGGCGCGGGCACTCGGCATCCTTGATTAGCAGGTAGGGCGGGAAAGTGCGCTACTTCCGGCGCATGCAGTCAGGGGCCTAGCGGGGGTTAGGTGAACATGTGAGCCGCACAGGTTGAGGGTGCGCGGCGCCCCTTCAACTACACCCCCCTGCCACGGGCACAGTGTTCGACGGCCACCTCTTTGTACCTGCGGGTGTTTCCAGGGGTGCATGTGCGCGCCCGCTTACGCTGCTAT
Source organism: Chloroflexota bacterium (assembly GCA_029782215.1). Lineage (GTDB taxonomy): Bacteria > Chloroflexota > Anaerolineae > J102 > J102 > SSF26. The sequence goes on from JAKOVD010000040.1 coordinate 27,855, forward strand.
CGTTGGGACAAGCTCTGGAAACAGATGACTGCCAACACAGAGGTGCCCCATGTCATACACAACAACCCTGGCGCTCAACCAGACCGGACGAGCCGTGAGCAGGCTGTACGCCCGCCTTGCCATCAGGCTGGATCTCGAGCTGCAGGCCCCCCTGGCGCCAGGCGCCAAGATCATCGCCGCCAACCATCCCACGACCACCGATCCCTTCCTCATGATGGGCCTGACCGGCGAGCCGATCTACATCCTGATTACGGACATGTGCTTCCAGATGCCTCTCCTTGGGGGCTTTCTCAGGGGCGCAGGTCACATCCCCGTGGTGGCCGGCAGCGGCAGGGCCGCCTTCGATGCCGCCGTTGGGCTGCTCCAGCAGGGCAAGTCGGTGGGCATCTTCCCTGAGGGCGCCCTCAGCCCCATCGGGGGCGGCCTCTGCCCGCCGCACACAGGCGTGGCCCGCCTGGCGCTGGCGACGGGCGCGCCCGTCCTTCCTGCCGGCATTGCGCTGCAATGGGACCATGTCACGTATCGCGAGGCAAGGGGAGGAGACACCGTCGACACAGCGCGCCTCTACGTTGGCGGGCCCTATGCGGTGACGATCGGGCGGCCGCTTCACCTGGCTGGCGACGGCGACGACCGCGTCCTCGTGCAGCGCAGCGCCCAGGGAGTCATGGACGCCATCGCCTCCCTGGCGCGGGCGAGCGCCCTGCGCCTCCCGGATGGCCGTCTGTCGGAACCGGCGACAGCCCTGGTTCCGGCCATCGGTCGCTCCTGACGCGCACTGCATCAGACGGGTTTCAGTCTCAGTTGACCCCTGACATGACCATGCACGAGTGAGGCATCGCAATGTTCGATCTCCATCTCGTTGAAACGCTGATGAATCTGCTTCCCGCCGCTGGGCCCCAGCTCCTGGCGGTCGCAGCCTTGCTCTGCGCCCTGGGCGTGCCGCTGCCCATGCCCATGCTGGTGCTGGCCGGCGGCGCCCTGGTGCAGAGCGGCGGGGCCAATCCCGTGCTGATGATCGCAGCCTGCCTTGGCGGCAGCCTGCTCGGCGGCAGCGTCTACTACGTCGCAGGCCGCTATGCGGGCGCCTGGATACAACGGCATGCCGGGCGGCTTGCGGCCGGCGCCTGGCAAAGCGCCCAGGAGCGCTTTGGGGTCCGCTCTGCGCTGACCGTCTACCTGACCCGGTTCCTGTTCACCCCCATTGGCATTCCGACGAGCCTCCTGGCAGGCTCCCGCCAGTACCCTTACTGGCGCTTTGCCCTGGCGGCGCTGGCAGGCGACCTGATGTGGGTGGCCGGCTATGGGGCCGCCGGCTACCTGGCCGGTCCCTACTGGCAGGCAGCAGGCAGCGCCCTGGCCGACTATCTGCCAATCGTCGCTGCCGTCATTGGCGCGGGCTTGGCGCTGCGCTATGCATGGCAGAAGCGTGGGCGTTGCACTCAGGCTGCGCGCAACCAAAAAGGACCGGATACGACCGTCGACCTGCCCATCTGCCCAATGGGCTCGGGCTTCGAGAGCAGGGGTCGCGATCTTGAGAAAACAGTCTGGCGCGTGGCGACGCTTCCTGCTCACCCATGCTGCCGGGGTGGGCCACCCATTTCCTGCGGACTGCCCAGTTCCTACGGGCGGTCCGGTCCTCAATCCATCAGAAATACCAGGAACGTGGCCCCGCCTGTGGCGCTGCGGCGGCCTGCCACCAGGATGCCTGACATCGCTTCGCCGTCGCCCAGGTTGAAGATGCGCAGATCCGTCACGGCCGGGTCGTCATAGGCAGCCGCCAGGGAGGCGCGGGCCTGATCTGCGCTTTGGACGACCTCCAGGATCATCGGCACTGAAATCCGGACGTCCGTGTCGGCGAGGGCGCTCAGTTCTGCCGCAATGTCGGGCTTGGCGCCCACTTTACGGGCATACACCTCTCTCCACGGCCCCATCCAGGATTGTTCGCCGTACCACTCCCACAGATCGCCCGTGAAGTGGCGATACACGGCCAGGGCTGCGACCGCCAGGTCGTCGTCGGCTCGCAGATGTTCGAAGAACACGGCGCTGCCGAATGCCGCCTGGCTGGGTGCGCCGTAGGCTGACTCCAGTTGAATCACATACTCCGGCTTGTCCGCGCCGGCATCTGGATGCGCTGTTTTCGCCATCATGCCCTCCTGGGCCATTGGATGCGAAAGGGAGAAGAGCGGCATGGACAGTCGCGATCGATCACCCGCGCATGGCGCCAGAAGTATGTCAGCGGGTCGCCGCGCTTGCCCTTGCGGCAGCGCAGCGTGACGCTGCCGCCGCAGTGCGGGCATCTTGCCTCCGCAGGCGCCGTCGCGCTGGCTTCGATTGGCTTGCCGTCTTCGTCGTGGGCCGTCTTCATGACGCAGCAAGTGAGGGAAATGGGAAGCGTGCAAGGGACCGCCGGCTGTGAGGCTGGCGGTCCCTTGGAATGAGACCGTCGCTTGTTACCCGGCGACCACCGTGAGCTGGGCGTCCCGCGTGGCGGAGCCGCCAAACTCCGAATCGACCTTGAGCTGGTAGTTCGTCTCGCCCGGCGGCGGGCAGTCCTTGTGACTGCCTTCTTGCGGCGGGTCGCTGTTGATCACCTCCCCGTTGCGGCTGATGCTTGCCGCCGCCAGGCCTTCGCCCTCAAATCGCCAGGTCAGGAACACGCACTCCCCCATGTTGATGCGGTCGGTCTGGTTGGTGCCGTCTGTCGTGATGGCGAAGTAGATGATCTTGGGCGCCTGCGCCTGCGGCGTCGGTGTGGGCTGCTCCCCGATCACATTGACCTCCGCCCCCTGCTGCGCTGTGCCGCCGAACTCGCTGTCCACCTTG
>JAKOVD010000163.1 GCA_029782215.1 Chloroflexota bacterium
TACAAGGCCGCCATCCTGGCCGCGCGCACCCTGATCGAGCGCGAGCCCGACTACACCCACGTCACCGCGCGCCTGCTGCTGCACACCATCGCGCAGGAGGTGCTGGGCGAGGGCGTGGGCCTGCCGCAACTGGCCGGCGCCTACGCCCAGGCCTTTCCGCGCTGCATCCAGCGCGGGGTCGAGCACGAGCTGCTGGACGAGCGCCTGCTGCAGTTCGACCTGGCGCGCCTGGGCGCGGCGCTCAAGCCCGAGCGCGACCTGCAGTTCGACTACCTGGGCCTGCAGACCCTGTACGACCGCTACTTCCTGCACGTGCGCAAGCAGCGCATCGAGCTGCCGCAGGTCTTCTTCATGCGCGTGGCCATGGGCCTGGCATTGAACGAGATCGACCGCGAGGCGCGCGCGATCGAGTTCTACGAGGTGCTCTCGTCCTTCGATTTCATGAGCAGCACGCCCACGCTGTTCAACAGCGGCACGCGGCGCTCGCAGTTGTCCAGCTGCTACCTGACCACGGTGCCCGACGAGCTGGACGGCATCTACGAGTCGATCAAGGAGAACGCCCTGCTGTCCAAGTACGCCGGCGGCCTGGGCAACGACTGGACGCGCGTGCGCGCCCTGGGCAGCCACATCAAGGGCACCAACGGCGAGTCGCAAGGCGTGGTGCCGTTCCTGAAGGTGGTCAACGACACGGCGGTGGCTGTCAACCAGGGCGGCAAGCGCAAGGGCGCCGTCTGCGCCTACCTGGAGACCTGGCACCTGGACATCGAGGAGTTCCTGGAGCTGCGCAAGAACACGGGCGACGACCGCCGCCGCACGCACGACATGAACACCGCCAACTGGGTGCCCGACCTGTTCATGCGCCGCGTGATGGAAAAGGGCCCGTGGACGCTGTTCTCGCCCTCCGACGTGCCCGACCTGCACGACAAGTTCGGCACCGCGTTCGAGCAGGCCTACGTCGCCTACGAGGCCAAGGCCGCGCGCGGCGAGATCAGGCCCAGCAAGACCCTGCCCGCGGTGGACCTGTGGCGCAAGATGCTCTCGATGCTGTTCGAGACCGGCCATCCCTGGATCACCTTCAAGGACGCCTGCAACCTCCGCTCGCCGCAGCAGCACGCCGGCGTGGTGCATTCCAGCAACCTGTGCACCGAGATCACGCTCAACACCAGCGACAGCGAGACGGCGGTGTGCAACCTGGGCTCGGTCAACCTGCCGCGCCACATCAAGGATGGCGCCATCGATCATGAGAAGCTGCAGCGCACCGTGCAGACGGCCATGCGCATGCTCGACAACGTCATCGACATCAACTACTACGCCGTCAAGAAGGCGCGCGACGCCAACCTGCGCCACCGCCCGGTGGGCTTGGGGCTGATGGGTTTCCAGGACGCGCTGTACGCGCTGCGCATTCCCTACGCCAGCGAGCAGGCGGTGCAGTTCGCCGACCAGTCGATGGAGGCGGTCTGCTACCACGCCTACTGGGCCTCGACCGAGCTGGCGGCCGAGCGCGGGCGCTATGCGTCCTACAAGGGCTCGCTGTGGGACCAGGGCGTGCTGCCGCTGGACACCCTCGAGCTGCTGGAGCAGGCGCGTGGCGGCTACGTCGAAGTCGACCGCTCGGCCACGCTGGACTGGGACGCGCTGCGCCGCAAGATCGCCCGCGATGGCATGCGCAACAGCAACTGCGTGGCCATCGCGCCCACCGCCACCATCAGCAACATCGTGGGCGTCGACGCCTCCATCGAGCCCTGCTTCGGCAACCTGTCGGTCAAGAGCAACCTGTCGGGCGAGTTCACCATCATCAACCACCACCTGGTGCGCGACCTGAAGCGCCTGGGCCTGTGGGACGAGGTGATGGTGATGGACCTCAAGCACTTCGACGGCTCGCTGGCCGCCATCGACCGCGTGCCCGCCGACATCAAGCAGCTGTACGCCACCGCCTTTGAGGTGCAGCCCCAGTGGCTGGTGGAGTGCGCCGCGCGGCGCCAGAAGTGGATCGACCAGGCGCAGAGCCTGAACATCTACATGGCCGGCGCCTCGGGCAAGAAGCTGGACGACACCTACAAGCTCGCGTGGCTGCGCGGCGTGAAGACCACCTACTACCTGCGCACCACCAGCGCCACGCAGGCCGAGAAGTCCACCATCTCGTCGGGCCGCCTGAACGCCGTGCCCAGCAGCCACGAGCGCGACGGCGGCCTGCAGGCAGGCCATGCGGCGCCGGTGCACGAGCCCGCGCTCGACGCCATCGAGGCAGCCACCGACATCCGGTTCTGCGCCATCGACGATCCCGGTTGCGAGGCCTGTCAGTGATCGCGCGCAGCGGCCGCGCCGCGCGATGCGATGCCTGGCCGCAACACATTCTTGTCATTCGGTGGAGTTCAACGTGCACGAATGCTTTGCATTTCGTCATGTTGCTCCCATAATCGGAGCATTGGAAAAATCATGTTGAACTGGAGCGAAGACACCGCACGCATCACGCCGCAGCCGCGGCTGCAGTCGGTGGTGCCGTGGACGCCCGCGCAACCCGTGTCGCCGGTCGCCGCGCGCAGCGAGGGCGGTGGCCGGCGCGTCAACGCCGCCGACAAGCGCATCATCAACGGCCACACCGATGTCAACCAGCTGGTGCCGTTCAAGTACAAGTGGGCCTGGGAAAAGTACCTGGCCACCTGCGCCAACCACTGGATGCCGCAGGAAATCAACATGAACCGCGACATCGCGCTGTGGAAGTCGCCCACGGGCCTGAGCGAGGACGAGCGCCGCATCGTCAAGCGCAACCTGGGCTTCTTCGTCACCGCCGATTCGCTGGCCGCCAACAACATCGTGCTGGGCACCTACCGCCACATCACCGCGCCCGAGTGCCGCCAGTTTTTGCTGCGCCAGGCCTTCGAAGAGGCCATCCACACCCACGCCTACCAATACATCGTCGAATCGCTGGGCCTGGACGAGTCCGAAATCTTCAACGCCTACCACGAGGTCGAATCGATCCGTGCCAAGGACGAGTTCCTGATTCCGTTCATCGACGCCATCATGGACCCGGCCTTCGTCACCGGCACGCCCGAGGCCGATCAAACGCTGCTCAAAAGCCTGATCGTCTTTGCCTGCCTGATGGAAGGCCTCTTTTTCTACGTCGGCTTCACCCAAATCCTGGCGCTGGGCCGGCAAAACAAGATGACGGGTGCCGCCGAGCAATACCAGTACATCCTGCGCGACGAGTCCATGCATTGCAACTTCGGCATCGACCTGATCAACCAGATCAAGCTGGAGAACCCGCAGCTGTGGACGCCCGCCTTCAAGGCCGAAATCAAGACGCTGTTCGAGCGCGCCGTCGAACTGGAGTACCGCTACGCCGAGGACACCATGCCGCGCGGCGTGCTGGGCCTGAACGCCTCCATGTTCAAGGGCTATCTGCGCTACATCGCCAACCGCCGCGCCACGCAGATCGGTCTGGAGGCGCTTTATCCGGGGGAGGAAAACCCCTTTCCCTGGATGAGCGAAATGATCGACCTGAAGAAGGAGCGCAATTTCTTCGAAACCCGCGTCATCGAGTATCAGCCCGTTGGCGCCCTGTCCTGGGACTGACGGGGTTACGGACCCGGTGTGCATTCCTGTTTTTCCGCCGGCGCGGGGCATCGAGATGCCCCGCACCGGCGGTGACCGTGTTCATGGCCATGGAGATTGCTCCAGGGCCATGAATCGCTTGGCGCGTTCCAACAGGCGCGAAGCGTTTCCTGCTGTTGATTGTTCAACTTGATCAAGGAGAAAAAAATGGCAACTGCAAAAAAACCGGCCGCCAAGAAAGCACCGGCCAAGAAGGCTGCACCGGCGAAGAAGGCTCCGGCCAAGAAGGCGGCGGCGAAGAAGGCGGCCCCGGCCAAGAAGGCCCCGGCCAAGAAAGTAGCCGCCAAGAAGGCAGCGCCGGCCAAGAAGGCTGCGGCCAAGAAGGTCGCGGCCAAGAAGGCAGCGCCGGCCAAGAAGGCTGCGGTCAAGAAGGTCGCCGCCAAGAAAGCCGCCCCGGCCAAGAAGGCTGCGGTCAAGAAAGCCGCGCCCGCCAAGAAGCCCGCGCCCAAGACCACGCTGAGCCCGCAGGCTGCTTGGCCGTTCCCGACGGCCAGCAAGCCCTGAGCGTGCTGACTCGGCCGGTGTTCGAACACCGGCCAGCGCCCGCCAACCCGCGCGTGAAGCGATTCGCGCGCGGGTTTTTCTTTGGACCCGCGGCCGGCC
>JAKOVD010000047.1 GCA_029782215.1 Chloroflexota bacterium
TGGCCCGCGACGCCCACATTCCCCTGCTGCAGGAGGCGGCCCAGCACGTGGGCGGCTGGGCCATCCGCAACATGGGCACCGTCGGCGGCAACCTGTTCGCCCCGCCTCCCTCCGGTGATTTCGCCGTGGCCCTGCTGGCGCTCGATGCCCGCGTTCGCCTGGTCAGCGCCCGCGGCGAGCGCGTTTTGCCCCTGGCGGACTTTTACACCGGTTTTCTGACCACCGCCCTGCAGCCTGATGAGCTCTTGGTCGAGGTCCAGGTTCCCAGGCCCGCCGGGCGCACCGCCTATCTCAAGTTCGGCCGCCGCCACGCCAACACGCCGGCGGTGGTCACGGTGGCCGCCCATCTCGCCTTCGACGGCCCTGTCGTCAAGCGGGCCGCGCTGGCGTTCAACGGCGTCGGCGACCATCCGCTGCGCAGTTCCCGGGCTGAGGCCAGCCTGGTGGGCGCGCCGCTCACGGCCGCGAGCATCGCCCGCGCCGGGGCCCTTGCGGCCGAGGACTGCAACCCCGCCACCGACCCCATCGCCAGCGCCTGGTACCGGCGTCAGATGGTGCCGGTGATCGTCGGCCGCGCTCTGCAAGCGCTCGCGTCCTGAGGAGGAACCGATGGCTTCCCGAATCGTTGCTTTCAAGCTCAACGGCCGCGAGGTCGAGGTCATGGTCAAACCCCTGACCACCCTGCAGACGGTGCTGCGCGAGCAGCTCCACTATACCGCCGCCAAGACCGGCTGCCGCCAGGGCGGCTGCGGAAGCTGCACCGTCCTGGTGGATGGCGAGCCGGTCATGTCCTGCCTGCTGCCCGTCGAGAACATCGCCGGCCAGGAGGTCCTCACCCTGGAAGGGCTGACCCCGCACGATGGCCTCCATCCCATCCAGCAAGCCTTTGTCGATCACTTCGCCGTCCAGTGCGGCTACTGCACCTCCGGCATGATCATGGTCGCCAAGGCGCTGCTCGACCACAATCCCACGCCGACCCGGCCGGAGATCGTGGACGCCCTCAGCGGCAATTTCTGCCGCTGCACGGGCTACCAACCCATCATCGACGCTGTCGAAGAGGCCGGTCGCCGGCTGCAGGCCGGTTGAGGGCCAGGAGCGTAACCCCATGACGATCCAAGATTTGAAAGTGGTTGGGCAGTCGGTCCCGCGCCGTGATGGCCTGGGCCACGTCACCGGCAAGACGGTGTTTGTCGATGACATCAGTTTTCCCGACATGCTGCACATGAAGATCGTGCGCAGCCCTGTGCCACACGCCCGCATCCGCGGGATCGACTTCTCCGCCGCGGAGAAGGTGCCCGGCTTCGTGCGCGCCTTCACGCACAAGGACGTGCCCAAGAATGTCTACACCATCCTCTGTCTGATCGGCGTCGGACCGGACGAAGAGCCGGTTCTGGCCGTGGACAAGGTGATGTACGTCAACGAGCCCATCGCCGCCATCGTCGCCGAGACCGAGGCCGCCGCCATGGAGGCAGTCTCCAAGGTGCGGCTGGACCTCGAGGAGCTGCCCGCCGTGTTCGACGTGGAGGAGGCGCTCAAGCCGGGCGCACCCATCCTCAAGGACTGGGGCACCAATTACTTCATCTACGACTACGAGTACGGCCAGGCCAACCCCTGCCGCAAGGTGCGCTTCGGTGACGTCGCCGAGGGTTTCGCCGGTGCCGATCTCATCCTCGACGGCGTCTACCAGTCGAGCCCCATCGAGCACGCGCCCACCGAGACCACCGCTTGCCTGGCCAGGCCCGAACCGGATGGCCGGCTGACGGTCTACACCAACACCCAGGCCCTGTTCTTCACGCTCGACAACACCGCCCTGATCCTGCAGGTGCCTTTCCAGAAGCTGCACTTCGTGGGCGGGACGGTCGGCGGCGGCTTCGGCGGCAAGGTCGACGTCATCGTCGAGCCCCTCGCCAGCCTGGCGGCCATGAAGACCGGACGTCCCGTCAAGTACCGCTTCACCCGTGAGGAGGAGATGCGGGCCTCGTCCACCCGCGCCGCCTGGCGGATGGTCTTCAAGGACGGGGTGACCAAGGATGGCCGCATCGTCGCCCGCCAGGTTACGACCTATTGCGATTCCGGCGCTTACAACCGCCACACGCCCTACGCCGTGACCAAGCACGCCGCCAACGTCTCTGGACCCTACCGCATCCCCAATGTCTCGATCGACGTCTACAACGTCTACACCAACCGCCAGCCCAGCAGCGCCATGCGCGGCTTTGGCGTGACCATGGCCTCGTGGGCGATCGAGGTGCAGATGGACCGCATCGCTGAGGCGGTCGGCCTGGACCCCTGGGCGATCCGCTTCCTCAACGCCTATCGCAACGGCGACATGCGGCCGCACCAGAAGGTGGTCGAGGACGCCACCCTGATCGAGGTCATGCAGGCGGCCGCCGCCATGGTGGGCCACGACCTGCCGGAGGAGCTGAAGCAGATGAGTTCGACCCTGGAGGAGCATCATGGCTAAGAAACGCGGCACCGGCATCGCAGCCGTCAACTACCCCACCGGCATGAATCTGGGCGGCGACCCTTCGCAGGCGTTGATCCACGCCACGACGACCGGCAACTTCGTCATCAGCCTCTCCAGCACCGACCTGGGGCAGGGCCTGAAGACCGTCATCGCCCAGATCGGCGCCGAAACCCTCGGCGTGCCCTTTGAAACCGTTCTCATCGACACCGCCGACACCGACACCGGCCCGCACTGCATGGGCACCTTTGCCAGCCGCGCCACCCACCGCGTGGGCAATGCCGTCATCCAGGCGGCGCAGGAGGCCCGCAAGATCATGCTGGAGGTGGCGGCCGACGAGCTGGAGGCCAGCGCCGACGACCTGGAGACCGACGGCCAGGGGCGCATCCGTGTCAAGGGGTCGCCCGACCGTGCTGTTTCCGTGATCGACGTGGCCCTGGCCGCGCACTTCAAATACGGCCGCACCATCTCCGGCCGCGGGATCTTCATGAAGCCGAAGAGCGCCGTGGACCCCGACACCGGCAAGATGGACCCCGACTCAACCGAGGCCCATGCCTGCACCGTGGCCGAGGTCGAGGTGGATACCGAGACCGGCGAGGTCACCGTCCTCAGCCTCAAGAGTGCGTACGAGGTGGGCCAGCAGGTCAACCCCGAGTTGGTCAAGGGCCAGATCACCGGCGGCTCCTTCATGGGGATGTCGCACACCCTCTACGAGAGCATGGCGCCCTACTATCCGGAGATCGACCACGCCCCCACGAGTTTCAGCGAGTACCTCATGCCCGGCCCCTGGGAGCTGCCCGAGATCGACAGCGTCATCCTGGAGTACCCTTCGGCCAACGGCCCGTACGGCGTCAAAGGCGTGGGCGAGATGACCGCCAACTCGCCGATTCCCGCCATCACCAATGCCATCTATAATGCGGTCGGCGTGCGGATCATGGAGCTGCCCATCACCCCTGAGAGACTCCTGCGCGCCCTGCAGGACAAGACCGTTTGAACGTTCGCACGTTGGAACGTTACACATTTTATCCTGCCCGATGCAGTGCTCCTCACGCATCACGCTTTACGCATTTCGCATTACGCATTACGCCCCGCCGCCCACGACGCCATACTGTCCACCCCCTTCCATCACCAACTCAGGAGACTTCAATGCTGAAAGTCATGTCCCTCATGAAGCGTCGCGACGATATGACCCTGGACGAATTCCGCCACTGGGCCACGGTCGAGCATCCTGATCTCGGCAAGAAGCTGCCCGGCATCCGCCACTACTGCATGAGCGTCGTCATCGAGGAAAACCCCGACTGGCCCTTCGATGCCGTGTCCGAGTTCTTCTTCGACGACAAGGAGGCCATGGTCGCCGCCTTCAGCACGCCCGCCGGCGCTGCCGCCGGCCAGGATGCCGCCAGCCACTGCTCCCGCCGTGTGCGCCTCCTCACCGAAGAACACATCATCCTTCCGTAGAACGCTAGAACGTTCGAACGTGCGAACGTTGATCGCCCTATGAAAGACCTCTTTCCCTATCTGGATGCCTGGCAGGGCGCCGGGGAAGCCATCGCCGTGGCGACGGTCGTCGAAACCTGGGGCTCGGCGCCGCGTCCGGTCGGGTCCAAGCTCATCGCCACGGGCAGCGGCGGCTTCACCGGCTCGGTGAGCGCCGGCTGCGTCGAGGGCGCGGTCATCGAAGAGTGCGCCGCCGTGATCCGCTCGGGCGCGACCAGGCTCCTGAAGTACGGCGTGGCCGATGACACCGCCTGGGACGTGGGGCTGGCCTGCGGCGGCACCATCCGCATTCTGGTGGAGCCCTTTGCCGCCTGGCAGGGTGTCTACGAGGACCTGCACCGGCGCTTGGATGCCCGGGAGCCCCTGGCCATCGTCAGTGTGCTGCCCGGCCCCGCGGCCCCAGGCGGCCGGCTTGTCGTCCGTCCCGACGGCAGCGCGGAGGGCGATCTCGAACTGCAAGACGAGCGCCAGGCGGCGGTTGCCGCCGCCCTGGCGCAGCTTGCCTTCGGCCAGGGCGTCGTCGTGCCTTTGACAGAGGATCTCACGCTCTTCGTCGAGGTCTACCCCAAGGTCAAACGTCTGATCGTCGTTGGCGCCGTCCACATCGCCGATCCGCTTTTAGGCATGGCAACTCTTGCCGGCTTCGACACCCTCGTGGTCGATCCGCGTCCAGCCTTCGCCACCCGTGAGCGATTTCCCCAGGCCAGCCGGGTCATCCAGGGCTGGCCCGACGACGTGCTGCCGGGCCTGGGTCTGGACGAGACGGCCTTCGTGGTCGTGCTCACTCACGACCCCAAGGTCGACGATCCGGCGCTGCGCGTGGCCCTGCCATCGGCGGCCGCCTATGTGGGCGCCCTCGGCAGCAAGCGCACCAACCGGCTGCGCCTCGAGCGGCTCCGCGAGGCGGGGCTCTCCGAGACCGACCTGGCCAGACTGCATGCCCCTGTGGGGCTCGATCTGGGCGGCAAATCGCCGGGCGAGATCGCGGTCAGCATCCTGGCCCAGGTCGTCCAGGTCTGCAACAGGTCCCGGTCGGCGGCCTGAGCCGGGTATGTTCGCCTCCATCGACGCCCTCCAGGCCGGGCTTCTGCAGCAGAACTACGTCGCCGGTCGCGATCTGGCGACCGTGATCTTCCTGGCCGCCCGGTTGCGTAAACCCCTCTTTCTTGAAGGGGAGCCGGGCGTCGGCAAGACCGAGGTGGCCAAGGTCCTCGGCGCCCTGCTCGGCGCCCGCCTGATCCGCCTGCAGTGCTATGAGGGGCTGGATGTGCACAATGCCGTCTACGAATGGGCCTATGCCCGGCAGATCCTGCACCTGCGCATCCTCGAATCCAGCGGCGCCTCCCGCCAGGAGATGGAGCAGGACCTCTACAGCCGCGACTTCCTGGTGGCGCGCCCTCTCCTGCAGGCCATCGAAGCTCCGCAAGAGGCGCCCGTCCTCCTGATCGATGAGATCGACCGCGCCGACGAGGAGTTCGAGAGCTACCTTCTCGAGGTGCTATCCGACTACCAGATCACGATCCCCGAGATCGGTACGATCGTGGCCGCGCAGCCTCCTTTCGTCGTGATAACCTCGAACCGGACGCGCGAGGTGCACGACGCCCTCAAACGCCGCTGCCTCTACCACTGGATCGATTATCCCGATTTCGACACCGAGTACCAGATCCTGCGGCTCAAGGCGCCGGGTGTTTCCCAACGCCTGGCCCGGCAGGTGGTGACGGCGGTGCAGGAGTTGCGCCGGGCCGAGCTGTACAAGCCGCCCGGGGTCGCCGAGACCCTCGACTGGGCCGGCGCCCTGCAGGTCATGGCCTGCGAGACGCTGGACGAAGACCTCATTCGCGCAACCCTGGGCGTCCTCCTCAAGCACCAGGAGGACATCCAGCTTGGCCAGGGCAAGCTGGCCCGGGACCTGGCGCGCCTGGCCCAATCCAGGTCCTGAGCGAATGGACGAGGATTTCGCTCAGAACGTTATGAGCGATTTCCCACCCTTCCCGGATGCGTCCCCGGGCTTTGATAGGCGCCTGGTGGTGTTTGGCCGCCTGCTGCGGCAGCACGGCCTGCGGGTGGGGACCCGCCAGATTGCCGGCCTGGCCGAGGCGCTGACCTTGATCGACCTCTCTCGCCAGGAGGACGTCTACCATGCCATGCGCTGCTTCCTGGTGCACGGCCCCGAGGAGCGCGAGCTGTTCGACCGGCTCTATGCGCTCTATTGGCTGCGCCGCCTGATCTTCGATCTTGAGTCGAGCCCCCGAACGGTGACCGTGAGGGAGCCGTCAGCGAGCCTCCAGGCGGCGACCGTCAGGGAGCCGTCCTCCCCCCAACCCCAGCCGCCGGACCCCGGCGCCGAGGGCGAGACATCGGTGGCCGTCACGCCCACCTACAGTCCCCTGGAACTGCTGCGTCACAAGGATTTCGCAGACTACACGGACGAAGAACGGCAGCGCGCCCAGGACTTCATGCGCTCGCTCTTGTGGCGGCTTGGCGAGCGCACCACGCGCCGCCGCGTGCGCTCCCCCAGGGAGACCGCCTTTCCTGACCTCCGCCGCGCCATCCAGAGAAGCATCCGCCGCCGTGGCGAGATCGTGGAGCTGGCCTGGCGCCGGCGCAAACGCAGGCCGCGCCCGCTCGTCGTTATCTGCGACGTCAGCGGCTCGATGGAGCGCTACTCACGCTTGTTTCTCTACATGATGTTCGCCCTCGTGCAGGGGGCGGGCCGCATCGAGACCTTCGTCTTCGGCACCCGGCTGACCCGCATCACGCCGGCGCTGCGCTACACCGACCTGGATGCGGCCCTGGCCGCCACCAGCCAGACCGTGGTCGACTGGTCAGGGGGGACGCGCATCGGCGAGTCCCTGCATACCTTCAACTATCGCTGGGCGCGCCGGGTGCTCGGCCACGGCGCCGCCGTCCTGATCATCAGTGACGGCTGGGACCGCGGGGACCAGGCGCTGCTGGCGCGCGAGATCGGGCGCCTGCACCGGCAGACGCCGCAGCTCATCTGGCTCAATCCCCTTGCCGGCCGGCCCGACTACCAGCCCCTCGTGCGCGGCATCCAGACCATCCTGCCGCACGTGGACGAGTTCCTGCCCCTGCACAATCTCGAGAGCGTGGCGCAGTTAGCGGGAAAGCTGGGCATGGCCCGGCGCTGAGGGCGCGGGCCGGCGGCGCCCAGAAGGGGCGGAGGGGCGATTCTCTGTCCAGGCGGCGCCTGCACCGCGTTTCGATGCCCAGCCGAACAACCCCGGCGATGTTTGGAAGTCCGTAGTGGCGCAGCTAGCCGGCTGTACACAGGAACTGGGCAAAGGCAAGCGGTTCAGTTCGGGTCTGTGCCAGGACAGCATCTGCATCTGGCACAAGTCCTTCTACCTTCGCCGCGTCGAACCGAAAGGCATGGACATTGCGGACGATATGCCGGAAGCCTCTGGATTGGCTCAGTTTCTCAGACGATTTCAAGCTCCCGTAATTCAGCCCTGATTCGCTCTTCCAGATGATGCAATGACTCGTTCACAGATCCAACCCTTCTCGATCAATGGCGACGCGCAGGGCAGGGCGACAGAAGTCCGGGTCAACCAGATCCACCTTGAATTCGGCGCTGAGCCCCGTCACGGCAGCCACCGCGGCGTAGAACCTCGCGGCCGGAATGCCCCAGGCGGCCAGGTCAATGTCCGACCACGGCGTAAAGCCGCCCCATCTGGTCAGAGAGCCGAACAGAACGACCCGGCTGGCGCCGAAGTACTCGCGCAGGAGGGCGGCGGCACGTCTTGCCGTGCGCAGCGCCCGGCGCCGCCGCCGTGCCCGCTCAGCGTTTTCGGCGTCGGAGCGTTGACGGCTTGTCTCTGCAGGGTGATAGCGTCGCCAGTCCGCGACGGACAGTTCCAGCGCCGTTCGGGTTGTGAAGTCAGGCATATGCACATTCTGGCAAATCCTGGGGCGCCCTGTCAGATGGTGAACTCGCTGTCGCCGGTTCTTGGTAAACGGCCCACCACCGACCCGCCGCACGGCTGTCCTGCCAACGGAGTCACCGCCTCCTGTTCCAGCTTGATCCCCCGCTCCAGCATGCAGGCGAGGAGGTCCTGCTGGCCGGCCAGCGAGGCGCAGCCCTGGAGACGGTGGAGATGGCGCCGGTCGCTGGCCGTCAGCGGCCGCGCCCAGCGCAGGTGCGCCTCCAGGGTGCCGGCGTCCATGCGGTAAGGGAGGAAACGCGGGGAGATCGCCTTGCGGAGCTGCGCCAGGATATTGAGACCGCCGTAGTCCAGGTCGGCCCACACCTGCAGGGGGATGTCTGCCGGCAGCGTGGCGGTGAGGAGCGCCAGCAGGTGGCGCACGGCGGGGGCGGGATTGCCCCACAGACAGACCGCCGCCAGCTTCTCGCCCTCCAGGCGGACCAGCTCATAGAACGACGCCAGGTTCTCCACGCAGACGACGCGGTCGACGCCGCCTGCGTCGACCGCTGCCCGGCGCAGGCCGGCGATCATGGCGGCGGGCACGCCGACGGCGGGGAAGAAGCCGTCCAGGTCCACGAGCTGCCCGTCGCCGCGGACGAGCCGCCAAGGGCCTACCAGGTGAATGAGCGTGGGATTGGGCGTCAGGTGCAGCTCGGCCAGCACCTCGTCCGGCGTCAGCTCGCCCCAGCCGGGACGGTGCCGCCGCGCCAGCGTCGCCAACGCTCCCTTCAAGGGTTCGAAGGCCTTGCTGTCGTTGAAGGTGCGGACGCTGAAGACACGGAAGGGCGTTTCCTCCTGCACCGTATCGAGGGCAACCAGCGCTGTCAGCAGGTCGCGGTTGAAGGCGGGGTCTGCCAGCAGAAAGGGGGCGGGGGACCGGCCGGTCTTGAGCTGAGCCAGGGTGTGATCGACGGCGGTTCGCCGCCAGTCGGAGGCGGTGAAGCGAAACCGATCGCCCAGGAGCAGCTCGGCCAGGGCGGCAGCCTGGGCGGCCACCGGAGAGCGTTCCAACCAGGGAAACAGGTCGGGGGCCCGCTCGGGGAGCAAGGTCACGGCATCCAGCAAGTGGCCTGCCTCACCCGGCAGCCATGTCAGGCGCACGTAGCCGAGGTTTGCCAGCGCCTGCATCTGGGCGTTGGCCGTCAACCGGGGGGCGGGATCGACTTGGCTGGCATAGCCGGGCAGGTCCAGGTCGTCCAGGCGGACGCGCGGGCCGCGCACAAAGGGTCGTCCCGGGGCATGCCGTTCGTAGCCATCCAGTAGGGCGTTCAGGAGGACGGCGACATCGGGCGCAGGGCGGAACGGCAGCGGCGGCATGTCAGACGGGCGCCTCCCGCTTGTCGATCTCCAGCACGAAGGCATGGTTGTTCTGGCGGACGACGGTGCGAACGCTGTCCACGTGCGGCAGGAGGCCGCTGGCCTTGTCGGGCGGCGTGGCCAGCAGGACCTGCAGCCCGGTGTCGATCATGAACTTGAGGGCGCTGGCGGTGCGCGCCGTATCCATCTTGCCGAACGCTTCGTCGAAGATGGCCAGCCGGATGGTGTCGGAGGGCCGCGCCTGGTTCAGACGGTAGGCCTGGGCAAAGCTG
>JAKOVD010000058.1 GCA_029782215.1 Chloroflexota bacterium
ACAACTCGCGCCCGCTCTGACCGTCTACCAGGTTCGCCTGCTGTTGGCCAGTGTGCTGCCCCGGCCTGTTTTCGATCCTGTTGCTGCTTTGCAGCGGGTTCGGTACTACCAGAAGCGGAACTACCAAGCCTATTTGTCTCATCGCAAGTCCAAGCTGGCTAAACTTGCCGCTCTTTCAACCAACCTTGCGCTGTAATACTAGTAAGCACAACTTTTTTTGCTACCCCCTACGCCTTGAGAGGTGACGACATGACCGATCAGATCGACAACACCCCTGCCGCTATGCGCCGCGAGCAGATGGGAGTACGCCTCGACCCTGCCCTGGCGGCCCGGCTGGACGCGTTCTGCCGGCAGACCTACCGGACCCGCGCCCAGGTGGGGCGGTGGGCCCTGGAGCGCCTGCTGGCAGAGGAGACACCCGCCCATGGCTGACACCAACCCCACAAAAAAGACCACCGCCGGGCGGAATCCGGCGGCGGCGGAAGACGGAAACACAGCGGGCGGCGGTGTTTTCACGTCTGAGTATCGCGCCGCGGCCGCGGCTTTGCAAGCCCCCGCCCGGTCTGAGACCGCCCTGGCGGCGGCGCGGCGGTATGTGGCGGCTGGCCTGTCCGTCCTTCCTATCGCCGGCGACGGCAGTAAACGGCCCAAGCTGGCGACCTGGACGGAGTATCAAAAGCGATGCGCGACCGCGGAAGAACTGGATCGCTGGTTTGGTCCTGGCGGGACGGACGGGATCGGCCTGGTCATGGGCAAGGTGAGCGGGAACGCGGAGGCGATTGACTTTGATCGGCAATACGGCCCCCTCCAGTTTGACGCCTGGGCGGAGCTGGTGGAAGAGCAAGAGCCCGGCCTGGTGGCCCGCCTGGTGATCGACGAGACCCCCAGCGGCGGGCGCCATGCCATCTATCGCTGCCCAGCGGTCACGATCCCCGGCAATACAAAGCTGGCCCTGGCGCTGCCCGACCCATCCCGGCCCGCCGGCAAAGACAATGTGCCCGGCGCGCTGATCGAAACGCGTGGCGAAGGCGGTCAAGTAGTGGTCGCGCCCACGCCGGCGCATTACCACCCCGCCCGCAAGCCCTACCGGCTGCTACACGGCGACTATGCGGCGCTGCCAGAGGTGACGGCAGAGGAGCGCGACCTGCTGATCAGCGCGGCCCGGTCGCTGAATCGGTACATCCCGCCCCAGGCCCTGGTCACGGAACCCAGCCATAACGGCGCCCAGCCAAGCGGCAACCGGCCCGGCGATGACTACAACCGGCGCGGCCGATGGGAGGACCTGCTGGAGCCCGCCGGATGGAAGTTTGTAAGCAAGCGCGGCGATACCTGGCGACTGAAGCGGCCCGGGAAGGACGGCCCCGGCATTTCGGCAACGCTGAACCATGGCGGAGACAAGCGTCTTTTCGTGTTCTCTTCCAACGCCTGGCCATTCGAGCCCGGGCGCGCCTACGACCTTTTCGGAGCCTTTACCCTTCTTCGCCATGACGGCGATT
>JAKOVD010000074.1 GCA_029782215.1 Chloroflexota bacterium
CCCCTCAGCTTCGATATCAAATCAGTCTGGCCTGCACCGGCGGGGCCCGCGCACCCAGCGGCAGTTCTGTCTGATGCCGATCCGACGCCGCCTTCTCCAGGTGCGCCAGAATCTTCGCGACGACCGCCGGCTCTTCGATGCTGGCAATCACCTTGAGCTTCCCGCCGCAGCGCGCACAGGCCTCGATGTCGATCCCGAACAGTCCGGATCGCAGGTGGCGATCTCGCGCTCCCAGTCGATCGCGAAACCGAGTGAGCGCAACTGGCGTTTCATGTACGCGATGTTCTCGCGGGTCCACTGCGCCGGCGGCACGCCGTTGGCCATCGCCGCGTTCTCGGCGGGCAGGCCGAAGGCATCCCAGCCCATGGGCTGCAGGACATTGCGGCCGCGCATGTGCATGAAGCGCGCGAGCACATCGCCGATCGTGTAGTTGCGCACATGCCCCATGTGCAGTCGCCCCGACGGATACGGGAACATCGACAGGCAGTAGTACTTCTCGCCGCGGGCGCCTTCGCGCGCCGCGAACACTTGCCGCGAGTCCCAATAGTCCTGCGCGGCGCGCTCGACGCGAGCCGGGTCGTAACGTTCGTCCATCGGAACGGGCAGGATAGCATGCGCGGCCGGCCAAGGCCGCTCGCGGCCTTGGCCGGCCGCGGCGAACAGCTTGCAGCGAACAGCTGACAGCCAGAGCGGCTCGTCTCGCGCCACGCCTCGCCGACGCGCCTCTGGCTGTCAGCTGTGCGCTATCCGCCGTTCATTGCTCCAGTGCGCCTGCAGGTGCGCCAAGGAGCTTGTTGATCTCGATGAAATAGCCGTCCGGGTCGTAGATGCCGCTGAACAGCACGGGGATGATTCCCTTGCCGCCCGGCGCCGGGTAGTCGACGCGTTCCGGTGCGGTCGCGACTGTCACGCCCGGCGCAGCGGCAATGCGCGCGAATCGGCTTTCGAGATCGCTGGCATTGATCACAAGGATGGGTTCGCCCGCCATCGGCTTCGTCCGGGCCTTCTGCGGTGGTGCCGGTACATTCAGCCGCTGCATGAGGCCTATGGCGCCAATGAAGGTGTCGTTGGCGCGCAGCAGCACCAGTCGTGTCGTGGGAGGCGTGGTTTTTCCGGCAGGATCGGTCGTGGCGCCGATCAATTCGTCGTAAATGACCTTGAGGCCGAGCGCATCGCGATAGAGCGGCAGCGATTTGTCGATGTCGCGCACCAACAGCGTGATCCGGCGCACGTCCACCGGTATTCGCTCGGCTTGCGCAACCGGCTCGGTGCGCGCCGGAACTGCGCCACCGAGCAGAATCGCGAGGCCGAGCAGGGGCAGAATGACAGAACGATTGCGCAATGACTTCATGGGCATTCTCCTTGCGGCCGCTACTGCCAGCTTCCCGTCGCGGACGCGAGCACGTACTCGAGATCGCGGCTGGGGATGGAGGATTTGACGACGAGACGGTCCTGTTCGGTCACCCACAGGTCGTTGACGCCGGCGACGCGATAGTGGGTGGTGTCGTAGGTCCCGGCGGGTACCGAGAGTCGCTCGCGCCCGACAAGCTCGATGGCAAGTGGCGTCAGGGCTCCGAGCACCGGCTTCGTGATATCGCTGCTCGCCTCGACGCCGTAGAGCATCGAGGTCTGCTTCGCCGGACCGGCGGCATCGAACGTCCAGGTGTGCCAGCCGTCGCCTGCGACGGGGTGTGTGCCGATCGAGAATCGCTGCGGCAGATCGATCGTTTCGGATCTAGGCCCGGCCGGCCCACGGCTCTGCGCCGTCAGTGTGCCGGCATCGACCGAAAACATGCCGCTACCCTTGAATTGCCCGGCGTTCCAATACGACACGTAGGCCTCGAGTGGCCGGAACGACGACGCGACACGCAGCACCACGCTGAATTGCGCGTTGCGCGCCGACAGATCGTGCCAGATCATCATCGTGCGCGAGCCGTCGGGGTGTACCACCAACTGGAAATGCTCCTCGCCGCGGTGCCGCCCATCGCTGATGGTCGTATAAGCATAGCTGCCGCCGGCGCGACGTACGATGCTGGCGTTGGGACCGGCATTCTCCGCAGGAGGCATTGGCCCCTGCGCGAACAGGAGCGCGGCGGCGCACAAGTTCAGGATATTCATGTTGCCTCCGCCTCAATATAGCAGAGAGGTACGGCGTGCCCAGCACCCGGACCGGGAACACGATGTGAGCGCGACTGGCATCATCCTCAAATGAGCACGGCATTGGTCCTGTTCCGACGCGACCTGCGCTTGACTGATCATCCCGCGCTCGTTGCGGCCTGCAGCGAGTACGAGCGCGTACTGCCGGTGTACGTGCATGCCCCACAGGAAGAGGCTCCGTGGTCGCCCGGTGCCGCGAGCCGATGGTGGCTGCACCATTCCTTGTCGGCCCTGCAGCAGCAGCTGGCGGCGCAGGGGGGCGAGCTGCATGTAGCCCGCGGTGACAGCTTGACGATACTGCGGGCGCTGATCCGTGCCAGCGGAGCCGATGCCGTCTACTGGAACCGGCGCTACGAACCGGCCGCCATCGCCCGCGACACGGCGCTCAAGGGCGCGCTGCATGCCGACGGCGTCGCCGTGCACAGCCAACCAGGCAATCTCTGGTGCGAGCCGTGGCAACTGGCGACATCAGCAGGCCAGCCATATCGCGTCTTCACGCCGTACTGGCGCAAGCTGCGCGCGACACTGCGGCCCGAGACGCCGTTGCCGAAAGCGCGCGCGCGCACGTGGCTGCGCCTGCCCGCCAGCCTGGCGCTGGACGCGCTGCAACTGCGGCCCCTTGTTCCCTGGGATGCGGGTTTCGCTCAGACCTGGCAACCCGGCGAGGCGGGCGCAGAGGAGCTACTCGAGATCTTTGCCGACGATGCGTTGCATCACTACTCGGGCAGTCGCAACCTGCCCGCGCGCCACGGGACCTCGCGACTGTCGCCCCACCTGCACTTTGGCGAGATCACCCCACGCCAGATCCATCATGCACTGGAGGCCTGCGCGTCACGGCAGGAAGCCCGCGAACGTCCCGATCTCGAGACGTATCTGCGCGAGCTGGGTTGGCGCGAGTTCGCCCACCATCTGCTCTACCACTTCCCTGGAACGCCGGAGGCCAACTTCAACCCACGTTTCGACGGTTTTCGCTGGGCCGACGACCATCCATCGGCGATCGAGCGCTGGCAGCAAGGCCGCACCGGTATCCCGCTGGTAGACGCCGGCATGCGCGAGCTGTGGCACACCGGGTGGATGCACAACCGGGTGCGAATGATCACCGCCAGCTTCTTCACGAAGAACCTTCGGCAACACTGGCGGCACGGCGCCCGCTGGTTCTGGGACACGCTCGTCGACGCGGATCTGGCCAACAACACGCTGGGCTGGCAGTGGGTCGCCGGCTGTGGCGCCGACGCTGCGCCCTATTTTCGCGTGTTCAACCCGTACTCGCAGGCCGCAAAGTTCGATCCCGACGCGCGCTATCTCAAGCGCTGGCTACCCGAGCTTTCCACGTTGCCGCCGAAGTTGCTGCACGAGCCCTGGCGTGACCCGCGGGCGTTGGCTGCGTGCGGCTATCCCGCGCCGATGGTTGACTTGGCCGCCACGCGGGAAGCAGCCCTCGACGTTTGGCGGGAATTGCCGGCGCGCTGATGCGAGCCAACGGCGCATGGTTATGGCGCGAGATCCAGACTCTCCCCGCGCCCGTATGTACGACGTGGGAACTTGCCTGTCTCGAGTCCGTCTCAATGCGGACTTCAACCAGGTGATGGTCGTCCGCGACGCGCGCGACTATATTTGGTTCATGTCGCGCACGCCGCAGGTTTCGGATGAGGACTATCCAGCCATGCCGGATCGCGCCAAGACCATGGGCTACGAGGCTGCCGGTATCAAAAAAGTGCCGGAACGCCGGCCCGAAAGCGGGGCAGGCAGCCAGACGTTCAGGGAGGCCTGCCGATGAAAGTCCTCGTCGCGTTCTTCGCCTGGGCCATGCCGGTGATCGCGTGGCTGGCCAACACGGGGGTCTTCGGACCCACCAATGGCGCCATCTCCGACCGCTACCCGACGCTGATCGTGGCCGCCGGCTACGCGTTCGCGATCTGGGGGCCGATCTTCCTGCTCGATGTGATGTATGGAACGTGGCAGCTGCTCGATCGCGCCCCCGACGAGCGGCTGCGACGCATCCGGCCCTGGACGGCGATGGGCTTCCTGTTGACTTCGGCGTGGATGATCGTGTTCTCGCTGCAGTGGTTCTGGCTGGCGCTGGCGATCATCTGGGCAAGCCTCGCATGCATGCTGTTCGCGGCGTGGCAGGTTTCGCATACGGCACACCACTCGCGCAGCCGCTGGTGGCAATGGCTGCCGTTGTCACTGCATGCAGGCTGGGTGTCGCTGGCGGTCCTGCTCAACGTGGCCCAGGTGGTCGTGGCATTCCGGCTGTTCTCGACAGTGAACATGCTGCCCTGGACGCTGGTTCTGTTTGCGCTGGCGGCCATCTTGTTGCTCACGATGACGGTGCGCCTGCGCGGCAATCCCTGGTATGCGCTGGCGGCCGTATGGGGCCTGGTTGGAGTGTTTGCCAAGCAACAGGCATCGACGTTGCCGGGCGCGAACATCGCCGCGTGGATTGCCCTCGGTCTGGCGGGTGCCGTGGGCGTGATATCGCTGTGGCAGCAGTTCGGTGCGCGGCATCCGGGCACGCGTCTTACACACTGATCGCAGACGGACGACTGGCGCTGAGCCGGCGCGTGTTCAAAGGCCAACCAGCGGCTGCAACTTGCCTGCCAGCCAGCCCCGGAAGCGCAACGGTGCATCCAGGGCGGCGACACAGATGCACGGCACGCCCGGTGCGGTGATCGGCTGGTGCTCCGTTTCGTTGTCGAGATCGGCCGCGTCACCGGGGCCGAATCGGCCCAGCACATCGTCGTAGGCGCCGCGAAGGATCTGGGTCAGCTCGGTGCCTCGATGACCATGGAGGGGCACGCTCTTGCCCGGCGCGATCCTGAGCAACAGCAACGTATCCCGGCCGGGCTGCGCAGTCCGGATCATGTGTACGCCGGGTGCGACCCAGCGCCAGCGCAAGGCGTTCCATGAACGGCCGAAGTACGCTTGCAGCGGCTGCGGCAAGCAATCCGGGTCGGTGGAGCGCGCGGCAGATGGATGTGCCTCGATGGTTGCCGCGCCGGGGCCGGGCGGCGACTCGTCGAGGCGATCCAGCATCGCACTGCGCAGGCGCGCCTGCCGCGCCGTATCCAACCCGGTGGTCTGTTGCTGGCCCAGCAAAAGGCCGCCGATACGTTCGGCATCGGCCAGCAGCCCGCGGCAGTGCTTGCACGCCCCGACATGGGTCGCTGCCACCGCCGTCATCTCGGGCGACAAGGCGCCGGCGGCAAGACTGACCAGGGTTGCTTCATTGAGATGATGCTGTGGAGTCATGCGGCTCCCCGTACGCCGAGTTGCAGACGCAGGAACGCGCGCCGCAGAGTGGATTTCACCGTTCCCAGCGGCATGCCGAGCTCGTCGGCGATTTGCTGGTGGGATCTGGCTTCGAAATACGACATGCGGATCAAGCGGGCCTGCATGGCCGGCAGCTTTTCGATGCGGTGCCTGAGGTCGGCGTATTCGGCAAGACTTTCAGCCTGTGAAGGTCCGGCCTCCTCGGGATCGCCCATTCTCTCCAGCGCGTCCTGCACCGGCACCCACTGGGGCTCGCTGCGCACCCGGTCGATATGCAGGTTCCGGGCGATCCGGAACAGCCAGGTCGACAAGCCGCCGCGTCCGGCGTCATAGAGTTCGGCGCGCTGCCACAACCGCAAGAGCGCTTCCTGGGCCAGCTCTTCCGCAACGGCTTCGGGCGATCCGAGCCCCTTCAGGTAAAGCCGGACGCGCGGCGCGAAGTGGTCGTAAATGCGCATGAAGCACGCGCGATCGCGCTGGCGAGCCAACAACACCATCTGGCCCGCCCAGTAGCCTGCATTTCTCTCGTCGGGTTCGGTACTCGACATGGCTCGCGCCGCCTCGAACGGCGACAGGCATCCGAATGTCCGGGGGGCGATCATGTTAGGGCAAATCCGGGGCGTGGCGGCTGTTTTCAGCTGTCATACGAAAATCCAGGCCGATCGGATGCAGCGATCCCGCGCGAGGGCTCGCGTCATCGCGAACTCATCGCACGGATATGCATCCGTTTGGCTGTCGCTTCCGTATAGGACACCACTACATCACTCGACCCGACCGGGAACGGCCTTGAACCGATGTCTCGACCAGGGCTCGACAAGACGGAGCGAAAACCTTGCGGATTGCCGTGATCGGATCGGGTATTGCGGGCCTTGCTTCGGCCTGGCTGCTGTCGCGCCGGCATGAGGTGACGCTGTACGAGGCGAACGACTACCTGGGCGGACACACACACACGCACGACATCGAGCTCGATGGCCGCTACCACGCGGTGGACACCGGTTTCATCGTGCACAACCCGGTGCATTACCCACTGCTGACACGGCTGTTCGACGAACTGGGCGTGGCCTCGCAGCCGACGAAGATGAGTTTCTCGGTGCACAGCGAGGCCAGCGGCCTGCAATACAACGCCGCCTCACTGGATACCTTGTTCTGCCAGCGCCGCAACCTGGTGTCGCCACGCTTCATCGGCTTGGTGCGCGACTTGTTCCGGTTCTATCGCGAGGCACCGGCCCTGCTCACCAGCACGGGCCCGGGCCCCACCCTGGGCGACTGGCTTGCCGAGCGCCGCTACGGTACGGCATTCCGCGACGAACACCTGGTGCCGATGGCGTCTGCGCTGTGGTCGTCGCCGGCCACGCAGATCCAGTCGTTTCCGGCGCGCCACCTCGTTCAGTTCATGGCGAATCACCAGATGTTGCAGGCGGAGCAGAGACCCGAATGGCGCGTGGTGCGTGGCGGCTCGGCCACGTACGTTCGCGCGATGCGTCGCTACTGGCAGGTTAACGAACGGCTGAACAGCCCGGTACGTGCGGTTCGGCGCGACGATCGCGGGGCGACGGTCGCAAGTGATGACGGTGTGGAACGCTTCGATGAGGTGGTACTGGCCTGCCACAGCGATCAGGCACTGGCACTGTTGGCCGATGCCAGCGAAAGCGAGCGCGCTATCCTCGGCGCAATCCCCTACCAGTCCAATGACGTGGTGCTGCATACGGATGCCACGTTGTTGCCGCGCTTGCCCAAGGCATGGGCAGCGTGGAACGCCTTCGTTCCGCGCGCTCCAGCCTCACCATGCACCGTGAGCTACTGCATGAACCTGCTGCAGGGCATCGATTCGCCTCTGCCCCTGGTGGTCACGCTCAATCGCAGCGAAGCGATCGACCCGGCCAAGGTACTGCGTCGCATGGAGTACCACCACCCCGTGTACACGCACGCGTCGGTGGCCGCTCAGCTGCGCAAGGTGGAGATCCAGGGCGTCAATCGCACGTGGTTCGCCGGCGCCTACTGGGGTTGGGGTTTCCACGAGGACGGCGTGCGCAGTGCAGTGGAAGTGGCGTCAGCGCTGGGCGTGCGCTGGGATGCAGGCCCGATCGCCGCGTCGTCATACAACAGGGAATTGGCCGCATGAACGCGGAACTGCACAGCGCGGTGTACGAAGGGATCGTGCGGCATCGACGGATGACCCCGCGTCCGCATGCATTCAGCTACCGCATGGCACAACTCTACCTCGACCTCGACGAGGTCGACGCGCTCTTCGCGAACCGCTGGTTGTGGTCGAACGGTCGACGCAATCTTGCCGAGTTCCGCCGCGGTGATTACCTCGGCCCCATCGATCTTCCGTTGGCCGAGGCGGTGCGCCTGCGCGTCGAGCAGGCCACCAGACGCCGCCCTGGAGGTCCGATCCGCCTGTTGACGCATCTGCGCTACGGCGGCGTCATCTTCAATCCGGTGAGCTTCTATTACTGCTACGCGGCCGATGGCCACACACTGGAATGCATCGTCGCCGAGATCACCAACACGCCATGGAATGAACGTCATGCTTACGTGCTGCCGCGCGAGACCGCCGTGACGCACGGCCGCGCGATGCGATGGGACTTCCGCAAGACCTTCCATGTGTCGCCGTTCATGGAAATGGACCGGCAATACGACTGGCGCTTCAACGTTCCGGGGGATCAGCTGCACGTGCACATGGACATACTGCGAAATGGCGAGCGCGAGTTCGACGCGCATCTCGCGCTCGAACGCCGGCCACTCACCGGCGCGGCGCTGGCACGCGTGCTGTGGCGCTATCCGCTGATGACTGCGCAGGTGGTCGGCGCGATCTACTGGCACGCGTTGCGTTTGTGGCTGAAACGTACGCCCTTCCACGATCACCCGCAAAGTCAGCGAGTCGTCCCATGAATGCCATAGTCGATGCGCATGCCGCAATACCGCCTGGTGGCCTCGACCGATTCCTGCGCGAACGGTTGCGGGCCAACTTACGCGGCTTCGATCACGGCCGGTTGAGCCTGTGCGACGGGCAAGGCACGCTGGAGTTCGGCAATCCGGGCGCAGCACCGGCCGATCCTGACGTGCGTGTGGACGTGCTCGACCCGTCCTTCTATCTCGCCGTGGCGGCCCACGGCAGCGTGGGTGCCGGCGAGGCGTACATGGATGGCCATTGGCGGTGCAATGATCTGGTCGGTCTGATCCGCCTGCTGTTGCGAAATCGCAGCCTGCTCGACGGCCTGGAGAGCGGACTTGCCCGGTTCGGTGCCCTAGCCATGCGAGCCTCTTATGGCCTGCGGCGCAACACGCGCCACGGCAGCCGGCGCAACATCGCCGCGCACTACGATCTCGGCAACGATTTCTTCGAACTGTTCCTGTCGGACGACCTGATGTACTCCTCGGGCTACTGGGTCGGCCCGCACGACACACTGGAGGCCGCCTCCACCCGCAAACTCGACCTCATCTGCCGCAAGCTCGAGCTCAAGCGGGGAGATCGCGTGGTGGAGATCGGCACCGGTTGGGGCGGCTTCGCGCTGCACGCGGCAAGACACTACGGCTGCCACGTCACCACCACCACGATCTCGCGGCAGCAGCACGCACTGGCCTGCGAGCGTGTGGCGGCCGCGGGCCTCGGTGATCTCGTGCATGTGCTGCTCGAGGACTACCGTGATCTCGACGGCCGGTACGACAAGCTGGTGTCCATTGAAATGATCGAGGCCATTGGCGCCGAGTACCTGGACACGTATTTCCGCCAGCTCGGCCGCCTTCTGAAACCCGATGGACTGGCCCTGCTGCAGGCGATCACCATCGAGGACCACCGCTACGCACAGGCATTGAAGTCGGTGGATTTCATCAAGCGCCACGTGTTTCCGGGCTGCTTCATTCCATCGCTCAACGCGATGCTCGCGGCCAAGACGCGCAGCTGCGACCTCACTCTCATCGCGCAGGAGGATTTCGGCCGCTCCTACGCGCTCACCCTGGAAGCCTGGCGCAGGCGCTTCCTGGCGAAGGTATCAGCGGTACGCGCACGCGGCTTCGACGAGCGCTTCATCCGGATGTGGGAGTTCTATCTCGCCTATTGCGAAGGCGGCTTCCGCGAGCGCTCCATCGGTGTCTCGCACCTGTTGTTGGCCGGGCCGGGCTGGCGCCCCGGCGCCGCGGCGTCGGCATGAACTTCTGGCACCTCCTCGCCGCCTGCCAGGCCGTGTGGTTCCTGGTGGCATCGGCGCGGCGCGACGTGGAACTCGAGCCGATCGCGACGGCATTCCTTCCGCGCTTGCTGCGGGTGGCGCGGATAGGAAGTTCAAAGCACCCCGCAGCGCCGTCCTGATTCGTGGAACCACCCGGGTGTAGCGACCCAATCTGCCTCAGCCTGCCTGAATCCGGCCAGTTGCCCGGATGGGCAGGCCGCTGGGCAGGCCCGCGTCCTCCGATTCCCCGCCCCGCCGGGCTCTGTCGTAATCCCGGCACGCACCGCCCCTGCCCGACC
>JAKOVD010000170.1 GCA_029782215.1 Chloroflexota bacterium
TCGGCGAGCTGGCTGCCCTGCCGCTGGCGTCGGACTTCGAGGCGTCGCTGAATGTGCGGCTGGTGCGGGCCAAAATCCAGCGGGCGGTGCACGAGTACGGGGTCGGGCTGGTGGTGCTGGACTATGTGCAGCTCATGCGGGAGCCGACGTTCAAGAGCGACAACCGGGTGAATGAGCTGTCCTACATCAGCCGCGAGCTCAAGGTCATCGCGCGGGACCTGAACGTGGCGATGGTCGAGGTGGCGCAGCTCTCCCGTGCGGTCGAGCAGCGGTCCGACAAGCGCCCGCTGCTGTCCGACCTGCGCGAGAGCGGCAGCCTGGAGCAGGATGCGGACGTGGCGATGTTCCTGTACCGGGACTCGTACTACGACGAGGACACACCGAACGGCAATGTGACGGAGATCCTGGTGCGGAAGAACCGGCACGGCCCGACAGGCATGGTCAAGGTGATGTTCCAGGGCGAGCACGCGCGGTTCGTGAACGCGGTTCGCCGGGAGGTAGAACTGTAATGGCCACAGGGACTGTCGTCAAGTACAACCTGCCGCTGCAGATGCGGCAGGACATGCCCTTTGGGGCGTATGTGGGGGGCTGCGACGAGGGCTGCCCGCACTACGAGCGGTGCGCGTGGCTGGTGCGGCAGTGGATACCCGCCGAGCACATCGCCATCGGCTGCATGGTCAAGGTGCGCGACCTCGCGGCATGGGCGGCTGGTGTGGATGCCGACCCGGAGTTCCGCGCGTGGGTCGCGGAGCTGCGCACGGCGAGCGACGGCGCGGGGGAGGCGGCGTGATGTTTGCCGAACTCGGTCACTGGTATGCCACGACACAGTGCGATCCGCGCGTGGTTGACCTGTACAGCCGGCACTACAGCGCCGCCAAGAACAGAAAGGGGCGCGCGGACTGGCTTTCTGCAGGGGTGGTGGGGCCCGGGGAGAAGATGATATTGCTGACAAGCGATAGCCGGGCGCTGTTCGTGTGGAGCAAAGCCATGTATCGCCGCGACGGGCAGCACGGCGTGGAGTGTGCGGTATTTCGCAACGAGTCGCCGTTGCTTAGCAGCGACTTGATCCGCGAGGCGGTGGTGCTGGCGCTCAGGCGCTGGCCGCACCAGCGGCTGTTTACGTATGTGAACGCGCGCAAGGTGCGGAGCAGCAATCCTGGCTACTGCTTCAAGATGGCAGGCTGGCGCGTGGCCGGGCGGTCGTCAACTGGGCTGATCTTGCTAGAGTACGACCCGCTGCGCTGGTCGCTGATGGCGCAAGCGGCAGGACTGTAGGCCCGACCGGGCCGGGAGAGCAATCATGGAAAGCCGTAACATGACAATCAGATACATCGGACTCGGCGCCATCGGCGTGGCGGCCCTCGCCCTCATCGTGGCGGCGCTGCTGCGGCAGCCGCCCGAGCTGCCGCCGGCGGTGGCGCGGGGCACGGCGGGGCGGCGTGACGAGGTGACGCGGCATCCAGGCTTGACACTG
>JAKOVD010000093.1 GCA_029782215.1 Chloroflexota bacterium
CGCCGAGTGGGTGGCGATGGACCTGTTCAGCCAGGCCGAGCACGACGAGCTGGCGCAGGCCATCCTGCTCAGCCCCGACGCCGCCTACATCGAGCAGGTGCAGGCGGCGATGAGCCGCCTGCTGCCCACGCTGCCGCGCGCGCCGATCATCGCCAGCAGCCTGGCGGGCCGCGGCGCGCTCATCCACACGCGCAGCATGGAAGAGGCCTGCACCCTGGCCAACCGCATCGCGCCCGAGCACCTGGAGGTGGCCAGCCGCACGCCCCACCGCTGGGAGCCGCTGCTGCGCCACGCCGGCGCCATCTTTTTGGGCGCCTACACCAGCGAAAGCCTGGGCGACTATTGCGCCGGCCCCAACCACGTGCTGCCCACCAGCGGCACGGCGCGCTTCTCGTCGCCGCTGTCGGTGTACGACTTCCAGAAGCGCACCAGCCTGATCGAGGTGAGCGAGGCCGGCGCGCAGGCCATCGGCCGCATCGCCAGCGTGCTGGCCCATGGCGAGGGCCTGCAGGCGCATGCCCGGGCCGCTGAATTGCGCCTGAAGACCGGTTGAGCCCTACGCGTCCCACGCACTGCCCGGCCATGCCGGGCGCGCCGGGTGTTGCTGGTTTACAGGGCCTGCAGCCAGGCCAGGTCCTCGGCGGTCAGGCCGTTTTCATCCGTGACGTGCCAGATGATCAATTGGATCACAGCCATCTGCGCCTCCAGTAGCGAACCCTTGCGGTTGACCAGTTCGCAGATTTTCAGCAAGTCACGCACGTCGGTGACCTTGCTGCCGTTGTAGGCGAGGCCCGGCGTTGGGGCATGCCGATCCAGGTTGATGCAGTAGGTGCCCAGCAGCACGGTCTTGGTGGTGTGCGCCGGCAAGACAATCGAGCGCTCCAGGATGTTGATGCCGTTTTGATATTCGACGTTGGCCGCCACGAAGATGAAGCAGGCGGGGATGACGACCTTCTTTTCCACGTCGCTGTCGTTGGCGAGCGTGATGGAGATCGGCACCAGGGTGTCGGTGCTCGGATCGTCCGGGGCCGGACCGGACGTGCTGGGCTGGCCGCGCAGGGTCACGCCGGGTGGCAGCTGGGCCAGGGTGCCCTGCGTCTGTGCCGGCGCAGTCGGTGGAGTCGGTGGCGTCGGTGTGACGGGCGTCGTCGGCGTCGTCGGGGGTGCCGATGGTCCGGTGGGCGCCGGGTCGTCGCTGCCCCCGCAGGCACCGAGAAGGGCGCTGGCCCCGATCAACAGTCCAATCCAAATGGCCTGACGTACTTTCATGGTTCCACTCCTCGCGTTGATGGTTGGGTTGAGTTTTTGTAAAAAAAGTATGGCATGAGGCCCTCCCATCTGGGCATATGTGTTCGTGCCTATGTCGATTGTTCGGGGGAAATGGATGCCCACCCTTGTCAAAAATCAACCGGATGGGAATGGGGCCGATGCCGATGGCCCAGGGAAAATCGACGAGGTCAAATTCCGATGATCCCGGCCCGCGGCGCGGGGCTTGACAGTACGCCGGAATCGGGTAGCGTGGGTTGATTTCCAGAGAAGGAGGTCTGTCATGTCTCTCGTCGATCGCGTCAAGGGCATCCTGCTCGACCCTCGGCGCACCTGGCCTGTCATCGAGGCCGAGTCCACCAGCACGGCCGAGTTGTACCGCGGCTACCTGGTGTGGCTGGCGGCCATTCCGGCGGTGTGCGGCTTCATCGGCCTGTCGCTGATCGGCATCGGCGGCTTCGGCTTCACGGTGCGGGTGCCGCTGCTGATGGGGCTGGGCAACCTGGTGGTGTCGTACGTGCTGAGCCTGGTGGGGGTGTTCGTGCTGGCGCTCATCGTCGACGCGCTGGCGCCCACTTTCGGAGGCACGCGCAGCGCCATCCAGGCGCTCAAGCTGACGGTGTACGCCAGCACGGCGGCGCTGGTGGGCGGCGTGTTCAGCCTGCTGCCCATGCTGTCCATCCTGGGGCTGCTGGCGGCGCTGTATTCGGTCTACCTGATCTACACCGGGCTGCCGGTGCTGATGAAGAACCCGCCTGAAAAGTCGCTGGCCTACACCGCGGTGGTGATCGTGGCCGGCATCGTGATGGGGCTGGTGATCGGCGCCGTCAGCGCGCTGTTCCGGCCGCACCATGGCATGGTGGGGGCCGGCGGCGCGGGGGTGTCCATCACCACGCCGCAGGGCAAGGTGTCCATCGATACGGCGGCGCTCGAGGCCGCCGGCAAGAAGATGCAGGAGGCCACGCGCCAGATGGAGCAGGCGCAACAAGGCGGCAAGCCCGCCGCCGCGGCCGCGGCTGCCGGGCAGGCCGCGGCGGCGGCCATGGGCGCGCTGGGCGGCGCGCAGGGCAGCGTCGGGGTGGCGGCGCTCAAGGCCGCGCTGCCCGAGCAGCTGGGCGGCCTGCCGCGCACCGCGCTGGAGGTGCAGAACAACCAGGCCATGGGCGTGGCCATGGGCCAGGCGCGGGCCGAATACGGCAGCGCGGGCAAGCACCTGCGGGTGGAGATCATCGACATGGGCGGCCTGTCGGGCCTGGCGCAGATGGCCGGCCTGGTGCAGGGCGAGAAGGAAAGCGAGGGCCGCGTCGAGAAAACCTGGCAGTCGGGCGGGCGCACCCTGATGGAGGAATATCACAAGGACGGCAGCCAGGCCGAGGCCAAGACCATCCTCAAGAACAGCCTGGTGGTGAGCGTGGAGGGCACCGGCGTGCCGATCGACGGCGTGCGCGCCGCCCTGGGCCAGCTCGACCTGGCGGCGCTGGAAGGCCTGGCGCGCACGGCGCAGCAAAAATAATCGGGGTCAATAATCAATAATCGGGGTCAGATCACCATTTAAAAACACGAATTTCGTGCAACACGAAATTCGTGTAGACTGGGTGGCATGAAGAACGTCACCATCACCGTCGAGGACAGCGTGCTCGAATGGGCGCGGGTGGAGGCGGCCAAGCGCGGCAGCAGTGTGTCGCGCATGGTGGGCGAGCTGCTGGCCGAGAAGATGCGCCGCGACGATGCCTACGAGCGGGCCTATCGGGCGTGGAAGGCCGAGGTGGGGCTGGGTGGCCTGAACTCCGAGGGCGCGCCCTACCCCTCGCGCGAAGAGATGTATGCCGGGCGCACCGACCGTTTTCGTTGACACCAACGTGCTGGTCTATGCCGACGATGCCGCCGAGCCGGTGCGCCAGCGGCAGGCCGTGGCCTGGCTGGACGCGCTGTGGGCGCGCCGCTGCGGACGGCTTTCCACGCAGGTCCTGAACGAGTTTTACGTGGTGACCACGCGCAAGATCAAGCGTCCGCTGGCGCAGGGCGATGCGCGGGCGCGGGTGCGCCGCTATCAGCTGTGGCAGCCCTGGCAGATCGATCACCAGACCGTGGAGACGGCCTGGGGCGTGGAGGCGCGCTTTGGCCTGAATTACTGGGACGCGCTGGTGGCCGCCGCCGCCATGCACAGTGGCGCCGGCGTGCTGCTGACCGAAGACCTGCAACACCAGCAGCAGCTCGATGCGCTGCGGATCGTCAACCCGTTTCTGATGCCACCCGCCGAGTTGTTCCCCGATGAAGCCTGAAGTGCCCCCCCTGCCCACCAACCCCCTGACCTGCATCCGCCGCGACGTGCAGGGCATGCACGCCTACGCGGTGCAGGACTCGCGCGGCCTGGTCAAGCTGGACGCGATGGAAAACCCGCACCGCCTGCCGCCCGCGCTGCAGGCCGAGCTGGGCGTGCGCCTGGGCCAGGTGGCCATCAACCGCTACCCGGGCGAGCGCATCGACGCGCTGCGCACGGCGCTGCTGGGCCACGCGCAGCCGCCCGCCGGCTGGTCGATCATGCTGGGCAACGGCTCCGACGAGCTGATCAGCCTGCTGGCCATGGCCTACGATGTGCCGGGCGCCAGCATCCTGGCGCCGCTGCCCGGCTTCGTCATGTACGCCATGAGCGCGCAGCTGCAGGGCCTGGCCTTTCACGGCGTGCCGCTCACCGCCGACTTCGAGCTGGATGAAGCGGCCATGCTGGCGGCCATCGCGCAGCACCGCCCGGCCATCGTTTACCTGGCCTACCCCAACAACCCCACCGGCACGCTGTGGGACGAGGGCGCCATCGCGCGCATCGTCGCCGCCCAGGGCGCGGCCGGCGGCCTGGTGGTGATGGACGAGGCCTACCAGCCCTTTGCCGCGCGCAGCTGGATCGACAACGTGCGCGCCGCGCCCGATGCGCACCGCCACGTGCTGCTCCTGCGCACGCTCAGCAAGTTCGGCCTGGCGGGCGTGCGCATCGGCTACCTGCTGGGCGAAGCCACGCTGGTGGCCGAGCTGGACAAGGTGCGCCCGCCCTACAACGTGAGCGTGCTGAACGCCGAATGCGCCCTGTTCGCGCTTGGTCATTCAGATGTTTTTGCCGCGCAGGCCCAGGACATCCGTGCGCAGCGCGCTCTGCTTTTCGAAGCGCTGGCCAGGCTGCCCGGCGTGCACGCCTATCCCAGCCAGGCCAACATGATCCTGCTGCGCGTGCCCGATGCCGCCAAGACCTTCGAGGGCATGAGGGCACGCGGGGTGCTGGTCAAAAACGTTTCTAAAATGCATCCTCTGCTGGCCCAGTGCCTGCGCCTGACGGTGGGCACCGCCGACGAG
>JAKOVD010000097.1 GCA_029782215.1 Chloroflexota bacterium
CATCGCCGAGCAGGTCAAGTCCGGCATCCTGTCGCTGCCGCGCGGCCAGCGCATGGCCGGTTACGCGATGGGCCTGACCGAGGCGCAGACGTATCGCTACGTGCTGCTGCCGATGGCGTTTCGCATCATCATTCCGCCGCTCACGTCCGAGTCGATGAACCTGGTGAAGAACTCGGCGGTGGCCTACTCGATCGGCCTGGCCGAGCTCTTCTTCCGCACGCGCGAGATGGGCGAGATGACCTTCCGCTATTTCGCCGCCTTCGGCGCCGCCACCGTGCTGTACGTGCTGGTGGCGTTCGCCATCAACCGGGTCTTCGCCTGGCTCGAGCGCGCCACGGCCGTGCCCGGTTATCTCGGAGGCAAACGCTAGGCCATGGAAGGGTTCGACTGGGCATCGATCTCGGCCTCGCTGCCCTTCCTGATGAAGGGCCTGTCGTATACGGTCCAGCTCACCGTGGTCGCCGCCATCGGCGGCACGCTGTGGGGCATCCTGCTGGCGCTGGCGCGCCTGTCCGGCATCGCGCCGCTGGCGTGGGCAGCCGCCGCCTACGTGAACCTGATGCGCTCGGTGCCGCTGCTGCTGGTCATCTTCTGGTTCTACTTCCTCGTGCCGGTGATACTGCAGTCGATCACCGGCGCCGCCTATCCGCCCAAGATCGGCCCCGACCGTTCCGCCTACGTCACCTTCATCCTGTTCGAGGGCGCGTACTTCTGCGAGATCGTCCGCGCGGGCATCCAGAGCATCCCCAAGGGCCAGCTCGGCGCAGCGTACGCCATCGGCCTGAACTACGCGCAGGCGATGCGCCTGATCATCCTGCCGCAGGCGCTGCGCAACATGCTTCCCGTGCTGCTCACGCAGACCATCGTGCTGTTCCAGGACGTCTCGCTGGTGGCGTTGCTCAACGTCACCGACCTCGTGGGCGCCGCCGTCAAGATCGCCCAGCGCGACAGCCGCCTCGTGGAGATGTACACGCTGGTGGCAGTGGTGTATTTCGTGCTGAGCTACGCGCTGTCCCTGGCCGTGAAGGCGCTGAACCGGCGCATCGCCATCATCCGTTGAGCCTGCGAGGCGAATCGACATGCCGATGATCGACATCCGCGCCGTCAGCAAGTGGTATGACAAGTTCCAGGTGCTCACCGACTGCACGACCCACGTCGAAAAGGGCGAAGTGGTGGTGGTCTGCGGGCCTTCGGGCTCGGGCAAGTCCACGCTGATCAAGTGCGTCAACGCGCTCGAGCCCTTCCAGAAGGGCGACATCGTGGTCGACGGAATCTCGGTGTCGGCACGCGGCACCGACCTTCCCAGGCTGCGCTCGCGGGTCGGCATGGTGTTCCAGCACT
>JAKOVD010000098.1 GCA_029782215.1 Chloroflexota bacterium
TGTCACCCTCGGCGAAGACGCCTGCCAGGTTTGCCGTGGTCAGACACCGCTCCTCCTTGCCCTCATCAACAGCCTTGTCCTATTCCTCATCGACTTGACCGGCGCCACCAATGCCGCCGCCAAAATCCGCGAGTTTGCCGCCTATCCGCAACGTGCTTTGGACCTTATCCTCCTCCCCCCCTGACTTTTGAGAAGCCCTGGCAAGCCGTCCTCTCTTGTCGCCAGCGTTCCCCCCCGAAGTATGATAAGGACTCGGCGTCTCTCATTCTGTGCACCGGCAGATGAACATCGTCCACAACTGCCTGGACAAGTGGATGGGCACGCCGCCCTGCTAGCCACCGCCTGCGCCAGGGGATGGCGCCTCGACCAGGAGCAGCCAGGCATTCCAACTCGCCGTGGTGAGCAAGGCCGCCACCACCAGGACAAGCCCGTAGATGGCCACGAAGTCCCCCCGCAGGACTTCCAGCGCCACCACCAGCAGGCCGAGACACGCCAGGCCGGGCAGCGCGTCCTCGCGCACACGGTCGAACCGTCCGGGATGCGGCTCGCGGCCGGGGAAACGACGGCGAGCCTGACGCACGAGGCCCAGGCCCCTGGCGGCGCCGAGGACGAAGAGGGCAACTGCCAGTCCGACCGGGGCCTTGTGGGGCACCAGGAAGACCAGCGCCAGCATGATGACATAGAGGAAGTCGCCGAAGCTGCGCTGCGCCATGCGGAGCGAGGCGCCGGTCATGCCACCGCGGCCGCGCCCCCGCTCCAGCGAGAGTGAAACGAACAGCAGGCCGGTCAGAGTGGCCGCGGCCGTGGCGACCGTGGCATAGAAGAGCTGCCACTCCCGAAGCTGCTGCGTGAAGGCATCCATGGGCACCATTCTACGGCAGGTGAGAGGCAAGAAGAAGCGGGCGCCCTGCCTCTGCGCCGTCGCAGGTTCCGGACACAGAAGGGCGACGCAAAGGCACTCGCTCTGCGCAGACCTCCTTCAGGCGCTGCGCAGAACTACGAGTGCAGAAGGAGAGGCAGATGGATCCGCTCTTGAGGAAGACGGGGGGGCGGAAGTGCGATCTGCGCACTCGGCTCACTATCGAGAGGCAGAGCAGGCGCCGGACGCACGGGCTTGCTGGTGTCTGCGCCGGCCAGGCGAGCATAACCCTCACTGCCCGTCGCTCCCGTGGCAAAGACGATGCTGTAGTCGGCCGCAGTATAGCCAACCACCTCGATCTGATAGGTTCCCGCCACCGGGGCGCTGAAGCTGACCTCGTCCGCGCCGCTTGCCTGGTCGCTCACCCACGCCGGCCGGGTTGGGAAGTCGGGCGGCCACACGTAGAGGTCGGGGTCGCCCGCGCTGGGCGCCAGCGTGACGGTCATGGCCTGGCCGGCGGACAGCTCATAGCGGAAGACCCGCATCTGCCCCTTGTCCACATGATCGGTCGACGGTACGCTGTTGATGTAGGTTTGACGCGGCGCGAGCGATATGTTGCCTGCTCTGTCGGCCGCCCAAGCCTGTACATACTTCATGCCCGCAACGGGCAACAACTTCCAGGGATAGCTGCTCTTGGCCACTGTGTAGGGCACCCACCCGGAAGTCTGTACGGGATACCACTGCCCTGCCGCCTGGCTGTATTCGAACTCCACATAGAGCAGCGAAGCCATGCCGCTGCCACCGGCATTATCCGCTGCGGGGGCGTCGAGAACCACACCGGGCCGGTCGGCGAGTTGAGCCCCATGGTTGATGCTGAAGCTGTTCACGTGCGGCGGGATCGCATCAGCTGCCGCTGCCAGCACCGTGACCCTGCGGCTGATGATGTTGTTTACCTTCGTCGTCTCCGGGATGACGCCGTCCGGGTCAACCACCGCGTACAGGTCAACGGCCCCTGTCTCGGGTGGAGTCCAGACCACCTCGGGCGTAGCCACCGACGAATTGGGTGACAAGATGGGGATGGTGGCCTCACCGATCATCTCGCCTCCCTGGTCGGGAGCGCCACGACAAAAACGCACCATGACGTTGGCCAGCGCGCTCGACCCGCCCTGGCGGTGGACCACGAGCGCGATCCCAGCGGGAGTGTGGGCGCGCAGCGTGACCGGATCGGTCCAGACCTCGTAGGGATAAGCGACCAGGTCGTCGCCCGCGGTCCCATAGACCTCATAGGCGTCTGCCAGCGCAGCATTGCCGCCAAGGGGATTTATCACCGTCAGATCATAGCGCCCGGGAAGAACACCGGAGGGGACGATGGCCAGCACATGGGTGGAGTCAATGAACCGCACCGGAAGGGAGACCGGCGGTTCGCTGGCCAGCGAGGCGGTGACGCCCGAGGCGAAGTGCGAACCGTAGAGGTTGATCTCGTTCGGAATATCGCTGCGTCCCAGGTTGGGAACAACCATCGAAACGGACAGCGGGGCCAAGGGAACGCTTGCCGAAAACGGTGACGTATTGCCATCGGCATCCGTCGCCGTCGCCGTCACGTTTTGGCGCACGAAGCCACCGGGTTTGGTGAAACTGAAGTGACCGGAACTGTCGGCAACGGTCGCGCCCTCATAGACCTGACCTTCATCCGCGTCGTCAGAGAAGACCTCGATCGCACAGCCGCTGCAGGCGGCGCCGGCCACGGTGTCGTCGCCGGTCAACTGGGTGATGGCGGGCGCCGGCAGCCCAGTATTGCCGCCGTTCCGGTCGTCAATTCCAGGCGCAGCATTGCTGTAGATGCTGTTCTGTGTGATGGTGTTGCCCGCGGTATTCGGCCCATAAACGAGAATGCCGTTCTCAGCCGCGTAGGCGACGACGTTTCCCGGTCCGATGTGGTTCTGGCTGGCATCGCTCCAAATGACGGCCGCGAAGAGCTGGCCCCCCACAGGCGCTGTGCCGTTGGCATCCGTCCCGAAGTAGTTGCCGCTGACATGGTTGCCTGTTGTCTCGACTCCCGACAGCGCCACACCGGCCCCGCCATTGGCGCTAATGACGTTTCTCTCCCCAGGCAGCAGACCGCCGATGGTGTTGCCGGCGGCGTTGCCTTCATAAATTCCGTTTGCGCCGTTTCCAAGCGCGGCCGTGCCGGCGGCGTTCAACCCGATGTAGTTGCCAGAGATCGTGTTGTCCGTGGTGTCCGACCCATAGATGGCGATGCCTTGAGCATTGTTGCCGCTGATGACGTTGCCTTCGCCAGGCAAGCTTCCACCAATCTGGTTTGAACTTGCTCCGGACGAGAGGTTGACACCATCCCAGTTGTTCTTCAGGGCCGCAGAGCCGTTCCGGTCCGTGCCGATGTAGTTGCCGACAACCGCGTTCCCGGTTGTGCCGGTGTCCTGCAGCCAGACTCCAGTTCCGTTGCCGCTGATGACGTTCCTCTCCCCTGACGCGCTCCCCCCAATGCGGTTATCGCTCGTGCCGCCGTAGATGAAGATTCCGGAAAGGGAATTGCCCAAGGATCCGGTGCCAGTCGCATCCGTACCGATGTAGTTCCCGGCGACAACGTTGTCGTGTGAACTTGAGCCGCCGATCGCTATGCCACCGCAGTTGTTGCCGCTGACAACGTTCCGGTCGGCGGCAGTGCTGCCACCAATCCGGTTGCTGAAAGCACCGACATAGAGGGCGACACCTGGCCCACATTGAGTTTGACCATTGCCGATAGCCCGCATCCCACTCGGATCTGTCCCAATGAAGTTCCCAATCACGACGTTTGCATTGGTCCCTGGACCCATCGACACACCGCTGAAGTTGTTGCCGCTCACAACATTTCTAGCGCCAGGAACTTTGCCCCCAATCAAATTACCGGAGGCACCCTGCTCCATCCGCACACCATCGGCGGCATTCCCCAGCGGCTGTGCACCGCTGACATCCGTACCGATGTAGTTTCCGCTTACGGTATTGCCCATTGAGCCGATTCCGTTAATCTGGATACCATCTGCACCGTTGCCGCTGATAAGGTTGCCTTCACCGGACATACTCCCACCGATACGGTTCGAGCTTGCCCCAGACCAAATTCCCACCCCGTTGAAAGTGTTTCCCAGTACTACCGAACCATTGAGGTCCGTGCCGATATAGTTCCCGACAACCGCGTTATTGGATGTACCCGTGCCTTCAACCCAGACTCCATTTTGGTTGCCGCTGATGACGTTGCGCTCCCCGATCGTTGTTCCGCCCACCGTGTTGGAGGATGCGGCAGAGGAAATACTCACCCCATTGTAACGATTTGGAATTGTCATTGTACCGCTGGCATCGACACCGATGTAGTTGCCTCTGAGCACATTGTTCTCCGCACCAGCGCCGGCGATGCTTACACCATTCCCACCGTTACCGCCTATCACATTGCGGGCAGCCGAGGTTGAACCGCCAATCACATTGTCCCGTGCCTCTATGATCACGATGCCGTCCCCGGGGAAATCGACTATCTGCAAGCCCCTGATGATATTTCCACCTGACTCGAGGCGCAGCCCGTCCTCTTCACCACCCAGTGTACTTCCATCTAGTGCCTCGTTAGGCCGTATTTTGCATATTCAAATGAAGCCGCTAAGCTGTGCGGCATGGGTAAGCATACGTCCATTGAACTCACATCAGAACAGCGAAGAGAACTTGAGCAGTTGATTCGCACCGGCGACGCTCCGGCCCGCACCCACACCAGAGCGCGTATCCTGCTTCTGAGCGATCGCAGTAAAGGCCAGAAGCGCACGGACCAGGAAGTCGCCGATGCCGCCGTATGCAGCAAGAGCACGGTCATCAACGTCCGCCGACGTTTTCTGAACGGTGGGCTGCGACCAGCCTTGTACGACAAAGGCTGGCCAGGCCCACCGCCCAAGTTCACGGGCGAGGTTGATGCCAAGTTGACGATGCTGGCGTGCAGCGATGCGCCCGACGGTGCTGGACGCTGGACGCTGCGTCTGTTGGCCGAGCGTATGATCGAATTGGGTTACGTGGACTACATCAGCCATGTCACCGTCCGCGAGCGGTTGAAAAAAACGCACTCAAGCCTTGGCGGGTAAAGTCCTGGTGCATCAGCAAGCCTTCTGGGACCTATGTGGCCAAGATGGAAGACGTGCTGGATGTCTATCAGCGGCCCTACGATGCCAAACGCCCCGTCATTTGCCTGGACGAGGCCAGCAAAGAGCTCCATGACACCCCCCGTGGTCGCCTACCGCTCCAGCCTGGCAAGCCTATCCGGGAGGATTACGAGTACGAGCGACATGGCGTGGCCAATCTCTTCCTCACGATTGAACCCTTACAAGGTCGTCGCCGCGTCCGCGTCACAGACCAGCGTACCAAGCGCGACTTTGCTGAAGAACTGCGTCGGCTGGCTGACGAGGACTATCCTGATGCCGACGTTATTGTCCTTGTCGTCGACAATCTCAACACCCACGGCCCAGGGGCACTCTACGAAACCTTTGCGCCGGGGCAAGCCCATCGCTTAGCAGCCCGCTTCGAATGGCACTACACACCCGAGCACGGCAGTTGGCTCAACATCGCCGAGTGTGACCTCTCGGTGCTTGCGGCTCAGTGCCTGGACCAGCGCATTCCAGACAAGGACACCCTGATCAGCGAAGTCGCCGCTTGGCAAGCTCGCCGCAATCATGCCTGCGCCAGGGTCGTGTGGCAGTTCACCGCCGCCGATGCCCGCATCAAGCTTAAGCGTCTCTATCCAATTCTAAAAGAGCAAAAAGAAACTTAACGAGGCACTAGCAATGTGCAATATGGAGAACAGTGCGGAGGGACGCGGACACACAGCACTCGCGACCCTTTGGTGCCGGAATGTGAAACAGCTTACAAGCTGCGGCCAACCCTTCCCTATACAGCTATCGTCATAAACCCAGGGACGACGGCTACTTCATCCAGGGCGACGGTCGGAACCTACGACGTGGCGCCAACGTTACCACGGGCGCGCGGTTCATCCAAATCTCATTTTGTGGCACAAATTACCTTGTGCGACAACAGGAGAAGTTCGACTTCTCGCAGAAGTCGAACTTCTTTGGTGCACACGATCGGCGGAGTGCCTTGGGAGGAGTTTCGGCGCCAGGTCGCGGATGACGAGGGTTCCCAAACAGAAACGCCCCCAGGAGAGGGGTAGAGACATCTCCTGGGGGGCGCCGGCGCACGAGGGAAGCAGACCCCAAAAGGTCTTGAAAACCTTTAGGGTCTGCTTTCAGGCCTCGGCGATCACGGCGATCGAGATCTTCATGCCTTTGGGCTGGATGGGGAGCTTGGCGCCCTGACGGGCGGGTGGGTCTTTGGTGAACCACCTGCCCCACTC
The DNA here is from genome assembly GCA_029782215.1 of Chloroflexota bacterium. Classification (GTDB taxonomy): domain Bacteria; phylum Chloroflexota; class Anaerolineae; order J102; family J102; genus SSF26. The sequence goes on from JAKOVD010000098.1 coordinate 6,234, forward strand.
CTCGTTCATGCCCGCAAAGTCGGCGGCGTTCCCCAGGATGAAGGTGGCGCTGACCACCTTGTCAAGGGAACTGCCCGCGGCATGGAGAGCAGCCTCGATGTTGCGCAGACACTGGGCCGTTTGCTCCTGAATCGTCGATCCGACGAGCTCGTCGGTGACAGGATCGAAGGGTCCCATGCCGGCGACGAAGACAAAACCACCGGCCTTCACAGCCTGGCTGTAAGCAGCCAGCGAGCGAGGCGCCTTGTCAGTGTGTATTACTTCTTTGGCCATACGGTCCCATCTCCCGGCAAAGATGTGAGAAGTCCGACTTCTGAAAGAAGTCGGACTTCTGTTTCTACCTCTTTGTCTTGTGCACCGTCACCTCGCCTTCGGTGACGGTGGGTGGACCCATCACCAGATTGGCCAGGCTGAGTTTGACCCAATCGGCAGCGAGCTTGACCGATTCCTCCGCTTCGGCCTGAGTCTCAAACACGCTGACCGTGACACCGATGTCGTGACTCTCGAGCACGACATAGTAGTCAAGGAAACCCTTGTGGCTGCTGATGATGGGTAGGAATTCGGCCTGGACCCGCCGGGAGACTTCGGCGCCCGCGCCCGGCTTCAGGTTGTACTGTCGAATACTGGCGAACATATCCTGGCTCCATAGTTGGGTGAGAGGCACGCCTGGTTACTGGACGCGCTCCAAAAGGTTGTTCCTGTCTGGCACTCATGGCCGGAGCAGGCCGGCATCAGGCAGCCGACGGGACTTGATTTGCGGCGCCGCCTCGACGTTGGCGACGGCCCAAGGCACTATGCGTGCTCCAGTACGACCCTCTCGGGCGCGCCCAGGACGCCCGCTCTCCTGGACACCTCTTCCAGCGCCGGATCATGGGCGAAGCGGCGCGCGTTGTCGGCGGTATCCCATTCCATCATGATCGAAACGGTGTTGGGATTGTCGACGTCCCGGTAGATGTGGTGGACGCCCGTGGCCCCGGCCAGGCGGCGGTTGGCATCGTTGGCGTCGAAGCCAGCGCGCCACCTGTCAAAATCGGCAACCTGCTGTCGTACGTTGAGATAGACCACGTTTGAGACTCCTTGGGTGAATACTGCGGCGGCTTGCGCCAGCCGGAGCGCGGGAAGACGCGCGGCCAATGTTCGAGCGTGCCATAGACGCCTGGCTCTGCTCGCCAACCATCAGCGGTGCAGGCACGAGCCCGCTTGTTGGCCACGTTGCGGTATGGGAGGTTGGACCCAATCGCCGCCGGCAGCATGGCGGGTCTCGCAGCCAGACCTGCTACCGGCGGTTCCAGCTAATCATTGAATAACAGAGCAAACGTAACACAAAGGCAGTGCAGGATCAGCACGGAAGCTTCCATTGCCAAGCCAAGTATTTGCCTAGAGCGCAAGGGCAACGCGAGCCGCCGTGTCCTGGCTCTGCTTGATGCAGTCGGGAAGCCCGACCCCGCGGTAGGCGCTGCCGGTCAGATAGAGGCCCGGCGGCAGCGCCGCCTCCAGCGCGGCCACCCGATCCAAATGGCCGACGTCGTACTGGGCATTCGACAACCGCCAGCGGTAGATGCGGTGGAAGAGCGGGGACGCCTCGATGCCCATCAGCTCACGCAGTTGGCCCTGGACCGCTGCCAGCAGGGCATCGTCGGCGAGGTCCATGGACTGCGGGCTGCGGGAGCCGCCGAAGAAGACCCGCAGCAGGGCATGGCCCGCCGGCGCTCGCTGGTCGAACTTGAGCGAGCTCCAGGTGATGGCGTTGATGGGGCGGCGTTCGCTGCGCGGCACCACCAGGCCGAAGCCTGCCAGGGGGCGGCGGATGTCATCCAAACGGTAGGCGAGGGAGATGGTGCCGGTGCTGACATAGCGGATGCCTGCCAACTGCTCGGCCACGGCCGGCGCCACTTCGGCCACCAGCTCTCGGGCGACAAAGGCGGGCACGGCCAGGATGACCGCGGCCGCAGGGATGGCCTCGCCACTGGCCGTGGAGAGACGGTAACCGCCCTCCGCCGCAGCCTCCAGGCGGGTGATGCGAACGCCGGCGCGCAGGTCGCCGGTGAGCTGCGCCGCCAGGGCGTCGGTCAGCTCGGCGGTGCCCGTGGCCAGCGACATGAACGCCGACATGGATTTGTGGCCGGGCGCGGCGCCTGTGGCCGAGCCGTTGGCCGCAGGCTTCGAGGGCCGCCGCGAGGCCAGCATGCCCCGCGTCAGGCTGCCGTACTTCTCTTCCAGCTCGCGGAAGCGGGGAAATGTAGCGAGCAGGCTCTGCCGTTCCGCTTCGGAGTTGTAGATGCCCGACAGCAGGGGCTCGGCGATCTTGTCCAGCGCCTCGCTGCCCAGCCGCCGCCGCACGAAGTCCGCCAGCGTTTCATCCTGGCCATCGCGCCGGGCGGGCAGGACCAGGTCGAGGCCCATGCGCAGCTTGCCCAGGGGCGAGATCAGGGGAGACAGGGCAAAGGGCAGGAGACGGGTGGGCACGATCAGGAGGACGCCGTCGGGCATGGGCGTGGGGCGTCCCTTGTTGAGAACATAGACCTTGCGGGCCTGGTCGTTGGTGCCCAACAGCCTGTCCTGCAGGCCCAGCTCGCGGGCAAGCTGCACACCCCAGGGTTTCTGGGTGATGAAGGAATCGGGACCGGCCTCGACCACGAAATCCCCTGCGGGCGTCGAGACGCGCTCGGTCAGCACGTGCCCGCCCCAACGCGGCGATTCCTCCAGCAGGGTGTAGGCGATGCCCTGCTTCTGCAGGTACCAGGCTGCACTGAGCCCGGCGATGCCGCCGCCGACGATGGCCACAGGGGCGGAGGTGTTGGGTGACTCCTGGGTGTTCATGACAGCCTGCTGAAGACATGCTGCACGGCGTCCAGGGTGGCGTCGATGACGTCCGGGGTGTGGGCGGTGCTGGCGAAGGCCGCCTCGAACTGGCTGGGCGCGAAGTAGACGCCCTGTTCGAGCATGGCATGGAAGAAGCGGCTGTAGCGGGCGGCGTCGGCGGCCTGGCGGGCGCTGGCATAGTCGTCGATCACTCTTGCGCCCTCCTTGAGAAAGTAGAATCCAAACATCGTTCCCACCACCCCGGCCTGGATCAGGATGTTGTGATCATGGGCGAGCGCTTCGATGCCCTGCACCAACCGGGCTGCCGCGGCGCTGGCGGCCTCGAAGACGCCGGGCTGGGCCAGCAGGCGCAACGTGGTCAGGCCGGCCGTCATCGCCAGGGGATTGCCCGAGAGCGTGCCGGCCTGGTACACGGGCCCGGCCGGCGCCACCATCTGCATGATGGCGCGCTTGCCGGCGTAGGCGCCCACGGGCAGCCCGCCGCCGATCACCTTGCCCAGGCAGGTGATGTCCGGCTCCAGACCCCAGAGGACCTGGGCGCCGCCCAGGTCGGCGCGGAAGCCTGTCATGACCTCGTCCATGATGAAGAGCGCGCCTTCGTTCCAACAAAGCTCCTGCAGGCCGTGCAGAAAGCCGGGCTTGGGCAGGACAAAGCCCATGTTGGCGGCGATGGGCTCGACGATGACGGCGGCAACCTGGTTGGGGTGGGCGGCGAACAGCGCCCGCACCTCGTCGAGGTCGTTGTAGGCCGCGGTCAGCGTGTCGGCGGCAGTGGCGGCGGTGACGCCGGGTGAGTCGGGCAGCCCCAGGGTGGCGACGCCGCTGCCGGCGTGAACAAGGAACATGTCGGCGTGGCCGTGGTAGCAGCCGCTGAACTTGATGACCTTGTCGCGGCCGGTAAACGCCCGCGCCAGGCGCAGGGCGCTCATCGTGGCCTCCGTGCCGCTGTTGACAAAGCGGACCATATCGATCGACGGCACCAGGTCGATGATGGCCTGCGCCATCTCGACCTCGACTGCGGTCGGAGCGCCGAAGCTGGCGCCGCGCGCGGCGGCCCCCTGGATGGCGGCGACCACCTGCGGATGGGCGTGTCCCAGGATCAGGGGGCCCCACGACAGGACATAATCGATGTAGCGATTGCCATCGGCATCCCAGATCTGGGCGCCTTGCCCGTGGTCGAGGAAGCGGGGGACGCCGCCCACGCCGCGAAAGGCGCGCACCGGGCTGTTCACGCCGCCGGGCATAAGCTCTTGGGCGGCGGCGAAGAGCGCTTCGGACTTGGCGATATTCATGACAGCCTCGTGTAGTCGTGCACGAAATCCACCAGGCGGCGGACGTTGTCCACCGGCGTCTCCGGCAGGATGCCGTGCCCCAGGTTGAAGATGTGGCCGGTTCGTCCGGCGGCGCGGGCGGCATCGAGCACTTGCTGCGCCCGCTGCCTCAGCTCCGGCCAGGGGGCGAACAGGGCGACCGGGTCCAGGTTGCCCTGGACGGCAACACCGTCGCCCAACAAGTTCCAGGCATCGGCAAGGTCGATGCGCCAGTCTACGCCGATCACGTCGCCCCCGGCCTCGCGGATGAGGTGCAGCATGCCGGCGGTGTCGGTGCCGAAATGGATGATGGGAACTTCCGCCTGGCGGGCGATGGCGATGGCGCGCTGGCTGTAGGGCAGGACCAGGCGCCTATAGTCGTCGGGGCTGAGCTGCCCCACCCAACTGTCGAAGAGTTGCAGGACCTGGGCGCCCGCACGGGCCTGGGCCAGCAGGTAGCGTCCGACCACTTCGCTGAGTTTGCCCATCAGTTCTGCCCACAAAGCAGGCTCGCCCATCATCAGACCCTTGGCGTGGACGTGATTGCGGCTGCCGCCGCCCTCGATGGCATAGGAGGCCAGGGTGAACGGGGCGCCGCTGAAACCGATCAGCGGCAGGCTGCGGGCGTCCAGCTCCTTGCGCACCAGCTTGATGGCTTCCAGCGTGAACCAGAGGCTTTCCTCAGGCGGCGTGACGGCCAGCGCCCGGATATCGGCGGCCGTGCGCACCGGGTTGCCGAGCACAGGCCCCTCCCCCTTGACGAAATCGAGCTTCAGCCCCATGCCTTCGAGGGGGGGCAGGATGTCGGAGAAGATGATGGCGGCGTCGAGGTCGAAGGCGCGGATCGGCTGCATAGTCACTTCGCAGGCGAGCTCTGGCGTCTTGATCATCTCGAGGATGCTGTAACGCTGGCGGAGGGTGCGGTATTCGACCATGTAGCGCCCCGCCTGCCGCATCAGCCAGATGGGGGTGGCGTCGACGGGCTGCCGATTGCAGGCCGCCAGGAACCGGCTCGTGTTCGCAGGCATGGGCTAGCGGCCCTCCTCGAGCCAACGGGCGGCATCCTTGGCAAAGTAGGTCACGATCATGTCAGCGCCGGCCCGCTTGATGGCGGTGAGGCTTTCCAGAGCACAGCGGCGCAGGTCCAGCCAGCCGTTGGCCGCGGCGGCGTGGAGCATGGCGTACTCCCCGCTGACCTGGTAGGCAGCCGCGGGCAGGTGGAAGGTGGCGGCCACGGCGCTCAGGATGTCCAGGTAAGGGAGGGCGGGCTTGACCATGAGGATGTCGGCGCCCTCGGCCACATCGAGGCCGGCCTCGCGCAGCGCCTCCCTCCGGTTGGCCGGGTCCATCTGGTACTGGCTGCGGTCCCCAAACTGCGGCGGGCTTTCGGCGGCGTCGCGGAAGGGACCATAGAAGCCGCTGGCGTACTTGACGGCATAGCTCATGATGGGGACGTGCTCGAGATGAGCGCCGTCGAGAGCGGCGCGGATGGCCGCCACCATGCCGTCGATCATCCCGGAAGGGGCAATGATGTCGGCCCCGGCCTCGGCATGGACGACGGCGGCGCGACCGAGCAGCTCCAGCGTCGGGTCGTTAAGAAGGTAGCCCTGGGGGAGGGAGGGCGTGTAGTGGTTGTGGCCGGGCATGTTGACGATGCCGCAGTGACCGTGATCGGTGTACTCACAGAAGCACAGGTCCGAAACGACGAGCAGCCCGGGCGCGGCATCCTTGATCGCTTTGATGGCCTGGGGCACGATGCCGCTGGGGTCGTAGTTGTCGCTGCCCAGGGAATCCTTGGCCGCGGGAATGCCAAAGAGGATGACGGCCGGGATGCCAAGGCCGGCAATCTCCCGTGCTTCGGCAGCCAGGTGGTCGACGGTGAACTGGTGCACGCCGGGCATGGAGGCGATGGGCCGGCGCTCGTCGCGGCCATGACGGACAAAAAGCGGGTAGATGAAGTCCGCCGGTGTCAGGGTGGTTTCGCGCACCATGCGCTGGATGCCGGCAGTCAGGCGCAGACGGCGCGGCCGGTAGGTTGGGATAGGGAGCATCGGGGTCTGGGGTCTCAAGGAGCGAAATAGGCGTCGAGAGCGTCCACCAGCGCCGGAATCGTGTGCGTGGCGGGCATGACATCCACGGTCAGGCCAAGCTGGCGAGCCGTGGCGGCCGTGACGGGACCCAGGCATGCCAGGCAGATGTCCTGGAGTGCTGCGCGGTCGCCGCCCTCGGCCTCCAGCCTCGCCAAGAGGTTGCGCACGGTGGAAGAGCTGGTGAAGGTGATGGCATCGATGCGGCGCGCTGCCAGGTGAGCCGGCAGATCGATGCCGCCGGTGCCCGGCACGGTGCGGTAGGCGACCACGGACGTCACCGCCGTCCCTGCCGCCTTGAGGGTTTGGGCCAGATCGGGCCGGGCGATGTCGGCCTGGCAGAGCAGCACACGGTCGCCAGGATCCATCCGCGCCAGCAGGGCCGCGGCCAAAGCCTCGGCGACAAATTCTGAGGGCGTCAGGTCGACCGCCAGACCCAATTCCAGCACGGCCGCCGCGGCGGTTGCTGAACCCACGGCGGCCACGGCGCGCGGCCGCAGCGCCTGTGGGCTCAGCCGCAGGTGGCGCAAACGCTCAGCCAGCACCGTCACGGTGTTGCGGCTGGTGAGCACCAGCCAGGCAAAGGCGCCCGCGGCCAGCTCAAGGATGGCAGTATCAAGCAGGGTGGTGTCCTCGGGCGGGGCAATGGCGATACAGGGGTAGGCCAGCGGCGTCGCCCCCCGCGCCTGCAGCAGGTCGTCAAGCTCGTCTGCCTGGGCGGCGGCGCGGGTCACGACAATGCGTTTGCCCGGCAGGCCGCGGGAGCTCTCCGGCATCGGCTTCATCCTTCCTCGCTGCTCTGCCGGGCGAGCAGGTCGCCCGCGCCCGCGGCGAGGGCCTCTGCTGCCAACCGGGCCCCAAGTGTGTGGGGATCGGCCGAGGGACCGCTGGCGGCGACATCGATCTGGCGGCTGCCGTCCGGGGCCGTCACACGTCCCTGCAGGTGCAGCACCTCGTCTGTGACTGTGGCGAAGGCGGCAATGGGCAGGGCGCAGCCGCCGCCGGCGCCGGCCAGAAAAGCGCGCTCGGCATCCACCGCCCGGCGGGTGGGGGTATGCTCCAGCGGCGCGAGCAAGGCCAGGATGTCGCCGTCGCTCCGGCACTGCACCGCCAGGGCGCCCTGGGCGGGGGCAGGCAGCATGACCGTCGCCGGCAGCACCTGGGTGATCACGTGGGCATGTCCCAGTCGTTCCAGCCCGGCCTGGGCCAGGAGCATGGCATCGTAAGGACCGTCGGCGGCCAGCGCCTTGCGGACACGGGTGTCGACGTTGCCGCGCACGTCCATGATCTGCAGGTCCGGGCGGTGGTACTTGAGCTGAGCAGCGCGGCGGCTGCTGCTGGTGCCGACGACTGCGCCAGGCGGCAGCGTCGCCAGGGTGTAACCTGCGCGGCTGATCACCACATCGGCCGCCTCCGCCCGCGCGGGCACCGCTCCCACCACCAGGCCCGCCGGCAGCTCGGTGGGCAGGTCCTTGAAGCTGTGGATTGCCAGGTCGATGGCGCCGCTCTGCAATGCGGCCTCCAACTCGGCGGTAAAGACGCCCTTGCCGCCGATCAGCGGCAGCGGCGTGTCCAGGACGCGGTCCCCGTGCGTTTGGAACACCACGATTTCACATGCCAGACCCGGCCATGCGGCGGCAAGAAGACCGGCGACGAAATCCGTCTGCCAGCGGGCGAGCGCCGAACCGCGGGTGCCGATGCGGAGGGAGCGGCGCTCAACCATGGTCGTAGACGCTTGCGTTTGTGCCGGGCATCACCGGCATTTCGCCGTCGAGCGCAAAGAGCTCAGCCAGGGCGTCGGCGTAGACGATGCCGTTGCCGTGGGCGGCCTCGGCCTTGAGCCTCACGGTGGGCTCATGGAGCATCTTGCGCACAATGCGGTGCGCCAGAAGCGCCATGGCCTGCTCGGTGCGAGGGTCGGCGTGGTCAAGCGTTCGCAGGGCCGATGCCAGCTCGGCGTGGGCCATGGCTTCGACCTTGTGGCGCAGGTTGACCAACACCGGCACCACTTGGCGGCCGGCGAGCCAGCAGAGAAACTCCCCGGCCTCCTGGCGCACGATGGCTTCGACCTGGGGAACGGCGGCCTGCCGCTGCGCCAGGTTGGCGTCCACGGCCCCCTGCAAGTGGTCCATGTCGTAGCGCATAACGCCGGGCAGCAGGCTGGTCTCCGGCTCGACATCGCGGGGCAGGGCAATGTCCACGATGACCAGGGGCTTACCTTGCCGCCGGGGCAGAACCTGGGCCACATCGGTGGCATAGATGACCGTGTGGGGGGCGCCGGTGGCGGCGACGATGACATCAGCCGCGGCCAGGGCCTGGGGCAGCTCGCTCCACGGCAGGGCGCGGCCGTGATGGCGCTGCGCCAACCACTCAGCGCGGTCGTAGGTGCGGTTGATGCAGGTCAGGTGCTGCGCTCCTTCCTCGACAAGCGCCACAGCGGCAAGGTCGGCCATTTCGCCGGCGCCGATGATCAAGACGCTGGCCTGCTGGAGAGTGCCGAACGCGCTGGCGGCGAGGCGTGCAGCGGCATGGCTCATTGAGGTGGTGTGGCGGCTGATGGCCGTCTCACTGCGGGCGCGCTTGCCGGCATGCACGGCCCGTCCAAAGAGCTGGGAAAGCACCAGACCGGCGGCGCCTGCACCCTGCGCCCTGGAAAAGGCGTCGGACACCTGGCCCAGGATCTGCGGCTCGCCCAGGATCATGGAGTCGATGCCCGCCGCCACCCGCATGAGGTGTTCGACGGCGGCAGTCTCCTCCAGGAAGTAGAGGTGAGGGTGGAGGGCGTCGACGCTCAGGCCCTGAAGCCCAGCCAGGAACGCTTCGATGGCGTTGAACCCGGCTGCCGCACTGGCCGTGGTGGCATAGACCTCCAGCCGGTTGCAGGTCGCGAGGATGACGCTTTCGTGCAGCGTCGTCGGGATGCCGTCGTCTTCAGGATCGTAAAGGGTGGAGTGGTGAGGACCGAGGCCCTGGAGGGCCATGTCGAGGCCGCAGCCTGACAGAGAGAGCTGCTCGCGCAGCGCAACGGGCGCGGTATGGTGGTTGAGTCCGACGAGAATGATGGGCACCGTGGGCGATCCTCGTGGTCACTGCGGAAGGTGAGTGCGGACAAGTTCGGCCAGGGCCGCCACCAGCGCTGGGCTGTCGTTGAGCATGGGCGTGCGCTCGATGTGCACCCCATGCGCGCGGGCGATGGCCTGCACGCCGATGTCAAGGTCGTAGAGGACCTCGACATGGTCGGCGATGAAGCCGATGGGAGCCACCAGGAGAGAGCGCTCGCCGCGTTGGGCGAGCTCGGGCACAAGGGCCTCGATCTGCGGCCCCAGCCACGGAACGCCGGTTTGCGCGGCGCTCTGGAAGCTAAACGTCCACCGATCGGGTGGAATGTCCAGCCGTTCCGCCAGCATCGCCGCCGTCTCCCGGAGCTGCACCGGATAGGGATCGCCGCGTTCGACAATGGCTTCAGGCAGACTGTGCGCGGTGAATACTGTCAGCACGCTGCGCCGCTCAACAGGATCGAACCGGAGCACCGTCTCGCGCACGTTGGCGGCGATGCCGTCGAGATAGTCGTGCTGTCTGTACCAGCTCTCGACGAAGGTGACGGCAAGTTCGCCGCCGGCGACGGCGATGGCTTCGTCGAGGCGGGTGCGATAGGCGCCGATGCTCATCGTGCTGTAGTGCGGAGCCATGCAGATCACGACGGCATGCTGCACGCCGTCCGCCAGCATGGCAGCCACGGTCTCACGAATCGTGGGGCGCCAGTGGCGCATGCCGACGTAGACCGGCAGCCCGACGACGCCATGCAGCTTCGCGGCGGCGCTGCGCGTGATAGCCAGCAGGGGCGAGCACCCGCCGATGAGCTGGTAGCGATGGGTGATCTCGTCCAACAGCGCCGGCGGCGTCGGACGTCCCCCACGGATGTCCTGCAGGTAGGCCGGGATGTCGTCCAGCGAGTCGGGCCCGCCGTAGGCCAGGAGGAGGACCGCTTTCTTCATGGCCGGCCTCCTAAGGAAGCGGGGTGGTGCTGCCAGGCAGCCCGGCCTACCAGGAAGGGCCCCATCCGTTCGATGTACTGGGAAGTCTGTTTGGTCTTGCGCATGCGCTGCACGATGGATGAAAGCGGATAGAGGTCGGGTCCAATCAGCCCTACCACAAAGTCATTGTCGTTCCTGTCCAGACCGTAGCATGCCAGGCGGATGTCGGTGCCGTAGCCGGCGCGTCCGTAGGCGTGGCCGATGCCGCCGTGTTCGGCCAGGATGACCCGCTGCTCCTGGACAGGGAGCTGTTCAAAGGCCCCGGTGCGACGCAGGGGATACCAAACGGCCCAGGGCATGTCAGGGTCGCACACCTTGCGGCGCGGTCGCGCGCACAGCGCCTCCTCCAGGTCCGGTTCATGGCCGAGGGCGTAGGTTCGCCCCAACATGGTGTAGTCCGGCTTTGGCGCCAGATCGCGGAAAGGCGGGCGCCGCAGGAAGGAGCGCAGGTCCGTCAGAAAGAAGGCGGGGTCCTCGCTAAAGGTCAGGAGGGCGACGCCCTGGGGGTCGTTGGCGTCCTCGTACAGCACGCCCGGCCAAGCCGCTTCGGCCAAGGCCTGGACCAGTTGTGAGGTGTCCTGGCTGCCGCCGAAAGCGAGGAGCTGCATGAAGAGCCTCCGGTCCAGATAGTGAGTCTGGCCATCGGCCGTCTGGCTCTTTTCGCGGATATCGAGTCCTTCGCCGGCGGGCTGGCTCATGAGAGCGCCACCGTTTGTCGCATCGGCAGCGGCTCGTAGGTGCAGAAGGGCTCTTCTCCCAGGTACTCCTGGGTCATGCCGTACGCCCGCGCCCGGCAGCCCCCACAGACCTTCTTGAACTCGCAGATCCCGCACTTGCCGCCCAGCAGGTCAGGGTCGCGCAGTTCGGCGAAGAGCTGCGACTCTTCCCATATCTCCTGGAACGGCTGCCGGCGGACGCTGCCTGCCTCGACCGGCAGGTAGCCGCAGGGGAACACCTCGCCCCGGTGGCTCACAAAGCACACGCCGGTGCCCGCCAGGCAGCCTTTGGTCATGGCGTTCATCGGGTGGCGCCCGCCGGGATGACCGCCGGGGTGACCGCCGTTGCCGCCGGGATGGCCGCCTGCCTGCTCCTGGCGCTGGTGGCTGTCGGGAAGGGAGCGCACGATGCCCAGCCGGCGTTCCTCGGCCTGGCGCTGGCGGACGATGCGGAAATAGTGCGGGGCGCAGGTGGCCTTCAGCTCGATGCCGCCCGCCATCTCGGCGTCGTACATCCAGTTCAAGACGCTCTCGTATTCCACGGGCGTGATCTGCTGGTCGTCTGCGATCTCGACGCCGCAGCCAACCGGTACCAGCAAGAACAAATGCAGGGCTTCCGCTCCCAGGTCCTTGGCCAGAGCCAGGGTCTCGGGCATCTGGTGGACGTTGTGGCGGGCGACGGTCGTGTTGATCTGGTACGGCACGCCCACGCTGCGCAGGTGTCCCATTCCGGCGATCGACAGATCGAAGGCGCCGTGGCCGCGAAAGATGTCGTGCGTGGCGGCGTCGGCGCCGTCGAAGCTGATGCTGACCCGCCGCACGCCGCTCTCCTTGATGCGCCGCGCCACGCTGGCATCGATCAGGGTGCCGTTGGTGGCCAGGGCGACGATCAGCCCAGCATCCGCGGCGTGGCGGGCGATGTCGAAGATGTCGGGCCGGAACAGCGGCTCGCCGCCCGACAGGACGAAGATGGGCCGGGCAAAGGCCGCCACCTGGTCGATCAGGCGAAAGGCTTCGGCCGTGCTCAGGTCCTGCGGGAGCAGTTGGTCGGCGACGGTGATGCGGCGGCAGTGGATGCAGGCCAGGTTGCAGCCAGCGGTGGATTCCCAGAAGATGAGGCGCGGAGGTGGATAGGACATCGGGACACTCGCAGACTTGTGAGGATTCGCGCAAAGGCGCCAGACCAGAGTGATAGCACAACGCAACAGCCTATACTATGATCTCGATCATCTTTCAAGGGAGTTTTCATGAATTTAGTGCAGATTCCTTAACTATTCATGTCACTCTCATCCGGCCCGATGTTTCAGGATCCTCAACCTGGCAGGCTGCACTCCTTTGGCAAAGCGTGGGGCGCTTTGCTACACTCGCGGCCAGCCCATTAGTCGGAACGAGAACGCAGCCATTGACTATGCCGACTCCACCCTCTGAAGCCAGTGAAGGCTCGCATGCGGGAGATCTTCCCCTTCGTGAAGTGCTCCTGGTGCTGACGCTGTTCTGCGCCATAGCCTTTGTCTTCTGCCTGCCCGTCCTTGCCAACTTCAGCATGTGGGGCATCCAGGACTGGGACCAGCACATGTTCTATCAGGCGGCGCCCAGGAGCGTCGCGCTGGACTACGGGCAGTTTCCGCTTTGGAACCCGTTCTATACGGGCGGCATGCCCTTGTTCGCCAACCCGCAGTCGACCTTCCTGTCGCCGGTCTGGCTGCTGGTGCTGGGCCTGGGACCTGTGTGGGGGCTGAAGATCGAGATCTGGCTGCACCTGGTGATCGGGATGATGGGCGCCTACCTGGTCGCTCGCCACTACCGGATAGGCGCCAGCGCTGCGATCCTGGCGGCGGCTGTATTCATGCTCAGCAGCATGTACTCGCTGAGCCTGGCCGTGGGCATGACGACGTTCGCCACGATCGCCTTTGTTCCCTGGCTCATGCTTTTCTTCCTGAAGGCGTTTGCCGACCTGCGCTACGCCTGGGTGGCGGGGGCTGTGGCTGCACTGATGTACTTCGGCGGCGGGCTGTTTCCGCTCATCAACACGCTCACCTTCATCGCCGTGTTCTGCGTCTTCGCGGTGCTGCTGCGGGAGACGGGGCTGCGGCAGACGGTCACGGTCGTGGGTGTCATGCTCCTGGTCATGTTTGGGCTGGGCGCCATCAAGTTCCTGCCTTCGTTCGAGCTAATCCGGCAGTTTCCCCGCCCCGAGTCCGATTACTCGGGCTACAGCCTCAGTTCTCTGGCCTACAGCCTGCTCGGCCGCGACCAAACGCTGACGGCGGTGCTGTCGATGCCAATGGAGAAGCCGGGCTTCCTGACCGGGATCAGCTATGCCCTGGACGAGAACGGCATGTACATCGGCGTCATCCCGTTCGTCCTGTTCCTGATCGGCGTGGCGGCGTCTTTCCGGCGGTTTCGGGTCTGGATTCTCACCCTCGCCGTCTTTGTCTGGCTCAGCTTCGGCAACCGCGTCCCGCTCAGCTTGTGGCAGGCGCTGCGCCATCTGCCCCTGTTCAGCGCCCTGCGCGTGGCGCAGCGCTTCCGCTTCGTGTTCCTGCTCGCCGTGGCGCTCCTGGTCGCGCTCGGGTTCCAGGCCTTGCTCGGCTATCTGACGCGCGCCACCCCCCGGCGGCGACTGCTGCGCGCCGTCGAGATCGGTCTGGTGGCCCTGGTCGTGGTGGACCTGATCGTGGTCAGCTCAGCGCCCCTGGCCGAAGCGTTCCAGATTCCGCCCCAGGCCGCTCCGCCCAGGGACGCCTTCCACCAGCTCTGGGAGCTGCCGCGCTACAACAAGGACGGTCCCTTTGCCGAGCCTGCCGACAAGGTGACGGACCCTGCCGAGGCCTACCGGCGCGACATGTACAACTCGTGGAGTGCGCTCTACCCGTCGCTGCTTGCCAACCAGGGCACGGTGCATGCCTATGAAGCGCTTTTCGTGCCGCGGAAAGCCATCCCCCTCGGCTCTGATCGCTACCAGGGCGAGGTCTTTCTGCGGGGGACGGGAGGCACGGTCGCGTACCGGCTCTGGTCTCCAAACCGGCTGGTGATCGACATCAAGGCGGCAGGCGACGGCTACGTGGTGGTGAACCAGAACTACCACACCGGCTGGCGCGTCAGCGGCGCCGCCGCGCGTCGCGTCGAGCCGCTCGAGGGCTTGATGGCCGTCAAGGTCACGCCGCAAGACAGCACGATCGAGTTGAGCTATCTGCCCACCAGCTTTGTGGTGGGCGCTGTGATCAGCCTGGCGACCCTGGTCCTGAGCGTGGTGTGGTTCTGGCGGCTGCGGCGCCGGTCAGGAAATCAGCCGGGCGATTAGGAAAGCTGCGCCCGCGGCCAGCCCGCCGATGACCAGGGTCTGCAGACCGCTGCGCAGCGGCGGCGCGCCGGTGAACTTGCCCTTGAAAGCGCCGAAGACCAGGAGCGCTACCAGGGTGACGACCACGGACACCAACAGCGCTGTCTGGGCGTCGGGGATGAAGACATACGGTGCCAGGGGGATGGCGCCGCCGGCGATGTAGGAACCGCCAATGGTGAGGGCGCTCGTCATGGCGCGCTTGGGATCGGGTCGTTCGAGGCCGAGCTCCAGGCTCATCATGAAGTGGATCCACTTCTCGGGCTGCCTGCGCAGCGCCTCTACCGCCCCTTTGCTCTCTTCAGGCGTGATCCCGAATTCCTCGAAGATCTTGACCACCTCATCGGTCTCGATCTCGGGGACTTCTTTGACCTCACGTTCCTCACGAGCCAGCTCGCTGGCATAGTGTTCGGCGTCGCTGCGGGCCGCCAGGTAGCCGCCCAAGCCCATGGCAATGGAGCCCGCGGCCATCTCGGCCAGGCCCGCCGTGACCACGATGTGGCTGGAAGCGACGGCTCCCGACAGCCCGGCCGCAAGCGCAAAGGGGACGGTGAGGCCGTCCGACATGCCGATGACAATGTCACGGATCGTTTCGCTGCCGGTGAAGTGCTTCTCGATGTGCGGTGTCGCGGGCATGGACTCCTCCCTCTAGCTGGACCGGCCGCGCCTTCTGCCCCGGTGGCGCCCACCGGACTTCTCGCGGGCGGGCTGCGCCGCTGCGGGCTCACCCGGCTGCGGCGCCGGCGCGTGCAGCATCTGTTGATAGTAGTCGTCGAGCAGCATGGCGATGATGGCCGATTCCTCTTCGGTCTCCGCCAGGCTGCGGGCAAGCGGCACGAAGCGCCGGCTGCGCTCCGTCTGCAGGTTGTCGCGCTCGCGCAGCCGGGCTTCGAGCAGGGCGGTCACGCGCTCGGCCACGATGGCCTCGACATCGGCGTCGGCCGGCAGCGGGCGCTCCTGCATGTCGATGCCGTAATGTTTGGCGATGCGGTCGAGCTGGGGGCGTTCCAGGCGGTTGACCAGGGTGATGGCGATGCCGCTGGCGCCGGCCCTGCCGGTGCGCCCGGCGCGGTGGATATAGGCTTCAATGTCCTCCGGCGGCTCGTATTGGATCACGTAGGGCAGGTCGCGTATGTCCAGCCCGCGGGCGGCGACATCGGTCGCCACCAGGAAGCGCAGGGTCCCACTGCGCACGCGTTCCAGGACGCGCTCGCGCTCGCCCTGGGAAAGGTCGGCGCTGATCTCGTCGGCGTCGTAGCCGAAGCGCTGCAGGACGACGGAAATGTAGTGGACGCGGGCTTTCGTGTTGCAGAAGATCAGGGCGGCGGCAGGGTTCTCGATTTCGATGATGCGAACGAGGCTGCGGTCTTTGTCCATGCCGGGCACGATGTAGTAGATGTGCTCGGTGTCGGTGACGTGGACGTGGTCGCTGCTGAGGGTCAGCAGCTCGGGGCTGCGAATGAACTCGGCCGCGGTGCGCATCACGTAGGCCGGGAAGGTCGCCGAGAACATGCTCGTGTGCACGCGGCGGTCGGGCAGGTAGCGCTGCACATTGACCATGTCCGGATAGAAGCCCATCGAGAGCATCCGGTCGGCCTCATCGAACACCAGCATGCGCAGGTTCGCCAGGTTGAGCGACCGCCGGAGCAGGTGGTCGAGGACGCGGCCGGGCGTGCCCACCACGATATGAGCGCCCTGGCGCAAAGCGTCGATCTGGGGGCCGTAGCCGACGCCGCCGTAGACGGCCACAGTGCGCAGACCAGCGGGGGCGCACAGTGTCTCTGCCTCCTGCCAGACCTGCCGCGCCAGCTCGCGTGTCGGAACCAGGATCAGCGCCTGGCAGTGCGGCTGCGCCGGATCCAGCCTCTCCAGCATCGGCAAAAGGAAAGCGCCGGTCTTGCCGCTGCCGGTGCGCGCCTGGATCATCATGTCGCGGCCGGCCAGCAGGTAGGGCAGAGCGCGGGCCTGGACGGGCATAAGGTCCGTCCAGCCGGCGCGGCCCGCGGCCTCGCGGAGGGAGGCAGGAAGATCGGTAAACGTGAGTTCAGGCAAGGGATTCTGCGGCTCGCCTGTGGGCGGGTCTTGCGTCGGGTTCATGAGGGCACCAAGAGAGATGAAGACAGATTGTCCATGCCATTATAGAGCAGACGGCATCGAAAGCGCTCGCGTCTGTACATAACCTGAATTGTCAGGCGACGGCCGGAAAAGGTCGCCCAAAAGAACAGCCGCCCGAGTCCCCTCGGGCGGCTGTCTGTCGATACGAACTGTGGAATCGCCAGGTTGCCACCGGCGCCTGGCTACCGCGGCATCGGTTGTCCCATCACCGTCACGGTCAGCGTCTGCGAGGTTTCGCCGTTGCCGTAGGCAATGAGGCGGTACTCGTATAGGCCGGGACCGGGCGGGCAGTCGGGCTGGCTGCCGTTGGCCGGGCCATTCACGTTGAGCTGGGTGCCGCCGCGCATCAAGTTGACGTTCTTGACATTGGTGGTTTGCCAGCGCAGGTCAACGCACTCGCCGGCGTTGATCTCATTCCGGTTGGTCGTGAATGAGTTGATGAAGGGGCCGGGGGGTGGGGCGTTGTTGACGTTCACCGTCACCTGGCGCGTCTCCTGGCTGTCGTCCTGTTTGACCACGCGCAGCGTGTAGGTAGTGGTACTGGTGGGGCAGACCTGCTGAGAACCCTGTCCGGCAACCCCCTGATCGTTCAGGTAGACTGCCTTCACGTTCTTGACGTCCCAGCGCAGGGTGGTGCACTGGCCGGAGTTGATCGTGCCATTGTCCACCCAGAAGTTGATCTGAGCAGGCGGCGGCGCCCCATTGACGTTGATCGTGATCGGGAAGTTGAGGGTGTTGTTGGCGCTGTCGATCACGCGCAGGGTGTACGTGGTGGTTGTGGTCGGGCAAACGACGCGGGAATCATGGCCGCCGACCGGCTGCGTGTTGCTGCCATCAATGAAGTAGACGGCCTTGACGTTGTCCACGTCCCAGCGGACGGTCGTGCACTGGCCGGCGTTGATCCAGGTAGCATCGGCGCGCAGGTTCGGGTTCACGCCGACCGGCGGGGGCGGCGGCGGGGGCGGCGGGTTGGGGTTGGGGACCTGAATGCCGACCCAAATCACCTCGCCGAAGGCGCGGTTGGTGGTGTCGTGCATCTGCCAGAAGGCCTGGTACGTGCCGTAGGTGGTGGGGGCAGTCAGGTGGGCGGTGAGGTCAACAGTCTCGCCAGGCTGCACCGCCTTGCCGACGAACACGGGTGTGGCGCCCATGGCGGCCTCGGGGCGGTTACCGCGCACGTAGCCCAGGTAGAAGTTGGGCTCCCAGGCGCAGGTGCCGGAATTGCGGACGCGCCATTTCTTGTCGAACTTCTGGCCCGGCTTCATAACGGGCGGGGCGGTCATGTTCTTGTCGTCGTAGTTCAGATCGGCGACGTAGGCCATGCTGTACAGGCAGGGGACCGGGGTGGGGGTCGCCTGCGGCGCGGGCGTGGGCTCGGGCACCTGGTCATCCTTGCCTGGCTGAATGTCCGAGGCCTTAGCGTTCAGGTACTGCTTTGCCAGCTTGGCATAGGAGCCGTCCTCCTGCACCTCCAGTAGCGCCTGGTTGAGGTGGTCGATCAACGTCGAGCCGGTGCGGGCGGCGATGGCGAACTTCTGCTTGTTGTAGTTCTGGCCGCCGATGCGAACGTCGGGGTTGGAGGCGAACTGCTGCGCCGGCAGGAGGCCCATGAGCGCCACGTCAAGCTTGCCGCTGGCGAGATCGCGCACCATGGCGTTGACATCCTGGTAGGTGACCAGGTCGGTCTGGGTGATCAGACCTTCATCCACCAGGTTTGTCTGCGCCCAGCTCTGGTAGGTCGTGCCGCGCTGGACGCCCACCGTATGGTTGATCATGTCGGTGGCGGAGTTGATGTCGCCCTGATAGTTCTTGCCTACCAGCGCCGCGTCTTCACCCATATAGTAGATGTTGGAGAAGTCCACGATCTGCTGCCTGTCAGGCGTCACCGAGATGGCGGCGATGGCGGCGTCGATGCGGCCCAGGCGCAGGGCATCATTCAGGCCATCGAAGGCATTGTCGACGAAGACGACGCCGACGCCCATGCGCTTGCCGAGCTCCTTCATCAAGGCAATGTCAAAGCCGTCGAGCTGGTAGTTGCTCGAATAGAACTCGAACGGCGGATAGTCGGCCGAGGTACCGACCATGATCCGGCCTGCCTTCTTGACACTCGCCCAATCGTCGGCTGGCGCGGCGGCTGGGGTGGGTGTGCCTGCAGCGGCCAGGGACTGGCTCTGCGACACGCTCGGCGAAGGCGCTGCCATCGCCGGAACAAGGACGATGGCGAGGGTGGCGATGATTGCCAGTCCCAAGGCAACCATCCGTTTCCAGTGTTTCATAGAGCTTCACTTCCTACTTTGAGTGCATCGGTACGGAACCAGTTTGGAGCATTCTACACGATCGGCGCCTGCGGCAGGTAAGGTAGCGCGCCCCCGTAGGCGGTCCTGCCGCCTGGGTCCGGCAACAGCGATGCCGGCGCCAGCACTTCACAAGTATAGGGGGTGGCAGACGCCTGAGTCATCTGCCGACTGGCTCGAATTGCCTATGCCGTATGGCCTATCTGGCCGGGTGCGGCCAGAAACGCCCCTCCATGTGGCCCGACGGCGCAAATCCCCGCGCCCGGGAACGGCACAGACCAGGCGAGGCAGCGCAGCCACGGGTTTGCAGTCCTCGCCCAGGACCCTGAGCGATGTACCGGCCAGGCGCGTGGCGGACGTGACCCAGAGACAGAAAAGGAAGCCCACGGCTCGACGCCTCCAGGCCGGGTTGAGCCGGCGCCACCGCTTGGCCATGCCGGCCAGTCCCAAGAGGAAGAGGACGACCGGCAGCGCCACAGTGCGTGACCGCCAGAAGCTCGGCCACGGCCTTGGCAGCCGGCGGCGGGCATCAGCCGCAGCAGCCTCAGGACCAGGAGCCCGTTCCCAGTCAACGCGAGCGCCAGCAGCAGCCAGACGCCGCAGCGGACGGGGGAAAGCACCGGCATGGTCAGGGTCATGACAATGGCGACGCACCGCCGAGGTGCGCCGCCCATTCTACAAGCCCTAGGGCCGCAGCGGCGGTTTCATCGGGGCCGGATCGTCGTTGGCGGGGGAAGAGCGCTGAGGCGGGCTTTGGTAGCCGGTTCGGCTCAGGCTGACATCATCCACCAGGAAGTTGCTGTTGGCGGAGCTGTCGGTCGTGGCCACGAAGGAGAGCAGGAGCGTCTGGCCTGCATAGGCAGCTAGGTTGATCGTCTCCTCGACCCAGCCGCCGGTATTGCGGTCAGCACACAGCTCCTGCGACCAGACGGTATCGGCGCCGGCGCGAAGCCAGGCGTGATCGACGCTGCAGTCGCCCTCCTCGCTGCCCACCACATACCAGAAGTGCAGATAGAGGGCGGGTGTCGCCGGGAGCGAGACGCTTTGGCCAAGCTTGCTCACCTCGTCGTCGTCGCCGCCGAGCCAGGCGAGCCAGGAGCCGGAGTGGGGTGGACCGGGAAGATTCTTGTTGAGAATAAGCGGGTAGCCCTGCGCCGAGCTCTCGGACCAGGAGCCGTCCCGACCGGCCTCGAAGTCGCCATTGCGGATAGCCGGCAGGGCGGCGGTGGTCGGGGTCCGTGTGGGCGTGGACGTAGCTTGGGGCTTGACCGTGGGCGAAGGGGTAGGCGTCGGCGTTTCGGCCCACAACCAGAGGGGAAGGAACAACCGGAGAGGTAGGGCGCCAAAGGTGGGCGTGGCCGTCGGCGACGGGCCCCGGGTCGGCGTTCGCGTCGGTGTCCGTGTCGGGGTGCGCGTGGCAGTGGGCGTGCGTGTCGCCGTAGCGGCGCCTGTGGCGGCGCGTGTAGCGGTCGGCGTGGGCGTGCCCGTCGCCGGCCTGCGCGTCGGAGTTGCGGTCGGAGTCGGGGAGGGCGGGCTGCCGTTGCGGATCGTGACCACGAACCCGGTGGCGGTCTGGCTGTCGACGCGGATGCTGATGTTGGCGGCGGGGTCCGTGAAGGTCTCGCCGGGCAGCCACTGCGCCCCACTATCGCCGGTGTTCCCGTTGTTGTCGCCGTCGACCACCTGGGCCGGTCGCTGCCGGTCCAGGTCCACCTGGTGGATGATGACCGCCTGGCCGGGCAGCGTGTTGTCATAACCTACCTTACGCCGCACTTCGACGGTGTAGAAGCGCCTGGTCGAGCCGAGGATAGGAACCTGCGCCATCAGGTAGTTGCTCGTCTGCGGCTGCGCCAACTGTTCCAGGGTGAGGGTGCTCTGCGAGGCCAGGGGCACCACGAAGCGGCGGGCGCCGATCCAGCCCAGCCTGTCCTTGTGATAGGCAATCGTGTGCTGGCCCAGGCAGCCGTAACCCGGCAGCTTGCCGTTCCAGCAGTCGCCCCAACTGTCGCTCATCACGTCCCAGCGGTTGTCGTACGTCTTCCCGTACATGCCGGAGGAGTGCGGCAGACCGAAACCGTGCCCCATCTCGTGCGCCAGGACGCCGAGATTGGCATAGCCCCAGGGAGGCTCCCAGGTGAGGTACCAGGTGCGCCTGACGCCGTCCAGGGTCAGCGTGCGGTACCCGCCCCAGCCGAAGCCGTCCAGCTCGGCATTGAACATCATGTTGACGCCTACGAACGATGGGAAGTTGATGATGGCGTCGGCGACGCCGGTGCAGTCGGCGGTGCCGCGGTCGAGGTCCATGTCGGGGCTGCCGTCGCCGTTCTGGTCGTAGACGTAGTAGGACCGGGGATGGGGGATCGTGAACCACTGGGCGGTGGTGGCGCTGCCCTGCAGGTTGATTTGCCCGAAGGACTGCTCCTGCCAGTAGTGGTCCATGCCGGGGAAGGTGCTCCCATACAAGCCCATGAAGTAGTCCACCGGCCTGGGCTCATCGGCGATGTCGGCGAACTTGCAGAGGATGGTCACCCAGGGTTGGGCACCCGACAGCGCCGGCGCTGACGCCTGAGCACCTGTGGACGGGTCCGGCTGGAGGTCGCGCACGGCAAAACGGGGCGCATCACCCTTTGCACGCCAGGCGCCGCTGATCTGGACAAGCTGGCCGTTCCGGGCCATGGCGTGCGCCAGGTCGGTTTCGCCGATCCCTTCCATGTCCAACGCCACCGCCCGTCCATCGGGCAGCGCCAGCGAGAAAGCCGTTGTGGTCTGGCCGTCGAGGCCGTCGCCCCAGGCCATGTTGAGCCAGCCGGAGAGCGTTTCCGGGCTGCGCTGCGCGGTGCTTCCACTGGCCGCCTGCGCCAACAGGGTCACCACCAGCACCACGCTGAACACGACCAGCCAGCCTGCCCGCAGCGTCCGAACCGCGCCGTTCATTTTCTGCATCCTGGAGTCCTGGGAGCGCCGCCGCCACATCACAGCAGTCACTTCCCGGCTCATTCTGCCAAACGGCAGAGACGCGCGGCAAATCGGAGATCGACGTGCGACGCACCTCGCAGGTGCGTCGCACGTGGCCCACTATCTGTGGTCGATCACAAAGGTCGGCACCGAGGAGCCGCCGCCCGCCGTGACGTTGAGCAGGTCGACGGTGGAGAGGCGGGTGAGGGCGCTCGACATAAAGCTACCGTAGAAGCAGAACGGCGCCGTGTCGAACAGGCGGTCGATGAAGCGGACGTGCCCATCGACGATGCTCGGATACGGCTCGGAGGGGATGCTGATCCGCTCCTGGACGATGTGCGGCGTGGCCAGGGCCACCTGCACGGCCGCTTCCCAGGCGGCATCGTCAACACTCCAGCCCAGGACGATGCCCTTGCCGCCGTACTCGTCGTTGGGCTTGAGCACCATGCGGCTGCGGTTGGCGAGGATGAAGGGCACCAGGTCGACTTCGCGGTTATGGAAGGCTGTCGTGCGCTCCTCCACCCGCCGCGTCCAGGGCACGTGCTCCTGGATGGCCTTGTACTCGTCATCCTCGAAGAGATGGGCGTTGCGCTCATCGCTCAGCACCGCCAGGCTCATCTTCTTGTAGAGCATCTTGCAGGTGAAGGGGTTGACCATGCAGACGGCGCGGTCGCGCACGGCGCGGACGACGTCGCTGGTCAGGCCTCCCCACTCCACCAGCTCGGAGAGGAGGACGCGCTTGTAGATGAGGTCGATGGCGAAGTCGCCGGCCCATAGCTTGCCGTTGCGGTACTCGACCTCGCGCGGGTCGGCGATCACGCAGTTGAGCCCCTGCGCCTGGAAGTAGTTGAAGAACAGCTCAAACTCGCTGTAGGTGGGCACCTCGCGCCAGTCGAGGATGGCGATGTTGGGGCGGGCGTAGCGCCCCAGCCACTGCTTGTAGCAGTCGAGCAGTGTGTGCAGCACATCCACCCGGGCCGGCAGCGGGCGCACCTGGTAGCGCTTCATGAACTCGCCCATCACCGGCAGCCCGCTGAACACGCTGGACAGCACGTCGTTGTAGGCGGGGGCGGCGGGCGTCTCGGCGTTGTACTCCGTCAGCTTGAGCTCGAACGAATCGGGGACGAAGAAGGTGTCCAGCCGCGAGAGGGGCGTGGGGCTGCGGAAGCCGGGGTCGAAGGTCGCCAGCTCCTCTTCCCACTCGGTGAGGCCAAACTGTTGGCGGAAGGCGGGGCTGACCACACCCGCGCGATGGATCTTGTCGAACGCCCGCAGGAGGAGCGCCACTCTTTGCTGGATGTAACGGAATTCCTGGAAGGTCAGGAAGCGCGGGCGCAGGACCGACGACAGGGGCCGGTCCCCAAAGAAGAGGCCTCGGCGCTTCATCTGGTCGTCAAGCTGGGCCTGTGAGTCCAGCGCCATCTCGTCGGAAAGCAGGTCGTGGTAAGCTTGGCTGGCGGTGGTGGACATGGGCTTGAGGCCTCAGATAGGTAGAGCCAGGTGAGCGCCGGAGGCGGGCGATGCCAGGGGAGGCTGGTGGAAACCTGTCCCTATGTCATTGCGAACGACCCTGCCCTGAGGCAATCTCCACAGCACTCTGGGGATTGCCTCACTTCGTTTGCAATGACATAGGGGATTTGTTTGCCGGGGCAGTTCTGGGGCCCCGGCTCCGGGTGATCAGTCGAACAGCTTGATCTTGGGATAGATGATGTACAGGACGATGAAGGCGGGGATGAGCTCTGCGAAGGCGCCGACCATGCCCATGCCCAGGGCACCGAACAGCACGATCATCAGCGCTGCCGAGACGATGACGGCGGCGGCGTAGACATAGATGCCGATGCGCTTCCAGTACCACAAGAGGACGGCGGCGACCACCGAGGCGACGGCAGCGGCGGCATGGAGACCGAAGGCTACCTGCTTGGTGACCTCACCGAACCCACCGATCGAATAGAGATAGGCGGCGACGATGCCGGTGGCGACGAGGCCGTGCAGGAAGACCAGGGCGATGGCAATGGTCATCAGCGTGGTACGCTGCTTGCGCGCCGGCGTGCTCTTGGAGTTGGCTTTGGCTTTGTTTGCCGGCTGCGACTGCTTGCCTGCGGACTGTGATTTGCTCGCGGAGGGCGCCTTGGGTTTGGCGGGCGCCGGTGTCTGCTGTTGGGCGGCCTGCGCCTGAGTGGCAGCGGCGTTGGGGACTTTGTGGCGTCTGGACATGGAGAGGGCCTCGATGGGTGGGATAAGACTGGTGACTCAGGATGATTTCGAGCGTTTGCGCTGGCTGGGCTTGCCTGCGAACAGGGCTTCCCAACCGAGCGCTTGGCTTTGCGGACGCGGGTTCTTGGCCAGGCGGATCGCCATGTCGGCCATGTGCTTGACCACCCAATCGAAGTAGAAGGGGGTCAGGCTGTTGATGTCCATGTCGGGGGCCGGATTCATGAAGTCGATGGCATAGGGGACGCCATCACGGATGGCCCATTCCACCGAGTTCATGTCGTAGCCGAAGGCGCGCACCAGCTTGAGCGAGTCATCGACGATGCGCTGGCCCAGTTCGGGACCGAGGTGGGCGTGCTCGACGTGGTAGCGGCGTTCGTGGGGATCGTACTTCATCGGCAGCACCTCCTCCTGGCCCAGGCAGAGGCAGCGGACGTAGTGCTCCCACTTGATAAACTCCTGCACGATCATGGTGCGCAGGCCCGTATGGTTATAGAAGTAGATCAGCTCGTCGAGCGTCTGGCAGATGAAGACATCCTTCCAGCCGCCGCCGTGGGCGTCCTTGAGCACGCAGGGCAGCCCCACGTAGTCGATGATGCTCTGCCAGTCGAGCGGGTAGCGCAGGTTGCGCAGGCTCTCGGTGTGGACGATGCCGGGCACGTAGTCCTTGTTGGGCAGGACCAGGGTCTTGGGACTGGCGATGCCCAGCTTGGTGACCATGGCGGCGCCGAAGAACTTGTCGTCGGCGGTCCACATGAAGGGGTTGTTGACGACGGTGACGCCCTGGAGCGCGGCGAGCTTCAGGAAGGTGCGGTAGTAGGGCACCTCGTGCGAGATGCGGTCGATGATGACGGCATAGGGCACGGGCTCCTCCATGCGGGTGCCGCCCAACTGCACGTACTCTGCCTCCACGCCTTCGTTGCGCTTGTTGACCTCATCAATGAACGCAGGCGGAAAGGACCATTCGCGTCCCACCAGCAAGCCGACTTTGAGTGTCATGTTTAGGCTCCCTTAGAAAAGTAGTCAGTCGACAGTAGACAGTCGTCAGAGGACGCAGTACACATCACGCAGGTCCGTTCAAGTACATCCGCACCATCTCTTTCCACCAGGGCCAGTCGTGGGCCCAGCCTGACCAGATGCGGAGGGCATGCCAGATGCCCTTCTCCCACAGGATCTGCGAGAAGCGTTCTGTGTTCTCGCGCAGGCCCTGGGGCTCGTTCTCGCCGGTGGTCAGAATGATGTCGATATGGCGCAGCGCATCAAGACGGGCAGGGTCGTTCTCGTTGGCGACGTAGGCGACGGGATTGTTGTAGTACACGTTGTCGTCGCGGTGACCGTCGACAAAGCTGCTGATGTCGTACATCCCGTTCATCGCCAGGACGCGTCCGACGAGCTGGGGATGCCGGAAGGCGAAGTTGATGGCGTGGTAGGCGCCAAAGCTGGCGCCGGTGGTGATAAAGAAAGGGTTCGGATTCTGCTGGGTGAAGGGGTAGACCTCGTAGCGCAGATAGTTGTCGTACTGCACGTGGCGCCAGGCGCGGTCTCCCGGCCATTTCCACTGGGCATACCAGCTCTCCTCATCCACACTGTCCACACACACCACCTGCAGCCAGCCCCGCTCGATCGGTTCGGCCATGACCTCGATCATCCCCCGATCTTCCCACTCGTAATAGCGCCCCTTCGAGGTCGGAAACACGAGCAGGCGCGCTCCGGCGTGGCCGAAGAGCAGTAGCTCCATCATTCTCCCCAGGGAGGGACTGTACCAGCGATGATATTCGCGGTTCATGCCGTCCGCCGCATCGAGATGGTGGCGGGCTGGGCGGCCTGCTCGCGGTAGGCGACGGCAGCGGCAAGGAAACCCGTGAACAGGCGGCGCGTGGCGGCATCCCGCTGGACGAACTCCTCGGGGTGCCACTGGACGGCGACGGCGAACTGGCCGTTGGGGGCCTCGATGCTCTCGACCAGGCCGTCGGGGGCGATGGAGGTGGCGTTCAGGCCGGGCGCCAACTGCCGGATGCCCTGGTGGTGCATGCTGTTGACCATGAAGCGCTGGCTGCCAAGAAGGCTGCCCAGGCGGGAGCCCGGCTCGATCTGGACGTCGTGCACCAGCATGTCCCGTGTGAATTCCCCGGTATAGGGATAGTAATCGTGCTTGATGGCGTCGGGGTGCTGGGCCAGCACGTCCTGGTAGAGGCTGCCGCCGGCGGCCACATTGAGGACCTGGAGGCCGCGGCAGACGCCGAGAATGGGCTTGTGGTCTGCGAGCGCCCAGCGCGCCAGCGCGATCTCCACCACATCACGGTCGGGATCGAGTCGTCCGCACAGATCTGTGCGCTCCTCGCCGTAGGTCAAAGGGTTCATGTCGACGCCGCCAGGCAGGAAGACGCCGTCAAGCCGCTCGTACATTGCCCGCAGGGTGTCCATGTCGTCGGCAACCAGCGGGATGACCCAGGGCAGAGCGCCCACCGTCGACAGCGAGGTGATATAGGTGTGGCCCATAATCCAACACCGGGGAAGCTGGCCAGGGACGGCTTCTTGGGTCTGAGTGGTGATGCCAATCACCGGGCGTGGCTGCATGAATCTCTTCTCCTCCAGATGCTGAACAAATAAACACCCCTACCAGTGAGATCATTTCCGGGTGCGCGGCCACGACCCGTGCGATCCCCCAGGCGGGGAGGGGCGAGCCAAGTCTACCATTGCTGGCAAGCGGCGTCAAAACGCCATCGTTCGCCGCCAGCGCAGGCGTTGGGGCGCCTTACGGCGCCGTGTATAATCAGGGCATGGCTGAGGAAATCCCCCTGACACGGCGCGAGCTCGAGATCCTGACCTTGCTGGCCGAAGGTCTGAGCAACGATGAGATCGCTGCCAGGCTCTCGATCAGCCCCAATACCGTCAAGGTCCATCTGCGCAACATCTTTGAGAAGATGGGGGTGCAGTCGCGCACAGAAGCGACCATGGAGGCGGTGCGCAAGGGGTGGATCGCCGTTCCCGGGCTGGAGCCGCAGGCAGCGCCGGAGGAAAGCAGCGCCGATGCGGTGGCAGCGCCGGCCTGGCCGCCGCTGGCCTCCTCCTGGCAGCCCTGGCGCGTCGTGGCGCTGGCGGCAGTGCTGGCGCTGGCCCTGGTGGTCGTCTTCTGGCCCAGCCGGCGCCCGCTTGCATCCCCGGCGCAGCCCTCGAACTTCACCACGGATCGGGGCGAGCAGCGCACGGAGCCGGCGCCACGGCAGGACACCCCGCGGTGGACGCCGCGTGCCGCCATGCCCACGGCCCGCAGCCGGGCAGCAGGCGCCCTCATCGACGGCCGGCTGTTCGTGGTGGGCGGCGAGACGGCGGCGGGCGACACCGATGCCGTGGAGATGTATGATCCCAACTTTGACACCTGGCAGGTGCTGCCGCCGCGGCCCATCGCCGCGCGCGATGCCGGTGCGGCTTCGCTCGACGGGAAGCTCTACGTGGCGGGCGGGTGCAGCGGTGACAAGCCCGTGGCCGACGTACACGTCTTCGATCCTGCCGCTCAGCGCTGGCAGCAAGGGCCTTCCCTGCCGCAGCCGAACTGCGGGCTGGCGCTGATCGCCGCCGGCGGGCGGCTGTATGCGCTAGGTGGCTGGGACGGCGCCAACGTCCTGGACTCGGTCTGGGTCTATGAAACCGGCGCCGGTTCCTGGCGTCCAGCAGCAAGCCTGCCGGCGGCCAGGGCCATGGCGAGCGCTGCCTGGCTGCGCGACCACCTTTACGTGATCGGAGGCGACGACGGCACCGGTCCGCGGGCAGAGATGTGGGTTTATGACCCCGCGGCCGGAACATGGAAGCAGGGTCCAGGTCTCGTCGAACCGCGCGCGGGCCTGGCCGTGGGCGCCGAAGGGAGCTCGATCTATGCCTTTGGCGGCGGCAGCGGCAGCCAGCCCTCGCTGCATGAGCGCTTTGACCTGAACACGCAAAGCTGGTCGACGATCGACTCTCCCCGGCTTGGCCCCTGGCACCACGCCGTCGGCGCCATCATCGGTCCCAACCTGCACATCGTGGGCGGTTGGGCGGGGGACTACCTGGACGACCACGAAGCCTACCAGGCGTCACATCTTCTTTTTCTTCCTATCGGCGCCCAGGGGGCGAAGCCGTAGGGGAAAGGCGCCGGCCTGCTAGAGCCCGGGGCTGGCCAGTTTCTTGATCTTTTCGAAGGTCTCGCGCCAACTGATCGGGCTGAGCCCCAGCTTCAGGCGCAGCGCTTCGGGCGGCGTGCCGAAGCGATAGGAGCGCACGGCCGAGGTCCAGCGCAGCATCTCGAAGGAAACGCCGTCCTTGATGTTGGCGAGGGCGGCAGCGTCCTCGAGCACGTATTCGAGATTGCGCGCCGTGCACTCGAACAGGTATTCCTTGGGCCGGTAGTTGCGCAGATACTGGTTGAGCACCGGCGTGAAGGCCGGCCCCAGGCTGAGCTTGCGTTCCTTATGACCGTGGCGGCCGTCCTCGTAGCGGACGTAGAGCGCCGGCTCACGGATGTTCGAGGCGTCAATGTCCTCAAGACGAATGGCGACGACCTCACCCTTCTTCAGCGCTGTCTGGAGCATGAGCAGCACGAGCAGGTGCGGGCGGGCGTCGGGCTTGGTGGTGGACCAAAGCTGGTCGCGGGTGACGCGCATCAGCCGTTCGATCTCGTCATCGTACAGGATGCGGGGCAGGGGCGCCTGGGCGCTTTCCTGGATGACAGGCGCGGCCGGGTCCGTGGGGAGGATGCTGGTCTGGCCGAGCCAGCCGAAGAACGACTTGAGGGACGTGACGCGGCGGGCGTAGGACTTGGGACTGCAAGGGACATGGGCGCCATCCGCATCGGTGCGCTCGAACTTGAGCCAGTTGAGGAAGCGGTTGAGCGTTTCGGTGCCAATATCCTTCAAGCGCGTGCTTGCACCTTTCTCCTGCAGAAACCTTCCCAACAGACGGATATCACCCAAAAAGGCCTTGATGGTGTTCTCCGACATCCCCGTGCTATACATATAGGCCTGGTAAGGGGCCAGCGCTGCAGATAGGTTGCTGTCCGCCGAAAGCGCGTCGGGGAGATTCGCAATCGGTTCTGCGATCTTACCCTTTTCGATGGGTTCGCGCAGAGTGCTGAAGAGATCTGGTTGACTTATCATCTGCACCTCTTTCGCATAGCGGGTTACGATATGGTAGATCGTTTGTTTTCCTATGTCAAGTGGTGATTCGCGAAGATGAATAACGCATTTGCTCACGATCTCGCACGGGCGTAGAATCGCGCCTACATTTCCGTGGCGCTTCCGGCGCGATTCGGAGCACCTGCACTGTCCACCTACCAACGCATCCTGGCGATCAAGCTTGCCGATCTGGGCGACGTTCTCAACGTCACCCCGGCCCTGCGCGGCCTGCGGTGGGGGAATCCGGCGGCGCAGATCGACGTGCTGGTCAACCCGCACACCGCCGCCCTCCTCGAAGGATCCACGCTGATCGACGAGGTCCTATCCTTTCCGAAGACCAGCTTCGAGGGGCTAGCCGTTCTGCGTCCGGCGGCGTGGCGGCCGCTGGCGCGCCAGATGCGGTGGCTGCGAGCACGGAAGTACGATGCCGTCGTCAACTTCCATCATCTCACCACGCCCCTTGGGCGCGCCAAGCAGCGGGCTCTGATCGCGGCCACCGGGGCGCCGGTCACCACGGGCCTGGACAACGGACACGGTGGCTGGCTGACCCATCCGGTGACCGATGAAGGGTTTGGGGCCAGGCGTGAGGTCGAATACTGGCTGGCTCTCGCCGGCCGCCTGGGCGCAAGCTGCCCGGACACAAGCCTTGACCTGCCGGTGGGTGCTGCCGACCACCAGCGCGCCCAGGCCGTGCTTGCTCAGGCAGGACTTGGAGACAGGCGTTTCGCCGTTCTCCACCCCGGCTCAGGGGGCTTCGCTCCTGCCCGCCGCTGGGACCCGCCGAAGTTCGCCGCCCTGGCGGCGGCGCTGCGGCGGCTGTTCGATCTGCCGGTAGCCCTGGTGGGCACGGCCAGCGATGACATCGGCGCCGTGCTGGCGGCGGCGACCTCACCCCTCGTCGACCTCAGCGGCAGGCTGTCGCTGAAGGAGCTGGGCGCCGTTCTGGCCCGCAGCGCCCTGTTTGTGGGGGCCGACAGCGGTGTCATGCACATGGCGGCGGCGATGCGTACGCCGGTGGTCGCCATCTTCGGACCCAGCAATCACCTGGCCTGGGCGCCGTGGACGCCTGGCAGCCCCAGTGAGGTGGTGCGGCTGGGCATCTCCTGCTCGCCGTGCGCCTACGTAGGGCATCACGTGGGCCTGCGGCAGGGCTGTCCGGAGCGCACCTGCCTGGCCGATCTCGACGTCGATCGCGTCCTGGCGGCAGCCGCACGCCTGCTGGGCTCCGAACCCGGAGTTGGCTAATGGGAACGTCCATCACCTTCGATAGAGCGGCCGGATTCTACGATCAAACGCGCTCCCTTCCCACCGCGGCGTCGGAGGCGCTGACCAGCGCTATTGTCGATCTGGGCGGAGTGGCGCCCGGTGTTCGCCTGCTGGAAGTGGGGGTGGGAACCGGGCGCATTGCCGTGCCGCTGATGCAGCGCGGCGCGGCCGTCATCGGCCTCGATCTGAGCTTGCCCATGCTGGCAGTGGCGCGGTCCAAATGGCCCGCGGCGATGCTTGTGCAGGGGGATGGCCTGCGCGTTCCACTCCCTGATCACTGCACTGACCTTGTGCTGATGGTCCATGTCCTCCATCTCATCGGCGATTGGCAAGGGGCCTTGGCTGAAGTGCAGCGTCTGCTGCGGGCCGGCGGCAGGCTCATGGTCGTGCGCGAGAAGTCCGACCCCGACCATCCTCTCGCCCGGCTGCGCCAGCATTACAACGAGGCCACGGAGACTGCCGGCGCGGCGACCACGCGCAGAGGTGCCAAGGATCAGGCCACCCTGGAGGCGTTCTGGCGCGACCACGGCTGGAGGCATGAAGCTCACGAGGTGGCAGCCTGGACGGAGGAGGAGGCGCCCCAGGAGTGGATCGACGGGCTACGCCAGCGGCTCTGGTCGTCGACCTGGCGGCTCGACGATGAAGCACTCGACAGGGTGCTCTCCGACCTGACCGCCTGGGGCGCCGCCGAATTTGGCGATCTGCGCCGCCCGCTGCCACATCACCACCGGCTCATGGTCGACGTGGTCATTCCTCATTCATAACGAAGAAACTCAATTGGGCGTGCGCCCACCAGAAAAAAAGGATCTCAAGCATGCTTCCGAAAACCGCAGACATCGTCATCATCGGCGGCGGCGTCATGGGCGCCAGCGCCGCCTATCACCTGGCCCTACGTGGCGCCGGACGCGTCCTGCTGCTCGAAATGGGCCCCTTCTTTGGCTTGGGCTCGACTGGCACCTGTGCCGGCGGCATCCGCCACCAGTTCTCCACCGAGGTCAACATCCGTCTCTCCACCATCAGCATTCAGATGCTGGAGCGGTTCCCGGAGGAGATGGACCAGGACATCAATCTGCACTTCTGCGGCTACCTGTTCACGCTCAGCTCCGAACAGTCGGTCGCCGACTTCCGGCGCAATGTCGCTCTGCAGAATTCCCTGGGGATTCCCAGCCAGTGGCTGGATCGGGACGAGATCGCCCGGCGCGCGCCTCTGCTCGACCTCGATGCCGCACCCGCCGTCCTGGCGGGAACGTTCAACGAACATGATGGCCTGGCCGACCCGAACTCGGTGGTGCAGGGCTACGTGAAGCAGGCAAGGAGGTTGGGCGCCACCCTGCTCACCGACGTGGATGTCACCGGCATTCGCGTCGAGAATGGCAAGGTGGTGGGCGTTGACACCAACCAGGGCGCCGTGGCGGCGCCGCAGGTGCTGCTGGCGGCGGGCGCCTGGTCGGCGCCCCTGGCCGCCTCAGCCGGCGTCGACCTGCCATTGGTGCCTCTGCGGCGCCAAATCGCGGTCACCCGGCCGCTGGGCATTCCCCGGGACTTCCCCTTTGTCCTCGACTTCGACCAGAGTCTCTATTTCCACTATGAGACCGGCGGCATTCTGACTGGCATGTCCAACCCGAACGAGACGCCCGGCCTCAAGCTCGACGTGGACGCCGAATGGAGCGGCTACCATCTGGACCATGCCATCGCCCGCATGCCCGTGCTGGCGGAGGCCCAACTGCTGCGACAGTGGGCCGGCCTCTACGAGGTCACGCCCGACAGCCAGCCCATCATCGGCCCGCTCCCCGTGCCGGGGCTGTACTCCTGCGCCGGGTTCAGCGGGCACGGGTTCATGCAGGGCCCCATCTGCGGGCTTTTGATGGCCGAGATGATGCTCGATGGCCAGGCGAAGACAGTCGACATCGGCAGCCTCGGCTACGAACGGTTTGTGCAGGGCAAAGCCGCACCTGAGTTGTACGTCGTTTGATCCGGCCCCAACCGCACCCGGATGGATGTGGTACAGGGTCTCGCGTTGCCGCTGTGGGTGAGGGGACCTCGCCCCGAAAAAGACCCTTCCGCGCGTGGGTGATTTGGTTGGCTGCATACCCTGTGCTATCCTTCGCCGTAGTTGAACAGCCAATGGCATTGACAGAGACAAGTACCTTTGGCAGCCTTGTCAGAGAGTCGCCGGATGGTGCGAGGCGATGAAGGCGGCCAGGTGAAATCCCCTCTGAAGCTGCCGGCCCGAACGGAGCCCATCCCACTAAGGCCGGACGGTTCGCCCCCGTTACGCGGCCAGGAGGCGGCTCACGCCGTTTCCGAACAGAGGTCGCCGCCCGCAAAGCGGTGACAAAGCCAGGTGGCACCACGAGCACGCCCCTCGTCCTGGAAGACGGGGGGCGTTTTCTATTCATCCGGCCGAGCGCTTTGTGCCGGCCCAAGGAGGCATCATCATGCTTGACATCCGTTTGCTGCGCGAGGAAGAGGAGCGCGTGCGCGAGGCCATGGCCGCGCTGGGCGCGCTTGATGCTCCCGTCGACGAGGCGATCTCCCATGATCGCCGCCGCCGCGAAATCCTGGTCGAGGTCGAGAAGTTCAAGGCCGAGCGCAACACCAGCTCTAAGCAGATCGGCCAGCTCATGCGTGAAGGCAGGCAGGCGGAAGCCGACCACCTGCGCAAAGAGATGGCCGATCTCGGCAACGCCATCGACGCCCTGGAATCCGATCTCAAGGAGGTCGAGGCGGCACTGGAGTCGGCGCTGCTGAACATCCCCAACCTGCCGCTGCCGGAGGTGCCGGTCGGCAAGGATGACAGCGAGAACGTGATCGTGCGCGTGGTGGGTGAGCCGATCGAGCATGACTTTGCCCCCGGGCCCCACTGGGAGATCGGAGAGGCGTTGGGCATCCTGGATATGGACCGCGGGGTCAAGCTGTCCGGCAGCCGCTTCTACGTGCTCAAAGGGCTGGGCGCCAGGCTGCAGCGGGCCCTGATCACCTGGATGCTGGACGTGCACATCGCCCAGGGCTACGTCGAGGTGTATCCCCCGGCGGTCGTGAGGGAGGCATGCCTGGTCGGCACGGGCAACCTGCCCAAGTTCGGCGAGAACCTCTATCGCGATGTCGAGGACGACCTGTGGTTGATCCCCACGGCTGAGGTGCCGGTCACCAACCTGTACCGCGAAGAGATCCTGGAGGCGAGCCAGCTTCCGATCAAGCATGTCGCCTATACGCCCTGCTTCCGTCGCGAGAAGATGAGCGCGGGCAAGGATACGCGCGGCATCAAGCGCGGCCACCAGTTCGACAAGGTGGAGATGGTCAAGTTCTGCACGCCGGAAACCGGCCGGGCCGAGCTGGATTCCCTGGTGGACAACGCCGAGGACATCTGCCGCGGCCTGAAGATTCCTTACCGGGTGGTGCAGATGTGTACCGGCGACCTCAGCTTCGTCGCCGCCATCAAGTTCGACCTGGAACTGTGGGCGCCGGGTGTGGGCGAGTGGCTGGAGGTCAGCTCTTGCTCCATGTTCACGGACTTCCAGGCGCGACGGGCGAACATCCGCTACCGCCCTGAGCCGGGCGCCAGGCCCCGCTATGTCTACACCCTCAACGGCTCAGGTCTGGCCCTGCCGCGTGTCGTCATTGCCGTGCTCGAGAA
This sequence comes from Chloroflexota bacterium, assembly GCA_029782215.1. Taxonomy (GTDB): domain Bacteria; phylum Chloroflexota; class Anaerolineae; order J102; family J102; genus SSF26. The sequence continues at coordinate 40,169 of JAKOVD010000098.1, forward strand.
CTACCAGCAGGCCGACGGCAGCGTCATCGTCCCCGAAGTTCTGCGCCCCTACATGGGGGTCGACGTGATCAGGTGAGGGCGCCGGCCCGCACCTGGTCGAAGCCGTCCCCTCGCTCGCCGATAAAGCGCACGAGCACCTCGGCAAACGCCTGCGGCCGCTCCACCATGGGGCTGTGCCCGGCGCCGTGCAGGACCTCGAGGTTGTTCGCTCCCGGGATGGCGACCAGCGTCTGCTGGGCCTCATCCTCGCTGACTATCAGGTCATCTTCGCCCCGCATCAGCAGGACGGGCAGGGTGAGCTGCGCCAGGCGCGGCCGCGGCTCCCACGCATCCAGGCTGCGGGCGTTCGCCGTCAGGCCAAGGCCATCAAGATTCCCGGCGTCGAGCACAAATTGCTGGAACTCGCTCGACGCCGGGTCGAGGCCGGGGGCGCTGGCCGCGAGGGCCTGTGCCGTCAGCTCCGGCTCCCGGGGGAGGCGTTCAAGCAGGGGATAGGCTTCGGCCGGGGTAAAGGTCCCACCGGCAGGGACTGGCCCGACCAGGACCAGCGCGGCGACATGGTCGGGATGGGCCAGCGCGTATTCGACGGCGACCGGCGTGGCGCTGCTGTGCGCGACCAGGTGACAGGCAGGCAGGTCAAGACCGTCCAGGCAGGCAGTCAGGTCGAGCACAAGCGAGGCGATGCCGAAGCGGTCGAGCCGATCGGTGCGATCCGAGTGGCCGCAGCCGATGGCATCGAAGGCAACGCCCCGCCAGCCCGCCGGCAGCAGGTCCATGACCTGCCGCCACCACAAAGACGTGCCCAGGTTGCCGTGGAGGAAGACCAGCACCGGCTGGCTGCCCGCCGCCTGGCGGTAGAAGAAGCGGCCGCGCGGGGTGGAGAGGAAGGGCATGGGAGGGGGAAATGCGGAATGCGGATTGCGGAATGAGGCGCGCTATGTGATGCGTGATGCGTAATAAGTACTGCGTAATGCGTAAGAGGGGGGATTATGGGGTGGTCGGGGTTATTTGTGCGTGATGCGCAGCGTTCTGCTTGATTTCGGTGTCTTACAGGTATCGAGGCGTTGGTCGAGGTCAAACCCTCTGTCTTCCGTTCTCCGTCCTCGTGACTTTCGATCAGCGGCTGGCTTCGGCGTGGAGGGCGGTGATGGCCTGCCAGAGGCGCTCGCGCAGGGCGGCGATCTGGGGGAGGTTGGGCGGCTGCGGGGGGCTGTTGTGGCTTTGGGGACCGACGTAGAGGCCGCGGCTAACTTCGACCATCAGCCAGACCTGGGAAGGGCGCTCCGGCGGCGCCGTGCGTGTGTGCGCCCAGATGTTCCAGCCGCCGGCAAAGGGCGTGTTGATGCCCACGGGGGCGCCGGCCGGCGCCAGCGTTGGCATGTCCTGCAGCAGGCGCCCTAGGCTGGCCGCAAAGCTGCGCACGAGCTCCGGCGGCGCTGTGGGACGGTGACGGCCCGGAATCCCTTCGCCTTGTTCATCGCCCAGGTTGGCCACGCAGGCGCGGGGGCGCCTGGCGCCGGGGTCGTCGTAGTGACCCGGACCGACGGCCGCCATGCTGTGGCAGTCGATGACCAGCCGGAACTGGGGGTTGGCGGCAAGCGCAGCCAGGTGCTGGTGCCAGGGACGCCAGTAGCGCTCGATCAGGCGGCGCTCAAGGGCGGCGTCGGGCGTCTGTCCGGGGTGGTACACCGGGATGCCGTAACTCGTCTGCGTCTTAACGATGCCATCGCCAGGGCGGCTGTGCTTGTGCCCTGTCGAGCGGTTGACGTCGATGACGGCGCGCGCGTAGGGAAAGGTCACCCACCGCTCCACCTCATCCCGGAAGTCATAGATCAGGTCCGTGTAGATGTCGGCTTCGTTGAAGAGGTCATGATCCGCAAGCGCCACCCGTCCGCGGACCTCGCGGGGCACTTCCAGCCCGCTGTGCGGAAGCAGGATGGCGATAGGCAAGCGCGCTGCCATGCCGGTCTAGAGGACGTCGGGAGAGAAGACGCCACCGGTCATGAGGCGGCGGCCATCGACGTCGATGGTACATTCAACCGGGATCACGTCGACGTGCAGCCTGCACGCCCAGGGAGCGCCGGTCTGCTCGGGATAGGGGTTGCCGAAGGCGACGTGGATGCCGGGATACTTCTCATCCTGGAGCAGATTCCCGACCAGGCGCGTGAGGCCCACGTTCGTGCCGACGGCGAACTCCCCGGCGCGGCGGCCATTGTCGGCTGAGTCAAGGTACTCGCTCACCTCTGCGGCCAGCGCTTTGTTGGCGCTCTCGACGCTGGTGACGAAGTTGTCGCGGATGGTGAAGGTGACGGGTTCGGCGAGCAGGCCGTAGGCCGACGAGAAGTAGTCGCCCAGGATGTCCGCAACGATGATGCCGTCCAGCCGGCCGGGGCTGGTGTAGGTCTCGCCTTCGGGCAGGTTCCCCCAGTCACCCTGCTTGTGGTAACGCCCGTGACATGCCACCCAACGCAACGCCGGGTCGAACTCGGCGTGCACGTCGGTGCCTTTGGGGCTGGTGATGTGCATGGTGCGCGACCGGCTGACCACCTCGTGCACGCGCATCGTCACGTCATAAACACGGTTGTAGTCGGTGGCCATCCCCTCCCGGATCAACTGCGGTGTGATGCCCGGCATATGGCCGTGGCGGACCCTGAACTCGCTGCGCAGGATCTTGCCGAAGGGAAGGCGGAAGGTGATCTCGCCACGCTGCGAGCTGGCGGCGAAGAAGCTGGCCGTGGGCTGGAAGGCGCGATAGGCGTCTACAAGGGCAGGGGGCACGGAGACAACGGGCCTGGGGGCGAATTCCTCCAGGCGATGCAGCGTCACGGCGGCGCCGGTGGCGAGGGCTTCCAGCGCCAGGGCCTCGCCAATGGCCAGGGTCACATCGTCGGTGAGGACGAAGACGCGATCATCCGGGCCAATGGCCAGGCAGGTGCGGACGGCAACGCCCGCTCCCGGGCGCAGGGATTCGAGTTCAGATGGCATGGGATAACACCTTGGCGAAGGTTGATCGTCTAGCGTTAAACGTTCAACGCTTCCGGGTAGATGGTTTGCTTGATCAAAGCGGGAGGTTCGACGGGGGCGGCAGACCAGAGGTAGGCGGCGAGAAGGCGTTCGGCCGCGGCGCGGGCATCGGCCTCGGACCGGGCATGGATGTCGCAGAGCGGCTGGCCACTTTCCACCCTGTCGCCGATCTTGGCACGCAGCACCACGCCCACGGAGGGGTCGATGGCGTCCTCCTTCTTCATGCGGCCGCCGCCAAGCTGCACGGTGACCTCACCGAACGTACGCGCATTGACTGCCGCCAGCCAGCCGCCCTGCGGCGACGTCAGAGTGTGCACCACGGGCGCGTGCGGGAGGACGCCCTCGGGATCGTCCACGACGGCGGGATTGCCGCCCTGGGCCTGCACGAACTGGCGGAACTTCTCCAGGGCGCTGCCATCAGCAATGGCGCGCTGCGCGATGGCGTCGCTGTCCACGGCCGCCGGGATGCAGCCGCAGAGGTGAAGCAGCAGCCCCGCGTCCTCGACGATCAACCGGGTGAAGTCGGAGGGCCCCTGACCCTTGAGGGTGGCGATGGCTTCCTTGACCTCCAGGGCGTTGCCCACGGCGTGCCCCAGCGGTTGGCTCATGTCGCTGACCCGCGCCACCACGCGGCGGCCGGCCTGGGCGCCGATGGTGACCATGATGCGCGCCAGGGCCTCGGCGTCGGGCAGCGTGCGCATGAAGGCGCCCTCGCCGACCTTGACGTCGAGGAGGATGACGTTGGCGCCGGATGCCAGCTTCTTCGACATCACGGACGAAGCGATTAGGGGGAGGCTGGGGACCGTGGCGGTCACGTCGCGCAGGGCATAGAGCTTGCCGTCCGCCGGCGCCAGGTCCGAGGTCTGGCCGGCCACGACCAGGCCGATGTTCGCCAACTGGCGCTTGAAATCAGAAATGCTGAGACGGGGCGACCAGCCGGGGATCGATTCCAGCTTGTCGATCGTGCCGCCGGAGAAGCCGAGGCCGCGGCCCGACATCTTGCCCACGGGCTGCCCGCAAGCTGCCACCACCGGGCCGAGCGCCAGCGTGACCTTGTCACCGACGCCGCCGGTGGAGTGCTTGTCGGCGACCAGGGGAGCCACGTCGCTCAGATCGAGCATCTGGCCGGAGCGCGCGATGCTCAACGTCAGCTCGGTGACTTCCTCCGAGTTCATGCCGCGGAGGAAGACGGCCATACACCAGGCAGCCGCCTGGTAGTCGGGAATGGCGCCGGACGTATAGCCCTGGATAAAGAAGTCGATTTCGCCGGCAGTCAGGGTGAAGCCGTCGCGCTTGCGCGCAATGATGTCAATGGCGTTCATGGATTCGTCTTATTGGGGAGCGGCGTTTGCACCTGGAATGGCAAGTATACGTCAGCCGGCGGGGGATGGGAAGCAACGAACGCCGAGTCAGGCGCCATTCACGAAAGCTGCTACAATAGGCTCTGTTTGCGCGGTGGGCCCGGAGCGCCAGCGTCTATCTGGGATGCTGCCGCCGGCGGTCCAGCCAAGGAAAGGAGCGCGATTGATGACCATCGACCCAGAAAGCATGATCCCTATTCCACCCGCCGATGTGAGCCCAACCGTGGGCCTGCCCCCCGCCGGCAGCCGCATCAGTGTGCACGTCCCCGACCGCCACAACCGCGCCCTCACCCGCGTGATGGAGGCGGTGCGGGCGGATGAGGAGCTGTACGCCCTTTGGCACTGCCAGAACGTCAACGCCGTCAGCCGGCTGGGCATGAGCGACCACGGTCCGGTCCACGTGCAGATCGTCGCCAATATCGCATTGCGCATGCTGCGGCTGCTTCTGGCAAAGGACATCGTTCCTACCATCGTCCGGGATCACGGGCTCAGCAGCGACGATGCCGAGGTGGTCGTCGTGTTGGCGGCGCTGACCCACGATCTGGGGATGAGCATCCACCGCTCCAACCACGAGGAGTACAGCCTGTTCCTGGCCAACCAGAAGCTGCCGGCGCTACTGGCACCCGCCTATCCCGACTCCGGTATCAGGGCGGTCGTCAAGTCCGAGGTCCTCCATGCCATCATTGCCCACCGCAAGGATGGCCGTCCCCTCACCCTTGAGGCCGGCATCGTGCGCGTCGCTGATGCGCTGGACATGACCAAGGGGCGTTCACGCATCCCCTTCGAGCGCGGGGAACTGAACATTCACTCGGTCTCGGCCATGGCGATCGACAAGGTCGTCCTGGAGGCGGGCGAGGAGAAGCCGATCCGGGCCCGCATCACCGTCGCCAATTCCGCCGGCATTTTCCAGCTCGACTCGCTGCTCAAAGAGAAGCTGAAGGGCTCGGGGCTGGAGCCCTACGTGGAAGTGCTGGCGACCATCGAGCGCGAGACCGAAGCGCCCCTCGTCCAGGTCTTCCGCCTGTAGTCCGTAGAGTAGAGCAACAACCCCTCCCTGACGGTCGGGGTACTGAGGTTCACCGCAGGCAATCCCTCCCTGACGGTCGGGGCTCAGAAGTGCCTCGCTACCCGCCACCCGCTACCTCTCGCCCCTGGAGCCATCTCCATGTCCTTCAACCCACCGCCCTCCTCTCCCAGCCAACCGCCTTCGCCAGCGCAGGTGCCCGGCATGCGCAAGCGCTACCGTCGCACCCCGATCGTGACCTACACCCTGTTGGGCATCACGATTTTCATGTTCCTGCTGCAGTGGCTGGCAGGCGCCACCGCCGGGGACGCGGTGACGCAGTTGGGCGTGAAGTACGGACCGGCGATTGCGGCGGGCGAGTGGTGGCGCCTGATCTCCCCGATCTTCCTGCACGCATCGCCCTTGCACCTGGCCTTCAACATGTACGCCCTGTATGTGATGGGGCCGATGCTGGAGCGCTACTATGGCAACTGGCGCTTCCTTGCCCTCTATCTGCTCTCCGGTTTTGCCGGCAACGTGGTGTCGCTCGTCTTCACGCCGACGCCGTCGCTGGGCGCCTCCACGGCCATCTTCGGCATGCTGGCGGCCCAGGGCGTGTTCATCTATCACAACCGCGCCTTCATCGGACCGGACGCCAGGCGAGGCTTGATCAACATCGTGGCGGTGGCGGCCGTCAACTTCGCCATCGGCCTGGCCGGGTCGGCCTACATTGACAACTTCGGCCATCTCGGCGGCTTGCTGGGCGGTCTGATCTTCGCCTGGCTGGGCGGGCCGCTGCTGGAGGTGCGCACCGTGGGGTTCACCAACCCGGTGCTGGTCGACCGGCGCACCAAGCGCGAGGTGCTGTTGGCAGGGCTGGCCGATTTCCTGCTCTTTGGGACCGTGGCTGTCTACTGGTACATCCAGTATCCCCGCTGAGGCGACCCCGTCAGGGCGAGCGGCCGTCCCGCAGCCAGGCCCAAAGCCGCGCCGGCTCCCACAGCCGGCGGCGCCAGATGAACCAGACGCCTGCGAGCACGCCGCCGACCTCCCATGCCCACAGCTCGGGCCGCCGGGTGAAGGCATACCAGTAGGCCAGGCGGATGTCCTGCTGCTCGCTGCCCCGCTTGCCCCAGACGTGGAAGCGCCAGCCCCGGAAGGGCCAGTAGAACGTGTTGGGGAAGAACCAGAGCCGGTCGAGCACGGCATGGCCCAGGAAGGCCACCGCCAGCGGCCACCAGGAGGGGCGCCGCTTCAGCACGACCAGCGCCAGGCCGCCGTGCACGAGCAGCGTATGGGCGAAGAGCACGGCGGATTTGAAGCGCCGGTAGAAGTAGACGGCCGCCAGCGGCTTGTCGATCAGGTCCGGTCCCATGGCGGCGAGGGCGAGCAGCCGCTCGTCGACCTCGGGGACGCCGGGGACCCGGTCTTTCAGAAGCTGGTAGGCGGCAAGCGTATAGGCGACGTGGGTCTGGGGCAGCATGGCAGGCGTTGAACGTGAAACGTTGGACTTTAACGTTCAACCTCTATGGACGTGGTCTGGCCGGTGTGGACTTCCATCCGCACGTCGTTCTCTGAGGCGGGCGCCGAGATGACCTTGCGCTGGCGGCGTTCGAGTTCGCGCAACTGCATTTCGGCCCGCCGCCCGCGGTCGGGCAGCGAGTCTTTGCGCTGCAGGGCCACGGCCAGCCAGGAAGCCGCTTCGTCATACTGTTCGCACTGCAAGAGCAGAGCGCCGAGATTGGCCGCTGCCAGGGCGTCGTTGGGGTCGCCTGCCAGCTCCTGGCGCAGCCGCTGCTCAGTGGCGATTCTGTGGTCGCTGCGATGGAACACCGTGCCCAGGTCGAAGACGATGTCCGAAAGGCGGCTCTCTTCGGTGACGGTCGCACGGTGGCGAAGAATGCAGCGGGCACGCGGCACAATCATGTCGAGCTCGCGGATCACCTTGAGCTGGAGCTGCGCGTTCTGGTAGGCGCCGGTAGAGGGCAGGCTGACATGCTCGCCAGAATCGACGAGGACGTTGTAGAGCACCTCTTCTGAGTTCTCGGGCTGGAGACTCACGATAAGGACGGGGTAGTTGCAGTGGTTGGTCAGCGTGATAGCCCCATCCTTGGCGACGGCCGTGATGCGGTCGGTATGGACGGTGCTGAGCGGTTCCACCGGCACCTTCTGGGCGAAGGGGTACTGGACGTCGAGCACCTCGAAGAAGTTGGTGGTGTAGTTCTTGAAGATGCCGACATGCTCGTGGACTTCCTGGTCCTCGCCGAGCTCGAAGACCACACGCTTGCCGACGAAGTGCTCGATCAAGGGGTCATACTCCCCGGCGCCCACCTGTCCCACCAGGTCGGCGCTGAAGCGCTTGAGGTAGTCTTCGCCAGTTTCGTTGATATAGCTGGCGACCGGCGTGGCCTTCACCCGTCCCAGGAGCAGGCTGACCACGTCATTGAGGGCGCCGGAAGCCAGACCGATGAAGGTGCGGAAACGGCGCCAGAGGAAGCGCAGGGGACCGGGATGGAACCACTGCCGAACCTCCTTGTCCCGCCGCTTCCTGGTGGCCTCATCCAGCACGTCGGCATAGCGATAGATGGCCTGGATGTCCTGGAACTCCCCACTGTACATGACATAACTGGTCTCAATGTGCTCATCGTCCTGGACGGCGCGTTGGTACTGAAGCTCCAGTCCGGTCGGCGCCACCTTAAGCTTGCCCCAGATCAGCCGTCCGTCAGTGTGCTCGAGGGTGACGTGGTAGTCCTCAAAGGCCACCAGGCAGGCGTCGCGGCGGCGCGAGTTCCACCAGGCGCCCAACAGGCTGACGACGAGAATGAAGGCGATAGTGGCGACCAGCGACCAGTCGATGAGCATAGCGAATCTCCTCCGGCACGAATCTCAAGGCCGACGAAGGCAGGACGGCGCAGGGCCGGAAGGATAGCAGAAAAGGAAGGCAGGCGAAAATGGCGCCGTGCACGGGGCAACGTGTAGGGGCGACCGGCCGGTCGCCCCTACACGTTGCAGCTTCTCGCAGGTCCGGTGGCCACCCGTAGGGGCGCTTCATGAAACGCCCCTGCGGCCCACTACCGGCGCAGGCTCGGCAGCCAGACCTGGTTGGCGTCCTCCGGTTGGGGCGCCGGGCCCTCGGGCTCTGTGATACTGTCGTCGGGCAGCAGGGAGGGCGTGTCCGGCCCGGCCTCGTCCCAGGTCGACGCTGCGGGTGGCGCCTCCTCCTGGGCGGCAGCCGTCACCTGCAGGGTGATGTCTTTGCCGTTCGCTGTGCCCGGCGTGGCCTGCCAGACGCAGAACGCCGCGCGCAACATCTGCATGTCGGCGGGCAGGGCGATGCGGCCGCTCTCGGTCACAAAGGGCCCGCCGGGCACGGCGCGGGAATTGAGGATGCCGCCGTAGTTGTACAGCCAGTGCCCGTCCGTCTGCCGCACCTGCAGGGAGATGTAGGGGTTCACAAAGCCCTTGGCGGTGTCGAGCGTGTCGCTCTTGCTCATGGCGCCCTGGAACCTCACGGTCTTGCCCTGCAGGGGCGCGCCCGCCAGCTCCTGGATCCAGCAGCCCTGGGCAGGGGCGGCAGTGACGCCGATGGACATCGCACCACCGGTCCGGCCGCCGCTAATGCCCTCGGTGGCGGGCGCCCATGTCCACTCCAGCGTCAGCAGGTTGGTGGTGGGCGGCGGGGATACGGGCGGAGCCGTGATCAGCCGCAGGAGGGGATAGCGCGCTTCGGCCGTGCCGGCGGAGGCGTTCCACACGCAGAAGGCGGCGCGCAGCGTGGTCATGTCGATGGGGAGGACGATGTCGCGGGCCTCACTGATCCAGGGACCGTTAGGCTGGGCCCGGGCATGGAGGATGCCGCCGTAGTTATAGACCCAGGAACCGTCGCTCCGGCGCACGTTCAGGGCGATATAGGGGTTGGTGAAGGGCGGGCTGGCCGCATTCATGACGTCCGACTTGTGCATCTCGGCCTCGAAGCGGACGGCCTTGCCGGCCAGGGCGGCGCCGTCCAGGTCCTGGGACCAGCAGGCGCTGGCGGGGCCGCTGGCGGAGCCACCAGGCACGTCGACGCGGAGGACGCCAGCGCTCATCGCCCCGGTGACGCCCGGGCTGCGGGTGTCGAAGCGCCAGCCGTCCACGCCGAGGCGGTTCTCGCCGCCGTTGTAGAAGGCGGGCGCCACGACCTCGGCGCTGAAGACGCTGGCAAGGTCGTTCTGCTGGGAGATGCCGGCGACAGGCTGGTCGAGGTGGGCGGGCGTGAAGGTGCGGACGACGCAGTACTCCTGGACGCCGGGGGCGACGCCGGTGACGGTGAAGGACGCGGCAGACTTGCCGCCGCTGGCTGCGGTGGTGCCCTGCGAGGCGTAGGGGCCACCAGGCATGCTGCCGCAAAGGACCTCGTAGTAGCCGCCGTCGCCGGTGTAGGGGATGGGGGTCCAGGCAAGCTGAAAGCTGGTGGCGGAGAGGGCGGAGGCGGTGATGTCGGTCGGAGGCACGGTCTGGCTGTGCGCCCAGCCGGGGTCGGTGTCGGGGAAACAGGCCGGGTAGTCGCCAGAGAGCATGTTGTAGTTGAGGTCGACGCGGCCCTTAGCGTTGCACAGGCCCGGAGGCAGCGGGCCTGCCAACTGGTTTTCGTTGAGGAAGAGCTCCTGAAGCTGGGTGAGGACGGAGAGGTCGGGGATTGTGCCCGTGAAGCGGGCGCGGCTCAAGTCGACGTGCACCAGCTTGGCGAGCATAGATAGCTTGGGAAGCGGGCCGGTGAGCTGGCTGCCGCCCAGCGAGAGCACCTTGAGGTTGGGGTAGCCGGTCAGGTCGGGGACCGTGCCGGTCAGGTGGTTCCGGGACAGGTAGATCTCCTCCAGGGCGCCGGAAGCAGGGAGCCTGGGCACGCCGCCGCTGAGATCGTTTAAATCCAGGTTCAGCACGCGCAGCCCGATGAGGGCTGAGAGGTCAGGCAGCGGCCCTGCCAGGTGTTTCTCCTGGCGGTCGATGGCGGTGATGTGCCGAGCGGTCCCCGTGCTGCAGGTGACGCCGGTCCATGCGCAGGGCGCCTGACTGCGGTTCCAGCCGTTGGCGGGGCTGTCGCTCCAGGTGGGACCTCCCGTGCCGTTGTAGAGCGCCAGCAGCGCCTCGCACTCGGCCTTGGGCACCTGGGCCTGCGCAGCGCAGTTGGTCGGCGCCGGCGCTGCCACCGTGACCGCAACCTCCTCGCTGTTCTCGCTCATGAGGTTGTTCTGCTGGTTCACAGAGTCCTGGAAGTGGGCTGGGGTGAAGGTGCGGACGACGCAGTAGACCTGGGCGCCGTGGGGGAGGCTGGTCACGACGAAGGACGAGGCGCTCTTGCCGTCGCCGGCTGCCGTCGTCCCCACCGAGGTGTAGGGGCCGCCGGGTTTGGTGCCGCAGAGGACCTCGTAATGGCCGCCGTCGACGGTGTAGGGGATGGGCGTCCAGGTGAGCTGGAACCTGGTGTCAGACAACGCTGTGGCAGCGAGCCCGGCCGGGGGCACGGTCTGGGTCGCTGCCCAGTCGGGATTCTCATCATCCTCCCAGCCACAGTCGGGGGACGCACCTGTCAGCATGTTGTAGTCCACCCAAACAGCCCACGGGCCGATGGTGCACATCCAGGTCGGAATGGGCCCGCTCAGGCGGTTAGAGTCTAGGTAGAGTCCTCCCAGGGGCAGGGCAGAGAGGTTCGGGATGGCGCCGCTGATCTCATTGCCTGAAAGGTCGATCTTGTTCAGCTTGCCGAGACCATAGAGGTTCGGGATGACGCCGCTCAGGTGGTTATTGCCCAGAGAGAGCGATTCCAGGCTGGCAAGAGCCGTAAGGTTAGGGATCGGTCCGCTCAGATGGTTGGCGGACAAGTCCAGGCCCTGGAGCGCAGTCAAGGCAGAGAGATCTGGCAGCGTCCCTACCAGGTGGTCGCCCAACCGGGTGATGTCGATCACACGACGCGGCGAATCGGCGCTGCACGCAACGCCAGCCCAGAAGCAGGGAGCCTGGTTCTGGTTCCAGCCGTTGCCGGGGCTGTCGCTCCAACTGGGGCCGCCGGTGCTGTTGTAGAGCGCCAGCAGCGTTTCGCACTCGGCCTGGGGGATTTGGGTTTGGGACTTGCAGTTGGTGGGCGTTGTGGGGCCAGCGGCGAATGCAACCTCGGCGCTGTAGGCGCTGGTGAGGTCGTTCTGTTGGTAGTCACCGTACTCCGGCGAGCCGTGTGCCGCCGTGAACGTGCGGACGACGCAGTAAACCTGGGCGCCGGCAGTCAGGCCGTTCAGGGTGAAGCTGGCGGCATCCTTGCCGCCGCTGGCTTCGGTCGTGCCCCGCGAGGTGTAGGGACCGCCGTGCTTGGCGCCGCACAGGACCTCATAGTACCCCCAGTCGCCCCTGTAAAGGATGGGGGTCCAGGCGAGCTGGACACTGGCCGGCGACAGGGCGTTGGCGCTGACGTCTCGGGGTGGCACGGTTTGGGTCTCTTCCCCCCACGGCCGGCAGGGTGGAACGTCGCCGGAAAGCATGTTGTAGCCCAGGTCAAAATACCACGTCGAGGATTTGCACACTTCCTGCGGAAAGAGGCCCGCCAACTGGTTATAGCCGGCGTAAAAACCCCCAGGATGGGCCAGCGCGGGGAGATCGGGAACGGCGCCACTGAAGCGGTTGATGCTGAGGTCGACGCCCTCCAGCTTGGTGAGGGCGGTAAGGTTTGGGATAGGACCGGTCAAGTGGTTGGAGGAGAGATTCAGGGACTTTAGCCCTGTCAGGGCAGACAGGCTTGGAAGATTGCCGCCCAGTTGATTCCATGACAGGTCCAGGACCTCAAGCTGGACGAGGGCAGAGAGATCGGGCAAGGTTCCCACCAGGTTGTCCGATCGTCGCTCGATTTTGGTGACGTGACCCGGCGTCCCGGCGCTGCAGGTGACGCCGGCCCAGGAGCAGGGGTTCTGGTCCAGGTTCCAGCGGTTGCCGGGGTTGTCAGACCAGTTCGGGCCGCCGGTGTTGTTGAACAAGGCCACAAGGGTTTCGCACTCGGCCCTGGGAATCTGGGTTTGGGTGGCGCAGTTGGTGGGAACAGGCGGTCCGGCGACGGCCACGACTTCGGCGCTGAAGATGCTGGTGCGGTCATTCTGTAGGCAGTTGTCCCAAAGGTAACCGGGGGTGACGGTGCGGACGACGCAGTAGCGGCGGGCGCCGGTTGCGAGTCCGGAGACGGCGAGTCCGGAAGCGTTCTTGCCGCCGTTGGCTTCCGTGGTCCCCATTGAGGTGTAGGGGCCGCCGTGCTTGTCGCTGCACAGGACCTCGTAGTAGCCGAGGTCACCGGTATACCGGATGGGGGTCCAGCCTAGCTGGAAGCCAGTGGCGGAAAGACCGTACGCGATCACGTTGGTCGGGGGCACGGTCTGCGTGTCCCGCCAGTTCCCGGTGTCAGGGAAGCAGTCGGGGTAGTCGCCGGTGAACATGTTGTAGTTCAGGTCGACGCGGCCTTTGGCGTTGCAGAGCCCCGGCGGCAGCGGCCCGGACAACTGGTTGCCATTCAGGAACAGCTCCTGAAGCTGAGAGAGCTTGGAGAGGTCAGGGATCTGGCCGCTGAACCGGGCGCAGCTCAGGTTAACATGTTCCAGCCTGGTGAGCGCGGAGAGGTTGGGAAGGGGACCCGACAGGTGGCCGCCGAGCGACAGTACTCTCAGCTTGGTGAAGCGAGAGAGATCGGGGACCGTACCAGTCAGTTGGACAGACGTCAATTCGACCCGTTCGAGGCTGGAGGAGTCGGGCAGCTTGGGCAAGCTGCCGCTCAAGACGACGTTGTAGTCCAGGTCCAACACGCGCAGGCCCACCAATGCCGACAGGTCAGGCAGCGTCCCGATCAGGTTCATCCCCTGCCGGTCGATGGCCGTGACATGGCGCGGCGATCCGGAGCTGCACTCGATGCCTGTCCACGCGCAAGGCGTCTGCGTGCGGTTCCAGCCGTTGCCGGGGCTGTCGCTCCAGCTTGGGCCGCCGGTGCTGTTGTAGAGCGCGACCAGTGTGTCGCACTCGGCCTTGGGGATTTGGGTTTGGGTGGCGCAGATGGTCGATGCCGGCGGAGGGATCCTGACCGAAACCTCGACGCTGAAGGCGCTGGTGAGGTCGTTCTGCTGGAAGATGTCATAGTCGCCGCCATAGTGGGCGGGCGTGAAGGTGCGGGCCACGCAGTAGACTTGGGCGCCGGGGGTGAGGTCGTTGACGGTGAAGCCAGTGGCGAATTTGCCGCCGGTGGCGTAGGGGCCGCCGGTGTTTTCGGTCGTCCCCCGCGAGGTATAGGGGCCGCCGCGCTTGTCGCCGCAGAGGACCTCGTAGTAGCCGCCATCCCAGTAGTAAGGGATGGGCGTCCAGGAAAGTAGGATGCTGGTGGCGGAAACGGCCTGGATCGCAAGACCGGTGGGGGGCAACGTTTGCGTGGAGATCCACTCGTAGTCGCCCAGACAGTCAGGTTTCTCTGCCGACAGCATGTTGTAGTCCAGGTTCACGCCGCCCGTAAACTGGCAGAGACTGGGAGGCAGCGGACCGCTCAATTGGTTTTCGCTAAGGAATAGATATTGCAGCTCAATGAGGGCGGAGAGGTCCGGGATGGGGCCGCCAAAGCGGTTTCGGCTGAGATCGACCTGCTGCACCTTGGTCAGGACGGAGAGATTAGGGAGAGAACCTGACAATTGGTTGCCTCCCAGCCTGAGATAGATAAGCTTCGTGAGCGGGGAAAGGTCGGGGACCACACCGCTCAGCCGGTTGTTGCCCAGCGCCAGGGTCTGAAGGTTAGTAAGACGGGAGAGGCTGGGGATCGTACCGCTCAGTTGGTTATAGGTCAGGGCCAGCCCCTGAAGGCTGGCAAGCCCTGAGAGGCTGGGGATCGTGCCGCTCAGTTGGTTATAGGACAGGTTCAGCCACTGAAGGTTGGCAAGACCGGAGAGGCTGGGGATCGTACCGCTCAATTGGTTTGAAGACAGGTCCACCCCCTGAAGGTTGGCAAGACCGGAGAGGCTAAGGATTGTCCCGCTCAGTTGGTTGGAGGACAGGTCCAGCCCCTGAAGGTTGGTGAGGGCGGAAAGGTCCGGAATCGTCCCGCTCAACTGGTTGGAGTGCAGATCGAGAACCTGCAATCGAGTCAAGGCGAAGAGGTCAGGCAGCGTCCCAACGAGATTATTTACCTCGCGGTGTATCATCGTCACATGGCGCGACGTTCCGGTGCTGCAGGAAACGCCTGTCCATGAGCAGGGGTGTTGATCTCTGTTCCAACCGTTTCCTGGGCTGTCGGACCAGCCCGGGCCACCGGTGCTGTTGTACAGGGCCACCAGGGCTGCGCATTCACTCTTCGGGATCTCAGTTTGCGTCGCGCAATTGGTGGAAACTGGTGAGCCTGCAGTGGCGAAGGCTTCGGCGCTGTAGGCGCTCGTGAGGTCGTTCTGCTGGCCGTCGTGCCTGGGCGTGAAGGTGCGGACGACACAGTGGTAGGTGGCGTTAGCTGTGAGACCGGTGAGGGTAAAGGTGGAAGAGCCCTTGCCGCCGGTGCTGATGGTCGTGCCCCGCGCGCTGTAGGGACCGCCGGCCTTGCTTCCGCAGAGGACTTCATAGTAGCCGTCGCCCCCGTCGTAGGGGATCGGGGTCCAGTCAAGCTCGAGGCCGTTATCGGGCACGGCATAGATCCTGACATCGTTGGGGGGCACAGTCTGAGTCTGACGCCAGTCCCAGAGGGTGTCGGGCAGGCAGGCCGGATCATCGCCCGACAGCATGTTGTAGCTCAGGTCCGCGCGAACCTTGACATTGCAGAGCCCCGGCGGCAGGACGCCTGTAAGCCGATTCGCATCGAGGAAGAGGTAACGCAGCTCCGAAAGGGCGGAGACGTCGGGGATCGCGCCGGTGAAGCGGTTGCCGCTCAGGTCCACCGTCTGCAGCCTGGTGAGAGCGGAGAGTGCGGGAAGAGGTCCATCCAGTTGGTTGCCGCCGAGGCGAAGGTAGACCAGGTTCGCGAGCGGGGCCAGGTTCGGGACCGTCCCGCCCAACTGGTTACCGGATAGGTCCAGCGACTGCAGGCTTGTGAGAGCGGCGAAGTTGGGGAAGGCGCCGCTCAATCGGTTATGCTGCAGGTTAAGAAGCGTCAGCCGAGTCAACGAGGACAGGTTGGGGAGCGACCCGCTCAACTGATTGCCCGACAGATCCAGGACCTCCAGGTTGGCCAGGCTCGACAGATCAGGCAGCGTTCCCGCCAGGTGGTTCGACCAGCGGTTGATTTGCGTCACGCGGTGTGGCATGGCCGCACTGCACGTGACGCCGGACCACGAGCATGGATTCTGGTTCCGGTTCCAGCCGCTGCCGGGGCTGTCATACCAGTTCGGGCCGCCGGTGTTGTTGTAGAGCGCCACCAACGCCTCACACTCACTCCGCGGGATGTCTGTTTGCGCGGCGCAGTTGGTGGTGACCGCCGGGCCCGTCGTGGCGGCAACCTCGACGCTGAAGGCGCTCGTGAGGTCGTTCTGCTGGAAGGCATCCCAGCTGCCGCTATAGTGGGCGGGCGTAAAGGTGCGGGCGACGCAGTAGTAGCGGGCGCCGGGGGTGAGGCCGGTCACGGTCAACGAAGAAGCGTTCTTGCCGCCGCTGCCTGCCGTCTTGCCCAGCGAGGTGTAGGGGCCGCCGGACTTGGCGCCGCAGAGGACCTCATAGTAGCCGCCGTCCCACGCATAGCGAATGGGAGTCCACGAGAGGTGGATGCTGCCTGATCCCATCGCATACGCGGCAAGGTCTGTCGGCGGCACAGTCTGCGAGGAGGCCCATCCGGGGGAGGTGTCGGGAAAACAACCCGGGTAGTCGCCGGAGAGCATGTTGTAGTTGAGATTCACCTCTCCCCACAAGACGTTGCATAGCCCCGCCGGCAGAGTACCGGTCAACTGGTTCTCGCTAAGGTAGAGATAGTGATAATAGTCCAGCCCAGTGAGGCCAGAGAGGTCGGGGATTGTGCCGGTGAACCGGTTTTGTCTCAAATCGGCATGGAACAGTCCGGTGAGGGCGGCAAGATTGGGGAGGGATCCGCTCAACTGGTTGTGGTTGAGCGCCAGATAACTTAGGTCCCTGAGGTTAGCCAGGCTGGGGACGGTCCCACTAAGCTCGTTGGACGACAGGTCGAGCTGCTGGAGTCTGGTCAGGGTGGATAGCCAGGTGATGGTCCCGCTCAGTTGGTTGTTGGATAGGTAGAGCGTCTGCAACTGGGTGAGTGCGGAGAGGTTGGGGATGCTCCCGCTCAGTTGGTTGTTGGGCAGGTAGAGCGTCTGCAACTGGGTGAGTGCGGATAGGTCAGGGAGAGGCCCTACCAGGTTGTCACTCCACAGCCAGATCGATGTCACATGGCGCGGACTTGCGCTGCTGCACGAGACGCCCCACCAAGTGCAGGGCGTCTGCGTGCGGTTCCAGCGATTGTCGGGGCTATCGCTCCAGGTTGGGCCGCCGGTGCTGGTGTAGAAAGCGACCAGGGTGTCGCACTCAGCCTTCGGTAGCTGGGTTTGGGTGGCGCAGTTGGTGACCTCGGGCGCGGCTAGGGCGGCAGGCAGCCCGGCGACCAGCAGCAGACCCACGGTCGCCAGGACCAGGCCAACAATGGAGAGAAGGTGATTGTTCATGGTTCCACCTCGCCGTGGAAACAGGGTCCCTGGTTGGCCCCGCCGGACGCAAGCATGGGACCCACTCTCTCGAGTGGACGAGCCTGCGCGTGCCCCATTCTCGCCCCGTGGACACAGCCGGACCGTTGGCATCAGCCCCCCCAGAATCCAAGTCTATGTAAGAATTATACCAATGACGCCGCGCTATGTCAATGGGGTATTGTGCCCTGCTTCGATCTCCGGAGGGCGGTTTAGTTTGCCCAAGACCTCCGGGATGCGGTTGCACACGTTGTGGCAAGGAAACACCTGTGTGCCGCCTCCTGGAGGTCGATCAGGGCCGCCTCCCGGAGGTCTGGGACACAGGCGTTGACAGCCGGCCCTGTTCGCGGCAGAATGCAGGCCCATGTCCGCAACTCCTCCCACCGTGACCGTCATCGGCGCCGGTCTGGCCGGCTCGGAGGCCGCCTGGCAGCTCGCCCAGCGCGGCATTCCCGTGCGGCTCTACGAGATGCGCCCGCAGCGCAGCACCGAGGCTCACCAGACCGGGGGCTTCGCCGAGCTGGTCTGCTCGAACTCCTTCGGCGCCCTGGCCGCCGACAAGGCCCTGGGCCTGCTCAAGGCAGAACTGCGCCGGCTGGGTTCGCTGATCATTGCCTGCGCCGACCGCAATGCCCTGCCCGCCGGGGGCGCCCTGGCCGTGGCCCGCGACCACTTTAGCGCCGAGGTGACGGCAGCGGTGAGCAGCCATCCCCTCATCACCGTGGTCCGGGAGGAGGTGACCGCCATTCCCGGCGGCCCCACGTTGGTCGCCAGCGGTCCTCTGACCTCAGCGGCGCTGGGCGAGGCCATCGGCGCCCTGGCCGGGCAGCGCTACCTCTACTTCTATGACGCCCTGGCGCCGATCGTGACCCTGGAGTCGGTCGCCATGCCCCCCGCCTGGCGCCAGTCCCGCTATGACCGGGATTCCGGCGCCAGCGAAGGGGACTACATCAACTGCCCGCTGGACAGGGCCCAGTACGAGACCTTTGTCGCGGCGGTGCGGGAGGCGGAGCGCATTGAGCTGCGCCACTTTGAGCAGGAGGACGAGCGCTTCTTCGAAGGCTGCCTGCCGATCGAGGTGCTGGCGGCGCGTGACACCCTGGCGCTGGCCTACGGGCCGATGCGGCCGGTGGGGCTGCGCGACCCGGCGACGGGACGGCGGCCCTATGCCGTGGTGCAGCTCCGCCAGGACAACCTGGCGGGCACCCTCTTCAACATCGTCGGCTTCCAGACCAACATCAAGTGGCCGGACCAGCGCCGCATCCTGCGCCTGATCCCCGGCCTGGAGCAGGCGGAGTTCGTGCGCCTGGGGCAGATGCACCGCAACACCTTCCTGAACAGCCCCACCCTGCTGCGCCCCACGCTGCAGTGGCGCGACCGCGAAGACCTGCTCTTTGCCGGGCAGATCATCGGCACCGAGGGCTATGTCGGCTCCACGGCCGGCGGGCTGCTGGCGGGCATCAACCTGGCCCGCCTGGTGGCCGGGCTGCCGCCGCGGGCGCTACCGGTAGAGACCATGATGGGCGCCCTCTTCCACTACGCCACCCACGCCGACCCGAAGGACTTCCAGCCGATGAAGGCCAACCTGGGCCTGCTGCCGGAGCTAGACCCGCCCGTGCGCGACAAGCAGAAGCGCAACCAGGCCCATGCGGCGCGGGCGCTGGCGGCGTTGGAGGCGTGGATAGCGGAGAAGAACTGAGGACGTAAGGCGGAGGCCTGAGAACGGAGGACGGGGGACAGGCCAGACCAGGAGACCAGGGACCGGTAAACCTGGTATACTTTTTTCCTGCCACCTGCCACCTGCCACCTGCCACCTGCCACCTGCCACCTGCCACCTGCCACCTGCCACCCGGTCTTCTTCTCCCCACTCCGAGGAGCACGTCATGTCACTTACAGCGGACGTCGTCATCATAGGCGCTGGTACTATCGGCAGCAGCACGGCCTACCACCTGGCCCGGCAGGGCGCTGGACGAGTGGTGGTTGTGGAAATGGGGCGCGCCGGCAGCGGCACCTCGAGCAAATCGGCCTCCATGCTCAGCCTGCAGTTCGGCCATGACGAGCTGATGGTGCGCATGGCCCAGCGGGCCTATGCCCGCTATATGCAGTTCGAGGAAGAGTTCGGCGTCCCCATCGACTTCAGGCGCACCGGCCTGATGGTTCTGGCGACGGAGGCGAGCGCCGCCCACCTGCGTCGCAACGCCGGTCTGATGCAGACCCTGGGAATCCCCACTGAGCTGCTTTCGCCGGAGGAAGTCAAGTACCGGTATCCGGCGATCCACACCGAGGATCTGGAGCTCGGCACCTTCGGCCCGGACGACGGCGTGCTGGATGCCCACATGGTGGTGAGCGGCTATGTGAGCAAGGCCCGCGAACTGGGCGCCCAGGTGTTGGAAGATGTGCGCGCCACCGGTATCCGCATGGACGGCGGCAGGGTGGCCGGCGTGGAAACGACTGCCGGTTACATCGAGGCTCCCCTGGTGGTCAACGCCGGCGGCCCGTGGGCGATCGAGATCGGGCGCTGGGTGGGCCTGGATCTACCTATCCTGAACTCGGCTCGCAGCATTGTCGTCACCCAGCCCTTCCCCGACATTCCCTCAGATTGGCCCTTTGTCGAGGACGTGACGGTCGAATGGTACTGCCGGCCGGAAGGACCCGGTATCCTGATGGGCATGGGCGCAGCGCCCACCGACCAGACCGAGATTCCCTTCCGCCGCGAGGCCATGGACGATATGTTCGCCGCCGCCATCCACCGGATCCCCGTGCTGGCGAAGGCCGGCATCTTGACAGGCTGGACGGGCGTGCGGCCGATGACGCTGGACGACCGCCCGATCCTGGGGCCGGTGGATGGGGTGCAGGGCCTGCTCCTGAACTGCGGCTGGGGCGGCGCCGGCGTGATGCTCTCGCCCGTGGCAGGCGATCTCCTGGCCCGCTATGTCATGACAGGCGAGGCGGCTGCGCTTGAACCCTTCCGCCTGGGCCGCTTCGCCGGCGTGCGCACCTCGGACATCCACGACCTGCGCATCCTGGCAAGGACAGGCTGATTCCGTCGTGAGCGCCTGGGAGGATCTGAGCGCGGAGGTGACGGCCTGCCGCCTTTGTCCCCGGCTGGTGACCTGGCGCGAGCAAGTTGCCCGCGACAAGAAGCGGGCCTACCGCGCGGAAGCGTACTGGGGGCGGCCGGTGCCGGGCCTGGGATCGCGTGAGGCGCGCCTGCTGATCGTGGGGCTGGCGCCTGCTGCGCACGGGGCCAACCGCACGGGCCGGATGTTCACGGGCGATCGTTCCGGCAACTTCCTGTTCGCCGCCCTGCACCGGGCCGGGTTTGCCAGCCAGCCCCATTCCGGGCGCCCCGACGATGGTCTGGAGATGAACGACTGCTGCATCACCAATGTCGTCCGCTGCGCGCCGCCTGGCAACCGGCCGAGCCCGGCGGAGCTGGCGCAGTGCCGAGCCTACCTGGCCCGCGAGCTGGCGCTCATGCCCGACGTCCGGGTGGTGCTGGCCCTGGGGCAGTATGCCTGGGATGGCTACCTGGGCCTGCTGCGCGAGCAGGGTCTGGCGGTTCCGGGGTGCGCTTCGGCCACGGCGCCTGGCATTCCTTCCCGGCGCCGCTGCCGGCGCTCGTGGCCTCCTACCATCCCAGCCGCCAGAACACGCAGACCGGCCGGTTGACGCCGGCCATGATGGACGACGTAATGGAGAGGGTGAAGGGGATGATGGAGTAGCAGGTAGCAGGTAGCTGGTGGCAGGCAGCATGTGGCCGGTAGGGGCGGTCCCCCCGTGGCCGCCCGCTCCGAGCAGCGACCGTGAGGGAGGTGGGCGCGCCCGATACCGTTCCCTGACGGTTGTGGCTCGGAAGTGGTCGTGGCTCGGATGCGGTGGTGGCTTGGTGACGGACTGCAGCGGCGCGATTCGTGTTGGCGCGGGAGTGTGTGATAATGGGCTGCAGGTACTGCAGGATGTGGATTTGTCGTTTCAGAGGCAGCGTGTGATGAAGCGTCTGTGGTTGTCGGCGGCGACGCTCGGCCTGGCAGCGCTGGCGGCATGTGGGCCCGTGTCCGCGCCGGCCGTTCCACAGGCCAGCCCCACCGTCGAGGAGGCCGCGCCGGCGGTGGCGCCCGAGGTATTTGGGCTGGCCGGGGCGGGGCTCAGCTTCGATCTGCCGCCCGGCGCCAGGGTGGAAGGGGAACAGACGGTGCAGGCGGGCCTGCCGCCGGTGCTCACGCTCTATGTCCCGGCAGAGCAGTTCCCGGACGGCAACGTCATCACACTGGTGGTCAGTCCCTATGAGAAGCCCGAGGGCCAGAAGCTGGGCGCCTGGGCGACGCAATACTTCAGCGTCGGCGAGGCGCCGGTGCACGTGGCGCTCACCCAGGCTTTGCCGTCGCTGGCGCAGCGCGGCGAAGCGCCGGAGGCCCTGCTGGTGAAGATCGAGGCGGCGGACGAATCCCGTGTGACGGTGCTGCTGGCGCACGGCAAGCTCGTGCTTGACCTCAGCGGCCCTGACACCGATCGCATGGGGGAGTATCTGCCCACGCTGGCGGGCTCCATCCGCTTCGCGGCCGGTGCTCCCACCAGCCTGTCGGAGCTCTATGGGGAACCCTGGGCGGGTCCGACGCTGCAGCAGGTATACGATGAACGCCAGGCTGCCCTGGAGACAGCTCCAACAGGGGGCGAAGCCGGGGCGGCCGACGCGACGCCTCAAGGTCCAGAGGCGGATGCTGTACCCGGCGAGGCGCCGGCGGGCGAGGTGGGCGCCGGCGATCAGGTCACGGTCACCTCCCCGCTCGTGCCCGAGGCGATTGGCATGGCGCCGCCGCAGGCGCCCACTTTGGCGCCCTCAGACCGCGAGGGCTACAACCGCATCCAGGCAACCAGCAGCTACCAGGGTCGCTTCCAGTGCGACTACGAGGCCAGCAAGTGGCGGTTGGACGGCATGGTGCTCCGCCACCGTTCCCTCGCCCGGTGTGCGCTGGACCTGGGCGCGACCGGGCGAGGGGCGGCTGGCCCGATGGTGGTCGAGTGGCGCAAGCTCGACGACTACGAGTGGCGCGTCACGGGGCTGCCCGCAGAGCGGCTGGCCAGCTTTGCGCTCGATCTCCCGGACGCTCACTACCTGTTCGAGCTTGAGGATGCCAGCGCCAGCATCCATACACTGGATACTCCCTGCCGCTCCGCCGTCTTCGACGTGCTCGCCAGCTTCCAGGCGCTGGCAAACTGACGCACCGTACCTGGTCTGGGCTGAAACGGGTCGTTTGGGGACCGGATCGTGTGCAAAAGCCGCCTTTGGCTTTGCCCAGCCGGAACAGGCGTGATACGATGCGGGCCGTTCATCTCACCAAGGGAGCCAATGCTTTGGGCAACTTCTACTATGGCGGCCAGGCCGTCATCGAAGGCGTTATGATGCGAGGCCGCCAGCGCGCGGCGATTGCAGTGCGAGACCCGAACGGCGGCATCGTCGTCCACGAGGAGCCGCTGCCCGCGCGCATCTACCGCAGCCGGGTGTCGCAGATTCCCTTCATTCGCGGGATGGTTCTGCTCTGGGACGCTCTTGTCCTGGGCACCCGCTCCCTGATGTGGTCGGCGGACGTCGCCATCGGCGAAGAAGAAGGGAGCCAGGGCTTTTCGGGCCCGATGGCGTGGGGCACCCTGCTCATCTCGCTGGCAGTTGGCATCGGCATCTTCATCGCCGTGCCGGCGGTCCTGGGCGGCGCCGCCGAGCGCTGGCTGGGCGTTTCCAAGTTGGGCGCCAGCTTGATCGAAGGCGTGGTCAGGCTGGTTCTCTTCATCGGCTACATCGTGCTCATCGGGCGCCTGCCCGACGTGAGGCGGGTGTTCTCCTACCACGGCGCCGAGCACAAGACCATCAACGCCTATGAGGCGGGTGCGCCCCTCAACCCGGCCAGTGTGGCCCGGTATTCCACCTTGCACACGCGCTGCGGCACCAGCTTTCTGCTGTTCGTGCTGGTGATCAGCATCATCCTGTTCACTCCGCTGCAGTTCGACAACTGGTTCCTGCGCATCGGCTCGCGGCTGCTGCTGGTGCCGGTGGTTGCGGGCATTGCCTACGAGTTCCTGCGCTTCAGCACCCAGCACCAGAACAACCGGGTGATGCGGCTGTTGATCGCTCCCGGCCTGGCGATGCAGCGCCTGACGACCCGTGAGCCAGATGAAACCATGCTCGAAGTGGCCATCGCCGCCCTGCACCCTGTGCTGGTGGCGGACGGTCTGGAAGTCCCCGGAGCCGCAGCGCCTGTGCTGGCAGCGGCCGCCGTGAGCGCAGGCGGGTCCTGACGAACGCCGGGCGAACCCTAGAACACCGCTCTTGATTTGCCACAGACCACTCGCTGACGGTCGGGGCTCGGATCTAGCCCGGAAGACAAAGACACCGGCTGGCCGCAGCGCCGCATCGTCTCCCATCCATACCTCAAAACCCAAGGAAGGAGCCCAATGAACGCACCCCTCAAAGTCACCGTCACCGGCGCCGCCGGGCAAATCGCCTACAGTCTTCTCTTCCGCATCGCCAAGGGCGATGTCTTTGGTCCCAAGCAGCCGATCATCCTGCAGATGCTGGAGATCACCCCGGCCATGGGCGCGCTGGAAGGCGTGGCCATGGAGCTGCAGGACTGCGCTCTGCCGCTGCTGCACGGCATGGTCCTGACCGATGACGCCAACACCGGGTTTGACGGCGCCAACTGGGCCTTCCTCGTGGGCGCCTTCCCCCGCAAGGCCGGGATGGACCGCAGCGACCTGATCGGCAAAAATGCCGGCATCTTCTCTGTGCAGGGCAAGGCGATCAACAGCCGCGCTGCCAGCGATATCCGGGTCCTGGTGGTGGGCAACCCTGCCAACACGAACGCCCTCATCACCATGAGCAATGCCCCGGATGTGCCCCGCGAGCGCTTCACTGCCATGACGCGGCTCGACCACAACCGCTCGGTCAGCATGCTGGCGGGCAAGGCGGGCGCCAACGTTGCCGATGTCCGCCAACTGACGGTCTGGGGCAACCACTCCAACACGATGGTGCCCGACCTCACCTACTGCTACATCGGCCGCCAGAAGGCCCTCAATGCTGTGGGCAAGCGCTGGTACAGCAAGGAGTTCGTGCCCACGATCGCCGGTCGCGGCGCTGCCGTGATCAAGGCCCGCGGCGCCTCTTCCGCCGCATCCGCCGCCAATGCCGCCATCGACCACGTCCATGATTGGGCGCAGGGCACGCGCAAGAACGACTGGGTGTCGATGTCGGTGCCCAGCGACGGCTCCTACGGCGCGCCCGAGGGCGTCATCTTCTCCTTCCCCTGCACCTGTCCCGGCGACGGCACCTACCAGATCGTCCAGGGCCTGGAATTGGGCGAGGACATCAAGGCCGGCATCAAGGCCACCGGCGATGAGCTGCTGGCTGAACGCGCCGTCGTGGCGGAACTGCTCTAGATCGACCAGAATCGAACGCATTACGCATTACGCATTACGAATCACGTGATGCGTAATGCGTAATGCGTAGGGCGTAAGGCGCAGCGCGTATGGAGGATGGAGGGGTGACGATGGAATCAGAAACTCAGGGTTACCTGGTGGAAGAAGCGCCGGCGCACCATCGCTCCGGCTTTGTGGCCGTGGTGGGGCGTCCCAACGTGGGCAAGTCGACCCTGATGAACGCGCTGCTCGGCCAGAAGATTGCCATCGTCTCGGCGCGTCCGCAGACGACGCGCAACCGCATCAGCGGTATTCTTACCCTGGAGGATATGCAGGTAGTGTTCATCGACACCCCCGGCATCCACCAGCCCGAGCACAACCTGGGGCGCTACATGGTCGAGCAGGCCCTGTCATCGCTGCCCGACGCCGACCTGGTGCTGTGGGTGACGGATGTCAGCAGACGGCCCCACGACGAAGACCGGCGTGTGGCGGAGGTCCTAGTCGCCCAGGACCTGCCGGTCATCCTGGTGATGAACAAGATCGACGCCACGCCTCCTGACCATCTGCTCGAGAACAGCGCCGCCTTCCGCGCCCTGGCGCCGCAGGCGGTCGAAGATATTGCCGTCAGCGCCCTGCGCGACCAGGGCCTGGAAGCGCTGCGCGATCTGCTGCGCAAGCATCTGCCCCTGGGGCCCCGCTATTTTCCACCCGACCAGGTGACGGAAGTGCAGGAGCGCTTCCTGGCCGCCGAGCTGGTGCGCGAGCAGGCCCTGCACCTGCTGCGCGAAGAGGTTCCGCACGCCATCGCCGTGGAGATCGAGGAGTTCTCACACCGGGACAACGGCGTGGTGTACATTGCCGCCCGTGTGTTCGTGGAGCGTGATTCCCAGAAGGGCATCCTGCTGGGCAAGGGCGGGAGCATGCTCAAGCGCATCGGCAGCGCCGCCCGCAAGGAGATCGAGGTGATGATGGAGGCGCCGGTGTACCTGGACCTGCACGTGGCCGTCCGGCCGCAGTGGCGGCGCAATCCCTCCGACCTGCGCAAATTGGGGTACGTGACGATGGATGCATGAGGCGTGATACGTGATGCGTAAGGCGCGGTGGGGGGCGGCGTGTTTGGGCTGGTCTTGATTCCCGATTGGGAGGAACGGTGTGCTAGAATCCGCACATTGTTGACTGGACTACACTCGATGGTGTTATGACCATGCATGACGACGTCGCCCGCATCCTGCTTACCGAAGACCAGATCCAGCAGCGCATTGTGGACCTGGCAAACGAGATCACGACCACCTACGACGGGCGGCAGCCCCTTCTGATCGCCGTGCTGAAGGGCAGCGTCCTGTTCATGGCGGACTTGATGCGCTCACTGCCCATTGCCCACGCGATTGACTTCCTCGCCACCTCCAGCTATGGGGCTGCCACTGAGAGCACCGGCGTGGTGCGCATTCTCAAGGACCTGGACGATCCGATCGAGGACAAGGACGTCCTGATCGTCGAGGATATTGTCGACAGCGGCTATACCCTGCACTACCTGCGCGAGCTGCTCCTGGCGCGCAGACCGGCCAGCCTGCGCATCGTCACCCTGCTGAGCAAGCCGGCGCGGCGGCGCATCGACGTGACCATCGACTGGATCGGGTTCGAGATCCCGGATGAGTTCGTCATCGGCTACGGGCTCGACTACAACGAGCATTACCGCAACCTGCGCTACATCGGCGTGCTCAAGCCCGAAGTCTACTTGCGGACCACTGATCCAGCCGCCTGAGGCGGCGTTCGTCCGGGTGTGCTGAGCATCGGGCCGGCGTCGCGGCATGGCGGGCCGGACGGCGCGCGGGCGGACTAGCGGGCTGCCATGGCCAACTCCCGCACCTGCTCGACGTAGGCGAGGCTCTGGTGGCGGAAGTAAGTATTGTACAGGGTGGCGTAGTGACCACCCCGGGCGAGCATGGCGGCGTGGTTGCCTTCCTCAATGATGCGTCCGTGGTCCAGGACGATGATGCGGTCGGCGGCTTTGACCGTCGACAGCCGGTGGGCGATGAGGATGCTGGTGGCGCGTGACAGCGCCAGGTTGACCGCTTGCTGGATCTGCCACTCGGTGAAGGGGTCGATGCTGGCGGTCGCTTCGTCAAGAATGAAGATGGCCGGGCTCTGCACCAGGACGCGCATGAGGGCCACAAGCTGTCGCTGGCCCATGGACAGCCGCGCCCCGCGCTCGCCTACCTGCGTTTCGAGCCCCAGGGGGAGACTGTCAAGCCACTCGCCGTCCCCGATCTGGCGGGCAAAGGAGAGGATCTTGGCATCTGGGATGTCGGGCCGCGCATAGCGAATGTTGTCGGCAATGGTGCCGGCAAAGAGGAACGGCGCCTGCGAGACAACCCCCAACTGGCGCCGGTAAGCGGGAAGGTCGTAGCTGCGGATATCGCGGCCGTCAATCCGCAGGTCGCCTTCCTGGAATTCGTAGAAGCGTGCGATCAGCTTGGCGATGGAGGATTTGCCGGCGCCGGTGTGGCCGACCAGGGCCACGCTTTCGCCGGGGCGGATGTGGAGATTCAGATGTTCGAGCACCTGCTCTTTTTCGCTGTAGCGGAAGCTGACATCGACAAAGCGAATGTCGCCCACGAGCAGCGGCGGCGGTTGGGAATCGACCTGGACCACCGCCGGCTCCGCCTGGATGAGGGCAAAGATGCGTTCGGCCGAGGCCAGGCCCGCCTGGACCTGGGCTGAGAAAGCCGCCAGGTTGAGAACGGGGGTGAAGAAGCGGTCAAGGCTGGTGATGAAGAGGAACCAGGCCCCGGCGGTGACGACCCCCGCCACCACGCTGCGCCCTCCTGTGAAGAGCAGCAGCGCCGTGCTGGCGCCGGCGAGGCCATTGAGGATCGGGAACACCGAGGCGAGCACGGCGCCGCGCTGGACGTTGACCGCGTAGGACTGGCGGTTGGCCGTATCGAAGGCCGAGTAGATAGCGGCCTCCTGGCGATAGTTCTTGGCGACGGCGATGCCGCTGACGCTTTCCTTGATGTTGGCGTTGACGGTGGCCATTGCCTGCATCCCGCGCCGCGTCACCCGGCGCATGAGCCGGCGCAGGCTGGTGGCGGTCAGGAAGTAGAGGGGCAGTAGCGCCAGCAGGAAGAGGGTGAGACGAACATCGATGGAGAAAAGGATGATGACAAGGATGATGGCCTGCATGAACTGCGACAGGACATCGGTGACGAGAATGACGACGTCGCCGAAATCCTTGGTATCCGAGGTGATGCGCGAGACGATGCGGCCCGAGGAATACTTGTCATAAAACGAGAGGTCGTGATTGGCAGCGGCGGCGAAGGCATCGCTGCGCAGCTTGAGCACGGCATCGGCCAGAACGGTGGTGGTCAGGCGGCGCCTTCCCCAGTTGGCAGCCCAGGTGATGACGCCGGAGGCCAGCACCAGCCCGCTGAGCATCAGGATGACCGTAGTGGACGGATTGCTGCCGATGGCGTTAAGGCTGCCTGCCACGACAAGCGGCAGGGCGGCGCCGGCGATGGCGATGACCCCAAGCAGCACGGCGATGAGGGAGATGCTGCGCTTGAAGGGCCGGAAATAGGCCCACATGCCGGACAGGAGCTGCCGATCACTGTACTGGCGGTCGTAGGCCTCGGGGTCGACGTTGGCGAAGAATCCCACGTTCCTACTCCGTGAAAATGCGGCTGTAGGCCGGGGAGCTGCGCAGCAGGCTCTCGTGCGTCCCCACGGCATCCACGACGCCGTTGCGAAGCACCACGACGAGGTCCGCCCAACGGATCTGCGACAGCCGGTGGGTGATGATCAGCGTCGTGCGGCCCTTGGCCGCGGCGAAGATGGCGCGCTGGATGCGATCTTCGGTGGCGCTGTCGATCGAGCTCGTGGAGTCGTCCAGGATCAGGATGCGCGGGTCCGTCAAAAAGGCCCGGGCCAACGCCAGCCTTTGGCGCTGGCCTCCCGAAAGCGTGACCCCCCTGTCGCCGATGACCGTGTCATACCCGTCCCTGAAGCTGGTGATGAACTCGTGCGCCTGGGCGGCGCGTGCGGCGGCTTCGATCTCGGCGCGGGAGGCGTCCGGCTTGCCAAAGGCGATGTTCTCGGCAATGCTGCGCGAGAACAGGAAGATGTCCTGCTCGATGATCGAGATCTGCTGGCGCAGGGCTTCGAGGTTCCACTGCCGGACGTCAATGTCGTCGATGAGCACCTGCCCGCCCGCAACGTCGTAGGTGCGGTTGACCAGGCGGGCGAGCGTGGTCTTGCCAGCGCCCGTCTGGCCGACGATGGCGACGGTCTTGCCCGGCTCAACCACGAAGGAGACGCCGCCGATCACCGGTTGGGAGCTTTCGTAGGCGAAGTCCACATCGCGGAACTCGATGCGCCCTGTCATCGCCGGGGCGGCGCCCGCAACGTTCTGATCCAGCTCGGTCTTGCGGTTGATCAGGTCAAGGATGCGATCGCTGGCCGACAGACCCGATGACACCTGCGAGTAGGCCGTGAGCGAGACGAAGGTCGGGAAGTTAAGGAGCTGGAGCAGCCCGAAATAGGCGACGACATCGCCAATGTTGATCTGGCCCTGGCGAAAGAGGATGAGTGATTGGAGAAACCCGAGGCCAATGGCAATGCCCAGCATCAGCAGGGGCAGGAATCGTGCTTCTACCCTGCCCTGCCAGACGAAGGCATCACGAAACCGGCGGGCGGCGCCGACGAAGCGGGTCACCTCAGCCTGCTCTTGCGAAGCGCCCTTGACGGTCTCAATGCCATCCAGCACCTCGGCCAGGCGCGTGTTCATGCTGCCAAAGGCCTGGCGCACCTGTTTGGTGATGGGCTGCAGTTCGTGCAGGTACTGGGCCAGCAAGATGAAATAGAGGACCAGGTAGACGGCTGGGATGATGACGAGTGAGGGGGAGTAGCGCGGGGCCACCAGGATCGGCATGACCAGGAAAAAGGCCGACCCGATCACCAGGTTCAGGCCTGGGTTGAACATCAGGTTGATCTCGCGCACATCATTAGTTGCCCGAGCCATGGTGTCGCCCACGGGTTGAAGGCTGTGGAACGTCATGCTTTTCCCGAGCAGGCTGGCGTAGAGCTCGTCACGAATGTCACGCTCCATGCGTTGGCCCAAGAGCTCGGCCCCGAAGTTGCGCCCGAACTGCAGCACCGCCCGCAAGAGCTGGCTGCCAAGGACGAGCAGCGCCGACCGCGCCAGGATCGTCATGTTTGGCGGCTGCTGCAGGATGCCGTTGAAGGCCTGGCCGGTCAGCACAGGGATCGCGGCCGCAAGGGCGGCGTTGCTGAAGGCCCCGATTGCCAGCATGAGCCAGAGGAACGGATGGCGGATAGCATAGGAGAACAGCCAGCGCCGTGAACTGCGCCGGTCGGTGTGGCGGCGCTGGGGAAGGGTAAACTCGGCGCTCGCGCCCGGAGCCGGGGCGGGAGACGACGTCAGTGACATGGTCATAGCGCCATTCTAAGCCTGTGCTTCGCCTTTCCCGAAAGCCGGGCCAGGAGTGAATTCCCGGCCCGGTATTGCGAAACCTGCGGCGCTCGTTTTCGCGCCGCGCTCCGTGGCCCTTGGTGAAATGCTAGCGACTCGCTGCGAGGACCGGCTCTGCCACGCGCACACGGATGCCGTTGCCGGAGGGGTCGGTCAGGTCCACGCCGCCATCGCTCATGGCATGCTTGACGCCTGCGCGCTCAAGACGCTGGCGCGCAGCGCCAACAGCCTCTACATCGGGGACAAGGATCTCGTAGTGCGCCAGTCCCGCTGACCCAGGCGGCGGCGGCGGCGCCCCGATGCCAGCCCAGGTGTTCAAGCCAACATGGTGGTGGTAGCCCCCGGCCGACACGAAGAGAGCGCTGGGCCCAAAACGCAGCATGACCTCAAAGCCGAGCACGTCGCAGTAGAAGGTCTGCGCTTCGGCGATGTCGCGCACCTGGAGGTGAACATGGCCCATCGTCGTGCCCTCGGGGAGTCCTTGCCAGGGTCCACCATCGGCGTGCAGCTCAGCCATGAGCCCATCGAAGTCGAGCGGATCGGTCGCCATACGGACTTCACCGCCCGAGCGCGGCCAGATGCTGCGCGGGCGATCGGCGTAGATCTCGATGCCGTTGCCGTCGGGGTCGGCCAAGTAGACCGCCTCGCTGACCAGGTGATCGGAAGCGCCCTGCAGCGGGTAGCGCAGCTCCAGCAGGTGGCGCAATGAGCGGGCAAGGTGCACGCGTGAGGGGGTGAGGATGGCGAAGTGGTAGAGGCCGGTGCTGCGCGCCGGCTTTGGCCTGGCGCCCGCCTGCTCGACGAGTCCGAGCAGCGCGGTGCGGCCATCCACGGTGAGGGAAGCCGAGGACTCCCCCTGCGAGAGCACGCGGAGGCCAAGATAGTGAGTGTAGAACTCGAGCGCCCGGTCAAGACGGGAGACTACAAGCTGGACGGCGCCCATGCGGGTCGCATCTGGTAATAGCGTATTTGGTTCCATGACCACCATCCTAGCATGCACTTCGGGTGCAGAACAGTGAACCAGCTTGCACATGGCCCGCAACAAGGTATGGAACAGGCCTTATGAGCGCATGAAAGCGGCGGGCCGCGGTCGTTGGCATGGAGATGCGGAAGTTTGCTAGAATGCTGCCATGGGATCACGAACACTCGCTGCCAGGGCCTTGTTGGCTCTGATTGTCCTTATGGGACTCTACTGCCTTCCCGTGGGCGCCGCGGCAGCCGGCCCCGGCGCTGCCCAGGGCCCCGGCCCGCAGGTCCATATTGTGACCGCCGGTGAGACGGTAGCGCTGATCGCCAAGCGGTACGGCGTGACGGTTGCGGACATCGCCGAGGCCAACGGCCTCAAGAATCCCGACCTGGTGGCCGTTGGCCAGGAGCTGGTCATTCCATCTGCGGATGTTCAGGCGCCGGCCGCAGTAAATGCGAACACGGCTGCAAGCGGCAAAGAGGTCTATAGCACCTATAGGGTCAAGCCCGGCGATACGGTGAGCTCCATCGCCCGTCAATTCAGGATCTCACCCCAGGAACTGCTGGCGGCCAACAGCGCTGAACGTCCGCACGAGCTGTTCGAGTGTGCTGAGATTCGCATCCCCGTCGTACAGCTTCCGGACCTGCCGGCGCCTTTCGTCCTGGTGGAGGACAGTGGGCCGATCACCCAGGGCTACACCGGCGTGGTGCGGGTCACCCTCGACCGCGAGACCACCCCGGCCGGCATGTTTGGCAACACACCCCTCGACTTCGCCTATGAGCAGAAGACGCCGCTGGGCTATCGTTACTGGGCGCCCCTGCCCACCAACGCCATCACTCCCGCGAAAGACCGCAATCTGACGGTGCGCGCCGGTGACGCCCAGGTGGTGCAAGCGGTCAAGGTCAAGCCTGGCAACTACGAAACGCAGCGCATTGTGCTGCCCGCCACTAAGGGAGCCTTGCTGGCTCCCGCCCGCACCCAACCCGAGATCAAGCGGCTGATGGCCCTGTGGACAGCGCCGGGCACACCCAAGCAGTGGCTGGGGGCCTTTCGCTTCCCGATCGGGGAAGGCTTCCAGCAGACTTCGCCCTACGGCACCCGCCGCAGCTACAACGGCGGCCCGGTGGCTTCCTTTCACGAAGGCACCGATTGGGGCGCTCCGCAAGGCACGCCCTTGCTGGCCCCGGCGGCAGGGACGGTGGTCCTGGCGGAACCCCTGGATGTCCGCGGCGGCGCCGTCATCCTCGATCACGGGCTCGGCGTCACCTCCAACTTCTGGCACCTCTCCCGCATCGACGTCAAGCCTGGCGACAAGGTCAAACCTGGCCAGGTGTTGGGTCTGGTGGGGACGACGGGTCTGTCAACAGCGGCGCATCTGCACTGGGAGATACGCATCAACGGTGTGGCGGTGGAGCCGCTGCAGTGGAGCCGGGTGAACTTTCCCTATCTTCCGCATTCCTGATCCGGCGATACGGTGCAAAAGAAACGCCGGTCGTACGCGCCTTGCGGCTGACGACCGGCGTCTGATTCACTGCGAGGTGAGGTAGACTCAGCCTTCTTCTTCAGCCTTGCCCTTGCGGATCACCTCGGGTTCGGCTGCAGCCCCTTCGCCGGTACCTTCCTCGGCTTCGGCGAGGACACGCGGCATGCTCAGGCTCACAACCACCTCTTCGGGATCCTGGTGCACGGTGACGCCCTTGGGGATGGCAAGGTCAGAGATGCGGACCACATCCTCGATCTCCACCAGTCTGGCCAGGTTGACCTTGAAGTACTCGGGGATGTCGGCGGGGAGACACTCGACATGGATGCGATCAAGGTGATGGATGATGACGGCGCCGCCCTTGATAACAGGCGACTCGCCCTCCAGGTGGATGGGCACCTCGGTGCGGACGGCGACGTCCATCTGCACCTGGTAGAAATCGACATGCATGACCGTGCGGCGAGTGGGGTGCCGCTGGACGTCGCGCAGCAGAGCATGGACGCTGCCGCCGCTGAGTCCGCGCAGCTCGATCAACTGGCTGACGCCGCCAGAACGCAGGACTTTGAGAAATTCCATTTCTCTGAATTGCAGCGTTGTCGCTTCCTTGCCCTGTCCGTAGACGACACCGGGGACCATTCCCTGGTTCCGGACACGATTGGCATGGCCGCTTTCATCGCTGCGCGGTTCAACATTGAGGACGAGTTCCATGAAACAGACTTCCTTGAGCAGAAACTTGACTTGTTTGCGTATTGGGTAGGATAGGGCCGGGCTAGCCAGCCGATGTGCGACGCAAAACCAGCGCCACCACAATGCCGGCGACTGCGAGTCCCACGGCTGCCAACCCGCCGATAAGGCCGGCGGTGCGGGCATCTAGCAGGGTCTGGATGCTGCCCTCGACCGTGCCGGCAATGACGACCGCGGCGCGCGTGTCGGCACTGGCGACGCGGTTGGCCACGATGGCGCCTACCTGGGAGGCAGTCACATCTACGTGGTCGGCTGCGACCAACCCGGCGCCGCCATCCTGCAGGTGGACCTCGTCGGCTTTGATGCTGCCGGCGCCGCTCTGGTACATTTCGACATACTGCGCCTGCACGCTCTGGGCGCCGCCCTGCTGGACGGTCACCGAATCACTGCTGTGGCCGGACCGCACAGGGTGGCCGTTGCTGCCGGCGGGAATGTCGGTGCTGCGGTTGGGATCGTTGAATTCAGGCATAACTAGTGGTTTAGTGGTTGTGCACGTCTGGCGCGCAACAGCCTTCTATTCTAGCCAGGAAACGCCCATGATGCAAACCCAAGTTAGAGGGTGGCACTCTCGATGAGCGCCAGCCGGTGTTACGAACTGGATCGCTCGATGAGGGCTTCGATCCAACCCACACCACCCCTGGACTCGCGCTGGCAGAAGGTGGTGCGGTCCGGAGTCACGCGGGTGGAATCGCGCCGGTTGTGCGCTCGGCGAAGAGTGGTATAATGGGCTCTTCCGTCTAGCCGAGCATTCGCTAATCTATGCCCGGAATCGGACGCGAAAAGGCTCCACCTGGCAGACATGACGATCGGCCTGGCAGTAGTGAAAGCAGAGAGTTGTGGTGGCATCGTCGGCTGCGAAGCTGCCAGGGTGCCGGAGTGGGCATGCGCGAAAACAAGGGGCGGATCGCACAGGGTCATCGCAGGCCCGCCTGTTCGCAAGGAGGCCGCTATCGGTAGAGCAGCAAGTTAGCAACCACCCAACGGCCTGCTGCTGGCTGCGCCAGCGCCGTGCCGGTCCATCGACTCTTCTATCCGAGTTGCTCAGAATCAGAACGATTCTCAGGAGGAGAAATGCGTTCCAAGTACCTGCTGTTCGTAGTCGTTGCTGTCATGGTCGCCCTCGTGCTGGCCGCCTGTGGCGGCGGCGCGCCCACCCAGGCGCCTGCCGCACCCACGGAGGCACCGACGAAGGCGCCGGAGCCCACCAAGGCGCCTGAACCTACGAAGGCCCCGGAAGCCACGAAGGCCCCCGCGGCCGCCGGCTCCCTGGCGGGCATGAAGATTGCCATGTTGACATCGGGCCCCATCAATGATGATGGCTGGAACCAGACGGCCTATGAGGGTCTGAAGGCGCTGGAGAAGAGCGGGGCGGTGATTGCGAACACGGAGAACGTGGCGCAGGCGGACCAGTTGGACCTGATCCGGAACTATGCGGAGCAGGGCTTCAACCTGATCATCGGGCACGGGTTCGAGTACGGGGATGCGTTGACGCAGGCGGCGAAGGAATATCCGGATGTGAAGTTCATCCAGATCGGCGGCATTGCCGAGAATCCCGGGAACCTGGTGTCGTACGTGTTCCAGTCGGGTGAGGGTGGCTATGCGGCTGGGATTCTGGCCGGGTTGATGTCGAAGGACGGGAAGATCGGCGGTGTGGGAGCGGTGGAGATTCCCACGATTGCGGCGGACTTCAACGCCTTCAAGGAAGCGGCGCAGAAAGTGAACCCGAAAGTGAAGGACGTGCCGTTTGCGTACACGGGTTCGTGGGTGGACATTCCGAAGGCAAAGGAAGCGGCGACGGCGCAGATCGACAGCGGTGTGAAGATCATCCTGGCGAACGGCGACAATGCGAACGTGGGTGCGATCGATGCGGCGAAGGGGAAGGGTGTGTACGTGATCGGTTGGACGCGTGACCAGTCGCACCTGGCGCCGGATGCGGTGCTGACGTCGAACGAGCAACGTGTGGACAACATTCTGCAGGAGGCGATTGCCGCGATTCAGGCGGGGACGATCGAGTGGAAGAACCACACGGTTGGGTTCAAGGACAAGGCGCAGGACTTTGCGCCGTACGCCAAGGCAGTGCCGCAGGACGTGCAGGATGAGGTGAACAAGGTCATCCAGGCGCTGGCTGACGGCAAGATCGTGCTCGACGAAAACGGCAAGGTCATCAAGGACGAGTACCACAAGTAGGCGTTTGCAGCCTTCAGATGCCGGGAAGCAGCCCACGTCAACATGTGGCTGCTTCTCGGCATCCTCTGCGAGAGGCCGGTCGCTGTGAGTGCTGGCACGCCCTCCCATGAGGGCAGGGCGCACAGGCGCAGCCGCCGGTCTCTCGCAAACCCAGCCCGCTCAGGAAGGGCGCATGACGACATCAGCTCCCCCTATTGACAGAACGAAGGCCGTTGTTGAGGAAGAGGTCAGGCGCGCAGCCAGGGTTGAGCGCACCCTCAACCTGGCGCTGCCTGTGGTGGCCGTGCTACTCTCCTTTATGGTGGGCAGCCTGTTCTTGCTGCTGCTTGGGATTAATCCGGTCGAGGCGTACACGGCGCTCTTCAAGGGCGCGTTTGGCTCCATGCGCCTGACCACGACGACGATCACCAAGGCAGTGCCGCTGATCTTCACCGGTCTGGCGGTGGTGCTGGCTTACCGCGGTGGGGTGTTCAACATCGGCGCTGAAGGCCAATTGCTGATGGGCGCCTTGTTTGCGGTTTGGGTGGGTACGGTGCTTGTCCTGCCCTACCCGTGGCACCTCATCCTGGCGCTACTGGCGGGTATCCTGGGTGGGATGATCTGGGGTGCAATTCCCGGCTACCTAAAGGCGGCCCGGGACATGAACGAGATCATTGTCACCATTCTGATGAACTATATCGCCATCTTATTGGTAAGTTATTTCGTACACGGTCCGATGAAGGAGCCGGGCTGGAATACGCAGACGGCCGCCGTGGCAGAGACCGCGAAAATCCCACTGCTGATCGCCGGTACCCGGCTGCACCAGGGCATCTTCCTGGCGCTGCTTTGCGTCTTGTTGGTGGACATTCTTCTCTTCCGGACGACGCTGGGCTACCGCATCCGCATGGTGGGCGCGAACCGGTCGGCAGCCCGCTATTCCGGCATCAAGACGACCACCATCATGGCGCTCACCATGGCCATCAGCGGCGGCATCGCCGGGCTGGCAGGCGCGGTCGAACTGACGGGCGTACAGTTGCGCGTGCTCGACAACTTCTCGCCGGGCTGGGGCTTTGATGCCATCGCCGTCGCCCTGATCGGACGGTTGAATCCCTGGGGGGCGCTGGTCGCCGCGCTATTCTTTGGCGCTCTGCGCAACGGAGCCAATTCCATGCAGACGGCGGTGCGGGTTGACGTGGTGGTCGTGTACGTCATCCAGGGGTTGGCGATCATCTTCCTGATCGGCGGCGCCGCCGTCAACAAACGACTGGCCCGCTGGCTTAACGCCCGCGCTGTCAAGTAGGCAGAGGAGCGGATAAGTGGAACTCATTGCCATTATCGGGTTGCTGAACGCAACCATTCGCATGACCACGCCGCTTCTGTTTGCGGCGTTGGGCGGGCTCTTCAACGAGCGCGCAGGGGTGATCAACATCGCCCTGGAGGGTGAAATGCTTCTGGGGTCCATGGTGGGGTTCATGGTTGCCTTCTATACGGGCAGTCCCTGGCTTGGCCTGCTGGCCGCCGTCGTAGCGGGCATCCTGGTGGGCCTGCTGTTCGCCTTTGTCACCGTCACCCTGGGCGCTGAGCAGATCGTCGTGGCGGTCGGCATCAACCTGATGATGGTTGGTGTCACCGGCGTCATCTTCCGCCTGATGAAGCAGGCCCACGAGGGCAGCTTCATGGCTCCGACCTATCCCACCTGGCCCATTCCGGTGCTGAGCAAGATTCCGATTCTGGGACCGGTGCTCTTCGACAACATTCCGCTGGTCTACTTCGCCTTTTTGATGGTTCCGGTTGCGTCCTTCATCTTCTACCGCACCACCTGGGGGCTCTCCATTCGGGCGGTGGGCGAGCATCCCCGCTCGGCCGATACCCTGGGGGTTCGCGTGCCCCTGGTGCGCTACCTGGCGCTGATCTGGGCTGGGGCCATGGCAGCGGCCGGCGGCACCGTGCTGTCTATCGGCTACAACAGCACTTTCATCGAGGGCATGGTCGCCGGGCGTGGCTTTATCGCCTTCGCCGCCATCATCCTGGGCAAGTGGACGCCCCTGGGCGTGCTGCTGTCGACCCTGCTGTTTGGCTTTGCCGATGCGCTGCAGCTCCGCATGCAGGCGGGCATCTTCGACCCCATCTTCAGCGCCTTGGGCATCGGCGAGATTCCCTACCAGTTTGCGGTGATGCTGCCCTACGTCGTGACGCTGGTGGCGCTGTTCTTCATCGGCAGGATGAGCTGGCCTGCCGCCGCGGGTATCCCGTACAGCCGTGAGGAAGGTTGACCATGGATGATCGCCTCTTCCTCCGCATGGAGAACATCACCAAGACCTTTCCCGGCGTGGTGGCCAACGACAACGTCAATTTCGACGTCCGGCATGGCGAGATCCACGCCTTGTTGGGCGAAAACGGGGCAGGCAAGTCGACCCTGATGAACGTCCTCTACGGCCTCTACCAGCCTAACCGCGGCCAGATCTACCTCGATGACCAGCCTGTGACGCTGCATTCACCTGAGGACGCCATCGGGCGCGGCATTGGCATGGTCCACCAGCACTTCATGCTGGTACCGCCGCTCAGTGTGACGGAGAACGTGATCCTCGGGCTGCCGGGCGGCCGCGGCATCATGCTCGACCACGCCGGGGCCAGGAAGCGTATTGCCGAGATCTCACAGACCTATGGCTTGGAGATCGACCCCGATGCCATCATCCGGGACCTTTCGGTGGGCACGCAGCAGCGTGTCGAGATCATCAAGGCCATCTACCGCGGCGCCCGGCTGCTCATCCTTGACGAGCCATCCGCCGTGTTGACGCCTCAGGAGATCGAGGGCCTTTTCGCCGTCATGCGCCGGCTGGTTTCCGATGGCAAGAACGCCATCATCTTCATCTCGCACAAGCTGGACGAGGTCATGGAGATCAGCCAGCGCGTCACCGTGCTGCGCGACGGCCTGGCGGTGGCGACGGTCAATACGCCGGACACGAACAAGAAAGAGCTGGCGCGCATGATGGTGGGCAGGGAGGTCGTCTTCCGCATCAGCAAGCCGGCCGTGCCGGTGGGCGACGTCGTCCTCGACATCCGTAACCTCGTCGTCAACGACGATCGCGGCGTTCCTGCCGTGCGCGACCTCACCCTCAATCTGCGCAGCGGCGAGGTCGTGGGTCTGGCAGGTGTCGATGGCAACGGCCAGAAGGAGTTGGCCGATGCCCTGGCAGGGCTGAGAACGCCGGAGAGCGGAACCATCAGCATCCTGGGCAAAGACACCACGAGTGCGTCGGCTTCCGACCTGCTGGGCATGGATCTGGCCTATGTCCCTGAGGATCGCCAGCTTGAAGGGCTGACCCTCAGCTTCTCGATTGCCGAGAACCTGGTTGCCAAGTCGTTCTGGCGGCGGCCGTTCGCCACACGCGGCTTTCTCCATCGCGGCGTCATCAAGCAGAACGCCGCCAAGCTGGTCGAGCGCTTTGACGTGCGTACGCCGAGCATTGATGTGGCCGCGAAGACGCTGTCGGGCGGCAACCAGCAGAAGGTCGTGCTGGCGCGCGAGCTGGCGGAAGAGCCGCGACTCGTCGTGGTCTCCCAGCCGACACGCGGTCTGGATGTGGGCGCCACGGAATTCGTCGAGCAGCGGGTGCTCGAGCAGCGGGCGCGCGGCGCCGCCATCCTGTACATCTCCACGGAGTTGGACGAGATCCTCAACCTCAGCGACCGCATCGCCGTCATCCATCGCGGCGAAATCATGGGCGTCGTGCGGCCGGAAGAGGTCACGGTGGAGGAACTCGGCCTGATGATGGCCGGCTCCAAGGGGGACGAACTTGGCAATCATGCGCACACTCTCTGATCTCCCCACGCCACTGGAGTGGCGACTTTACCTATCATCATGACTGAACGAACAGAAAACCCCATCGTCACGGAACTGACCGGGCGCGAGTTCACGCGCCATATCAGCAGCCGGCACCACGCCATGGCTGGGGCGACCATTGCGCTCTCGGCTACCCAGGCGGCTGCGCTCGGCGAGGCCTGCCTGCGCATCACACGTGACCAACTGACCGAGGCTGCTCTACGGCAGCGGGCAGATGCCCTTATCAGCGAGCTTGCCGACTGCAGGCAGAGGCTTCTCGATCTGGCAGACAAGGATGGCTCGGCCATCACCGCCTTTGCTGCTTTGCGCGAGGTGGGCCAGGAGCTGGAGGGCCAGGACATGCTCTGCGCAATGCCGGCGGAAATGGGCGACCTGACCTTCCGGGCGGCGAACGCCCTGCAGGCCTTCCGGCCGCTGGTCATCGACCAGGTTCATGACGACCTGGAGATGGCACTGTGCCTGCTCACCGGCGCTACCCAGAGCTGCGCCTTGCTGCTCGACAGCAACCTGCGCATCTGGCCGGACCCAAGGCTCGTCGAACGGTACGAACCCCAGCGCGCGGCCATCGAAGCGAATTGGCGCCAGCTCACGCCCGTGGCCCGGCTGCGACCCGCCTGACAGCCCTGTGTCCGCCCTTCTCTCTCCCCTCTCATGAGTAAGGCAAATGACTCGCTTTAAGACCGTCTTCACCACCGAGCGCGGCCATCGCCACCAGCAGGCCGCCCTGGAAGCAGCGCCAGCCAGCCTGGACATCACCATACTACGCCAGCCGGAGCGCCAGGTCCTGCTCGGGGGCCTGGACGATGCCGTCTACTTCATCTCGGAACGCGTCGGCGCTATCGATGCAGACATGATTCATGCGGCGCCGCAGCTCAAGCTCATCCTCCGCCTGGGGTCCCTGACCTATGACATCGACACCGATGCCGCGAGGCAGGCAGGGGTGGCGGTCTGTTACTGGCCGGTGGGCAGCGTCATTCGCGTGGCCGAGCACATGGTCATGCAGATGTTGGCGCTGAGCAAGAAGCTGCGCGAGACCGAGGCCATCGCCCTGCGGGCAAGCACGGAGTGGGGCGAGAGCAAGCGCACGGACGAGGACACCTTTGCCTACAACTGGTCGCATCGGAGCAACGTGGAGGGTCTGTGGCAGCAGACGGTCGGCATCATGGGCTTCGGCGAGATCGGCGCCGAGCTGGCGCGCCGTCTGAAAGGTTGGGATGTCAACCTCCTCTATGCCAAGCGCCGCCGGCTGCCCGAGTCGCTGGAGCAGGAGCTGGGCATGACCTATGTCGATGAGGACACCCTGTTCCGCGAGAGCGACTACATCGCCAATCTCCTGCCCTATTTCCGCAGCACCGACCTGATGATCGGCGCCGGGCACTTCGACAGAATGAAGGACGGGGCCAGCCTGGTGTCGTGTGGGAGCGGCAGCGTCATCGACGAAGCGGCGCTGGCCGAGGCCATCCGGTCGGAAAAGCTGGCGGGCTGCGCCCTGGACACCTACGAGTGGGAGCCGATCAAGGCCGACAACCCCCTCATCGCCCTGGCAGAGTCGGGACACAACGTGTTGCTGACGCCGCACATCGCCGCCGGCGCCACGGCTGCCGCCGCGCGGGAGCGCCTGGGAGACTACAGCAACATCGTCAACCACATCGAAGGCAAACCGCTGAAATACCGCGTCGTGTGACCGGCGCCGGCGTTCATAGACGCTGAGCGCAGGCAGACGACGCGGCTTGGCTGCGGTCAGGAATACACTATGACAACCCTCCTCATCGAAAACGGCGCCATCGTCACCGTCGATGACGCCCAGCACGTCTACCCACAGGGCTATGTCCTTGTCGAGGATGACCGCATCGCCGCCGTGGGCGCCGGCGAAGCCCCGGCGAGTTTGCGCCGCACCGCAGAGACGACGATCGACGCCGCGCTGATGGCGGTCATGCCCGGCATGATCAATGGCCACTCGCACCTGTTCCAGACGTTCATCCGCGGGCTGGCTGACGACAAACCCTTGCTGGAGTGGCTCAAGGCGGCCATCTGGCCCGTGGCGCAGGCCCTGACCGAAGAAGATGCCTATGTGGCGGCGATGGTTGGGCTGGTGGAGAACCTGCGCGGGGGCGCCACCTCTGTTATTGACCACCAGTACATCCACACCGAGCCGGGCAATGACGACGGCGTCTGCCGGGCGGCGGAAGAGTCCGGCATTCGCTTCCTGCTGGCGCGGGGCTGGGCCGACATGGACTACCATCCGGCCTTCATGGAGACGCCAGACCGGATTGTGGCCGAGACCACGCGGCTGCGCGAGACCTGGCAGGGACGCGCCAACGGCCGCATCCGGGTCGAGTTCGGGCCCCTGATTCCCTGGGGCTGCACGGATGATACGATGCGCCAGACCCACACCCTTTCCCAGCATTGGGGCGCCGGCACGCATATTCATGTGGCCGAGACGAGGGTCGAGGTGGATATGAACCTGGCCAAGCGCGGCAACCGCCACATCGAATGGCTGGCGGACATCGGCGCCCTGGGGCCTGACTTCCAGCTTGTGCACAGCGTGTGGCTGAGCGACCATGAGATCGACCTGATCGCCCAGCATGGGGCAACGGTCGTGCACTGCCCGGTCTCCAACATGTACCTGGCGAGCGGCGTGGCACGCGTCCCCGAGATGCGCGAGCACGGGATCACGGTTGCCCTCGGCAGCGACGGACCGGGCAGCAACAACTGCCAGGACATGCTGGAGGTGCTCAAGGCGACGGCGCTGCTGCACAAGGTGAGCACGCTGAACGCCATGGTGCTGCTGCCGGAGGATGTGCTGTGGATGGCCTGCCGGGGCGGGGCGGTGGCCTTTGGCCAGCCTGACCTGGTGGGTTCGCTGGAGGTGGGGAAGAAGGCCGACCTCGTCCTCATCGACCTGGACACACCGCTGGCGATGCCGGTGCACCGGGCGCCTTCGGCGATCGTGTACAACTGCTCGGCGCGCGATGTGGACACCGTGATCGTGGATGGCCGTGTGCTGCTGCGGCGCAAAGAGGTCCTTTTCCTGGATGAGAAGGCGCTGCTCGCCCGCGCCAGGCAGGTCTGCGCCAGCCTCTTCCAGCGCGCAGGCGTCGTGGTGAACTGAGCCACGTTGCGACGACTACCTTTCGCTCGAACCAAGGAATAGAGGCATGGATCCCAAGGGCAAGACCGCACTCGTGACCGGAGGGGCGGTGCGTGTGGGGCGGGCCATTACATTGGCATTGGCCGGCGCCGGCGCCAACGTCGTCATCAACTACCAGTCGTCGGCGCAGGCGGCCGAAGCGACAGCAGAGGAAGCCAGGACGCTGGGTGTGGGGGCGCTGGCCGTGCGCGCCGATATCAGCGATGCGGGCCAGGTTGCAGCCATGGCCGCCGCGGCCAGGGAGCGTTTTGGCGGCGTCGACATCCTGGTGAACAGCGCCTCGCTCTTCATGGAGACGCCCTTCCCGACTGACGACCTGTCGGCCTGGCGCCTGGTGACAGGCATCGGCATTGACGGCCCGTTCTTCTGCGCCAACGCCGTGGCCCCGCAGATGCTGGCCGCCGGGGCGGGCGCCATCGTCAACATCGCCGACCTGTCGGGTTGGGAGCCCTGGCCGCGCATGGCGGCGCACAGCGTGAGCAAGGCGGCGATCCTGGCCTTGACACGGCAGTTGGCGCTGGAGCTGGCGCCGGCGGTGCGGGTCAATGCCGTCGCACCCGGCCCGGTGCTGCCGCCGCCCGACTACACCCCGGAGCACATCGACCGCACTGCCGCCAAGACCTTGCTTGAACGCTGGGGCAGCCCCGAGGATGTGGTGGGGGCGGTGATGTACTTCGTGCGCGCTGACTACGTCACCGCAGAAGTGATCGCCGTCGACGGCGGCGAGCGCTTCGGGCACAGGAAGCACGAGATAGGGTAGACACTCTTGGCGAGGGATACGACAGTGCCGGCGCGCGGAGAAGTCCTGGTCGCCATCTTGAACAATCGTCTCGACTTCAATATTGCGCGCGACCATCTCTGGTATCGGATTCCGGTCTCAAGTGCAGGGAAGTGGCTGCGAGAATGCTGGCCGCCTCAGTGGCTTGCTTTCTACCAGACGAAGGTCTTCGGGGGTGAGGCATACGCCGTCAACTACTATGGGAGGGTGATTGCGATTCGAGAGGTGCAACGATGGGAGCTATTCCCCGACCAGCCGCGTGATGAGAGGAGCTTGCGGCTCTACTACCAGCTCTTGTTCGATCGTCTGCGGGTGTTGCCTCGCCCAATCAGAAGCCGCCGCCGGCGAAGGATCATCTTCATACCGACCACGCTCCGGAAGTTCGCGCAGGCGGAGGAGATCAACGATCTGTACGACGACAGCCCGTTGGAGGACCTGCTGTGGACCGAACTCAAACGCGTGAGTCTGCCGGCCGAGCGTCAGGAGTTCATTGAGCTGGGCACGCAGGACTACAGCCTTGATTTTGCCGTTTACTGCCAACTCGGGAGGTTGGCCATCGAGACCGATGGCGACACCTGGCACTCCAACCCAGAGAAGGCCGTCGAGGACAACCGGCGTGACAACGCTCTGGAAGGCGCGGGCTGGAGTCTGCTGCGCTTCAACACCCCGCAGTTGCGCGAACAGATGCAGGACTACTGCCTGCCCACCATCGTCAACAAAGTCAACGATCTGGGAGGCGTTGACGAAGGAGGTGTTATTCCGCGCCGGATCGATCTGCATCCTTTGGACGGCCTGCACCAGCTTGGACTGTTCGACGGTCTCTAAAGTCACCATGCGGTGCTATAATTGTGACGATGAAGCCATTTCGGCACGACCCATTGCTCCACTGGAACTCCCATGCTCGACCGAATCGTCGTCAATCAGAATATTCATTTCGGCAAGCCTTGCGTGGCAGGTACGCGCATTACCGTCTTGAACGTGCTTGAATTGGTGGCAGACGGGGTGTCTTTTGCTGAGATCATCCAGGACTTCTACCCTGATCTTTCGTTCGAGGATATTCGCGCGTGCTTGCAGTACGCCACCGCATT
Organism: Chloroflexota bacterium; assembly: GCA_029782215.1. Taxonomy (GTDB): domain Bacteria; phylum Chloroflexota; class Anaerolineae; order J102; family J102; genus SSF26. The sequence goes on from JAKOVD010000098.1 coordinate 84,324, forward strand.
GGTCGCTGCTGAGGACATCCGCCTGGCGCCTGCGGCATGAGGCTTCTTCCGGATCACGACGTTTACCTTGGCACCGCCCTGTACCTACGCAGGCTGGGTCATGATGTTGTGAGGGCCTCCGAAATCGGGTTATCGAGGGCGTCTGACGCTGAAATGCTTAGGGCGGCACGTGAACAGAGCCGGCTTTTTGTAACGCGCGATCGTGACTTCGGCAATCTCGTTTTTGTAAGAGCCGCCGGCACTGGAGTCATCTATCTGCGGATGATGCCAGCGGACCAGGAGATGGTCCATGCCGAACTTGAGAGAGTGCCCACGAGCTACTTGCAGGACGAACTCGGTCAGGCGTTTGTCGTCGTTGAGCCTGATCGCCATCGGTTCCGGCGACTCACTGGATAATGACTTGGACTATGCCCACCATTGCCATTGCCATTGGAAAGCGGTACTACCCTCGCATGATGAGCCCGGCGGCCTGGTCGGCGCTAGCTGCGTTTGCTGAGGTCATTCACCATCCCGGCGAAGAGCCGGCGACGAAGGCCGACCTCCTGGCCCTGCTGCCGGAGGCTGACGCCGTGATCACAGGCTGGGACGTGGCGCCGCTGGACGCCGACGTCCTGGCGGCTGCGCCGCGGCTGCGCGCTATGGCCCACACGGGCGGGAGCATCAAGCGCTTCGTCTCGGACGCGGTCTGGCAGCGCGGCATCCACGTTACCAGCGCCGCCCCGGCCCTGGCGCGGGATGTGGCGGAGACCACGCTGGGACTGATGCTGGTGGGGATGAAGCGCATCTGGCCGCTGGCGCAGCACGTGCGCGCGGGCGGCTGGCGCGAGACGGCTTGGTGGCCGGCGCGGGAACTCTACCGCAAGCAGGTGGGCATCATCAGCGCCAGCAACGTGGGACGCCACGTGATCGATCTGCTGAAGCCCTTTGGCGTCCATATCCTCGTCTACGATCCCTTCCTGACCGGGGAGCAGGCGGCGGCGCTCGGGGCCGAAAAGGTCGAGCTTGACGACTTGCTGCAGCGGGCAGACGTGGTTTCGCTCCATGCGCCGGCCAAACCCGACACCTACCATCTGCTGGACGCCCGGCGGCTGGCCCTGATGAAGGACAGCGCCCTGCTCGTCAACACGGCCCGCGGTAGCCTGATCGACGAGGCCGCCCTGATAGCCGAACTGAGTAAGGGGCGCTTCTTCGCCTTTCTCGACGTCAGCGATCCTGAGCCGCCTGCCGCCGACAGCCCTCTGCGCCGCCTGGACAACGTGGTCCTCACGCCGCACCTTGCCGGCTGCATCGAGGATTGCACGCGGCTGGGTGAGCTGGCCGTGGAGGAGCTGCGTCGCTACTTTGCCGGCGAGCCGCCGATCAACCAGGTGACACCCGATATGTTTGCGCGTATCGGATAAAGCGGAAATATCGGTCATTGCCAAGAAAATGACCGCCAAAACCACTTTGTTGTGCATAAGCCAAAAAGGGAAGTTAAATCGCCATGAGCAACATTCGCCGTCTCAATCGTATCTTTCGTCCTGATGGTCGATCACTTATCTTTGCCTACGACCACGCTTTGATCCTCGGTCCTGCGGAGGGAATGGAGCGGCCAGTGGAAATGCTGGCGCAGGTGGCTGCCGGCGGCGCCGACGCCATCCTCACCAGCTACGGCATCGCCACCCGCTTCGCGCGTGAGATCGCATCGCTGGGCCTGATCCTGCGGGTCGACGGCGGCGGCACGGACCTGGGCGACCGGGGTCCGCATGCGCCGATCTTCTCGGTTGAGGACGCCCTGCGGCTGGGCGCCGACGCCGTGGCGGTGTGCGCCTATCCCGGCGCGCCGCAGGAAGAGAAGACGCTGACAGCCCTTGCCCACCTGGTGAGCAGCGCCCACGCCTGGAACATGCCCGTGATGGCCGAGATGGTGCCGGGCCATTTCGCCGGGGGGCCGGAGTGGCGCACGACGGAAGCGATGGCCCTCAGCGCCCGCGTGGCCGCCGAGCTGGGCGCCGATTGGGTCAAAATTCCCTACGTGGAGGACTACGGCCGCGTGGCGGAGACCTGCTACGTGCCAACGGTCATCCTGGGCGGCGCCAAGCACGGCAACGACTACGGCATGCTGGAGACGATCAGGATGGCGCTGGACGCCGGGGCCGTGGGTGTGGCCATCGGCCGCAACATCTTCCAGGCCGCCCATCCGGCGACGATGACTTCGGCCATCGCCAGCCTGGTCCACGACGACGCCAGCGTGGAAGAGGCGTTCGCCATCCTCCACGCCCGGTCTCTTTAGCAGGGATGCTCTGTCTGGCAGGATACACCGGGCGCCCTTGTACTTCCCGCGCTACTGGCAGCCGGGTCTACTAGTCAACCAGCCCGCCCTGCGCTAAACTAGGTACACTCATCCGAACAAAGGAGTTCACGATGGCCGTTATCAAAGCCTATCACCGGCCCACCAGCGCTGACGCCGCCCTGATGCTGCTCAGCCGCCGTGGGGTCACCAGCGTGCTTGTCGCCGGGGGCACCGCAATCAATGCCCGGCGTGACCTTGAATTCGACGAGATTGTCGATCTGCAGGCTGCAGGCCTTGACGAGCTGCACCGTGCCGGCGACCGTCTGACCTTGGGTGCCATGGTGCGTATGCAGACCGTGGTGGACAGCCCCGAAGCCCCGGATCTGCTGCGCGACGCTGCCCACCGCGAAGGCCCCAATACCTTCCGTCACGTAGGGACGATCGGCGGCGCTGTCGCCGTCGCCGATTGGGAGAGTGATCTCCTGGCAGCCCTGCTCGTGCTCGACACCGATGTCAATGTCCAGGCTCCCGAGGGACACCGGATGTACGGACTGGCCGAGTTCCTGGAGGATCCGGCGAAGGCGCTTGACGGTGGCCTGATCACCAGCATCAGTCTGGCCGTCACGGGCGCCACCGCCAGTGACCGGGTAGGGCGTACGCCTGCAGACAAGCCGATCGTGGCCGCCAGCGGGCGTCGCGACCTGCTGGGACGCCTGCACCTGGCCCTGAGCGGAGTGGCGGCGACGCCGATCCTGGTGGACCCGGACAAGGTTGGCGACCTGACCCCCCCGGATGATTTTCGCGGCAGCAGCGTTTACCGCCGGGAAATGGCGGTGCTGTTGAGCAAACGCGTTTTGGCCGCTTTGGCCTGAGGAGCACAGTCATGGACATCCATCTGACCATCAACGGCGAAAACAAGACCTTTGTCTGCCATCCCGGCGACAGTCTCCTGCGCGTCTTGCGGCGTGAGGGCTATTTCAGCGTGCGCTACGGCAGTGAAACGGGCGAGACCGGCGCCGCCGCCGTTCTCATGGACGGCGAGCTCGTCAGCTCGGACATCCTGCTGGCGGCGCAGGCGGCCGGACACCATATCGAAACCGTCGAGGGCCTATCGCACGGCACGGACCTGCACCCCATCCAGGAAGTTTTCATGCGCACGGGCGCCATCCAGTCGGGCTACGCCACCCCGGCGATGGTGCTGGCCACCAAGGCTCTGCTGGCCAAGACTCCCAATCCCACTGAGGCGCAGGTGCGCGATGCCCTTTCCGGCATCATCGATCGCGAGACCGGCTACGTCAAGCCCGTGCAGGCGGTGCTGGAGGCAGCGGCCATCCTGCGCGGCGAGGCGCCGACGGCGATCGAGCCTAACGTGATCAAGCCGATCACGCTGCCGGGACAAGACTTCGGTGACCTCATCCGGCGGATGGGGGGCGGAGAGCCCGAAAGCGGACCGGACGAGACGCCGGAACTGGCCGGCGGCGGCCCCTCGACGGCGACACAACGCATTGTGCTGCCCAAGTTCGTGGTGGCGCCGGAGGCGCCGCCGCTGCAGGTGGTAGGGAAGTCAGAGGTCAAGGTGGATGCCCTGAAGCTGGTCAAGGGCAACGCGGCCTTCACCGACGACGTGGAAATGCGCGGAATGCTCTACGCCCGCCTGCTGACGAGCCCCCACGCCCACGCCCGCATCCTGGACATCGACGACAGCGAAGCGCGGGCCCTGCCGGGGGTGCGCGCCGTCATTCACTACAAGAACGTCCCCCGCGTGCGGTATGCCTCGGGCGGGCAGTCCTATCCCAATCCCAAGCCCTACGACCAGGTGAGCTTTGACAACAAGGTGAGACACGTCGGGGACCGCGTGGCGGCGGTGGCTGCAGAGACCATCGAAATCGCCGAAGAAGCGGTCAAGCGCATCCGCGTGTCCTACGAGGTGCTGCCAGCCGTCTTCGATGAGAACGAGGCCATCCGGGACGGGGCGCCGGTCCTCCACGACGAGCCGGATATGGAAGGCGCATACGACGCCGCCCACAACATCAGCCACCACATCCATGCCGCCACCGGCAATGTGGAAAAGGGCTTCGGCCAGGCCGAGCTCATCTTCGAGAACACCTATCGCGTCCACCAGGTGCAGCAGGTGCCGATCGAACCCCACATCGCCATTGCGTATTGGGACGCGGATGAGCGCCTGGTGATCCGCAGCTCGACTCAGGTGCCCTTCCATGTGCGCCGTATGGTGGCGCCGCTGCTGGGCCTGCCGGTCAAGCGCATCCGCGTGATCAAGCCGCGTATCGGCGGCGGTTTTGGCGCCAAGCAGGAAATGCTGATCGACGATATCGTCGGGCACCTTGCCATCGCCACACACCGTCCGGTGCGACTGGAGCTGAACCGGGCTGAAGAGTTCATGTCCAGCCGGACGCGCCATCCGCAGACCATCACCTATAAGACCGGCGTCAATCGCGACGGCACGCTTGTGGCCATGCAGATGAAGGTGATCGGCAACACCGGTCCCTACGGCACGCACGGCCTGACCGTGCAGACGGTGACCGGCATGCGTGGGTTGAGCACCTACAACTGCCCGAACAAGGAGTTCGACTGCCTGGTCGCCTATACCAACATCCCCGTGCCCGGCGCCTACCGGGGCTACGGCGCTCCCCAGGCGCTGTTCGCTCTGGAGAGCCACATGGAAGAGATCGCCGAGGCCCTGGGCCTGGACGTCATCGAGTTCAAGCAGAAGAACTGGGTCAAGGTGGGCGATCCCCTCGATATCGCTCCGCAGTTGGGCGAAGGCGAGGCCGACGTCTCCAGCATGCCCCATGTGAAGACGAGCGGCCTGGCTGAGTGCGTGGCCCAGGGCGCCCAGGCGATTGGCTGGCACCGGCGCTTCGATGCCGAGTGGAAGGCGCCTCCTGACCGGCCGCACATCCGCCGCGGCATTGGCTTCGCCGTCTGCATGCACGGCAGCGCCATTCCTGGGTTGGACATGGGCGGCGCAAGCATCAAGATCAATGACGACGGCTCCTTCAACGTCCTGGTGGGGGCCACCGACCTGGGCACTGGTTCGGACACCGTGCTGTCCATGATTGCGGCTGAGGTGTTGGGCGTGCCTCTGGAGGACATCCTGATCTACTCCAGCGACACCGACATGACGCCCTTTGACGTCGGCGCCTATGCTTCTTCCACCACCTATATCTCGGGTGCGGCGGTGAAGCGGGCGGCGGAGACCCTGCGCGAGCAGATCAAGGAGCGCGTGGGGCTGATGCTCAGGCTGGCCGACAGCAGCGACGTGGTGCTGCGCGACCGCCGCGCCTATGCGCCGGACGGCCGCAGCGTCAGCATGGCCGAGATCGCTCTGCACTCGCTGCACCAGGACCAGCAGCGCCAGTTGATGGCTACCGCCTCATACGTATCGCCTGATTCCCCGCCGCCCTTTGCCGGCCAGTATGCCGAGGTGGAGGTAGATATCGAGACAGGGCAGGTGACGGTCAACAAACTGGTGATGGCCGTCGACTGCGGCGTCGCCATCAACCCGATTACGGCCAGCGGGCAGGTGGAAGGCGGCATGACGCAGGCCCTGGGTTACGGGCACTGCGAGGAGATGGTGTACGACGCCGAAGGCCGCATGGTCAACCCCGTCATCGGCCCCTACAAGATCTACCGCGCCGATGAGATGCCGGTGCTGGAGGTCTTCCTGGTGCAGACGGTGGAGCCCAGCGGGCCGTTTGGCGCCAAGGCGGTGGCGGAGATCCCCAAGGACGGCGTGGCGCCGGCCCTGGCCAGCGCGGTCTTCAACGCCACCGGCGTTCGCATGCGTCAAATTCCGCTGACGCCGGAGCGCGTTTGGCGGGCGCTGCGGGAACAGCGGGCATAGCGCGCAGTGCGGGAGAGCGAAGCCGTCGCCCGCTAGGGCCTGAGCGAGCGAGATCAGCTAGCCGGCCGGCGCAAGAAGTGAGCATAGACTGGCGTCATCAGGGCGATCGTCCCTGGTGACGCCAGTTTGTTTGAGGCTGTGTTGGGTTTCTCCAGCAGGGCCATGAGCCTGCCCGGCGTGAGGCGGCGAGACTGGCGCATGCCGTGGTGAGAAGGCGGCGCGCTGGCTGACAGGGCGCAAAGAGACAAAGTTCCTGATTCAATTTTGACAGTCGTTCGCTACGATAAGGGTGGAATTGGGCGTGAACATGCCCACTAGTGCCTCGACGGGGGACTCGCCCGCTTCCGCTGGGCATCGTTAGCCGGACGCCAGGGCGGCCAAGGCCGCCTTCAAGGAGGGTCTATGTCTCAGCCTGTTACCAGGCGCCAGTTCTTGAGGGGGGCAGGCGCGCTAAGCGCCGCTGCCCTGTTCGGGCGCTTCTCCCCTGTACACGCCAGCGGGCCGGGCGTGCAGTCCACCTATTTTCCCCGCCTACTCAACGAGCCCGCCAGTGATCACCTTAACCTGATCACGATCGTCACCGACAGCATGCGGTATGACCACATCCACTGCAACGGCAACGAACAGATGCAGACGCCGAACATCGACGCCTTTGCCAGCCAGGCAGTCACGTTCACCAAGGCCTACGCGGGAGGGTTCCCAACCCTGCTGAACCGCGCCGAACTGTTCACCGGTCGCTGGATGTACACGGTCATGCCGTGGGGTGACCTTCCGGCTTCAGAAAGCCACGTCGCCAAGCTGCTCGATGGCGCCGGATACCTGACGGGCATGGTTTTCGATAACTGGCAGCTCAAGGACGAAGGACGCACCTTTGATCGCGCTTTCAAGACCTGGGAATGGATCCGCGGCCAAGTCACCGACCGCTACCGCCTGACGCCCTTACAGCCCGTCCTGCCGGCTGACCCATCCAAGCTCCGGCACGGGGCGAGCGACATCTCGCAGTACTTGCGCAATGTGAGCGAACGTGTGGACGAGAGCGACTACTTTGTCGCCAGGACGATGCGCGCCGCCATTGCCTGGCTGGAACGCACGCACAACTTCGGTTCCTTCTACCTTCATATCGACTCCTTTGATCCACACGAGCCCTGGGACCCTCCTCAAGCCTATGTCGATCTCTATGACCCCGGCTATATCGGCGAGGAAGTCATCTACCCGAACTATGCGCCGCCCACCTTCCTCAGCGACAGCGAGCTTCGTCACATGCGGGCGCTCTATGCAGCCGAGGTGACGATGGTCGATCGCTGGCTGGGCGAGCTCTTCGCCGCCCTAGATCGCCTGGGCCTGGCCGAGAACACGGCCGTCATCCTTCTCTCCGATCATGGCGTTCTGCTGGGTGAGCACAATGCGGTCGGGAAGTCTTGGGACATGGGCGACAGTTCCCGCGCCTATCCGCTCTGGCAGGAGCTGGCCCACGTCAACTTGATGATCCGGCTGCCCGGCGCGACGCCTCGCCGCACGAACGCGCTGGCGCAGGCTGCCGACATCACTCCTACCCTACTCGATCTGGCTGGAGTGGCCCTTCCCGCCAACCTTCATGGAGTCTCACTGGTTCCCTTGCTCAGGACGAAAGCAGGAGAGGACGAGCCGGTCTTGCGACCGGCCGCGGTGTCCAGCCGCACCCTTTTTACGGCCCTCGACCAGGAACCGCTGATCACCATCTGCGACGGTGAGTGGTGCTTGATCGACGGGGGAGGGCATTCGCCCAGCAGCCTGTATCACCTGCCTGATGACCCGCAGCAGCAGAAGGACGCGCTGGCGCAGGCAGGCGAGATGGGACGCCGTCTCCATGCACACCTGTTGGCGTTGCTTGAAGGCCTGAACCTGCCGGAGGAGCGCGTCGGTCCCTGGCGGCCGGCGCCGTGCTAGCCACAGGATCCTCTCATCCTGTGACGTTCAGCAGCATCGGCTTCGCGCACGCGTTCGTCTATAATGCGGCCGGCGGGGGCGCCGAAACGACGCCCCCGGTCAGCCAGCTCAAGGAGAAGTCAGCCTGCAATGGAAATCAAGGATGCTGTCGTCCTGATCACAGGCGGCGCCATTCGCCTGGGGCGCGCCCACGGGCTCTTTCTAGCCCAGCGCGGCGCCCATATCGCTTTCACCCATCTCCCCGGTGAACCGTGGGAGCAAACCAAGCAGGAAATCGAGGCGCATGGGGTCCGTTGCTCCGCCGTTGAGCTCGACTTGATGGATATCGGCGGCATCCGGCGGTGGGTGACGACAACGCACGAGCGGTTTGGGCGCGTCGATGTGCTTGTCAACAACGCATCGCCCTGGCTGGGAAGGCCACTCCTCGAGGTCACTGAGGAGGACTGGGAACTCAGCCTCGGTGTGAATGTGCGCGCTGCCTTCTTCTGCGCACAGGCGGTGGCGCCGATTATGCTGCAGCAGAAGCGTGGGGTGATCGTCAACATCGAAGATGTGTCCCGCACTGTTGGCTTCCTGATCGAGCAGGACTTTATGACCGGCCACGTCTATTTCGTCGACGGCGGGGAGCTCTATGCACACCAATGAGACAAACGGCGTCTGCCGGCGAAGCATTGGCGCTTCATCACTCTTTCCGTTTGCATGTTCCAACGGGGGTTCTTGTGGCTGTCATTGAGCTTCTGCGGATTCGGTGCCATCCCGGGCGGCGCGAGGAGTTCCTTGCCAGGGATGCTGAGATTTGGACGCCAGCGCTGGCGCGTCACGAGGGCTTCATCGCCAAAGAGGTCTGGTCGAGTCTCGAAGACCCCGATTTGGTCACCATTGTCGTGCGCTGGGCCTCGATGGGAAAGTGGGAGGCGTTCCCGATGCTGCTTTGCTGCGAGCTGGACGAAAGGATGGCCGACGTCCAGGCGAGCGTCGCCTGCGAAGCCTACGAGACTCACGACTGAGTCTTGAGGGGTTTATCGCGCTCCGATCCGTCATCCTGTGCTATGATGCCGCCGCGCAGCAAGCGCGGCGCCACCTCCGCGTCGTTCATGGTAGACAGCGCCACCGTCCCGGTTCGCCGCCGCCAGCTAGGTTCCGTGTGAAGGAGAGAGACATGTCCGGAAAACTCATTCTTGCCGATTGGCTGATCACCACGCCCCGCGAGGCGCCAAAGCGCAATTGGGGTGTGCGCGTGGTGGGTGATCGCATCGATGCCATCGGGTCGAACGCCAGCCTGCGCCTGAACTATCCTGATGATGTGACGATGGATGCCAGCGGTCACGTGGTGGCCCCGGGCTTCGTCAACGCCCATACGCACCTCTACGGCACACTGGCGCACGGCATTCCGCTGGAGAAGGCGCCGTCCGACTTCTGGGCCTTTCTGGCCGAGTTCTGGTGGCCGCTGGTGGAGGATGCACTCGACCACGAGATGATCTGCGCCGCTACTGATTGGGTCTGCGCCGAGATGCTGGCCAGCGGCGTGACCAGCTTCTACGACTGCCTGGAAGCGCCCTTCGCCATCCCGGATGCCCTGTTGGCGCAGAAGGAGGTCGTCGACCGCCGCGGCCTGCGGGGCATCCTATCGTTCGAGGCCACGCAGCGGGTCAGCGCCGCCAATGGCCAGCTTGGCCTGCAGGAGAACGCTTCCTTCATCGACCACTGCCGGCGCCAGGGTGGCCTGGTGCAGGGCCTGATGTGCTTCCATACCACCTTCACCTGTTCGGCTGATTTCATCACCCAAGCTTTTGCGCTGGGCGACGAGCGCGGGGTATTGACGCACATGCACTGCAATGAAGGCGTGCACGAGCCCAACTACGCCTTGGCCCACTTTGGCGCTCGCACCCTGGAGTACTATGACAGGTTGGGCGTGACGGGGCCGCACATGCTTGCCTCGCAGTGTGTCCAGCTTTCGGAGCGGGAGCGCGCCATTATTGCCGAACGCGGCGTCAAGGTGACGCACATGCCCTTGAGCAACTGCGAAGTGGGAGGCGGCATCGCGCCCATCCCGCAGCAGTTGGAGGCTGGCGTCACCGTCGGCCTGGGCTCCGACGGCTACATCAATGACTTCTATGAGGTGATGCGCGGAGCGTTCCTCATCCACAAAGCAAATCAGCTCAACCCTCAGGTGATGCCGGCCCACGAGGTTTGGCGCCTGGCGACCGAGGATGGAGCGCGCTCGATTGGCCTGGACAAGGTGGGGCGACTGGAGCCCAGCTGGGCTGCCGATCTCCAGGTGATCGACGCCGTCTTTCCGACCCCGGCGGCGGAGCATAACCTTTATGACCAGCTCGTGCTGTGGCGAAACCATACACACGTGCGCGATGTGATGGTGGCGGGACAGTGGCGGGTCCGCGACGGCGTGGTGCTGGGCGCCGACCTGGAGGCGATGCGGGATCGCGTCCAGCAGAGCGCGGAACGCATGTGGGCCAAGGCCCGCTGAACCGGTGGTGAGCGCCCGCGAAGGGACCGAGGGCCGGAGCGGCCTGCGGCCGGTTCTGACGTAACCCCGGATCGGGCGCTGACGTGGATTGGCGGCGGGCACCTCGACGCGAGGACGACACCCTTTTTCTGCCAAAACCATTCATCGCATTTAGAATCTAGCTTCAACACTCTTCTCATCGTTGTGTGAGCTATGGCCTATTCCACTACCTTCCTCGTTGAACTCTACCGCCGGATGCTCCTGGTGCGCCGCTTCGAGATGCGGGCCATCCATGAGCGGCGGGCGGGGCTGATTCCAGGCTTCATCCATTCCTGCGTCGGGCAGGAAGCGACCGCCGTCGGCGCCTGCGCGGCGCTGCAGCCCAGTGACGTCATCGGCAGCACCCACCGCGGGCATGGACACCTGATTGCGAAGGGGGGCGAACCGCGCTACATGATGGCAGAGCTGGCCGCCCGCAGCACCGGCTACTGCGGCGGCAAGGGCGGCAGCCTGCACATGACCGACTTCGACTTGGGCATTCTTGGCGCCAACGGGATCGTCGCCGGCGGCATCCCCATGGCGGTGGGGGCGGCGCTTGCCTTCCAGCAGCGGGGCGAGCGGCGGGTCGTAGTGGCCTTTTTCGGCGACGGCGCCGTGAACGAGGGCTCCTTTCACGAGGCCGCCAACCTGGCCGGACTCTGGAAGCTGCCTGTGATCTTCTTCTGCGAGAACAACCTGTACGGCGAGGGCACGCCCCAGCACAAGCAGGCGCCGGTCGCCGATCTCTCGGTGCGGGCCGCGGGCTATGGCTTCCCCGGCGTGATCGTGGATGGCAATGACGTCGTCGCCGTCTATGAGGCGACGCTGCAGGCGGCGGAACGGGCGCGCGCGGGCGAAGGACCGACCTTTGTCGAGGGCAAGACCTACCGTCACTTCGGCCACTACGAGGGCGATCCCATGGTCTACCGCACGAAAGAGGAGATCGAGACCTGGAAGCAGCGCGATCCGATCGTCCACATGCACCATTGGCTGCTTGATCGCGGTATCGCCAGCAAGACTGACTTTGAGACCGTCGATGCCGAGATTCAGGCGATCCTGGATGAAGCGGTGGTTTTTGCGACCAACAGCCCAAAACCCGCGCTTGACACCGTTCTTGAGGGTGTTTACAGCGATACGCATGGGGGAAGGGTTTTTTGAGATGCTTTGACTGCGCATTACGCAGTACGCAGCACGTGTTACGTAATGCGTACTACGTGATGCGCGATACGTGATACGTGAGAATGTTTGGAGTATAGGATGATGCGACAGATTTCATTCAGTGAAGCACTCAATGAAGCGATGGCGGAGGAGATGCGCCGGGATCCGGCGGTCTTCCTCATGGGCGAAGATGTGGGACTTTTCGGCGGCGTTTTCGGCGTTTCCGGCGGACTTCTGGGCGAATTTGGCGCGGAACGCGTGCGGGATACGCCGATCTCCGAGGCCGTGATCGTGGGCAGCGGCCTGGGCGCAGCCCTGATGGGCATGCGGCCCATCGTGGAGATCATGTTCGCCGATTTTGTGACCTGCGCTATGGACCAGGTGGTCAACCAGGCGGCCAAGGCCCGCTACATGAGCGGCGGCAAGGCGCACGCTCCGCTCACCATCCGGATCGCCAACGGCGCTCCGGGTTCGGCGGCGGCGCAGCACTCACAAAGCCCCGAGGCCTGGTTCATGAACGTGCCCGGCCTCAAGGTCGTGGTTCCGGCCACGCCGTACGACGCCAAGGGCCTGCTCAAGACGGCCATCCGCGGCGAGGACCCGGTGCTCTTCTTCGAGCACAAGATGCTGTATGCCATCAAGGGAGAGGTGCCCGAGGACGACTACACGCTGCCGTTCGGACAGGCAGCGGTGCGCCGGCAGGGCAAGGACGCCACCCTGATCGCCATCGGCGGTGGGGTGACCCTGGCGATGGACGCCGCCGCCCTGCTGGCCGGTCAGGGCATCGAGGTGGAGGTGATCGATCCGCGCACGCTTGTGCCGCTCGACACTGAAACGATCGTGGCCTCGGTCAAGAAGACCGGCAGGGCGGTCATCGTGCACGAGGCGCACCGCCGCGCCGGGCCGGGCGCCGAGATCGCCGCCATCCTGGCCGAGGAGGCCATCGGCTACCTGGATGCGCCGATCCTGCGGGTGGCCGCCAAGAATGTTCCCTTCCCCTACAGCCCGGAGCTGGAGCAGTACATGCTGCCCAAGGTCGAGGACGTTGTCGCAGCCGTCTCCGGCCTCGTCCGCTACACGCTCTAGCCGGAAAGACAAACCCGGGAACCCTGAGCCCCAGCTCGGCGCCCCCCCTCAGCCAATCCTACCTTGAAACCCAATCCATTAGGAGACCCAATGAACACCCAGCTTTTCCAGAAAGACTTCATCTCGACCCAGGACTGGTCGGTTGACGACCTGACCACGATGCTTGAAGTGGCCCTCAGGCTCAAGGCCGATTTCGCCATGGGCGTGCCCCAGGACCTGATCCTGCGGGCCAAGACCCTTTACATGCTCTTCTTTGAGGAAAGCACCCGCACGCGCAACTCGTTTGAGACCGGCATCACCCAGCTCGGCGGCCACGGCGTCTACCTGACCCCTAAGGCCACCCAGATCGGGCACGGTGAGAACGCCCGCGACACGGGCATCGTCCTCAGCAGCTACGGCAATGCGATCGCCGTCCGCGACTGCCGGACCGACATCGGCCAAAAGTATCTCTACGAGATGGCCCAGCACGCCCAGGTTCCCATCTACAGCATGCAGGACGACGTCGACCATCCCTGCCAGGCCATGGCCGATCTGATGACGCTGGTCGAGCTGTTCGGCTGGAATCTGCGCGGTCGCAAGTTCGTCATCTCCTGGACCTATGCACCCAAGTACGTGCGGCCCCTCAGCGTGCCGCAGTCACTGGTCATGCTCATGCCGCGCTTTGGCATGGACGTCACCCTGGCCTATCCCAAGGGCTATCACATGATGCCAAACGTCATGGAGACTGCCTACAAGAATGCCGAGATCGCGGGCGTCAAGCTGGAAGAGACCAACGACATGGATGCCGCCTTTGAGGACGCCGACTTCCTGTATCCCAAGTCCTGGGGCCCGATCATGGTCACTGAGGACGAGCCCGAGGTGGAAGCGATGGCGGCCCAACATGCTGACTGGCGCGTGACGCAGAAGCGCATGGACCTGGCCAAGAAGCACGCGGTGTACATGCACTGTATGCCGATCGACCGCGGCCATGAGGCCGACGACGAGGTCATCGACGGCCCGCAGTCGATCATTTACAAGCAGGCGGAGAACCGCCTCCATGTCCAGAAGGCGCTCATGGCGCTGACCATGGGCGGGCGCTGGTAGGCATGGAAGCGGGCCTCTCCGTTCCTTCTGTCCTGGCCGAAGCTGCTGGCCGCGTGCGCACGCACGCGGCCAGCGTGCAGGAGGCGCAGGTCGCCTTCCTGTCCGACTTGATTCGCCTGCAGACGTACACCGGAAAGGAAGGACCAGCCGTCGAACGGACCCTGGCCGAGATGCGGCGCTGTGGGTTCGCCGGCGTGCGCACGGACAGCGCTGGCGATGCCCTGGGAAGCGTGGGCGACGGCAGGCACATGCTGCTGTACGACGCCCACCTGGACGAGAACGAGATCGCAGACACTGCGGACTGGCCGCACCCTCCGCTTGAGCCGACCATCGTGGGCGGAACCCTCTACGGCCTGGGAGCCTCTGACTGCAAGGGCGGCGTGGCGACCATCGTCTACGGCGCGCGGCTCGCGGCGCAGCTCAACCTGACGGCCGACTGCACAGTCGTCGTCCAGGGCTCCACGCTCGAAGAGGATGCCGAAGGCTTCGCCATGCGGCGCCTCTTCGAGCACGATGGCATGCCGAGACCCGACGCCGTGCTGCTGGCGGAAGCGACCGACCTCACCCTGCGCCGGGGACACCGCGGCCGCTGCGAGGTCAAGGTGCGGGTGCCGGGCAAGGCGGCCCACGCCAGCACCCCCCACCTGGGGGAGAACGCCATTCTCAAGACGCGGCCGGTGCTCGACGCGTTGGAAGCGATGACGGAGCGGCTGCCCATCGACCCGGTGCTGGGGCAGGGGACGCAGGTGGTGACCATGATCACCTCCCCCCACACCCCCAACAGTGTGCCCGCCTGGTGCGAGATCACGCTGGACCGGCGGTTGACACCCGGCGAGACTCCCGCGAGCGTGGTGGCAGGTATCGAGGCAGCGCTGGCAGGGCAGCAGGCCAGCGTCCAGCTTGCCGTGGCGCCAGTCGTCTCCTGGACGGGGTTGGACCTCAGCGGCCCGGCCTTCTTCCCCGGCTGGCTCCTGGACGAAGACGATCCCCTGCTGCTGGCCGGCAAACACACGTGTACAGCGCTGTGGGGCCGGGCGCCGCGGGTCGACGTGTGGAAGTTCAGCACCAACGGCACTTATTCGGGCGGCGTCGCCGGGATTCCCACCCTGGGCTTTGGCCCGATGGAGGAGCCCTATGTGCACACGCCGCAGGACCAGGTGGACCTTGGCAAGCTCCTGCAGGGCGCCATGTTCTATGCCCTGTTCCCTCTGGCGTACAGCCTGGTGCGTAGCGGAGCGTTGAACGTTGAACGTTAAACGTTCAACGTTTGGTAGACTGAGAAATGATGGAGGAAGACTTATGGAAATGAAAAGATTTGTTGGGCAGGTCGCCGTCGTGACCGGCGCGGCGGGCGGCATCGGCAAGGCCTGCGCCCTGCGCTTCGCCCAGGAGGGCGCCAATGTCGCCTGCCTGGACATGGCGTTGGAGCGCAATCAGGCCACGGCGCAGGAATGCCGGTCGTCCGGTGTGGAGGCGCTTGCCCTGACCTGCAACGTCACCGATCCGGACAGCATCAAGGCGGCGGTATCGGATACGCTGGCGGCTTGGGGCCACGTCGACATCCTGGTCGCCTCTGCTGGCATCTACACCGGGTCGCCCCTGGTTGAGGTGCCTCTGAAGCAGTGGCAGCGCCTGATCGACATCAACCTGACCGGTGTGTTCCTGACGAACCAGGCGGTGGCGCCGCTGCTGATGGGGCAGCGCTCGGGCAGCATCATCAACATCTCGTCGATGGCAGGCAAGACGAGTTGGCCGGCGTCGGCCGAGTACTCGGCGGCGAAGAGCGGCGTCATCGGCTTGACCCGATCCGTCGCCATGGAGCTGGCGCCCTTCGGCGCCACGGCCAACGCCGTCTGTCCCGGCAACACGGTCACCGACATGGTGCAGAACGTCGCCGGTATAATCGGCGGTCGCGATGGCGTGGAGGTGGCAGAGTGGCTGCGCCTGCGCGCCGCCGACTGCCCGATGAAGCGCATGGCGGAGCCGTGGGAGATCGCCGGCGTCGTCGCCTTCCTCGCCTCCAACGACTCCCGCTACCTGACCGGACAGGCCATCGAGGTCGACGGCGGCATGGTCATGTCGTAATGGGTTGAACGTTCAACGTTGAACGTTTGACGTTCAGCGTGTAACGTTCAACGTTCAACGTGTCACGTTCAACGCTATGCACTACACAGGCTACCTCGATTTTTGGTTTCGCGACCGGCCCCTGGTCGAGCGCGTGGCGCCCTTTGTGGACCTGGGCGTCCGGCATATGAACTTCTTCTTCTGGCGCGAGGCGCCGGTGGCCGACCTGGCCGCCGAGTGCGCGCGCCGGGGCGCCGAGCTGTATTCGACGTTTGACGGCGACATGGGTTCGCTGGCGGACCCCGGCGATAACGAAAAGACCTACCGGTCCTGGGCCGAGAGCCTGGAGATGGCCGCAGGCTACGGCATCCCCGTGCTCTACATCTTCTCCAACCAGATCGAGCCCCAGGGCGGCATCGAGTACGTCCGCCGACTCTCGAACAACTTCACGGAGGGCGAGCAGTACGCCAATCTGCTGGACCAGACAGAGCGGATCATGAAGCTGGTGGAGCAGACGAACGTGGAGGTTCGGGTGGAGTGTCTGAACCGCTTCCACTTCGTCGGCAAGGTTCTGGTGGACAACCCGCGTCTGGCCGCCGATTGGGTGCGCCGCATCAACCACCCGCAGTTCCGCCTGACGTTCGACACCTATCACCAGCAGCGCGGTTCCGGCGAGCTGCTCTGGAGCCTGGAGACCTACTATCACCTGACCTCAGCCGTGCACATCGGCGATGTACCCACGCGCCAGGAGCCAGGCACGGGCGAGATCAACTTCGCCACGATTCGCACCAGGCTGCGCCAGCTTGGCTACGGTGGTGAGATCGGCCTGGAGTTCTCGCCTTCGACCACGGAGGCTGAGGCCATGGCGCGCACCGCAGCGATCTTCCCGCTCTCCTGACCACTTTTCCGGCGGTTGAGCCGGCCGCCCTCCCGACATCTCTTGACGTGGTCGTCGATTCGCTTGCCAGCTATCTGCCGCAGGACCGCCGCGGCGCTCTTGCCACCGGCGCGTCCCTGGCCGATCGCGTTCAGGGCGCGGCGCTCTTTGCCGACATCTCCGGATTCACGCCGGCGACAGAAGCGCTGGTGCAGACGCTCGATGCCCGCCGCGGCGCCGAAGCGCTCACGCGCCACCTCGACGATGTGTATGAAGCCTTGATCGACAGGGTCGAGCGTTTTGGCGGCAGCGTGTTGGGGTTCGCCGGCGATGCCATCCTCTGCTGGTTCGAGGAACAGTCCGGTCCTGCCATCCTGCGTGCAGCCGCCTGTGCGCTGGCGATGCAGGAGGCTGCCGGGCACTTTGCGCCCATCGTCCTCGCGGACGATCCCGCCATCCATCTCACCCTCAAGGTGGTTGTGACCAGCGGCGCCTGCCGCCGGTTCGTCGTGGGCGATCCCTCGGTGCAGCTTCTGGACGTGCTGGCGGGCGCCTTGGTGGATCGGATGGCGGCCGGTGAAGGGCTGCTGCATGGCGGCGAGGTGCTGGTTGACGAGCGCACCGCCCAGGCCCTCGGAGGCGCGGTGCGACTGGGGGAATGGCGGGATGATCGCGGAACCGGGGAGCGCTTTGCCTTGGTGGAAGCCCTGTTGGTGACGCCCGCAGAAACGCCGCGACCCGAACCCTGCTGCCTCACCGCCGAAGATCTCCGGCCGTGGCTCCTCCCGGCAGTGTACGAACGTGAACGGGAGGGGCTCGGCGCCTTTCTGACCGAGCTGCGGCCGGCAGTGGTTCTCTTCATGCACTTCCGCGGCATCGACTATGAAAGCGAGGGCGCCGAAGCGCAGCTTGATCGCTTTGTGCGGGGCGTGCAGCAGGTGCTGGTGCGTCACGAAGGCACCTTCCTGGCCCTCACCATCGGCGACAAGGGGAGCTATCTGTCGGCCGCCTTCGGCGCTCCCGTGGCCCATGAGGACGACGACCGCCGTGCCGTTGCTGCCGCCCTTGAGCTGCGGCGGCTGGCCGGCGAGCAGGGCGGCTTTGAACCAGTTGAAATCGGGATCAGCCGCGGACCCGTGCGCGCAGGCGCCTATGGCGCGGCCTCGCGCCGCACCTACAGCGTCATCGGCGACGACGTGAACCTGGCCGCGCGCCTCATGGGGCTGGCGGCGCCGGGCGAGACCCTCATCAGCGGACGCGTCCACGGCTCAATCCGCAGCGACTTCACCTTTGAGCCGCGACCACCGATTGCGGTCAAGGGCAAGGCCGAGCCGCTGGCCGTTTTCGCGGTCACCGGTGAGCTGCGCAGCTCGCCCATCCGCCTGCAGGAACCCACCTACGTCCTGCCCATGGTCGGCCGTGCGACCGAGCTCAGGCTCCTCGGCGACAAGATGGACCTTGCCTTGCAGGGAAAGGGCCAGGTGGTCGGCATCACCGCCGCTGCCGGCATGGGCAAATCGCGCCTGGTAGCGGAGGTGATTCGGCTTGGCCGGCGCCGCGGGTTCACGGGCTTTGGCGGCGCCTGCCGCGCCGACGGCACCGCCAGCTCGTACCTGGTGTGGTCCAACATCTGGCGGGCCTTGTTCGAGCTCGATCCCGACATGGCGCTGCGTAAGCAGTTGCGCAGGCTTGAAGGCGAGATCGGAGAGCTGGCGCCAGACCGGGTCGACGCGCTGCCATTGTTGGGAGAGGTGCTGGGCATCCCGATCCCCGAGACCGATTTCACGCAGTCGCTGGAACCGAAGGAACGGAAGTCGGCACTGGAGGCTCTGCTGGTCGACTGCCTGCGCGCCGCCGCCGCAGAAGCGCGCGAGGACGGGGAAGGGTTGATGCTGGTGCTGGAGGATGTGCACTGGATCGACGCCGTATCGCATGATCTGCTGGAAGAGGTGGCCCGCGCTGCCGCCGACCTTCCTATCCTGATCCTTCTCGCCTACCGGCCGCTTGATCTGCCGCGCCTGCAGGAGCCGCGGGTGCAGACGCTCCCCTATTTCACGGAGATCGTTCTGCCTGAGCTCAACGCTGCCGAGGCAGAGCAGGCCATCCGCGCCAAGCTGGCCCAGCTCTTCCCGGAACGCGGCGGGGCTGTGCCGCCTGCCCTGATCGAGAATCTCACGTCCCGGGCCCAGGGTAATCCCTTCTACCTGGAGGAGCTGCTCAACTACGTTCACGATCGCGGCCTTGACCCGCGCAACCCCGCGGACTTCGCTCACATTGACTTGCCCGACAGCCTGCACCGGCTGATCCTCAGCCGCATCGACCAACTGACATCGCAGCAGCAGTTGGTGATCAAGGTGGCCAGCATCATCGGGCGGGTGTTTCGCTTTGCGCACCTCGTCGGATACTACCCTGCCCTGGGGGAGCCTGACTCGCTCAGGGGCATCCTTGAGGAACTGGGCCGGCTGGACCTGACGCCGCTGGAGGCGCCGGAACCGGAGCTGGCCTACTTGTTCAAGCACATTATTACCCGTGAGGTGGCCTACACGAGCTTAGCCGAGGAAACGCGCGCAGCCCTTCATGAGCAGTTTGCCGGCTACCTTGAGGCATCCTTCGCCGAGCGCCCGCCTCTCGACCTCCTCGCCCACCACTACGCGTGCAGCGGCAACTTGGACAAGAAACGCGAGTACCTGCGCCGGGCAGGTGAGGCGGCCAAGGCAGCATACGCCAATGATGCTGCCCTTGACTACTTCTCGCAGGCCCTGGCCGTGACGCCCGCAGCCGATGTGAGCGAGCGCTATGCCCTTGTGCTCCAGCGCGAAGAGCTCAACGACCTGGTCGGAGAGCGGCAGCTCCAGTCACAGGACCTGGAGACCCTGGCCACGTTGGCGGCCATTCTCGACGACGATCGCAAGCACATTGAGGTCGCGCTGGTGCGTGCGGCCCTGGCCGATACCGTGGGCGACTACGCCACCGTAGTGGCCCAGGCGGACCACGCCATCATACTGGCGCAGAAGACCGGGCTCCCCGCCCGAGAGGCGGAGGGGCACAATGTGTGGGCGAAAGCGTTGTGGCGGCAGGCCGCTTATGCCGAGGCTCGTAGCCATCTGGAACAGGCGTTGGCGCTGGCGCGCGCGGCGGGCGCCTGGGAGCAGGAGGCTGCCAGCCTCTTCACCCTGGGCGTTATTGCCGACAAACAGGCCCACTACGCCGAAGCCCGCGGCTTCATGGAGCAGACGCTTGCGAGCTATCGCCAGCATCAGGACCGGCGCGGCGAAAGCCTGGTCCTGAACAGCCTGGGCGTCGTGGCCTACAACCAGCGCGACCATGAAGCCGCGCGCCGCTATCTCGACCAGGCGCTGCGGCTCAAACGGGAGCTGGGCGACAAGTACGCCGAGGGCGTCACCCTCAACAACCTGGGACTCGTGGCGCTCCGGCAGCATGACTATGTGGCGGCACAGGAGCGCCTTGCCGGATGTCTGAGGCTGTGCGAGCACGTCCATGACCGCGAAGGGGAGAGCGCTGCCCTCTCCAGCCTGGGATCGGTGGCGCTGCAGTTGGGCGACTACGCCAGGGCAAGACGATGCCTGGATCGCTCCCTGTCGCTGGCCCTGGACATCGGCGACCGCGAGGGACAGGCGATCATCCTGGCTATCGAGGGTCGGTTGGCGCTCGTGCAGGGAGACACCGGCCTGGCTGAAACCCGGACGCGTGCGGCGCTCGATCTGGCCAGGGAAATCGGCGAACCGGCGGTCGAGGCCGAGGCTGCGACCAATCTCGGCCATATCCTCTACGGGCGCGGCGCCCTCGCTGAGGCTGGCGCCGCCTACCGCGAGGCCATTGCCGTCGACCGCGATGACGATCTTTCAGGCCAGGATGCCGAGCCAGTGGCAGGGCTGGCTCAGGTCGCCCTTGCCCAGGGCGAACGCGCAGAGGCGGAGGCGTGGCTGGAGCAGGCACTGCGGCTCATGCAGACCCGCGAGTTTGAGGAGGTGGACGAACCCTTCCAGGTGCACCTGATCTGCTACCAGGTGCTTGACGCTCTGCAGGACCCGCGCACCCCTGCGTTTCTTGATCACTCCTACCGTCTGCTCATGGAAGGCGCCGCGCGCCTGGAGGATGAATCTGCCGCCAGGCTCTTCCTCGAAGGTGTGCCTTACCACCATGAGCTCGTTTGGGCCTGGCGGGCGCAGCACCCAGCAGCCATCTCTCCCTGATCTCAACCCTATGCAGCCATCTATTCTTGGCCTGGACATCGGCACGGCTTCCACCAAAGCGGTGCTCTTCGACCTGGACGGTCGCGAGGTTGTGACCGCCGGGCAACCGTATCCCTTCCTTACGCCGCAGCCCGGCTGGGTCGAGCAAGACCCCGAGGCCGTGTGGGCAGCGCTCCTTCAGGTGCTGGCCCAGATCGCGGCCCAGGCGCCCGATCACGAGATTCTGGCGCTGGCGCTGGCGGCGCAAGCCGGGTCGATCATCCCGGCCGACGCCGCGGGCGACCCGGTGTACCCCATGATCACCTGGCTGGACAGCCGCAGCGTCGATCTGACCCGGCAGTGGAATGCCGACGGCACGGCCGAGCTGATCCGGCAGCACAGTGGGTGGCGCCCCTATCCCGGTCTGCCGCTGCCCAGCATCGCCTGGCTGCGCCAGAATCGCCCCGACGTGCACCGCGCCGCTGCCCGCTACCTGGGACCTGCCGACTTCTGCGTCCACCGGCTGACTGGCGAGTTCGCCACCGACCTGTCGGCGGGGGCGGAGATGATCCTGGTCGACAGGGTGGATGCACAGTGGAACGACTGGCTGTGCGACCTGGCGGGCGCGAGGCCGGACATGCAGGCGAAGCTGGGCTGGGGCGGGCGCATCGTCGGCGCGCTAACGACCGAGGTCGGGCGCCTCACCGGCCTCAAGCCCGGCACCCCGGTCGTCGCCGGAGGCCATGATCAATGTTGCGCCTGCCTGGGCATGGGCATGATCGACCCGGGACGCGTCATGCTCTCGACCGGCACCGCCTGGGTGATCACGGGCATCGTGACGCGGCCGTCGTTCGATGCCATCCCGGACCGGATGGACCTGAACTACCACGCGGCGCCGCAGCGATGGACCGGCTCACAGTATCTGGGCGGCTTTGGCGCCACCATCGACTGGTGGCTGGAACAGGCGTGGCAGTCGCCGGACAGCGCGGCGCCGATCGAGCGTCGCGACCTTTACCGCCACTTCGATGCCGCGCTCCTTGCCAGCACACCGGGCAGCCGGGGCCTCACCTTTGTGCCCCTGAGCGGACCTTCACAGGCTGCCGGACGGCCCGAGGGCGCCTTTGTGGGCATGACCCTGGCGCATACCCGGGGCGATATGAGCCGCGCCATCCTGGAAGGCACGGCCTTTGAGGTGCGTTGGGCGCTGGACAACCTGCGCACCGCCGGCATGCTCGTAGAGGAGTTGTGGATTGCCGGCGGCGCCACACGCAGCCCGGTCTGGCCGCAAGTCCTGGCTGACGTGGGCGGCGTACCCATCGTGCTGGCCGACTATGCCAACTGGGCGGCGTTGGGAGCGGCGGTGCTGGCGGGTTGGGGCGTGGGCGCTTTCCCCACGCTCGAAGAAGGCGTCGAGCGCCTGCAGCCGCCTGTGCGGCCCCTGCTGCCCGATGGCTCCCTTGCCGATCTGTATGCCGGGCGCCTGGCCGCGTATCAGCGGACGGTTCGCGCTCTTGCGGTTGAAGGCTAAAGATCGGAGGTTGAAGGGATGACGATTCGCAGATTTCACCGCATTTTTCGACCCGACGGGCATACGCTGATCGTGGCCTGTGACCACGGCATGATCTCCGGTCCCGACCAGGGCATCGAGCACATGGCGTCCACCCTCGACCGTGTTGTTGCCGGCGGCGTGGACGCCATCATGGCCAGCTACGGCACGGCGGTTCGTTTTGCCGGCAAGTTGGCGCGTGTCGGGCTTGTGTTGCGCATCGACGGGGCAGCCAGCATCCTGGGCCCGAAGGGAGGCGCGGGAGCCCAGTTCTATACCGTGGCTGACGCCCTGCGGCTTGGCGCCGATGCACTCTGCGTCACTGCGTTTCCGGGCTCGCCGGTGGAGGAACCCACCCTCACGGTGTTGGCGCACGTGATCAGAGAGGCCCATGCCTGGGGCCTGCCGGTCATGGCGGAAATGGTGCCCGGTGGGTTCGACAGTGGTCCCGAACACCGGACGCTGGAATCGGTGAGCGTGTCTGCACGGGTGGCAGCCGAGCTGGGGGCCGACTGGGTCAAGGTTCCCTATGTCGAAGGATTCGAGCGGGTGGTTCAGACCTGCTACGTGCCGGTGGTGGTCCTGGGCGGCCCGGCCAGGCCGGAGCCAGGGGCGACGCTGGACATGGTGGCTGCGGCGATGAAGGCCGGGGCATCGGGCGCCGTCGTCGGCCGGAACGTCTGGAAGGCTGAGAACCCGACGGCAATGGCCTCAGCGCTGGTGAGCATCATCCACCCTGACGCGGGACCCGAAACCCCGGCGAAGCCGACTCAACGTACTTGACTGTGTTCGCCCAGACGTGTATCTTCGCTCTACCTGATGAAGTCCCTTGATTTTGGCGCCATTCGCGCCGTCATTTTCGATGCCGATGGCACGCTGTGGTGGGGCGGGGAGCCCCTGTCGGGCCTGGCGCCCATGTTCGAGTTCCTGCGCCGCCAGGGTATTGCCACCGCCATCGCCACCAACAACACCGTCGCCCCGCTCGACCATTACTGGCAAAAGCTGGCCGATTTTGGCGTCACCGAAGGCCCCGATGCAGTGGTCACCGCGGCAGAGGCAGCGGCCCTCTACGTCGCCCGCCGCTTTGGCGCATCCGCTTCCGTCTTCGTCATCGGCGAGCAGGGACTGTGCGAGGCGCTGCGTGAGATGGGCTGCCGGCTGATCGATGATGCTCGCGAGCGCGCGGATGCGGTCGTGGTGGGTGGGGACCGGATGCTGACCTACGCCAAGCTGAAAGACGCTATCCAGCAGATCCGGGCGGGCGCCGCCTTCATTGGCGCCAACCCGGACATCCTGGTGCCGACCGACGAGGGGCTGGCGCCTGAGGCCGGCGTGACCCTGGCCGCGCTGCAGGCCGCCACCGGGCTGGCCCCGGTCGTCATTGGCAAGCCTGAACGCCCGCTCTTCGACCTGGCCCTGGCGCGCCTCGGCGCGAGGCCGGCAGCCACCCTGATGGTGGGCGACCGCCTGGAGACGGACATCCTGGGCGGCCGGCAGAGCGGTCTGTTGACGGCCCTGGTCACCACGGGCATCGATAACCACGACACCATCCCGGTCAAAGGCATCGTTCCCGACGCCGTGTTTGGCGGCCTGCCGGACCTGCTTGCGGCCTGGCAGGCGCACCCCAGCGTGCAGACGCAGACTTCCATTTTGCCGGCGCACCCGTCGCCGGTGGAAGGCTGAGGAGGAGCGACGATGTTCGACACCGTGATCGCCCATGGAACCATCGTGACCAGTGCAGCGACCTTCCCGGCCGATGTCGGGGTCACAGACGGAGTGATCGCCGTCCTTGGCCGGGGGCTTGCGGGCAGGCGCACCATCGATGCCGCCGGCAGGTACGTTATTCCCGGCGGAGTGGACATGCATGTCCATCTGCAGATGCCTGCCGGCGATGGCATCGTGTCGAGTGACACGTTCTACACGGGCACGCGTGCGGCGGCGCTGGGCGGAACCACCACCATCGTGGACTTCGTCGAACCTCTGCCCGGCGAGACCCTGCTCGCAGCCTTGGGTGCCCGGCGCGCCGAAGCGGACCCCCAGGTGGTCATCGACTACGGCCTGCACATGACCATCGGACCGGCCGAGATACCCAAGCTGGGACAGGTCGCCGCCGCCTTCGCGGCGGGGTGCGGCACCTTCAAGCTCTATACCGCCTATGACTTCCGCCTGTTCGACGGCCAGGTCATGCAGGCGTTCGAGGCCATTCGCGACGCAGGCGGGCTGCCAGTGATCCATGCGGAGAACTGGGACGTGATCACCACCCTGGTTGGCCGAAACCTGGCCCAGGGCCGCACCACCCCCCACTGGCACCCGCGCAGCCGGCCGGCGTTGATGGAAGGCGAGGCGGTGGGCCGCGTGATCGACGTGGCCACGTTGGTGGGGACGCCGCTGCACATCTTTCACGTGTCGTGCGCTGAGGCCGCCGCCCGCATTCGCAGCGCCCGCCAAAGGGGGCTGCCGATCAGCGGCGAGACCTGCCCGCAGTACCTGTTCCTGGACCAGGACGCCTATGACGCACCCGGCGTCGAGGGCTGCCTGCCCGTGTGTTCGCCGCCGCTGCGAACCCCCGTCGATCAGCAGGCGCTTTGGCAGGCGCTGGCGGCAGGCGATCTGCAGGTGGTCACCACCGACCACTGCCCTTTCACCCGCGCCGACAAAGCCAGGGGACTCGACGACTTCAGCCGGATTCCGGGAGGCGTTCCCTCCATCGAGATGCGCCTGTCGGCCGTGTTCCAGGGCGTGCGCCGCGGGTTGTTCAGTCTCAATCGCTGGGTGGCGCTGTGCTGTACGGCGCCCGCGCGCCTGGCCGGGCTGCCCGCCAAGGGCGACATCGCCATTGGCGGCGATGCCGACCTGGTCATCTTCGACCCTGAGCGCCGGCTGACCCTGTCGACCGCGTCCCTTCACGAGCAGGTTGACTGGACGCCCTACGCAGGCGTCGAGCTGCAGGGATGGCCGGAGGTGGTCCTCAGCCGGGGTGAGGTTATTGCTGCGAAAGGCGTGTGCACCGCAGCGCCGGGGCGGGGACGGTTCCTTTCCCGCAAGCCGCAGTTTCCCATCTGAGAGGCACCATGACGAAGATCCACGACTTGCGCACCTTCATCGCCGCTTTGGAGGAGAACGGGCAGCTTGCCCGCATCCACAAGCCGGTCAGCCTGGTCCATGAGCTCGCCGATGTGGCGGCCACGCTGGAGCGCAGCGGGACGGGAGCGGCGCTGTTCGAGAGCCCAGGGGACAGCCCCTGGCCGATTTTCGCCGGGGGCGTTGCCAATCAGAAGCGGGCGGCCCTGGCGCTGGACTGTGAGGTCACCGGCGTCATCGACGTGATGGAGCGGGTGCTGGCGCCGGAAAGCGGCATTGCCCCCCAGCGCGTCGAGACGGCGGCCTGGATGGCGAACGTGCGCACGGGCAAGGATGCCGATGCCGGGAATCTGCCCATCCCGACGCATTCGCGCGGGGACGGAGGCGCTTTTGTGACCGGCGGCGTGACGATCACCAAGGACCCGGTCTCCGGCCGCGGCAATCTCTCCTACAACCGTATGCTGCGTATAGGGCCTCGCGAGTTCGGCTTCAACCTGAACGAGTGGCGGCACGTCGGCATGTTCATGAAGAGCCGGCCCGACCCGCAGGCGCCGTTTCCTGCCGCCATTGCCATCGGCCTGGACCCGGCCATCACCATCGCCGCTGGTGTACGCACCGAGGTGGACGAGCTGACGCTGGCAGGGGCCATTCGCGGCGAACCTGTGCCTGTCGCGCGCGGCGTCACCGTCGACCTGGATATCCCGGCAGGGGCCGAGATCGTGATCGAGGGTCACATCCGGCCGGGCACCCGCAAGCCGGAGGGACCGCTGGCGGAGTTCCACGGTTATCACGGCGAGCTCTGGAACAGCCCCACCTTCGAGGTCTCGGCGGTCTGCTGGCGCGATGATCCCATCTACCAGACCATCATTCCCGGCTGGTATGAACACATCTACATCGGCAACGTGCTGCCCCGCGAGCCGCTGCTGCGGCGCTTTGTCCGCCACATCGACAAGTCAGCCAACGTGCACATCCCGCCCTATGCCAACGGCTTTGCGGCCGTCATCCAGACACAGCGCGATAACCCCGGCCAACCGAAGAACCTGGCAATGGCGGCGATGGCGGCGCACATCAACATCCGTGACGTCATTGTCGTGGATGAGGACATCGACATCTACAGCGCGGCGGACGTGATGTGGGCCCTTGTGAACCGGGTGGACCCGCGGCTGGACGTATTCACCGTGCCTTCGGCGCAGGGCCATGAGATGGATCCGACCGCCGACCAGCGCGGCGTCGGCACCAAGATGGGCATTGACGCCACCTACAAGCGCGAACGGCGCGAGTATGGCGAGCGGGTTCGCTACCCGGCTGTGGATTTGAGTAGGTATTTGACGTGAATGCGTACTACGTAATGCGCAATACGTAATGCGTGATCTCGATACGTGTTACGCAATACGCAGTGCGAATTACGGAGTACGCAGTACGCATTACGAAGAACCCGTTCACATCGATTTAGTGAAGATCACACAACCTTTGCGCTCAAGTGCGGGAATCGATACCATGCAAATTGTGATGCCGAAATTGGGGCTTACGATGACAGAAGCGACCCTTTCTGCCTGGAAGAAGAAAGAAGGGGATCAAGTCGCCGAGGGAGAGGTTGTGTTTGAGTTTGAGAGCGACAAGGCGACCATGGAATACGAGGCGCCGGCTCCTGGGCGCCTGGTCCGCATCCTGGTCGCGGCGGGTGAGACCGTCGCCTGCGGCACGCCCGTGGCCGTGCTGGAAACGGGCGCCGCGGTCGAGCCGGCGGACGCCGTTCAGCCGGCGCCTGCCACCCAAGTGGGGACTGCCGCCGCCGTCACCGGTGCTGCGGAAGCGGTCGGCCGGGCGGCGCCCGTCGCTGCCAGCGCAGCGCGCGGCCAGAGCCGGGTGGAGGCGACGCCGGCCGCGCGGCGCCGCGCCCGTGAGCTGGGGGTGCCGCTGGAGTCGCTGCAGGGACGGGGACCAGGCGGCAGGGTGCAGGCGGCCGACGTCGAGGCGTTTGTCCCTGCTCCAGCGGAAGCGGCCCGCATTGAAGCGACGCCGCTTGCCCGCAAGCTGGCTGCCGATCTGGGCCTGGACCTGACTGGCATTGCCGGCAGCGGGCCTGGCGGCCGGGTGACGCGCGAGGATGTCCTGGCCGCAGCGCGACCGGCTGCATCGCCGCAGTCGTCGCGACCCATCATGTCTGTCCGACCATCGGCGCCCGTGGGCCGGGTGGAGCCGCTGCGCGGCGTGCGCGGGGTCATTGCCCGGCGCATGGCCGAGAGCGCCTTCACGGCGCCCCATGTCACGCTGCACACGGAGGCGGATGCCAGTGCCTTGGTGCTGGCGCGGCAGCAGCTAAACGACGAGCTGGCGGGGCGGGTCAAGATCTCATAC
The DNA here is from genome assembly GCA_029782215.1 of Chloroflexota bacterium. Taxonomy (GTDB): domain Bacteria; phylum Chloroflexota; class Anaerolineae; order J102; family J102; genus SSF26. Next base: position 112,336 of record JAKOVD010000098.1, read on the forward strand.
AACGCTCTGTTGGTGGCGATCTGCGCCCGGGCGCTAGCCGAGCATCCGGCCCTGAACGCCTGCCTGGTCGGCGACGCCATCCACTATTATGAGTCGATCCACGTTGCCCTTGCCGTGGACACCGAGCGCGGTCTGTTGGTGCCGGTGATCCGCGATGCGAACATGCTCGACCTGGTCGCGATCCAACAGGAGGGTGACGACCTGATCCAGCGGGCGCTGGCGGGGGCCAGCCTGCCCGACGATCTGGCCGGTGGAACGTTCACGATCACCAACCTGGGCATGTTCGATGTGGATGGCTTCACCCCCATCATCAACCAGCCACAGGCAGCCATCCTGGGGGTGGGCCGCATCCTATCCAAGCCCGTGGACCTGGGCGGGGAAGTGGGGCTGAGACCGCGTGTGGCTCTCAGCCTCAGCTTTGACCATCGCATCGTCGATGGCGGGCCGGCGGCGCGCTTCCTCCAGCGCGTCAAGCAGTTGGTGGAGAGGCCGTTTGCGTTGGCCCTCCCCTGGGAGCGCCGAACTGCTGGGAGCGCCTAGTCTGGGTTATGGGAGCGCCGAGCCCCAGCTCGGCGTTCCCATGTAGCGCGCCATTTGGGGCTCGGCGTTCCCAAGAATGAGGGAACTTACAGGCCGGGGGCAGCGTCAAAAGGGTGATTCGTTCGTCTTGATCATTTGCCGAGATCATCCAGGCTGCTGCATATGCGCTCCATCACCGTCATTTCCCTCTTCGCCGTCTTCCTGCTGCTCGCCGCCTGTGCGCCCAGCGACCGCATTGGCCCGCGACCCGCTCCCGACACGCTGGGTTCGGTGGAGGCCTATCTCCAGAAGTATCAGCCGGGACCGCAACCGCGCGTGTTCCAGACCACACGGCTGTTCGACCGGCGCGGACGCGTGCTTGCGGAACAATGGGAGGAGGGGCGCCGGACGTGGATTCCCCTCAACCGTGTCTCGAAGCACCTGCTCGACGCCACCATCGCTAGCGAGGATGCGACCTTCTACCAGAACGTGGGCGTGGACCCCGCACGCATCGCCGGCGCCGCCCTGAAGAATGCACAGGAAGGCCAGGTGATGTCGGGCGCCAGCACGATCACGATGCAGCTTGCCCGCAACCTGTTCCTGGGGCCTGACGATCGTTACGACCAGAACATGGATCGTAAGATGCTGGAGGCGGGGCTGGCCCAGGAGCTGACGGCGCTGTTCAGCAAAGACGAGCTGCTGGAGATGTACCTGAACCTGCTCAACTACAGCCACCTGGCCTATGGTCCCGAGGCGGCGGCGCAGGTGTACTTCGCCAAGCCCGCTTCTGATCTCACCCTGGCGGAAGCGACGCTGCTGGCAGGCATCCCGCAGCGCCCGGCCGACCTGGACCCTTTCAAGGACTTCCAGGCGGTGAAGGATCGCCAGCGTGTGGTGCTCGACATGATGGTGCGGCACGGCTACCTGACCCAGGCGCAGGCCGACGCCGCCTACGCCGAGGAGATCAAGCTCAACCCGGCCCCGGACAAACGCGTGAACCAGGCGCCGCACTTTGTCCAGTACGTGCGGCAGCAGTTGGCTGCGGAGCTGGGTGAAGACGCCTCGCCTCGCGCCGGTCTGCAGATCACCACGACCCTGGACCTGGACATGCAGAACCTGGCCCAGGGCTCCGTGTCCAAACAGGTCGAGGCGGCCCATTCCCGCTTTGACCTCAGCAATGCCGCCCTGGTCGCCATGCTTCCCGGCTCCAACGAGGTGCTGGCTATGGTGGGAAGCGCCAATTTCGATGACGCCGCCATCAGCGGGCAGGTCAACGTCGCCACAAGCCCCCGGCAGCCGGGAAGTGCGATCAAGCCCGTGTTCTATGCCACGGCGCTGAACGACAACCTGGTCAGCCCTGCCACCGTGCTGTGGGACATTCCTGTGACCTATACGCTGGGGAGCGGGCTCACCTATGCGCCGCACAACTACGATGGCAAGTATCACGGTCCCGTCACCGTGCGCACGGCGCTTGCCAACAGCTATAACATCCCGGCCGTCAAGCTGTTGGATGGCGTGGGCATCGACCACATGGCGAGTTCGGCGCGGACGATGGGCCTGGCAAGCCTTCCCACGGACGCCGGTCGCTGCGGACTGAGCCTGACCCTGGGCGGCTGCGAGGTGACGTTGTTCGACCTGACGACGGCGTTTGCGACGCTGGCAAACGGGGGAACGTACACGGCGCCGCGCGTGATCCTGGATGCCCGGAATGCCCTGGGCCAGCCCGTGCCGTTGGCCACGCCCGCGCCCCCGGTGCAGGCCATCTCGCCCGGCGCCGCCTTCCAGGTCTCCGACATCCTCAGCGACAATGCGGCCCGCACGCCCGCCTTTGGGCCTGACAGCGTCTTGCGGCTGAGCAGACCTGCGGCAGCCAAGACCGGCACGACCACGGACTCTCGTGATAACTGGACAGTCGGCTACACCCGCTACCTGGTCGCCGGTGTTTGGGCGGGCAACAGCGATGGCCATCCCATGCGCAACACCAGCGGTCTGACCGGGGCGGCGCCGATCTGGCACGACTTCATGGAAGCCGTGCTCACTCGCCCTGAGTTTCTGCAGGTGCTCAAGGCTCCTGCGAGCCCGGCGGAGTGGCAGTTCCCGGCGCCCGCGGGCCTGGAGCGCAGGGCGGAGTGCCCGCCCGGTGTGAGTTGCCCGGAGGGCGGAGAATGGTTCAGCCAGGCGTGGCTGGCGGCGGCAGGCGACGCCGGTCCTCTTGCCGACAGCGTGGCCCCTGCCACGACGGCGCCGGTTTACGTCGATCGTGGCCAAGGCGGACAGTGGGCCGCCTACTGCCAGGTTGAACCCGCCGCAGAACGCAAGCTCCTGCGGCTGCCGGGGAAGCTGGGTCTGCCCGGCGGCCTCGCCGCCGACCCCGCAGCGGCCCCTGCAACCGATCAGCTACAGGCGGCCGGCTGGGCGCTTTTGCACGCCACACCGGTCAATTTGGGTCCCTGTGATGCGCTGGGCGCCCTGGCGGCGCCGGCCCTGGCGGCCGCGGGCGAAGCGAATCCCGGCAGCGTCCAGGTGGCGGTGGACCTGGCGGCCGCCATGGACCCCAATGCCGGTCCTGTGGCCGGCGCTGCCGCCGTCGTGGTCTCGGGTACGGCAGCTTCGGGAGGGCCTGGTCGTTTTCGCCTGGGCCAGCCCATCACCCACAACCGCACTTGCCCTGGCAACTACATCATGGGCCAGGTGCAGAACGCCAATGGGGCCCCCGTGGCAGGCGTGCACATTGCTCTGGTGGACCAGTGGGGGAATCGCGCTCTTGCCGTCAGCAAGGACGGCGCTAACGACTTCGGTCTCTACGATTTCCCGGTCAACTACTTTGCCAACCGCTATACACTGACGGTCGTGGACGATGGGGGGAATCCGCTCAGCGCGCCCGCCGTCGTCGACCACCTTCAGGGCGATGCGGGCGACGCCCCCTGCCACTGGGTCTTGTGGGTGGAAGGCTGACCTTCTGACGAAGGCGTCCTTCTGACGAAGGCGTCCTTCTGGCCAGAAACCCCTTTCAGCTCTGCGGCGCCAGGATGACGTCGGCTGGCATGCCGGCCTTGAGGGCGCCACCGGCGTTGTCGAGCGCAAGCTTGATCAGGAACACCATGTCGCCCCGATCCTCCAGGTTGAGGACGTTGTTGGGTCGGAACTGCGCTTCTGAGGCGATATAGGTCACGGTGCCCTGCAGAGGCGCGCCCGGGAGGGTGACCACTTCTACGGGCAGCGTCTGGCCAAGATGCACCAGCGGCAGGTCCTGCAGCGCCACGTAGGCGCGAACCTCCAGCTTGCTCGGGTCGGCGATGGTGAACAGGGGCGCACCGGGTTGGACCGTTTCCCCCGGCTCCACCAGGCGGGCGAGCAGCTTCCCGCCCTTAGGCGCCACAATGGTCTGCCGGTCGGATGACCATTTGGCCAGGTCCAGGCCGGCCTGCGCCGTCGTGACCTGGGCGTCGGCGACCTTGACCGCTTCGGCGAGGGGCGGCTCGGCGGCGACGGCGCGATCGGCCTGGGCCACGGCCAGGGCGGCCTCGGCCAGCTTGACTTCCTGTTCGGCGGCCGTCACCTGGGCCTGCGGGCCAATAGGGTTGTCGCGCATGCGCTTCAGCAGGGTGAGCGACTTCTGCAGACCGCTCTGCTGGGCCTTGGCTGCATCGACGTTGGCCTGGGCGGCGGCGAGCTGTTCCTGGAGGGTAGCCTGCACGAACTTGCCGTCGCGCGAGCCGTCGCGCATGGCGCTGTCGAGAAGCACTTTGACCCGCGACACATCGGCCTCGGCCTGGCTGACGCCGGCGGCAGCGGCAGGGAGCATCGCCGTGACGCGATTGATCTCGGCGTTGAGGTCGAGAGGCTGCTTGAGGTTGCGCTGGGCTTGTTCGAGGGACCGGCGAGCGTTCTCCAGGCGGGTTTGTGCGGCGGTGATGGCCGCATCTGCCACTGCCACGTTGGCGGATGACGGCGGGGCGGCAGCCGCAGCGCGGGCAAGGCGGGCGGTCTGTACGGCCTGGTCGGCGGAGTCGATCTGCGCCTTGATGTCGGTGGGGTCCAGGTCGGCAAGCGTCTGTCCGGCTGTAACGGCGTCGCCTTCCTCGACCATGACATTGTTGACGCGGCCCGCCAGCTCGCTCATCGCATAAGCCTCCCGCACCTCCAGCACGCCGTAGAGACGGATGTCCTTGGCGATGGGGCCGCGACCGAGAAGGGTCTCAACCTGAACAAGCGGGGCCTCTGGCAGGCCGGCATTGCGCCAGGCGCTGCCGACCTGGTCTGGGATCAGCAGGATGCCGGCGATGGCAAGACCGACAGCCAGGACGAGGAGAACGGGAATGGCAGAAAGAAGGCGGCGCATAGGGTAGCAGGTGGCAGATAGCAGATGGCAGGTAGAAAGTGGCGGGGAGCGGGGAGCGGGTGGCGGGGAGTAGAGGCAGGGGGCAGAGGGGGGCTGTGGGGGCGGGCCCCACGTGGCCTCCCAAGTAGTACTGCTGGCTACCTGCCTCCGGCTACGGGCTACCTGCTCACCACTACGTCGGCGGGCATGCCGGGGCGCAGAAGAGGGTCGGGGCTGGACAGCCGCAAGCGGACGCCGTAGACGGCGTCGGCGCGCTCGGCTACGTTCTGCGCCTGGCGCAGCGAGAATTCCGGTTCTTCATTCAGAGCCATGACCTCGGCTTTGAACTGCTGGCCGGGTGCATTGTCAACCGAAAGCGGCAGTTCCGTGCCCGGCTGCAGCTTGGGAAGCAGGGCGGTGGGGGCGTAGATCATGATCTCGAGGGCGTTGGGGTCGCTGATGGTCATCAGCCTCTGGTTGGGGCCGATGACCTCGCCCTGCGAGCGGTAGCGAGCGGTGATGGTGCCGGCCTTGGGCGCGACGAGGGTCGTCTTGGCCAGGCGTTTGGCCACAGCGTCCTGGGCGGCGCGGGCCTGGGTAACGGCGGCTTCGGCTGCGGCGATCTTCTCGGCGCTGGGTCCGGCCTTGACCGCCTCCAGGGCGGCGCGCGCCTCGTCCAGGCCGGCTTTCGCTTGGTCGCGGGCATTCGTGGCGGCCACCACGCGGTCTTCGGCGCTGAGAGGGGCGGCACGCTCACGCTTCCTGTCCTGCAGTGCCACCTTGGCCTCATTCGCCGCTGCATCGGCGGCGGCGCTGGCCTGCCAGGCCGACCAGGCGTCCTGGCTTGCCAGGTTCCACTGTTCGCTCACGTAGTCCAGCTTGTCCTTGGGCGCGTCGAAATGTCGCGAGCCGACGCCGGGAATATCGACGTCGAAGCCCTTTTCCAGGTCCTTGAGGATCGTGCCATACATCTGGACCGTGGTGTCGGCGGCCTGGGCGGCGTGGCGTGCAGCCGAGGCGCGGGCCGAGGTCTCCGTCACCTCCGCCTCAGCCTGGGCGATGTCGAGATCGCTCTGCTGCGGCGTGTCCTTCAGGGTATTGGCATCGCGCAGAGCGCTTTCGGCGGCGTCAAGCGCTGCCTGGGCGTAGGTTACGTTGGCCTCGGCGCGGCTGACGTCGACCGGCCGCACGCTGGCCTTGAGGAGGGCAAGCTCAGCTTCGGCCCTGGTGACCGCGGCGCCCGCCTGCGCCATCTCCAGACGCAGGTGGCTGTCGTCCAGCCGGGCGAGCACCTGACCCTCGGTCACCGTGTCACCTTCGTCGGCAAGGACCTCGACCAGCCGGCCCCTGATCTCGGGCGACACGGTCACGGTGCTGGATTCCAGGTATCCCGCCAGTTTGTCAGGTACCGTGTCCGCCGTGGTCTGGGAGCAGGATGCCGTCACCAGAACGACCAGGATGAGGCCGAACGCGGAAACCAGGACGCGAGAGCGGGACCGTCGTAGGAATGAGAAGCTAGCGGACATTGGCGATGAAGACGTCTTCGAGTGAGGGGGGAATGACTTGGAGGCTAATGGGGTTGGCGCCTGCGTCGGCAAGCAGGGCACGGAGATCGTCGATTTGATGCTCCAGGTCAGGTCCGGCGGCGTGAACACGCTTACCATAAAGCGCTACTTCCGGCATGCCGGCGGCGCGCAGGGTTTGGAGGGCGATTTGCGGCTCACCGCAAACGATTTCGATTACCTGGCCGGGCATCCGCGTTTGCTTGATGGCGGCAGGTGAGCCATCGGCAAGCAGGTTGCCGTTGTGGATGAAGGCCAAACGGTGGCATTGTTCGGCCTCGTCCATGTAGTGCGTGGTGACGAAAATGGTCGTCTGGTCCTTGGCCAGATCGTAGAGCAGCCGCCAGAAGGAGCGGCGGCTCACGGGGTCCACCCCGGCGGTCGGCTCATCCAGGAAGAGGATGGCAGGACGGTGCAGCAGGGCGGCGCCCAGGGCCAAGCGCTGCTGCCAGCCGCCCGGAAGGCTGGCTGTGAGCTGGCGGCGTTGGTCGGAGAGATCGATAAGGGTGAGGACCTCGTCGATACGCTGCCGCAACTGGCGCGCACCCAGACCATAGGTGCGCCCATAGAAAACGAGGTTTTCCTCGACGTTCAGATCGGGATAGAGGCTGAACTTCTGGCTCATGTAGCCGACGCTGCGGGCAATGTCATGGGGATGGTGCACGACATCAAAACCCATGACCGTGGCTTCGCCCACGGTAGGGTGCATGAGACCCAGGAGGATACGGATGGTGGTGGTCTTGCCGGAGCCATTCGGTCCAAGAAAGCCGAAGATCTCGCCCCGTTTCACGGTGAAGCTGATGTCGTTGACCGCGGTGAAGCTGCCGAAGCGCTTGGTCAGGTGGTTGACGATCACGGCGGGCGCTGCGGCGCCTGGTTCGCCCTGGGGGGCGACAGGGGGCAAGGAGGCGAGCATGCTAGGAAGCTGCCTCCTGGGTGGTTGTGCTCATGACATGAATGAACGCTTCTTCAAGCCGCGGCTGATCGATCAGGATCTGGCTGAAAGGTGCGTGGCTGCGGGTGAGGTGGGCGGCGAGGTCGTCGCGGGCAGCGGCCGCATCGGGAACGAAGACGTGCAGGCGGTCGCCGTAGACCTGGTGCTCAAGGTAGCCAGGAAACGAGAGGACGGCTTCTTCGACGCCGTGCAGGTCGGGTGTGTAGACTGCGAGCATCTGGCCTGGAACGAGGGCGCGCAGCTCGACCGGAGTCCCCTGACGGATGGTCAGGCCCTGATGCATGAGGGCGACGCGACTGCAGCGCTCGGCCTCGTCCATGTAGGGGGTGCTGACCACGATGGTCGCTCCTTCCAGGTGAAGCTCGCTGAGAATGTCCCAGAACTCGCGGCGGCTGACCGGATCGACGCCGTTGGTGGGTTCGTCGAGCAGCAGGACGTTGGGGCGGTGGATGAGCGCGCAGGCCAGCGCCAACTTCTTCTTCATGCCCCCGGAAAGGCGCCCGGCGTCACGGTCGGTGAAGGCCTCGAGACGGGCGAAGTGGAGCAGACGGTCGATGCGCTGGCGGCGCTCAGCGCCGCGGACGCCGAAGATGTCGGCGAAGAAGTAGAGGTTCTCCAATACGGAGAGGTCGCCATAGAGGCTGAAATGCTGGGCCATGTAGCCGACATGGCGGCGCAGACGTTCTGGCTGGCGAACGACGTCGCAGCCCGCCACCATCGCCGTGCCTGCCGTGGGTGCAAGCACCGCCGCCAGCATACGGAGGGTCGTGGTCTTGCCGGCGCCATCCGGGCCGATCAAGCCAAAGACCTCGCCTTCCTCGACCGCAAGGTCAAGGCCGGCGACGGCAAGGGTCTTGCCAAAGCGCCGCTGCAGGTTGTGGCTGACGACCGTGTTCACTCGATGCTCCGGTTGAAGAGACGCCAGCCGGCAAAGGCAAGCACGCCGGTGAAGGCCACCATGGCCAACATGTTCGGCAGAACCATGGGCAAGGTGGCGCCCCGCAGCGTAATCGAGCGCATGGTTGCCATGAAGTGCTGGAGCGCCGAGACCCTGGCCAGCGCCTGCATCACCAGCGGCATGTTCTCGACGGGGAGCAGGTAACCGCTGAACGTGACCTCCAGGATGGCGAGCAGAAAGACGAAGAGGATCGCCTGCTGCTGGGTGTGCGCGACCAACGAGATCAGGGTGCCCTCAGTCACCGCGGCGATGACGAAGAGCAGAGCGCACGCCGAGAGCAGGATCAAACTTCCCCGGATCGGGATGTGATAGCCGTAGCTCTGAACGACCATGAGGAGGAAGAAGTTCGCCATGCCGATCATGATGGCGGGCAGCGCCTTGCCGAGCATCAGTTCGACGCCCTTGAGCGGTGTGATCATGAGCTGTTCCAGTGTGCCCAGCTCTCGCTCACGCACGAAGCCCGTGGCCGCGACGACCAGGGTGACCGCGTAGATGATGAAGGCCAGCATCGACGGGATGGCAAACCACTGATTGTCAAATGAGGGATTGAACAGCGCCGCGGTGTAGACCTTGAGCCCACCCGCCTCCGGCGCTCCAGGCGTCGCCAGGCGGCGCTGCACCAGGGTGCCGATGACACCTTCAATCACCTGGGAGGCATTGCGGCCCACCAGGAGGCTGCTGCCGTCGACGATGGCCTGGACCTGGGCGGGCTCCGGTCCTCCCGCGTAGAACGTGCGTTCGTAGCCCGGCGGTACGACAAGCCCGATCTCGGCCTTGCCATCGTCGATCAGGCTCGCCAGCTCCTCTCTGGTGCGCGGATAGTAGGCGATCTTCATCTCGCGCGTCTGGTCGATGGTGGTCGCCAGCTCGCGACTCGTGGCCGTCTGGTCGAAGTCGAGAAGGGCCACTGGCATGTCGCGCACGCCGGTGGCGGTATTGCGCGACAGCAGCACCAGCAGCATGGTAGGCACCATGACGAGGAAGATCACCAGGAAGTGGTCGCGCCGCACCTGGATGAACTCCTTCCACGTCAGATTCAGAACCTGTCTCAGCATGATCGTCCCTTCAGATCTTGAGCCCTTGACGAGCTGTCAGCCCACGCGTTTGCGGAAAGTCACGATGCTCAGGGCCACCGTGACCGCGCCCATGGCGATAAGGATGAACAGATCGCTGCCCAGGGCCGTCCACCCCAGCCCTTTGAGGAAGATGCCGCGGCTGATGGTGACGAAGTGCGTGGCCGGCAGCGTGCCCGAGACAAACTTGCTCTTCGAGTCGATGGGAAGGAGCAGCCCGCTAAGAAAGAAGCTCGGCACCAGAAAAAGCAGCAGAATGGCGCGGAGCGCCGTGCTCTGCGTCGACATGAAGCTGGCCAGGAGGACGGTGATGCCTAGCGTTGCCCAAAGGTAGAGGCTGATGAAGGCCAGGAGGTTGGCGTAGCTCCCGCGGAAGGGCACCTGGAACCAGTAGAGGGCCACCATGACGGCGAAGGCTGCACCGATCAGCCCGTACACAATGTAGGGGATAAGCTTGCCCAGAACATACTCAGTCGCCCGCACCGGGGTGGCCGCCAGGCTCTCAAAGCTGCCGAGCTCCTTCTCGCGGGTCATCGCCAGGGCGACGGCCATGGCGGGCAGAATGAGAACGATGCCCAGGAGCCCCGGCACCATGCTGTTGTCGGACTTGAGGTCGGGATTGTACCAGACCAGGGAATGCACCGAGACCGGCGAGGCCGCCGACGAACCACGATAGCTCTGGCTCCAGGCGTTCAGACGTGTCGTCAGGCGGTTCATGTTGGTGGCTGCACTGATGGGATCGGATCCATCACTGATGATCTGAACGTCGGCTTGGCGACCGGCGGCAAGATCGTCACCCATGCCGGGAGGAATGATCAGGCCAGTCTTGACCTTGTTGGCGACAATGAGCGAACGCAGGTCGTCGGGACTGGATGCCTCGGTCGAAAGCAGCATCTTGTTATCGGTCGCCAGCGCCTGGATGAGCTGCCGTGACTGCGGGCTGCGGTCGCCGTCGAAGACGGCCAGGTGTGAGGTGGCAGTATCGAAGGTGAAGAGGTAGGCGAACGTCAAAAGCATGATGGCAGGCGACACAGTCACCAGGATGAGCATGCGCCGGTCCCGTTGGACGTGGCGAAACTCCTTATGCATGATGGCCCAAAGGCGGCGAACTGACATAGCTGGCAGGGGTGTGGTGGTGCTCAGTCGTCAGCGGTGACCACGCTGCCGGCTGGCGGCACGGTGGCGGGCGACTGCTCGATTTCAGAGAGGGGCTGGAGGAGGCGCAGCGTACGCGCCGTCATGTCGGTCGCTATGGTCTCAGGGTGGTGCAGGGCGTAACGGATGCCGCCCGCCATCATGCCCGCGATCAGCGCCGCCATCGGCGGAATCTCGCTGTCGGGGAGGTTGCCGACCCTGGTCAGGATGAGTACCACGCGTTCCTCCAGCATGCGCAGGCCCCGCTCATAGTGGCCGGGCAGATGACCCTCGCCGAAAACGGCATCCATGAGACCGCGATGTAGCTCGACGAAGGCGAAGGCCTGCTCAAGAACGACCCGTGCTCGTTCCCGTGGGGTCAGGGCCGCAAGGCCCGGCGCCGTGGGATCACCCAGCATCTGGAGGTCGTCCCACACGGCGGCTTCAAGCAGCTCATCCTTGTCGTGGAAATAGATGTAGAAGCTGCCGATGCTGACATCGGCGGCTTCGGTGACATCGGCCACCGTGAAATGGATGCCCTTGGCGGCGATGACCACACGCGCGGTATCGATCAGGTGCTGTCGCCGCCGTTGGCGGCGCCTGTCAATGCGGCTGGTGATGGTTATCTCGGACCCGGCGAGCGCAGACATGAATCACAATTCACTTTTTGAAGTATAGCTCAGGTAACGCGGCGCGTCAAATCCAGATCGCCGTAGAAGGGGGTGTGGACCACGAGTCTGCGGGCAAGACAGATTCGCCAGCGCCAGAGGGTCCCAGCCCTTAAGAACGCAGAGAGTCGTCCCCTTTTTCGCGCCAGGGGCGCGATCCCACCCACAACGACGCCCTATGTTCGCTGTCCTATCTGCGCATCAGGGGCATAAAGATCGTCGTCGCGTTGCTGCCGTCTGTCTTGGCGCCGAGGGCAGTGGCGGCCGCGGTCCGAAATGTGGACAGGGTCGTCCAGTCGCTGTCGGGGCTGGCCCGCCCCCCGTACTCATAGGTGGCATTGGCCGCCAGGCTGGTCAAGACTGCCTTGAACTGCCACCTTCCGCGTTCCTGCCGGGCCGCCCCACACCTGGAACCTGACCGCCTCTGACCACTGTCCGGCGTTCTCGATGGCCATGACACGGGTGTCAGTCACTGCGCCCGCCGAGGCCGGATCGGCCACGAACGCCGCTGGGGCAGCGTCATGCACCGCGTCAGCGGGAAGTGGAGCCGGTGGCTCACCCTGTGCACGGGCGACCTCGTGCGCTCCCCCGCCGGCAGCCATCACCACGACTGCCATGACAACCGCGGTCACAAGAGCGCGGCAACGGATACGTGACATGTCGCACCTCACATTCGCCGGCGTGCAGCGGCCGAGCCGATCACTCGACGGCGGGCGCCCGCGGTCCGCTTGACGGTGAATCCGTATCCTTTAGTTTCCCATCTTGCCCACCCGCGGAATGTAACTGAAATTACGGAACTGCCCTTGCCCACCCGCTCCCCGCATATCTTCAGCTCCCTCACGGTCGCTGCTAGGAAGACACCTGCCACCTGCCACCTGCCACCTGCCACCTGCCACCTGCTAAAGCGCCAGTTGTCCCCAAGTGCGCTGCGTGACCACATTGAGGTAGTGCGGTTGTCCGATCTGCAGACCCTCATTGACGGCATCGACGGCGATGGCGAGGATGTCGTCGTCATAGGGGTGCTGTCCCATCTGGCTCAGGTGTTTGCGGTATTGGGCGGTGGTGACGTTTAGCCGCCTCGTTGTGGCCGGCTTGGCTTTCAGAATGGCGATCGCCACATCGGCCAGCCGGACGGCCAGCTCGCGCTGCTGTTCCTTGTTCAGCGCGCTGACGGGTCGCGCATCATCCTGGAACTCGATGTAGACGCTGTTGGCCAGGTTGAACCGGGTCCAGTTTTCCCAGGTATAGTCGGTTCGGTCACGGACGAAGCGTGTGACTGGGATCGCGTCGAAGTCGTCGCTTTCCTCGCTTACCGGGGGTCTATCGGCGCCACCGTCTCTGGTGTCCCCGACGCGCCGCAGCCCAGCAAACAGGCGTGAAACCGCCAACGCGCTGATTGTCACGGCGAATAAGCCAACGAAGCTGCCAACAAAGAGGGAGAAGGCAGCAAGTTGATTCAAAACCCAACCAATGCCAATGTTAGCACCCAGGACAGAAGGCAGGGCTACCATTAGCACCAGTCCGATTAGAAGGAGGGGGGAAGGGGGAGCCATATGGCGCATCCTTCGAATCGAATGGAGTGTTGCGTTGTGTGGTACGGCACGAAAGACAACCGTATGGCAAAAATATGCCATTTTCCTGTTAAGCTGTCAAATTGAGCGCGTTTGGTGATGCGTGATGCGTAATGCGTGCTGCTTAATGCGTGAGGGTAAACCGGCTGTTGGTGGGCGTCTCCCGCCGCTCCTTTCGGGCCGGTGCTGTAAACGCTTTTCCGGACGGGTCACCCTGCCCCGTGTTCCGTGCTCCCCATCAGCTCCCTCACGGTCGCTGCTCAGAAGCTCCCTGCCCCGTGCCCCCTGCGACTTGCGACTTGCTCCTTGCGACTTGGCCCGCCCTTACGATTCTGCGCCTGCGGCCTCGGCGGGAACGGGCTGGCGGTCGGAGGGCAGCCAGATCAGGCTGAGGATCCAGCTACCAAGCATGATGACGGCGCTGCTGAGGTAGGGATAGATGATGCGGACGTCGAAGAGCAGGCCCGCCCAAAGCGGTCCGACAATGCGCCCGAGGCTCATGGAGGCGTTGTTCAAGCCCATGGCTACGCCCTGGCCACCAGTAGCGCGTTTCGAGATGAGCGAGGAAGTCCCCGGCCGCAGAAGCGAGTTGAAGACCATGAAGAGGGTGGTGGACGCAACCACGGTCACGAAGTTGAACGCGCCCAACATGATCAGGAAGCCGGCGGCGCTGCCCAGCAGCGACACCTTGATCAGCGCCACTTCCCCCCAGCGCCGGGTCAGCGGCCCTGTCATGACCCCTTGCACCACGGCCGAGACCAGCCCGATGACCGCCAGGATGGCGCCGACCTGCATGGCGTCGTAGTTGAAGCGCGTCAGGCAGTAGAGGCCGAAGATGCCCTCGAAGGCGGTCAGCCCGAAGTTCATGAGGAACGACAGGAAGAGCAGGAAGCCCAGCGGCCCGGTCATGGCCGTCCAGAGCTGCTTCATCTGGTCGACGAAGCCGGGCTGCATGTGCGCCTCAGCCCGGTGCTCCTTGGGCAGGGATTCGGGTAGGATCGCCCACACCAGGACCAGCGCCAGCAGGGAGAGGATGGCGGCGAGGAAGAAGGGGAGAGAGAGGGAGCGGCCTGCCAGCAGACCGCCCAGGCCCGGACCCAGCACCATGCCGACGCCCATCGCGGCGCCCAAGAGCCCCATGCCGCCCCCGCGTTCCTCCTCGCTGGTGCTGTCGCCGATATAGGCCATCGCCGTCGGCAGTGTCGCCGACGACAGGATGCCTGCCAGCGCCCGCGAGCCGAACAGCATCCAGTAGGAAGTGGAGAGGCCCATCAGGAGCTGGGTGACGGCGTTGCCGAGGATGCCGATGAGAAGGATGGGCTTGCGGCCCCGCCGGTCTGACATCTGGCCCCAGATGGGCGCGAAGATGAACTGCATGGTGGCGTAGATGGCCATCAGCATGCCTAGCTCGCGGCCGCCGGCCCCAAAGCTCTCGACGTAAAAGGGCAGGATGGGGATGATGATGCCGAAGCCCAGCATCACCACCACCAGGGTGAAGAACAGGATCGAGAGGTTGCGGCGGTTCGAGGCCATGGACGGCGTCAGGCGGCGGTGGGCTGGGAGGGCGTGGGACGCTGCGCCGTGTGAGGGCGGAAGAAGTTGGCGTAGGCGATGACGGCGATGGCGACGTAGGCCAGCGTCTTGGGGATCATGAGCATGCCCACGGAAGGCGCCCTCTGCACGAAAAGGATGACGGGCGTGTAGAAGGCGTAGGAGATGAGGATGCAGATGCCGATCCAGGTGAAGGTGCGGTCGTGGGCGGCGCGGGCGTCGCGCAGGATGAGATAGGCGGCGCCCAGGCCCAGCACCATCAGGGGCAGGTTGCGAACCAACGACCAGGGCTGCGGTGGCACGACGTTGTTCCACTGGTTGGCGGCCGGGATCATGAGCAGGAAGCGGACGGCAGCAGTGGCGAACAGGAAGTAGCCGAACCAGCCATACGGCTTGCCAAACCGCCGCTGCCAGATCATGACCATGATCACGTAGAACAAAGTGACGGTGACGGCGGTGGAAAGTGCGCCCAGACCCACGAGGCCCACCTCACGGCCCATCAATGACACGGTGGCGTTGAGGTCGCCCTGGGCAAAGGCGAGCACCCGGAAGCCGACGTGCCCGGTGTCACCGAAGGCGAGCAGGGCGAAGGCCCAGATGAACAGCCGCGCCACCGGCTTGTTGGCGGCGGCCACCTGGGGCAGCCGCACGATCATGGCGATCACCAACGCCCACACCACGATGAGGTAGGCGATGTTGAAGGTCAATTCCATCCACATGCGTGCGCTTTCAGACATGGACAAGACTCCTGAACGGGAATGGGACAACCGCCAACCTGCTAGTATGGCGCTTGCCGGGGGCAATGGCTATGATCCAAATCAGGTTGGCATGTAGCCGCTCCCCTGTCATTCGGCCGAGCAGAGCGACGAAGAATCCTGCGGCGGTGGCATAGGGAGAGTTAGAGATGCTTCGCTGCTGAGGCTGCAAGTGGAGGGGTGGGTGAGAGGGCCGCTCACCATGTCACAGTGCATGACAAACCAGGAGTCTCATGTTGTGCAATTGTTGTGCGGCAACAGCAAGAACTCAGAAAGCCACTCGTGACGCCGTGTTACGCGGCGTCGGGGCCCGCGGGGGAAAAGACGGTCCCGCGGCCGAAGTTGCCGTCGGCCGTCAGTTTGTGGCGCCAACCCACGTTGAGGGGCAGCACACCGGCCAACACCACCGCCGGGTCCATGTAGCCCAGGCAGCGCCGCACCCGGCGGCCGATGCGGCGCCGAGTGTGGAATTCGCGCAGCACCCACGCCACACCCTGGTCCAGCGTCTCCCGGCTCATATGCAGCGGCTCGTAGACGACATGGTTGAAGTCGTAGTGACTCCAGTCCTTGTCGATGATGCGGCCCTGTCGGTCCAGGTCGTCGAACAGCGGCGTGCCGGGAAAAGGCGTCAGGCGGGTGGCCTGCAGGGTCTCGGCGTTGGACTCCAGCAGGAAGTCCAGGGTGCGGGGAAACACGTCGGGTGCATCCTCGTCGCCGCCGAACACAAAGGCGGCGCACACGGCGATGCCTGCTGCGTGCAGCTTGTCCATGATGGCCAGGTAGTCCCGGCCCAGGTTGGGCTTCTTGCGCCAGGAGCGCAGCTCTTCCTGGGCCAGCGTCTCGAAGCCCACGAACAGCCCCTTGCAGCCGCTGTCGGCCGCCAACTTCAGCAGCTTGGGGTCCTCGGCGATGCCCATGCCGCACTGGCTGAACCAGCGTTTGCGGAGCGGCACAAGGGCGGCGAAAAGCTCCCTGGCATACTCACGGTCGCAGATTAGGTTGTCGTCCATGAAGACGATGTTGCGGCCCAGCGACTTCACCTCGTCGATGACCTCTTCCACCGGCCGCGTGCGGAAATGGTGGAGGTGGAAGGCCGTGACCGAGCAGAACCGGCACTGGTAGTTACAGCCGCGCGTGGCCTGCACGAAGTCCGCGGGCGCGTAGTGCTGCTTCTGGATAAGGCTCCGGTTGAGCCTGGGCAGCGCTGCCAGGTCCACCAGGTCGCTGCGGTAGAAGAGCTTGAGCGTCCCGGCGGCGAAGTCCGTCATCAGCCGCGGCAGGTTGTTCTCGGCCTCGCCGATGCAGACGGCGTCGGCGTGCCGGATGGCCTCCTCAGGCAGAAAGGTGGGGTGGTAGCCGCCGAATATGACGGGCTTGCCCCGGGCGCGAAACTGGTCGGCGATGGCATAGGCGCGGGGGGCGTTGTAGGTCATGAACGAGACGCCGATCAGGTCGGCGTCGGTGTCGAAGTCCACCGCCTCCACGTCCTCGTCGACGATGGTGGTCTCGACGTGGGGCGGCATGGCCGCGGCCACGCAGAGGCTGGACAGCATCGAGAAGCGGAAGAACCGCGACCCCCGCGGCTTCTCCCCTGCCTGCACCCGCCAGAGGTCCGAGGTGGGGTTGATGAGGGTGAACTTGATGGGTTTCATGGTCATTTCCTCATCTATGCTACGATCGTCGTGAGCGACACGTTGAGCACAGCCGGACAAATCGTCCGAGGCGACAGAGGTGCTGCGCAACCCGACGCGATTGCTCAGGAGGCATTGGTTGGAAGAGACGCTTACCGACGTGTCGGCGGAACTTGATCGGTTGGAGAGGAATGCGACGGTCTGGGCCGAGGAAGGCTTTCAGGCACGGGTGGAGGCCCTGGACGTCCTTGAGACGGATGTCCTCGATCGGATCGATGAGATAGCCCGATCGGACGGTGAGACGGAAGTGCTGCAGGAACTGCGGTGGCGGGCCTACGTCCTGAGACGCACCCTGGAGGAGGCCAACCGGCAGCTCATCGAGAAGCTGAGGGAATCGATACGGTCGGGCCAGGGCAGAGGCGAAGAGCTGGAGCGGCGCCTGCGCGCGTATACCGGCGATGATGCAGACGACAGTCTGGCGGAAGAGGGCGGATATAGTGCGCTGGATGCGCTCATCGGCGGGTTGTTCATGACGGCGCCTGTGCCTGCAGAAACGCGACTGCGGACGCCCGAAATGGTCTGCTACCAGCCGACTCCCGGCCGGATCATTCTTGACCTATGCAGGACGGTTCACTTTGCAGCCGGCGATGCTTTCTGTGACCTTGGCTCGGGCTTGGGTCAGGTGGCGATCCTTGTCCACCTGCTGACCAGCGTGAAGGCACGCGGCGTCGAGTACGAGTCCGCGTACTGCACCTATGCCAGGGCCTGCGCGGGCGACCTGGGTCTGATGGAAGTGGAGTTTGTCGAGGGCGATGCGCTGGAATCCGATCTTTCCGGAGGAACTGTTTTCTACATGTACACGCCGTTCACGGGCGCCGTGCTGGAAACCGTCCTGCGCCGGCTGGAAGCGGTGGCGCGGTTCAGGGCCATCCGTGTCCTCACGTACGGTCCGTGTACGCTTGCCGTCCGGCATGAGGCCTGGCTTGCGAATGAGCAAGGGTCCAGGCTCGATGCCATGCACCTGGCGGTTTTTCGCTCTGTGCGGTCGTAAACGGCTACCGGGTTACAGCTTTTCAACGATTCCTGCAATGTACTCGTCTTTCCAGCGATAGTACTCTCTTCGTGAGAAAGCGTGAGCAAATTTGCCGTCTTCGTATTCCTTCAGCGCAACCGGGTCATTCCGCCAATAGTCGGTGATAGCACGATTTCGCATAGCCGATTCGTTGCGCATCGGGATGATCTCGATGTCGATATCCTGTATCCTATGCGTAAAGACGGCGAAGTCATCCATGAGTGCATGGATGCCGCCGAAATGGTTGATCAGGAAGATAAGGACCGGAAACCACTGCTCATCGTCAAGATAGACTGCATATTCCCATTCGCCCTTGTTGGCGATCTCCATCTCCAGGGAGCCGAACAGTTCCGCGGCGGCGCCAAACGGGGCCAGGTGCTTGCTGAGATCTTGGCCGTAGGCGATGGCACGCTGCTTGATCGCCGGGTCAAAGGGCATGAGTTCGATGGGCTCGGTGGACCTTCGCTCGATGTCTTCGATGGGGCGGCGCTGTGGCTTCATCGTGATGCCCTATGGACGCTCTGGCCATGCGGGAGGTTCCGCCAGGCTACTTCTGCGGCGCCGAGAGGTCGCCCTGGGTCTGCCAGAAGGACGAGGTCAGGCCGAGCTGCCGGAAGATCTCCTGGACCTGGGCGGCCGTGCGGCCGTGGTACTCAGGGGAAAGGCGGTTGTGATACCAGAGCTGGGAGAGCTCCCAAAGCCTGGGAAGAGCCAGGACCTCGCCGCGGGCGACGCCGCGCTGCTCGCACCATGCATCGACGGCCTCTTCCGACCGGAAGAGCAAAATGGTCGCTCAGGTGAAGACCATGTCGTCGTACCAGTTGTCGAAGGGTACGACGAAGTGCGCCACGGCGCCGTCCCCGTGGAGCTGGCCGTCCCGGACGGACAGCAGCAGTGGCTCGCCGCCTCCGGAGTCGGTCGCCTCGATGAGGGCGTCGGCATGCAGGGCGGCGGGGATGCCAAGCGCGTCCCAGGCGCAGTTGGCCCAGTAGCTCCGCCCCAGGACCTCGACCCGGAAGCCCGTGGGCACGGCCGAGAAGGGGTTGGCGATGCGGATGTCCGTGGTGCCGGGCTCCAGGAAGAAGGCGTGCCGCCCATCCAGCTCGTGATAAAGGGCTGTGGCCTCGTCAACGCCGATCTGGAACCGTGCCGCCGTGTCAGCCACCGTGGGGGGCTGTGAGGCGGCGGCGAAGGTCTGGTAGACAAAAGCGCGGACATCCCAAAGGAGAGACTCCTCGAGGGCATCCGCTTGCGGGTTCTCAGGAGAGCCGGTGTTGGACATGGTCGGGCTTAGTGGCCGGAGAGTTGAAGCGGCGTGTAGACCGGCGGTACCGGTGGCAGGTCCGGTCCGGTGGCCGTCCAGGCGCCGCTGGTGGTGACGGAGTCCCAGCAGCAGTAGCCGGGCTGGATCCAGACGCAGACGGGATAGTTGGTGAGGCTGAACCTCCCTTCGGCCGTCGTCGCGGTGGGGAAGCTGCCGTTGAACGCAAGGCCGGCGTCGTGATAGCTGAAGCTGCGACCGGCAATGACTCCAGGACCCCCTATCGACGCTTTAGCCGTTCCGGTGGTATTGCAGCCGCTAAATGCAAAAGAGAAAGTGAAATTGAGCCAGTGCGTTCCATCCGTATGAACATCGAAGGCGGTTGGTTTTGAGGTTTCTGTCACGGTTCCTGTCCAATGGTTGAGATCAGAGGCCCTTGCCGTGGTAAACGACCACCAGGCGCCGCTGTCGGCGTCAACCGTGCTGGCGCTGTTTGTTGCCCGCACTTGCCAGTAATAGGTAGCTCCCAGGCTCAAGGAACTCAGAATGGCCTCTTTTGACGTCGCAGCGTTCCAGGATGTATCGCAAGCATCGTTATCGGTCGTATCGTAGCAGTAGGCGTAGCTAGCGGCATAAGCGCTTGTGTCCCAGCTCAGGGTGGCCTTGGCTGGCTGGTAGCCGGCGCCGTTGGCCGGCCCGGTCTTGGCAAACGAGGCCGGGTGTGTGCTGGCCGGCCAGACTGCCAGTGCCAGGTTCATCGCGGTCGGTGGGGGACTGATGATGTCTGCGCCCCTGACGATCTCGATGAAATAGGTCGTCCCGGCGGCGACCGCCACTTCAGCCCGGGACTGCCCCGAGCAGGCTTTGTTCGCCAGGCTGCCCCGGGCGCCCGTCCAAACGGCAATGTCAGGTCCGTAGTTGCTCCCGTCCGTGCTGAAGATCAGGGTGTCGTTGGCGGATGGCGTGAAGCGATACCAGACGGAATTGTACTTCTTCGAGCCAACGCACGGCAGAACAGGGTCGTCCGCCGCAAGGGTCGCCTTGATGACATCCTGCGTATTGGTGTAGAAGACATCGTCGATCACCAGCGCCTGGTCGAAGTCGTCGTTGGCGACTGCTCCCGGCGCCGCAGGCGACACCGGGGCGGCATCCGCACGGGCAGAGCTGCCTCCTCCCACCCCCGGCAAAAGGACACCTATGACGAACAGCCCAGCGAAGACGGCAGCGCGAACAGCAACCTTGGACTTATGAGCCATTCCATTCACCTTTTGAGAACGCGGTTCACGTGATCCCGCGCATTGTGGTCCCTACGCTGCGCTTTCGCTGTCTGGCATTCCGACAAGACGTCGCCGATGCGCCTGCTGCGGCAAAAAGCAAGCAGCCTTACTCTAGCACCGGCCTGATGAGGTGTCAAACCCTCGCCGCTCAGCCCGGCGCCCGGCTTCCCAGCCGTTCCGTGAGCCAGGCGAGCACGGTTGAGAGGTAGCGCTCAGACACGTGTGCCGGGTCATCACCGGCGGACTCGGCCATGAGATGATCGGTTCCCGGAATCTGCGCAAAGGTCACGTCCGGCAGATGCGCCGTTGCCCCGCGCAGCAGCGCCATGCTCTCGAAGACGGGCACCCAACGGTCCGCGGCGGCGAAGAGAAAGAGCACAGGCTGACGGAGGTGTGCCCAGACCGGCAGTGGGTCGTAGTCGAACTCGTACCACCATTTGTCCGCGGTCACATCGACCGGCAGCGCGCCGGCGGTGTCGATGAAGGCGTATGGGAACCACGGCTCGTCCGCAGCGGATTCGACGGCGGCGGTCACCGTTGCCCGATCGAGCGTGCCGCGGTAGTAGTCGTTCACATGGCCGCGCAGGGCAAGGGCCTTGGCGACGGCATCATCGCCTAAGCCCTGCTCTCTGAGCGCGAAGGCGGCGGCGTAGTCCATCTGCGCTGCGGGCGACACGCCGCAGCCTGACACGACGATCAGAGAGGCTGCCATAGGTCGGCCCCTGGCAACCAGGGGCGCGATCCAACCGCCCTGGCTGATGCCGTACAAGCCGATTCTGCTGCCGTCGATGTCAGGGCGCAGCCGCAGGGCGTCGAACGCGGCGGCGCCGTCAGCCGCCAGGTCGGCAAAGCTCGCCGTGTTGAAGTCGCCTTCCGACTGGCCCGAGCCCCGCCGGTCATAGAGCAGGACGGCGATGCCGCATTGGGGCACCGTATCCGCCAGGTGCCGGTAGAAGGGATAGTCGCGAGCGCCGCCGCCGGCGGCGTGAAGCACCACCAGGGCCGGACACGGGGCCGAGGTCGCGGGCCGGTGGAGGGTCCCTGCCAGCCGCAGCCCGCGGCTATGGAAGGACAGCTCTTCCGCCAAGGTGCCCCAGGGCTCCGGTTCAGAGGGCGCCATGCACGACTTTGCCGCCCACCAGGGTCGCATCCACGGTCTGGAGCTGCGCCAGATCGCCCATCTTCATCCTGGTGGGGTCCGTGGGCCAGACGACGAGGTCGGCCAGCTTGCCCGGCTCAAGGCTGCCCAACTGCTGTTCCTGGTGAGCGGCAAAGGCCCCTTCGTAGGTATGGGCGCGCAGCGCCTGGGTGAAGTCAAACACCTGGTCGGCGCCGATCGGGGTGTTCTTGTAGGTGACCCGCGTCATGGCGCCTGCGATCGTCGCCTGCGGGTAGTAGAGGGGCGTGGAGGGTGCATCGGAGCCGATGGCGACGTGAACGCCGGCGTCCAGCCACTCGCGCGTGACCACGATGCGCCGCATCTGGGCGGGCGTGAAGTTCCGCTTCCAACCTTCGCCGAAGAGATAGATGAAGGCTGGCTGGGTGCTGACGATGACGCCCAGGTCCTTCATCTTCTGCGTCGCCTGCGGCGTCGTGACGACGGCGTGCTCGATGCGGTGGCGCGGATCGCGCCGCGGATTGGCGTTCATCGCCGCCTCGTAGGCCTCGAGCGTAAGGTCCGCGGCGGCATCGCCGATGCAGTGGACGCAGATCTGGAGACCCCGGTCGTGCAGGCTCAGGATCGTGTCCTTGAACATCTTCGGGTCCCAGGTCGGCATTCGCCATTCCACGCCGTTGTGCGGCTCATGGCAGTAGGCGGTCGGGCCCTGGCCGTCGATGAGGAACTTGTAGCCCGCAAAGCGCGCCAGGCTGTCGTCAAAGGGCTGGACCTGGTCGACTCGCTCCAGGTCCGAGGGCCATTCCAGCGTCAGGTAGAGGTTGCTGCGCAGGTGAAGCTCGCCCTGCCGCGCCATATCCCGGTAGAGCTGGATGTGCTCGACCTCGCGGATGTTGTTGTCGTGTAAGCTGGTGACGCCGCAGGCGGCAAAGACCTTCTGGGTGTCCAGGATAGCCTGACGCACCTGGTCGATCGTGATGGGGGGCGCGAAGCGGCGCAGGAGGTCCATGGCGCGGTGGTTGTAGAACACCCCCGTCAGCTCGCCGTTCTTCTTCTCAATGATGCCGCCCTCAGGGCTGGGTGTGGCGGCGGTGATCCCGGCGAGCTTCATGGCGGCGCTGTTGGCGGTGCCCCAGTGGCCGCCGCTGTGCATGATGAAGACCGGGTTGTTGCGGGAGACCGGGTCAAGGTCCTCCCTGGTCGGTATCGTCTGCTCGGCCAGCGCCAGGTAGAAGCCCATCAACCACTCGCCGGGTTTTTTGCCCTCGAGGGCGGCGGCCAGTGCGCGCTGCAGCCCGGCGATGTCCTTGACCTCAGGCGGCAGGAAGGGGACGTAGTAGAGGTTCTGGAGGCCCCACACCCGGAAGTGGATGTGCGGATCGATGAACCCCGGCGTCACGGTGCGTCCCCGCAGGTCGACGACTCTGGCGCTGGCTCCTGCCAGGGCGCGCATCGCTTCGCTGGACCCGGCGCCCAGGATCTTGTCTCCCTGGATGGCGAGGGCTTCGGCGACGCTGTTAGCGGCGTCCACCGTCAGGACCCGGCCGTTGATCAGAACGGTGTCGGCGGCGGCGCCCGACGATGGGGCGGCGACGGTAGCCTCTGAAACAGGCGCCAGGGTGGCCATCGCCCGCGGCGTGGCGGCGGGCGGCGCCGGGGTGAGGGCAGGCGTCCGGCCGCAGGCGAGCATGGCGCCCCCCAGGCCTGCCGCCCCGGCCAGGCGCAGAAAGTCACGGCGTGTGATAGGACGATCCTCGGACATGGGACGCTCCCGGGCAACACGGTGCCGCGCTCCAATAGGGTTGTCTTGCCGGTTCACACCTTGTTTAGCAGCGAACTCACCGGTAAGTGGAGAGAAAGGAACCTATCTCCACTCTAGCACTGTGGATGGGCGGAGTCAAGGGTTTTTCTGGTTGAACGTTCAACCTGCAACCTGCAGCCTTGAACCTTCAACCCGTACCCGTCGCTGGTGTGGGGGGATGGTTACGGCGCGGCCGGCGGCGTGCGACTCGAAGGCGGCGTCGATGACCTGCTGGACCTTGAAGCCGTCGTAGAAGTTGGGGGCGACGGGACGGTCTTCGGCGATGGCGTCGATGAAGGCGCGGCTGCCCACCGGCTGGGTGGCGAAGAAGCCAAAGGGCTCGGCCCAGACGGCGTCACCCCAATACGACGCTGGCACTTCCAGCACCTCGCTGCGCTTGTCGCCGGCGCGGGCGCCGCGAATCTCTACGCCCTCTCCGGCGCCCCAGTAGACGGCGCTGATCTCCAGGCTGCCCGCTTCGCCGTAGAGGTTGATCTGCTGCCTCATGGTGCCGTCGGCCATCGGCGGCCCGGTGATGGCCTGGATCAGGCCGGGGACGCCGTTGGCAAACTCGACCAGGAGGTTTGCAGAGTCGTTCGCCGGCGCGAAGCCTGGGACCTCCTGCCGTGGGCGCTCGATGAGGGTCGCCAACTGCGCGCTGACGCGCTCGATGTCGTCGACGAACCAGCGCGCCAGGTCGATCAGGTGCGAGCCCAGATCGCCCAGGATGCCGTTGGCGCGGCGGCCGTCGAAGCGCCAGTTGAAGGGGTTGTCGCGGCCAAAGGTGCTCCGCCAGCGGAACTCCGCCTGGTAGAGCCTGCCCACATAGCCCTCCGCAACGAGGGCGCGGGCGAAGCGGAGAAAGGGCATCCAGCGATAGGTGAAGAGAACCATGGTTCTGACCCCGGCTGTCTGGGCGCCCTGGACCATGTCCCAGGCCTGTTGGCTGTTCATGGCCAGCGGCTTCTCGCAGAGCACGTGGAGGCCGGCAGCCAGCGCCGCCATCGTGATCTCGTGGTGCAGGTCGTCGGGCACCGAGACGATGAGGGCGTCCAGGCCGCCGCGGACGATCATGTCCCGGTAGTCGGTGAAGACAGCGGGAACGCCGTACTTGGCGGCCATCTCGGCGGCGCGGCGGCGGTCGCGACCGCAGATGGCCGCCAGGGCCGCACGGGGGTGACTCTGTAACGCGGGCAGGAACATGGTGTCCGCCCACCAGCTCGTGCCGACGATGCCGACGCGCACTTTGTCGCTCATGGTTGACGACCTTTCGAGGTGGAAATGTCGATGGGAGACGTTCGTGAGGAAGGGCTGCGGTCCGCACTTAGACGGCCGCGAGGGCCTGGGTCAGGTCGGCGATGAGGTCATCCGCATCCTCGATGCCGGCGGAGTAGCGAACCAGTCCCTCGGGAATGCCCATGGCCGCACGTTCTTCGGCGGTGCACTCCACGTGGCTGGTGGTTGCAGGGGTGCCGACGATGGTCTCCACCGCGCCCAGGTTGGCGGCGCGGTGGGCGAAGCGCAGGCGCGGCAGTACGCGCTTGACGGCGTCAAAGCCGCCGTGGAGCATGAAACTGAGCACGCCCCCAAAGCCGGACATCTGCCGGCGGGCAACGTCGTGGTGGGGGTGGGTTTCCAGGCCGGGGTAGTAGACGGCGGCCACCGCCGGACATTCCTGCAGCCAGCGGGCGATGCGCAGGGCGTTCTCGTTCTGCTGGCGGATGCGCAGGTGCAGCGTCTTCAGGCCGCGAATCAGGAGGAACGCCGCCATGGGGTCGAGCATGGCGCCGGTGATCTCGCGGTAGTGGTAGATGCGCCGGACCAGGTCCGCATCCCCACAGACAACGCCGCCCAGGGCGTCGGCATGGCCACCCAGGAACTTGGTGGCGCTGTGGACGACCAGGTCGGCGCCAAGCTGCAGCGGCTTCTGGTTGATGGGGGTGGCGAAAGTGTTGTCCGCGACGACGATGGCGCCCGCGGCATGGCCGGCCGCAGCCAGACGCGCCAGGTCGAGCACCTTGAGGGTCGGATTGGTGGGCGTTTCCAGGTAGAGGACCCGGCAACCCGAGGCGACCGCCGCCTCGATTTGGGCATGGTCGCCGGTGTCACACAGGTCAACCTCGACGCGCAGGCGGGGCAGAAATTCGGTGAAGATCTTGTTGGTGCCGCCGTAGGTGTCCTTGACCGAGACGACGCGGTCGCCCGGTGACAGCAGGGTGAAGAGCGTGTTGCTGATGGCGGCCATGCCAGTGGCAAAACTGGTCGCCGCGGCGGCGCCTTCCAGGATCCGGACTTTGTCCTCGAAGACCTGGACGGTGGGGTTGGTGTTGCGGCTGTAGATGTGGCCGGGCTTAGAGCCCAACGCCACCTCCAGCCAGTCGTCCACGCTGTCGTAGCCGTAGGCAGCGCTGTAGACGACGGGCACCTGCGTGGCGCCCTGCACCAGGGATTCGTCTTCACCGCCCCACACCGCCAACGTCGCATTTGAGATGGGGTCCGTCATCGTCGCCTTCCTCCGCAAGGGGTCTGGCCAGGTGGCCAAAGGCGATTATAGCACCTGCCTGGGTGCTCCCGATCACGGCTCTGTGGCCTGTGTGATCGGTGGTCTACTGCCGCCACTGGTTGGCGCGAATGTTGTCCGCTGCCAGGCGCACCGTTTCCTCAATGCGCTTCGCCCGCGTTTCGGGCTTCCTGGCGCTCGCGATCCATTCGAGGATCGCGCGCTTGACCGAGCGGGGAAAGGCATCAAAGTAGCCGGCGGCCTGGGCGTTCTCAGCGAGCGCTGCTGTCAAGTCCGGAGGCACGACCAGGGCTTCGACTTCGTCGAGGGCGTTCCAGGAGCCATCCTGCCTGGCCGTCTCGACCTTGGCGGCGCCGGCCGGCGCCAAGAGGCCGGCCGCCTCGAGCCTGGCGATACGCTCCTTGTTGAGCTTTGACCAGCCTGTGCCGGGCTTGCGTGGCGCCATCCAGAGCATCGACCGTTCGGCATCAAGCTTGTTGGACTTGCTGTCGACCCAACCGAAGCAGAGCGCCTCCTCAACCGCGTCATCGTAGGTGATGAGCGCCCTCCCACTTCCCTTCTTGAAGGTGATCAGCCAGACACCGGTGGTGCGGCCGTGGTTTTCGGCCAACCAGGCGCGCCAGTCGGCACGAGTCTCGGGATGAATGGAGTTTACGGGGGCAGTGGGCATGGCAGGTAAGCCGATCGAAGCCGGTTGCAGGCAAGCTAGCGCGGACCGCTGCCGTCGTCGTAGTCGTCGCGCATGAGCAGGTAGCGGACGCGAAAGCCGCGGCGGTTCAGAAGACGGTTGCCAACGTAGACCAGCACGTTGAGCGAGACGATGAGGGGCAGGAGACTGGTGGACAGCCCGGCCCCCGCCCAGGCCGCGGTGAACAGCAGCATGAGGGCCGTGTCAACGTGGTCAAGCCTGTCCCGGGCCCTGAGGAAAAGCCAGGCCAGGAACCCGCTCAGGACCGCGAGCGACAAGGAACCGAGGGCGTCGAAGGTGCAGTTGCGGCTGCCATAGGACAGCGCACAGCCGTACTGGCGGTCCACGATGAACACGGCCAGCCCGAGCAGCGCTACCGGGGCAAACACGCCTGCTGCCGCCCACCGGCGGGCGGCGCCCATCCTCTCGCCCAGGCGCCAGATGGCCAGCGCAGCCAGGGCGGGGATGCCCACAGCAGCGATTCTCAGGGATAAGTCTGGCATCTAGTGCAGCATGCAAAGGGCCTGGCGGATTTCGCCAAGATGATAGGCTGTGTGGATGACGATGGCAAGGGCGCCGCCGATGGCGACGTCACTATCCCAGCTTTCGAGCCCGTGCAGCGTCGCGGCGATGCGGCGGTAGGTTTGCTCGAGCGCCTGCTTCAGCGCCGCCCACTCCTCCGGCGTTACCGCCTGAATGGTGCGCCAGATGGCGCCCCAATCGGCCTGCTCACCGGTCCCGGTCTGCATGTAGCGTTCAAGGACTTCGAGGTAGAAGGTGACGTGCGCCACCTGCGCCGCCAGGGATGCGCACTTGCCGCCAACGGGCTGCGATGCCTCCTCAGCGCTGATGCCGGCGAGCGTCTCGAAAAGGGAGGTGCCCTTGTCGAGGTAGATGCCGTGGTGGTTCTCGAAGGTCTCGTCGAGCACGGCAAAGAGCTCGGATGTGAACTTGTCCTGGCCTATCTGGGTGGACATGTGCCGCCTCTTATCAACATGACATAACGTGGCGCTAGGCCTCTGGACTGTATTTGGCGACGATCTTGGTGAGGGTCGTGACGTTGCGCACAGTGACCGGGGCCGCAAGCGCCTTCTCGAGGAAGGCGCTTGAGAAAGGAGGTTCGCCGGGAAGACGACGCCGCAGCCAGTACACCTCACGCCCGGCGACGTGGAAGTCATGGTAATGGTCGGCCTGCGCCGCCAGGCGCGACCGGGCCGCGGCATCAGGCTCGGCCTTCAAAAAGGCGACATAACGCGTGGTCTCAAGCTCGGAAGGCACCGGAGGGAAGGGGTCGCACGCCGCGATTTCCGCCAACTCAGACAGTGAGCGCACGAACGTGGTCACCGGGTAGCCCAGCGCCCTCTGCAGGTGCGCCTCGATGGCGGCTTCCACCGCGGCGCCGTCCGTTGGCGGCAGGAAGATGATGTTCCCGCTCTGGATGTAGGTTTCGACCTGCGCGAACCCGGCGTCGACGAAGAGACGGCGCAGTTCCACCATTGTCACCGTGTGCCCGCCGACGTTTATGGCGCGGAGAAAGGCAACTTGCAGGGTCATGGGTAGAGCTTCTCGTTTCTTTCGAGCATCAGGATGAACTCACGAAGGCGCTTGCTGCGGGTCTCTGGCTTCCGGGCCGTCTGCAGGCGGAACAGAATGGCGTAGCGATTGCGGCTGTCCAGACCAGCGAAGAAGGCCTGGGCTTCGGGATTCTGATCCAGCGCTGTCTGAAGGTCGTCTGGCACGGCGGAGGTGCTCTGGGAGTCGTAAGCGGCTTCCCAGGCGCCGTCCTGCCTGGCGCGTTCGACAGCGGCCATTCCCGCGGGCTGCATCTTGCCTTCGGCAACCAGGGCCAAGGCCTTGTCGCGGTTGGCCTTCGACCAGATGCTGCGCGGGCCGCGGGGGGTGAACTTCTGCAGCCACGAAGCTTCGCTAAGGCTCTTCTTCTGGCCATCGATCCAGCCGTAGCAAAGCGCCGCCTCCAGGGCTTCCAGGTAGGTAAGGCCATCCAACCCGGAGGACTTCTTGGGAATGTCCAGCCAGATTCCCGGCGATGCGGCATGGTGAGCGTCCAGCCAGGCCAACCATGCCGCCTGATCGGCAAAGCGCAGCACGGGCAAGCTGGGGTCCTTGCGGGAAGCCTTCATGGGAACACTCCATGATCCCTGGTCTTGGCGCGACGGCCCCAGGGACCGCTGCCCGCTGTCGAACACAGGACGGCGCCCACGCCCGGAGCATGGGCGCCGTCTGGACCCTTGTCAGCTAGAGTGGCCAATCGCGGAGGATGCGTTCGGTTTCCTCGGCATGGCCGCTCTCGTCGAGCACCATGTTCTCGAGCTGGACCTGCAAGCCCTTGTCTCCGTACTGGCCGGCTTCCTCAGCGCGGCGGGTATAGTCCTTGTTGGCCTGCCGTTCGGCGGCAAGCACCGCCTCGAGCATTTCACGATTGGTGTGCGCGGCCGGCACGGCACGGGGCTGCGTGACCGGCTCGCCGCCGAGGGCGACGATCTTGTTGGCCAGGAACTGGGCATGAAGCTGCTCGTCAGGCACTTCCGCCATGAAGAACTGGACGAGCTGCGGCCGGAAGGGGCCGTTGGCCTTGGCGGCGTAGGTGAGATACTGGATGATGGCGCCTAGCTCACCGGCCAGGTCAGCGTTCAGGTGGTCGATCATCGTCTGCTTATCCATGGGTGTCTCCTTGGTGCGAACTGAGTTAAAGCGACTGAAGTTCAGATGCGGGGATGGCCCCGCGTGGAGCGCAGCAGCGATTGTCTCATAACTCACGGCGGCACGCCAGCGCTCCCGATCCATTCAGCCGCGCATGGGCTGTCGAAGCTCCGCCAGGCTGCGCCGTTTGGCTGCGCGTGCAGCCGCCTCCCGGCGGTCCCTGCCGCGTTGCGGTGGCAGACGGCTAAGGAATGGCAATTGTGTGGGTGGCGGTGATCTCGACACTGCCCTTGAGCATGGCCCAGACGGGACAGAAAGATTCCTCGGACAGGCGGATGGCCCTGACGACCGTCTCCTGGTCGGCGTTCATCGACTTCAGGTCGAATTCAAGGTCGATGTGGGCGAAGCCCGTGGGGTGCTGCTCGCGCCTGACGCCACGGGCGTGCACCTCCAAGCCGGAGACATCCTTCTGCATACGCCGCAGCAGCGTGGCCACGGTGGCGCCGCTGCATGCCGCCAGACTGAACAGCACGAGCTCAAGCGGCGTATAGCCCTGACCGTCCCCAAGGGGCGGGACATAGTCGATGGTCAGGGGCGGATGCGAACGCAGCGAGCCCGTGAACTGCACCTTGTGATCGACCAGGACCACTGAGGCCTGTAAGGATTCTGACATCAGCCAAACGCTCCCTGAAGTGATGGCACGGAGAGAGAACGGCGGGCACCTGCAGGGCCGGTTTGCGGTCCGCAGGGCCCTTTCATGCTGCCACCGTGAATTCGTAGCGCAAGTGGCGGACCAGGCGCCGGTAAAAAGCCAACCGGCCCACGAACCTGTACATTGCGCCGCGTGGCCCGCTGGACGGCAGGCGGCGCACCAGGTCGGGCATCATCAGGAACTCAACGCACTCGGCAAGGCGCAGTCCCGGCACCTGCTTCTCCAGGTCGCGGGGGTCATCGACGCCCCAAACAAGCTCAACTTTGGACCGACGCGCGGCAGCCAGACGAGAGACCATGCGGATCATGGTCCCGCTGTAGCCGTCGTAGGCGATCTGGCCGCTGGGAAACTGGGTGGTGATGCGCCGGAACAGGGCGACGCCGTCCTTCTCGGGCAGGTACATCACCAGCCCCTCGGCAACCACCATGAGAGGGGTGTCGCCCGGGATCGCATCGAGCCAGGCAAGATCGGTGACAGAAGATCTGATGAGGTGGTAGCTCTCGCGAGCGGGATAAAGCTGCTTGCGCAGGGCAATCACGTCGGGAAGGTCGACGTCATACCAGCGGACCTCGGGACCGGGGTCGATGCGGTAGACGCGGGTGTCTAGACCGCAGCCGAGGTGCAAGACTGTGGACTCGGGGTTGGCGGCCAGGAAGGCCCGCGTCCATTGGTCGAAGTGCAGAGCCCGCATCGCCAGCGTGATCTCGCCGCCGCTTTGCGGCTTGAACTCCTTGAAGTCGAAGTCGATGCGGGCGACGGCCTCGGCGGCAAAGCGATCGCCCAGGATCGGGTTCTCCGCGGCTGCATCCTGGGCCTTACCATAGAGGGTGGCCAGGTAGGTTTCGTTCTTCTTGCTGAGGTGGATCTTGTCTGCGGACATGCGAAGCATGATGGGCGTCGCGGGGCGATGCGATCGTCAGGCTGTGAGGGCCTTCTCGATGCGCCGGTCGGGTATGAACCAGATCACGGCGATCAGCACGTAGAGCCCCCACGACAGCCATGCACTGACAAACGCAAGAGGAATGGCAGCCAGGAGGAGGATGATGGAAGCCTTGCCCTTCAGGTCACTGCCGATGGCGGTGGCAAGCGCCGAATCGCGGCCGTGGAGGGCGATGAGCGCGCGGACGAGCAAGTTGTAGGCGACCCCGGCGAGAAAAAGGACGACTCCGTAGAAGGCCACAGGAAGCGGCGCAAAGCCATTCTCACCCATCCAGCCAGTGGCAAAAGGGGTGAGCGAAAGCCAGAAGAGCAGGTTCAGGTTGGCCCAGAGCACACGGCCATCCACGCGCGTCGCTGCCTGCAGCAGGTGATGATGGTTGTTCCAGTAGATGCCCACGAACACGAAGCTGAGGGCATAGCTGAGGAAGACCGGCGCCAGCGCCAGCAGCGCCGCCAGATCGGCGCTGTGGGGAACGGTCAGCCCCAGCACCATGATGGTGATGATAATGGCGATCACACCGTCGCTAAATGCTTCCAGTCGGGACTTGGACATAGCGGTTCACAAGATCGCGAAATCGGGACACGAACAAGACCTGGGGAAGGGTCTAGACAGCTTTGCGGCGCTGCTGCAGCCAGAGAATGGCGCTGATGATCAGGGTGAGCAGGCCGAGCGCCAGGTAGAACACCTGCATGGCCCGGGCCGCGCCCGCCGGAGAGCCAATGACGGCGATCTCGACGATCTCGAAGACGATGATCACCAGCCCGGCGGCGACCGAGACGGGAACGCCGCCGGGCTGCCTCCGAGCCAACAGAATGGCCGCAGCGAAGGCAGTCCCTCCCACGATGACCATCAGCGCCAGGCCGGGCACCGCGAAGCTGCGGAACGGGGAACCAGCGAGCATGTCGGCCGGCGGTGCCCCGAAGCCGGCGAGCAAGCCGACGCCGCCGGCCGCGGCCGTGAAGGCGAGGAAGGCATTCAGCACGATGAGGACCACCCTGAGAACACGGCTCACCATGCTGCGACCTCTGGGATGATCTCGCGGGCGAAGGTCTCCAGGGGGGCGATCTCGTGGACGTTGGGCATGTTGAA
Organism: Chloroflexota bacterium; assembly: GCA_029782215.1. GTDB lineage: Bacteria > Chloroflexota > Anaerolineae > J102 > J102 > SSF26. Next base: position 144,173 of record JAKOVD010000098.1, read on the forward strand.
GATGGCATGCTGGATGCCAACATCCGCCAGCGTACGGCACTCGGCCAGCACGTCGGCGACGCTCATGTGTCCCGGCGCCAGGTGGACGGTGCCCAGCGTTGTCTTCTCGATCTCGGCGTCGTCGCGCCCGATGTCGTCGCAGTGGCGCTTAAGCACGTCGAGCTTGGCGCGAAGGGTGTCAGCGCCGGCGCGGGCAAACAGGTTGCAGGCGTCAGCATAGCGAGCGACCAGGCGCAGGGTCTTGGTCTCGCCGCCGCCGCCAATGAGGATGGGAGGGTGCGGCCGCGAGAGAGGCTGCGGGCTGTTGATGGTCTCGCCGAGCTGGTAGTGGCGGCCCTGGTAGGGTCCGTTGTCATCCGACCACATCTGGAAGGCGATCTGGAGCGCCTCCTCCAGCATGCGGAACCGTTCGGCCAGGGGCGGGAAGGGGATACCCAGGCCCTTGGATTCGCGCTCGTTCCAGGCGGCGCCGATGCCCAGGTAGGCGCGCCCGCCGGAGAGCACGTCCAGGGTCGTCACGCTCTTGACGAGGACGCCGGGATAGCGGTAGATCACGCCGGTCACAAGGGTGCCCAGCTTGATCCGGCTCGTGACGCTGGCCAGGTAGGCAAGCGTGGTGTAGCCTTCCAGCATCTCATCCTCGGCCGGGCCGAGCCCCATGGCGCGGTCGCGGCTGCCGATCTGAAAGAAGTGATCCATCACCCACAGACTGGCGAATCCGGCCTCGTCGGCGGTGCGGGCGATCTCACGAAGGGTCGGTCCGATGGTCTGAGGACCGCCGGGCCATGTGAAGTTGGGAACCTGCAGCCCGATGCGCATAAGTCACCTTTCAACTTGTCTGAGAAATGGCGCTTGGGGCCGCCCGTGCTGCGACCAGGGGCGACAGCAGCCAATCGAAATGCGTTCAAACAAGAGTATACCCGGAAAGCGCTGCTTTTGTGATGTTGCCGCTCTTTGCAAAACCGAGGCCCGGGGCGCTGAGCGTTGCCAGCGTTCCCCGGGCCTCGGTGTGCGAGACCAGGCGATCAGGTCAGGTCAAGGGAGCTTGAAGGCAAACAGATTACCCGGCGTTGAGGGCCCCAAACTCGCGTAGCCGGTCCCCCAGAACACGGTGCTGTCGGCAATGGCAGCGCCGCCATAGCACGTCTGGCCGCTGGGGTAGCTCCACAGGATGGCCCCGGTGGAGGCGCTCAGTGCGTTCATGTTGCCGCCTGCGGAGCAGCCGTAGACGACACCGTTGCCGCCGGACACGGCTCCTGGATCTCCGCCGGTTTGCGGGTCGGCGGTCTGCCATTTGATGGCGCCGGTGGCTGCGTCCAGCGCGCCCCAGAAGCCGCTGCTGACGGTCGTGCCATTGATCAAGGTCCAGGGCGTGTACGCACTGTTCGCCTCAGCGTAGAAGATGCGGCTGCCATTGGTGGCCGATCCCCACTGCAGACCGCCGCTGGTGCCACCGGGTCCCGCCTGCGTTGTCCAGACGACGGCGCCCGTGTCGCGGTTCAGCGCCCAGTACTTGCCGCTCTTCTGACCGGCGCCCACCAGATCGACACTGCCCTGGTTATTGTTGTTGCCCTGGGAGTTATCGTTGTTGGTGCTCGCGGTGAAGAGGATCGGCCCCTGGCCGAAGTCATAGTCCGGACTGCCGAGGTTGGGGCAGTCGCCGGGATTCACCGGTGTGAAGCCCGGGATCAGGCCCGCAGCGCAGTTGACGTTCCAGGCGTCGAGGGGCAACCCGGCGGTGCTCCACTTGATGGCGCCGGTGTTCATATCGAGCGCCATGACGGAGTCAAAGTGGTTGTCAGGCGAGTCACACGCCGCCACGGCCGAAGGATCTGGATTCGCGCCGAGATTCGTCACGCAGCTTATGACGGCATCAGGAACCGAGTAGTTGTTGCCCGTGGACACGAACACTGAGTTGCGGGCGGTATCGATTGCCGGTGTGCTGCCCCAAACGGCGCCGCCGCTGTACCCGTCAGGGACCGTGTAGGTCTTCCACTGGATGGCGCCGGTGCTGGCATTCAACTTCAGGACGCTGCCGCGGAAGGTACAGCACGTATAGCCAGGCAGAAGGGCTGAGAACAGCTCCTCGAAGGAGCTCACGCCCACGTAGACCGAGCCGCCGCTCACCACGGCCGACTGTGTCACCATGGCGAACGGATGGGTATCAACCAGCGTTTTCCACAGCAGGTTGCCGGTCGTGGCGTTGACGGCGACGACATAGGCTCCGGGACCCACAGGATTGCCGATTCTTCCGGCCTGGTCGCCAAAGATCAGCGTGTTGCCGGTGATGACCGGTGTGGTCCGGGCGAAATCGCCAGCCAGGCCGGTGTAGTCAGAGATCTTGTGCGACCAGACCAACTGCCCCGTGGCCCGGCTAACGGCATACAGATTGCCGGCGAAATCGGGTGCATAGATGTTCTGCGCATCTACGGCGGGGGTCGCCGATACGCCGCCGGCCGTGGGGAACTGCCATTTCTTAACCAGCTTGCTGGCGTTGGACGCGCTGATGTTGTTGTTCGCACTCTGCCAGCGCGTGTTGGCGAGATTGAGGCCTGCGGATGGCCACTGGGTCCCGCCTGCCGCGAAGGCGATGCTTGACAGCAATAGCGCTGCTGCGACCGTCAGCAACAGGGCGCGATAGAACTTCCTGAATCGACGCATTTCGAATTCTCCTGGGTGTGTGGATTCTCCCGCTGTTGAGATGGCGGGAGCAGGCTTCAAGATACAAGAGACAGAATGCGTCGATTCCCCGCGCAGCGATAGACAAAAAACAATCCACTAGCGGCGGGGTCTTACTACATTTTTTTGTAAGTGAGGCTGGTGAACCCAACAGGCGGTAGAAATGGGGAAAGTCGCTTACCCTTGCTTCGGCGGCTCGTCCAGCGCCGCCCAACCCTGCCGCAGGGCATACAGCGCGGCCTGCGTGCGGTTGGTCACCTGCAGCTTCTCGTAAATGGTGCGCAGCCGGTTGGCCACGGTGTACACGGAGTAGTTGAGCGCCTGCGCGATCTCCTGGTTATCCAGGCCATGCGCAACCAGGCGCAGGACGGCCATCTCGCTCTCGGTCAGCGGCTCGGCATACCGGTGGGGCGCCGAGACGGCCAGGTGCAGCTCACTCAGAACGCGGGCGGCGATGATAGGGTCGATCAGGTATTCGCCCCGGCAGACCGCCTCGATGGCCGCGAGCAGTTCTGCAGCGTCTACGGTCTTGAGCAGATACCCGCGAGCGCCTGCCCGCACGGCCGCCAGCATGTACTGCTCCTCACGGTACATGGTCAGGGCGATGATGCGGCTGGTGGGGGTCTCATGCATGATCTGGCGGATGGCTTCCACACCGTCACTCTCGGGCATGATGATGTCCATCAGGATCACTTCCGGACGCGTCGATCGCGCCAACGCCACGGCTTGAGCGCCATTTGCGGCTTCGGCCACCACCGAGAACCCGCCCATCCCCTCGCAGAGCTGGCGCAGACCCTGGCGTACCAGCGTGTGGTCGTCGGCAATCAGAAGCCTAATCGGTGGTGCGGAAGTCCCCGCCTTCGGGGGCATGAGTGGTCTCCTTGGTGGGCGACGGCAACGTGATGACCAGTTCCGTGCCCTGGCCGGGTGCGCTATGGATGTCGAGCGTGCCGCCCAGGTCCAGGATACGCTCGCGCATCTGGTGCAGACCGAAATGGCCGGCACGATCCACCGGGCCAAGTTGCGCCGGATCGAAACCGCGACCGTCGTCCCGAACTGAGACGCCGACGACGCCGTCGGCATCTACCGCCAGCCGCACCTGCACCAAAAGGGCGCGCGCGTGCTGACCGGCATTATTCAAACCTTCCTGGATGACTCGGAACAGGGGCATCTCGTAGAGCGCGGGCAGGGCCTCTTGCGGTCCCGCTACCTCCAGCCGGGCCTCGACCTGGTTCTGGTCGCCGAAGTCGCAGACTAGTTGTGCCAGCGCCGGGAAGAAGCCCAGGGCAGCCAGGTCTACCGGGCGCAGGGCGAAGATCGCGCGGCGGAGGTCGACGATGGCGGAACTGAGCAGGCTTTGGAGCTCGTCCAGGGCGGCGCCCATACCAGGTGGCGCCTCCTGGGCCAGGTGGCGCCAAAGCGCCGATTTGAAGCGCATCGCGGCGAGTGTTTGCGCCACGCCGTCGTGGATCTCGTGGGCGATACGGCGGCGTTCGGCGTCGATGGCTTCAGCTTCGCTCCGGCGCTCTACTTCGGCTGTGACATCTTCGACCATGACGACCATGTGACCCGTGTCAGCCGGATCAGGCGCGGCGGTCACCCGCGCGGGAAAGGGCGTCCCGTCCCGGTGTTGGTTGATGATCTCAGTCGTCACGGTTTCACCCTGCCTCACCCGCTCTATGATGCTCAAGACGGAGGGTCTGGCTACATCGGGGACCAACCGGACGGCGGGCATGCCCTTGAAGTCTGCGGCCGTGTAGCCGTAGACCAGCTCCGCTCGATGGTTGGCCTCCAAGATGGTCGCGGGGCTCACGGTCAGGTCGGCCACGAGAATGCAGATCGGCATGTGCTCGAACAGGCGGCGGTAGCGCTGTTCGCTCACCTGACCCGGATTGGCTGCTCCGTTTGTCACCATCATTGATGTGTCGCCCGTGCGACCGGCAGGCCGCGAAAGGCGGCATAGCGCTTTGCCGCCGATCCAAAGGCGTATCTCTCAGCTTCGTTCATGGCCGCAAATGGACGGGGCGTCAGTTCCAAGGCGCCCCTGTTGAGCGCACGGTTCCAGGTCCCGACCATGACGCCGTCGAGCACCAGGGCCGGGCTGGCAATGCCGTTGCCCGCGCCCGGCAGCCTGGCGTGTTCTGGTCTGAGTACGGCGCTGCGGTCGCGATAGGCGACCAGGTACTCGTCCCAGACGGGGAGCAGGTGCACAGTGGGTGAACGCTCGGGCGCAGGCGTCGCCTCGGGACTGAGCCAATAGGTCTGTCCCTCCCATGCGGCAGCGATGAGCTGTGGTTTGGCAAGCTCCAGGGCGGCGCGGGCGTCGGTGGTCGTGAGTCCCGACCACCAGGCGAAGTCCGCCAGCGTGGCCGGACCATGACTGCGGAAGTAACGCCTGGCCAGTTCGGCCAGGGCTTGCTCGCGGGCAAGAGGCGGAGCGGCGGGCGCCCATTCGTCGAGCAGGAAGATGGTTTGCTGCTTGCCCTGGCGCGGTCCCAGGCAGAGGAGTCCTTCCTGGCTGAGCTGCCAGAGGATATGATAACCGCGCTGGCGATCCGTGGGGATGTCCTGCGCTTCCAGCTCACGGTAGAGCGCGTCCCTGCTGAGGTGCCGGCCGCCTTCGAGCGCCGCAATGCAGCAATCGCGGCAGCGCGCCATTTCCGCCTCTGTGAACTCAAAGCGTTTGCGCAGACGACCAGCGTGGCTGGCCAGGACGCGGGGCGTGAGCAGTGCCAGCATCCAGCGCACGTCCGCCGCAGCCACCAGGTGCAGCGTGCCGCGCATCGGCCAGGTGCGGACGATCAGGCGATCGGCCAGGGCCCGTTCCACGGCACCTTCGGTGGCATCCTGCGTACGCAGCCCGACCGCCCAGAGCGCGGCGGGATAGTCCTGGGCCTGGACGGCTCCCAGCCACGCCACCACCTGGGCCGGCGCCAGGGGCTTGGGGCCGGCGATGTGCTGCTGCTGAAGACGCAGGTGGGCGATCTCGGAGTTGGGCATGGCAGATGGCGGGTAGCAGGCGGCAGATAGCAGGTGGCGGGTGGCGGTTGCCTTCCGAGCACCGACCGTGAGGGAGGTGGCGGGGGGGGCAGATAGCAGGTGGCGGGTGCCTTCCGACCACCGACCGTGGGGGGGCGGCGGCAGGGGGCTGGTTTCGGGACGCGGCTTCGCCGTGATGGGCTCAGGCCCGACGGGTCGCCTTCTCCGCAAGGACGGTGGTTAGGAGGCGGCGAGCGCGGCTTCCTCGCGGGCGGCGAGGCGGGCGCGGGCGGCGACGAGCAGGCGGTATTTGCGGGCTGCGGTGGCGGCGTCCCCGCGGGCAAGCGCCTTGGTGAGGTCTGCTTCCATCTCCACGATGTCCAGCCGGACGTAGTAGTCCAGCGTCTCCTTGAGATGGGCCAGCACGATCATGCCGGTGAGGATGGGGTGGTTGTGGGTGACGTTGGCATCGGGGAAGGCAACCCCGTGTTCCAGCTCGACCTCCAGCCCCTGGCGGAAGTCCTCGACGCTGAGCTGTGCGGCTTCCCCACCCACAACCCCCTGGATGATGGCGGCCTCCTCCAGGGGAACGCTTGCCTTCCTGAGCTGGGACCAGTCGCTGATCCCCAGCTCGCGGCACACGCGCTGGACTTCGGCCTGGGTGATGTATTCGGGCAAATGCATGAGAACCTCCTTGCTACACGGATGAAAGGGTCAGGCGCCAACTCGCGGTCTGTGCGACGCTTGGATCACTCTGTGCGCCTGCGGCATAATCCACATGGACGCGCAGGTTCGGCTTCCCTTTGGTCACACCGGCGCGCCTGCACCAAGCATACAGCAGCCCAGCCGGGCGGGCAAGGCTTTGCCCTGTCCCTGCCTTCCCCCTCAGTAAGCACAAATGGTTGTCTCCACGATGGCAGACGTGTCCCGCCGAGTCCTTGTTCTCTTTCTCTGCCTGATCCTGGTGGCTGGCTGCCAGGCGGCGACGCCGGCGCTAATGCCTACGTCCCGCGGCCCGGCTGCCACCAGCACGCGGGCTGCGGCGGCGACGGCCACGAAGGCGCCGCCGCCCGCCGAAGGGGGGCAGCGGCTGCTGGTAATGCCAGAGGATGGCGTGGGACCGGTGCTGGACCTGATCCGCAGCGCCCGCCAGTCGATTCGCTTCAAGATCTACCTGTTGACCTACCAGGACGCAATCACGGAACTGGTGCGGGCGGCAAACCGGGGTGTGGACGTGCGCGTGATCATCGAGAAGGACCCCACTGGCGGCGGCGAAAGCAACCAGGAATCCTACGATCTGCTCCGTAAGGGGGGCGTGGCGGTGAAGTGGGCGCCATCCGATCTCTACCGTCTGACGCACGAGAAGAGCCTGGTCGTCGACGACCGCACGGCCTTGGTGAGCACGTTCAACTACACCCGCAGTTCCTTCAACGGGAACCGCGAGTACGCGCTGCGCACCACGACCCAGGCCGAGGTGGCCGACATCGCCAGGGCCTTCGACGCCGACTGGAAAGGCGTGGCGTACAAGCCTGCCGCGACCTCCCTGGTGCTCAGTCCCGTGAACAGCCGCAGCCAGATCGAGCGTCTGATCGATGGCGCCAAGGAAACGCTGTGGCTCGAGCAGTCTAGCCTCCTGGATGATGCCATCACTGCACGGCTGGCGGCGGCAGCCCGGAGGGGCGTCGACGTGCGCTTCATCGGGCCGCTGCGGGAAGGGGAAGAGGACTTCTCTGAGGCCAACCTGAAGGAGCTGCTGGCGGCGGGAGCGAAAGTGGGGCGACTGCCCGATCCCCTCGTCCACGCCAAGGTAATCCTGGCCGACGGCCGCGCCGCCCTGGTCGGGTCCATCAACCTGACCTATTCCTCGCTCGACCTCAACCGCGAGCTGGGACTGGTCACGAGCGATGCAGGGGTGTTGAAGCGGTTGGGCGACGTGCTGGCGGCCGACTGGGGCAAGGTGCAGCCGCTGGCGCCGGTTGAAGCGGGCATTATCCCCTGGCAGCAGGCGGCCGACCACACCGGCAGCCGGGTGACGGTGGAGGGCGACATCGTCCGCACCCGGGACACCGGCAACGTCATCTATCTCAACTTCGACCAAAACTACCGCGGCAAGCTCAGCATCGTCATCTTCAGCAAGGATGCGGCCAGATTTCCACAGCCGCCCGCGCAGTACTTCCTCAACCAGCGGGTGCGGGTGACAGGCACCGTGAAGGAGTACCAGGGTGCGCCCGAGATCGTGGTCGACGACCCCGGGCAGATCGAGATCCTGGCGAAAGCAGGCAGCACGAACCGCGGCGTGACGGTCGCTGGCGCGCCCGCGGAGGGAACCACGGCGCCTCCTCCCGTGGTTGACTGGCAGCAGGCCGGAGATTACGTCGGTCAGCGGGCGACGGTGACGGGAAAGGTGGTGCGAACTCACAACACGGGCAAGGTGACCTTCCTGAATTTCACCAATGACTGGCAGGGCACGTTCTCGGTCGTGATTTTCGCCTCGGACTACGACGAGTTCCCGGCGCCGCCCGCGTCGCTGTACAAGAACCAGGAGGTGCGGGTGACGGGCACGGTCAAGGAGTATGAGGGCGCACCGGAGATCATCGTCGAGTCGCCGGAGCAGATCGAGACGGAGGCAGCGACGCCCGGAGCTGATGCCAGAGCCAAGGCGACACCTGGGCCGGAACCTTCGCCCACGGTCCCCAGCCGTTCGTCTGCTCCTGCGGGCGTGACGCCCTGGCGCCAGGCGGGGGAGCGCGTGGGCAGCACGGCCACCATCGAAGGGGTCATCGTCTCCACCTATGACACAGGGAAGATCACCTTCCTGGACTTCAACCCTGCACACGACGGCTTTGTGGCCGTGGTTTTCGCCGAGGACTACGGCGCCTTCCCGCAGCCGCCGGCGAAGCTGTACAAAGGCAAGAGGGTGTGGATCACCGGCGAGGTGACGGACTACAAGGGCACAGCGCAGATCGTGGTCCACAGCCCGGCGCAGGTCGAGGTGTTCGAGTGAGGGAGAAGTAGGGTGAGGGTGACGGGACGGGCAGGACTCGGCCGCAGCGTGTACGACGCCGTCGTGGTGGGCGCGGGCTACATCGGCTGCGCGGTCGCCTTCCACCTGGCAAGCGCAGGACTGCGGACGGCGCTTCTCGACCGCGGTGGTGTGGCGGCGGGCGCCTCACGGGCCAATTACGGCAACATCCAGGTCCAGGATGCCGAGCTGGGGCACAGCCTGGCCCTGGTCAAAGCAGGCTTCGCGCGCTTCGCCAGCCTGGAGGAACGCCTGGACGCCTCGGTGGGCCTGCGTTCCCTCGGCGGGCTGCTGCTGATCGAGACCGAGGCCCAGTGGCGGCTGATGGCAGACCGGCTCCCAACCCTGCACGCCGCCGGCGTCGAGGCGGAGTTGGTCACGGCGGGGCAGCTCAAGGAGATCGAACCGCTGCTCGACACGTCCACGCTGTTGGGCGCGTGCTACCACCGCCACGAGGGCCAAGTCAATCCCTTCCGCCTGGTGTGGGCCTACGTGCAGCGCGGGCTGGAGGCGGGACTGGAGCTGGGCCTGGGCGTGGAGGTGCACGGCATCGACGTGGCAGGTGGACGGGTGCAGGGCGTGCGCACCAGCCAAGGAACGCTGGCCGCAAGCCTCGTCATCCTCTGCACCGGCGCCTGGACGCCTGCGCTCGGGCGCGATTTGGGCCGTGACTGGCAGATCCGGCACGTGCACGGGCAGGCCGTCGTCACCGAGGCAGTGGCCGGCCGGCTGCACAACCACATCGCGTCGGCAGCTTTCTTCGAGACCATGCATGGCGACGGTGAGACCAGCCAGGATGAGGCGGTGCTGGCGCTCTCGCAGACCGCTGAGGGACATTTTCTGCTGGGCGAAGCAGGCGCTCCCACCCGAAGGCTCGGCAGCGACGCTCGGGCAGGCGGGCAGGCGGCCATTGCCGGCCTGGCGGCGCGGTACTTCCCGGCGCTGCGCCAGGCTCGCGTCCTGCGGGGGTGGGCGGCGCCGGTGGCGTTCACCGGTGACGGGCTGCCCTATCTGGGGCCGGTCGACGGCATCGACGGGCTGGCGCTGGCGACGGCCTTTAAATCCACGGTCATCGTGACGCCCCTGGTGGGTGAGATGGTGGCGGCGTGGGCGCTCGGCGGCCAGGCCGAGCCCACTTGGGGCGCCTTTGCGCCGGAGCGCGAGGTGGCTCATGGGGGCTAACACCGCTGACGTCCTCATCATTGGTGGCGGCTATGCCGGTCTGGCCCTTGCCTACCAGCTCGCCCGCCGCGGGAACGATGTCCTCCTGCTGGAAGCCAACGGCCTGGGCAGCGGCACCTCGGGCTGCAGCGCTGGACGGGCGCAGGTCGCCGAGAGCCATCGCGGCAGCCACATGAATGTGGTGCTGGCCGGACTGGCGCGACTGGAGGCCCTGGAAGAGGAGCTGGACTTCGGCTTCGAATGGCGGCGGCTGGGCAACCTCATGCTGATCGAGCGCGATGAGCACTGGCACTGGTGGCGCGACCAGGTGGCCTATCTGCAGGCTCACCAGGCGCAGGCGGAGATGCTGGACGCCGCCGCCCTGGCGGAGGCCGAGCCCCAACTGGATACCAGGCGTTTCCGCGGCGCTGCCTGGTGCCTGGAAGGGCATTTGAACCCGCTCAAGTTCTGCCAGGCATGGGCCGGGAGCGCCAGGCGCCTGGGGGCGCGGCTGTTGGCAGGTTCGCCGGTCACCGGGATCGAGGTGGTTGGCGGTCGCGTGCTGGCGGTGCAGACGCCGGCGGAACGCTACTCGGCAGGGACGGTCTTGGCGACGGCCGGCGCCTGGACGGGCGAGCTGCTGCGGCTGGCGGGCGCCAGCCTGCCGGTGCGTTTCACCCATGCCGAAGCCTTTGTCAGCGAGCCGCTCCCGCCCCTCCTGCACAACCACATTGGACTGGCGGACTTCTACGACACAATTCACAACCAGGCGCGCGCCGTGTCAGTCGGGGTGGCGCAGCAGCAGAGCGGCGCCCTACTCGTCACCGAGGCCGTGGAGAAGACGCCGTCGATCCATCGCGCCAACAGCATCTGGGGTATTCCCGGCATCGCCCGCGACCTGCTCGATCTGCTTCCGGGTTTGGCGGCGGTTCGAGCCGTGCGCGCCTGGGCGGCGCCGAGCCCTTTTCTGCCCGACGAACAGCCCGCTATCGGCTGGATGCCCGGCTTCACTAATCTCTTTGTGGCCACCTGTTTCCACCTCACGATCACGACCATTCCCGTGTTGAGCGAGTGGATGGCCGGGATGATCCTGGGTGGGCCGCGCCCGGAGCTGCTGGCGGACTTTGACCCGGCGCGCTTCCAAACCGCCGCTCTTCCCGGCTGGGCCGGTCGCAAGGGGAAATGATACGAAATGGCGGCTGAGCCTGGCGCTTCCTGATTCGTTCCACAGATGGCGCAGAGAGACACGAAGGCGTTCGTGTCCCGGCGGCCACAGTCTCGCCCTTCACCAGGCGCGTAACGTCAGGGGTAGATAGGTTTGCGGAAATGCCACGGTGATTTGCACCGTCGCCAGGCCCACCTGGCGATCGCTATCCGTCGCGGCCAGGGTGATGATGTGACGGCCGGGGGTAAGGTCATGCGCCGCCAGGGCCAGCAGACTTCCGCTTCCGAGCTGACCCTCCCGGTTCGACTCCCAGATCAGCGCCGTATCAGCCAGGTCGCCATCTTCAGGATCATAGGCATCTCCGGCGAGGATCAGGCTGTCGTCAAAGGCGAAGTTGGCGCCCTCCGTGGGCTGGAGGATGGCAGCCAGCGGGGCTCTGTCTAGCAAGGTGAAGGTGGCATCGGACTGGTCAGAGGCGGTGTTCACGCCGTCGCTGGCCAGCACCCTAACGAGCGCTCGCTCTGACCCGGCCAGCATCCTGGCATCAACGTTGTAGCTGGTCTCCTTGATCCCAGTAGCCAGAGTCAGCCAGGTCTCTCCGCCATCGGCGCTGAAGAGGAGGGCGTAGCTCAAGGGATCGCCGTCGGCGTCGCGGGCGCTCCAACGCGCGGTGAAGGAGTCCACTGCCACTACCTCGCCGCCGTTGGGATAGCTGACGTGCAGGGTCGGAGGGTGAGGGCTGACGCTGCGCGAGGCCAGTTCGCGCTCGCCTTGCCAGATGCTCACGCGCTCCGTATCAGGATGCCAGGGCACGAACTCGAAGATGTAGGCAGTCTCGGCCGAGGGCGCGCTGGCCGTCGTGCTCTGACAAGTCGCGCCCGGCTGCTGTTCGGGATGATCCATGACACGGGGCGTAAAGGGGTATTCGGCCAGCCGCGTTCCACTCCCATCGGCCAGGACAATACTGTAGGCGCCCGGCGTTCGCTCGACTGTGGCCTCCGCCTCAGACACGCGCAGGAAGGGATCCAGCACCACGGCGCCCGTTGCAGGGTCCAGCGTTCCTATCACCAGCAGCCGTTCCTGGGGGTCAGACTGCGCTGCGGCAGAGGCCGGTGGGTTGATCATGTTGGCTCGCATCCGCTTGTAATGGAAGTCCGAGATCCACTCGTTGGCACAGTAGCTCATCATATCGGTCCACTTGGGGCCGTAGACCGCCAGGGTCTCGATGTTCAGGCCGTAGAAACGGTTGGGATCGTTCGCGGGTCCGCCGATCAGGGCCTTGGGGTAGGGATACGTGGCGCAGTGAGGGGAGGTGTCAGGCTTGCCTTCCTGAGTACTGCATGCGCCGGGATGGCAAAGCCCGTATTGGTGCCCGATTTCGTGGCCCGTGTACCAGTCGCCATAGGAGCCATCGGTGTCCCACCCCCAGGTGCCCGCTCCGGTGGGCCCGGATGTGGTGCCGAAGCCACAGACACAACCCACCATGAAGTGGTTTGCCGGCGGCCCTTCGAAGACCAATCCATAGTAGCGCGTGTCGGCAGTGGCCGTCTTGTTCGCTATGTCCAGCGTCTTGATGGTCGCCAACTGCTCGTCAACCGGACAGCAAGTGGGCAGACCCACGGTCTGCGTGTAGTTGGTAGTGGTCCAACTGCTGATAAAGCTGCCGACGGGATAGGCGGCGCGCAGCCACGACTGCACGTTGGCGTAGTCCAGATTGCGCGGTTCGTAGGGGACACCGTTGACGGTATATCGCATCCCCACCAGTCGCAGGCGCATGGTCGGAACGCTGCCGAAGTTGAGCCAGACGCTGTCCTGCAGCTCACCGCTGCCGGGAAAGATCACCCCTCCCGGAGGCAGCACCCGCACAAAAAGCAGACCCGAGCCGACGCTGTACGGGCCGGGGATGACGAAGTTCAGCGTGTGGTCGAGGACGCCGCGGTCAGGTGAGGTCCGCGCCGTGACTACGCCGCCCGGGTTGATCGGGCTGAAGATGGGCCCCTGGCCGGTGTAGGGGAAGTACGCGTAGCCGTGCACGCCAGGCAGGTCGCCTTTTCCGTCAAGGACCTTCAGGTGCACCCGCACCACCGTCGTCTTGCCTGAGACCAGTGGCACGGAATTGCTCAGGTCTTGTATCGCCTGTGTGACTTCCATACCGGTAATAGCCACCTGCCGGCTGACCGGCGGGAGCGCCTGGGTGGGCGTGGCCGTGGGGGTCGCTGTCGGCACGGGCGTGGGAGTGTCAATCGGAGCACCGGATCCAAGGCTTAGGACCAGGCGCGGACAATAAGCGCCTTCGCGGCTGCTGAATGTCCGCGACCACCAGCTCGTCTCGGCGCCGCGCAGTTCCAGGCCGTTGTTGGGGATGCTGCCGTCGAGCCATCCCTGAACCAGCGCCTGCACATTCCAGTTCTTGTACCCCAGCGCTTGATCCAGCGCTGCCGAGCCAACGGGGGACGGATTGACTGAGGGTTGGTTGGACCAGGTCACACCGCCCTCGGACCACGAACCCGTCACCCGATAGACCCCCGTCGTTACCTGCGCCACGCTGCCGCCCGCAGCGACCTGGTAGGCCTGAAACAAGGCGCTCTTCACCACCGCCGCGGCTGGGATCGCCGAGAGATCGAAGCGCACCAAAGCCCGGTGATGGAAGGAGTCGGGGCCGGTGCTGTAGGCCACCCGCACGGTGGGGTGGCTGCCCGTATTGCTGCCGTCCGTTTCCTGCAGGACGTAGGCATCTGCCACGGCGCACAGAGTGAGGTTGATCGGCGTCGGCGACGCCGTTGCCGTCGGCGTCGGTGTCGTCGTGGGCCGCCGCGTCGCCGTGGGTGTCATGGTCGGCCGGCGCGTCGATGTGACCGTCGGTGTCGGTGTGGGGGTCGGGCGGCGAGTGGCCGTCGCCGTGAGCGTCGGCGTCGGCGTTATGGTGGGCCTGTGCGTCGTCGCCGTGGGCGTCGGCGTCATCGTCGCCCGGCGCGTTGCGGTGGCGGTCGCCGTCGGCGTTTGCGTCGGCGTCGGCGTGGGAAAGTGGTAGGTGATGACGAGGCGAGGCCGGCGCTCGTTGTGATCTTTGCTCTCGAACGACCGTTCGAAGTAGGTCGTTTCGCCTGTCAGGCGGCGGACATAGACGCCATGGTTCTCGCCTGGGTCCGCATACCAGGCGCTGGCCCAACTGGTAATCGTCCAGGATTTGTACTCGGATATCACGCTGTTCACCGATGAGACGATTCCCCAGGTGTAGGCTGTGGGGAAGGCGTTCCAGGTGACCGTATTCTCCGACCAGTTGCCGGCGACATAGTAAGCAGCCAGGGTCTTGGGGCTATCCCCAGCAGCGTACACCTGGTACATGTCCATGACGGCCGCGTCGATCACGGCGCCGGCCGGCAGGGCGGACAGGTCGAAGTGGAGGAGGACGACCTCTTCGATCGGCAAGTCGATCTGAATGTAGGACAGATCCAGGTAGTTCTCGCTGCCGAAGTTGCTGTTCGGATGATCGCTGCGGACGGTAGCGTCGGCATCGGCGAACACGGTGAGAGTGTTGCGCGGTGCCGCATAAACCGGCGCAGGGGCCATCTGCCGGGCAGCGCCGTCGAACCGCAGCGCCAGCGTGAAGACCAGGACGAACACAAAAACGCCACCCCACCCGAAACGCGCCAGCGTCGTTGACATAGCGCACACTCCTTCTTTGGCTACCACAGCAAGACGAAGGCTGTGGCGTGCAGTCTGACAACCCCTATTATACCAGAGAAATTGCGAGTCGCGCGGCGAATTTCACAATCGCGGGTGTACTTCAACTTGGAGGAGACCGTTCTCCCATGAGCCATTCCGGGCTTTACCGCCCCATTGTGGGTTTGTGGGTTCTGGTTTTTGCAGCGGACGGAGGGCTGTGCTAGAATCCCTTGTCACTGTATTTATGAGCGCACGAAGACACCCATCGGGTGTCTTTCTTTGTGGCGCAGCAACAAGGATAATGAGTCCCATGAGTTACCTTCTGCAGTCACTGGAAAACGAAAACCTGAAAGAAAACGCCCCGGACCTGCGCGTCGGCGACACCGTCAAGGTGCACAATCGCATTGTCGAAGGCAATAACGAGCGCGTGCAGGTGTTCCAGGGTACGGTTATTGGCCTGGCTGGCTCCGGGCCGTCCGAGAGCGTTACCGTGCGCAAGATCGGCGCCCACGGCGTGGGCGTGGAACGCGTTTTTCGCCTGCACTCGCCGCGTGTCGAGAAGATCGAGGTCGTGCGAGGCGGCAAGGTCCGGCGGGCCAAGCTGTACTTCCTGCGCGACCGCGTCGGCAAGAAGGCGCGGCTCAAGCAGGAGCGCCGCTAGCCGGTACGGCGCACGCTCCTGACGGCGGTGCGCCAAAGGAAATGCGAATGAGGCGTGAGTCAATGGCTCACGCCTTTTTGCTTCCCAGGCGGCCGTACGGCGGCGCTGCGAGCGGATTTGACAGGCGCCGGCTTGATCCGGGATAATTGGAACATATGTTCTTTTTGTCGTTGTTAGGAGGGTCACATGGCTGAGATTACCGTGGCCGTGGTGCAGATGCAGCCCAAGCTGGGCGATCTCGAGGCAAACCTGTACCGCATGGCCGATACCATCGAGCGGATCTGCAGCGAGGAGAAGACGGACCTGATCGTCTTTCCGGAGCTGGCGACCACCGGTGTTGAGAACGGGGTGAATTTCAATCGCATGGCGGAGCGCGTGCCCGGGCACCAATTCAACGTGCTGGCCACCAAGGCCGCCGATTTCTCGACCCACGTCGTGTTCGGCTTGCCCACCAAGGAGAAGGTAGAGAGTATCTTCTACAACGCGGCGGTGGTGATCGGTCCTGACGGCGACCTGATGGGCGAGTATCGCAAGGTTCACCTGAAGGGGGAAGAGAGGCTGAGCTTCCGGCCTGGCTACCGTTTTCCCGTCTTCGACACCGGATTTGGCACCATTGGCGTGTTGATCGGCTGGGACCTGGCGTTTCCGGAGGCCGCCCGCTCCCTGGTGCTGACCGGCGCCGAGGTCTTGTGCGTGCCTGCGGCCTACGAGGAGCCCTACGTCGAAGAGTGGCGCGCCTTCTGCGTCGCTCGCGCCGTCGAGAACGGGGCCTTTGTCCTGGCCGCCAACCGCGTGGGTGACGAGCCGAGCCGCCGCTATTTCGGCGAGAGCACGATCGTGGGTCCCGATGGCAGCATCCTCAGCAGCCTGCGCGAGCCCGAGTCGTCTGCCACGCCTGGCTATGCCTTTGCCACCATCGACGTGGACGCAGTGCGGCGCTATCGTGAAGAGATGCAGATCATCATGGCGCGCCAGCCGAACGCCTACGGCTCCGTGGTCAAGAAGTACTGAGGTGAATGCCATGACGCCTCTGCGCCCGCCCCGCATCGACCTGCGCAGCGATACGTTCACGCTGCCGACGCCCGCCATGCGCGAGGCCATGACCTCTGCGCCCCTGGGTGACGATGTTTTTGGCGAAGATCCAACCGTGAACGAGCTGGAGGCCCTGGCGGCGGCGACGATGGGCAAGGAAGCGGCGCTGTTCGTGACCAGCGGCACCCAGGGCAACCTGGTCAGTCTGCTGGCGCACTGCGGCCGCGGTGACGAAGTCATCGCCGGCGACGCCGCCCACACGTACATCTACGAACAGGGCGGGTCCGCCGCACTGGGCGGCATCCACCCGCGTGTGCTTCCGACCCAGCCTGACGGCTCCCTCCGGCTGCAGGACATCGCCGCTGCCATTCGCGATGAGAATGTCCACTTCCCAGTGTCGCGGCTGGTCTGCCTGGAAAACACCCATAACCGCTGCGGCGGGACGTATCTGACGCCCGCCTACACGGCCTCAGTGGTGGAGCTGGCGCACGCGCACGGTCTCAAGGTGCACATCGACGGCGCCCGCATCTTCAACGCCGCCGTGGCGCAGCAGGTCGACGTCAAAGCCCTGGTGGGCGAGGCCGACTCCATCACCTTCTGCCTGAGCAAAGGCCTGAGCGCCCCGGTGGGCTCGGTGGTTTGCGGCAGCGAGGAATTCATCTACCGCGCCCGCCGGGCCCGTAAGGTCCTGGGGGGTGGGCTGAGGCAGGCCGGGGTGCTGGCCGCGGCCGGACGGGTCGCCCTGACAGAGATGGTCGATCGCCTGGCCGAGGACCACGCCAACGCCCGCCTGCTGGCCGAAGGCATCGCCGGCCTGCCGGGCGTCAGGTTGGACATGGACACGGTGCAGACCAATATGGTTATCTTCACCCTCAACCATCCCACGCTCAAGGTGGGTGATCTCGTGACGGCGCTGCGCGGGCAAGAAGTTGGCGTGCTGGCTGCTGACCCGCGACGGATACGCGCGGTCACGCACTACGGCATCGAACGCGGGCACATCGAGGAGGCGATCGCGGTCTTTGGGCGCCTTCTCGGCGCATAGGATCGCGTTCCTGTTGGCTCCATGCCGCCCCTGTGGTATCACTGAGACCGGCGCCCCTTACGGCGCCGGTCTCGTTCGTTCTGGCGGGCGCGCGACCGTTTCCATGCGCCCGCGCCGTCTTACGGATGGCTGTGTACTCCCATTCCCAAGGTAAGTTCCATGTCAAAGCTGACTGCCGCTATCACCCTCTTCGTCCTTCTGGCGACCACCTGCCTTGCACCGCCGACCGGCGCGGCCGCGCCGAAGCAAGCGCCCGCGGCTGCACGTGCCGCGGCCGGCGCCTGGGACACGATCTGGCGGGGCACCGGAGCGCTGCGGGCGCTGTCGTGCGCCGCCCCGGGAAAGTGCTACGCTGCCGGCGACAGCGGCATGTACTTCCGCACCCTCGACGGCGGCGACACCTGGCACTATGAGCAGCTGGGCCAGGGCGGCGGCTTGAATGCTGTGGCCTTCGCCGACGCAGTACACGGGTTGATTGCCGGCGACTCGGGCCAGGTTCTGACGACGGCTGACGGCGGCCTATCCTGGCAGCAGGGCGCCGTGCCGTCGGCGGCGAACCTGGGGGGCGTGGCGATGCTGCCCGATGGACATGCCTGGGCGGTGGCCCCTGGCGCCGGCCTTGTCTTTGCCAGCATGGACTGGGGGCGGACTTGGGAGTCCCGTCCCAGCAACCACCCGGCGGGCTTCAACGCCATCCACATGTTCAGCCCGACCTCGGGAATCGCCGTCGGCCCCAAGGGCCTGGTGGCTGTAACCGGAGATGGCGGCCTGACGTGGAGCGACGTGACCACACCGTTTCCCGGCTGGGCCAGCATCAACGTCCTCAGCTTTGCCGACAGCCAGCACGGCTGGGCGGCGGGCCAGGCCGGCAACATGATCCGGACCACCGACGGCGGCAGCACCTGGCAGGCGGTGGACACCAAGATGGCCACCGACATCCTTTCCCTGAGCTTTGCCGGCGGCTTCGGGGTGCTGGGCGCCGCGGGCGGCGCCGTCGCCACCAGCCCCGATGGGCTGGCCTGGACGACGCGTATGGCGGCGCAGGCCGGCGCCCGTGATGCCACCGCTGTTTTTGCCTCGTCCGCCGCCGATGTCTGGGCCGCGGGGCTGGTGAAGGCGAACCCGGACAAGGGCGCCCGCGCCTGGTGGATCCAGCACAGCAGCGATGGCGCCACCTTCCGCCGCAGCGCCGGGGACTACGGCCTGGAGCCGGACCTGTTCGACGTGGCCTACGTGAACGCGGACGTGGCCTACGTCGTGGGCGAAGGGTGGAGCATCGGCAAAACCACCGACGGCGGCGACACCTGGCATTGGAGTGCCCTGGACCTGAAGGACATCGCCGACCTGATGGAGGTGTCATGCGCCAATGTGCTTCAGTGCTGGATCGGCGGGCGCTACGGGATGATCTACGCCACGAGTGATGGCGGCGCCACCTGGACGAAGCAGACGGCGCCCGGCGTCGGCCAGCCGATCTACGCTTTGACCATGTGGGATGCCAACCTGGGTTGGCTTGGTACCAACACCTCCGAGACGCACGGCCCCATGTACTACACGACCAACGGCGGCAAGACCTGGGTCGAAAGCACCGCTATCGGCTCCAACGTCGGCGTGGCCATTTCCATGGTCAGCCCCACGGCGGGTTGGTCGGCGCTGCGCCAGTACTCGTACCGCACTACCACCAACGGCGGGCGCTATTGGTCGCGCGTCATCGACCCTGCTCTCTCAGCGGGCTTCTTCGAAACCCTGAAGGCGCTGGATGCCAACCAGGACGGCAAGGTCGACAACGTATGGCTGGTGGGCTGCATGGGACAGGAATGTCCTTCCCCGCTCACCGGCGCCATCGCCCATACGACGAACGCCGGTGGAAGCTGGCAGTTTCAGCCGCTGCCCCCCAATACACCGCCCCTGAAAGCGATCGTGATGTTCGACGCGCTGACCGGTTGGGTGGGAGGCGTGGATGGCGCTCTGCTGTACACGGAGAGCGGTGGGGCCACCTGGGAGCGAGTCGACAGCAGCCTCCCGGCTGGGGCTGCAGCGCACATCACCGACCTCGGCTTCGCGGGACGGGATCGCGGTCTCGGCACAGCCTACGGGGGCTATGTCATCCGCTTTACCGGACCCGGCGCGACGCTGGGCAGCTACAGCCAACCCGGCGCCATCGTCATCGATGGGCAGGCCGGCGACTGGTACGAGGGCGGCGCCCTGCGCCTGGACAGCGCCACGGCTGCCACGGTGATGGGTCCTGAGCCGGCGCCCGCCCCCTCGGAATTGGGCGCCGATTTGAGCAGCCGCTGGACGATGGAGCGCCTCTATCTGGTGGCGGAGATCACCGACGCCCATGTGGCCAACGCCAACCTGCAACTGGCCATCGACGGCCTGGACAACGGCCAATCCGGCGGGTCAGACGATCACCTTGTGACCATTACGCCGGATGGGTCCCTCGTCGACGAGACCCACCCGGATCTGTCAGACCAGTTCTCCACCGCCGTAAGCCGCACGAACACGGGCTGGCTGGTGGAGTTGGCAGTCCCCACCGTCCTGCTCGGACGGCCGGATCTGGCCGTGGGTCAGACCGTGGGCCTGAACGTTGGCCTCACCGGGGACGATGGCAGCGGTGCAAGCCATACGCTGATCCTGGAAGGACGCCGCGTCGACGCCAATCCTGCCATCTTCGCCACCATCCGGCTTATAGGGCCGGCGCTCAGCTACCAACAAGGCGTCGACGACTATAGCGGGACGACTGACACCTATCTCGAGGTGTGGCAGCCACCGTATACCGGCACGACCCCCCGCGGTGAAGAGAATGCGATGCAGGTGATCGGCAACTACGGCAATGTCTATGCCGACGCCCTCATCAAGTTCGATCTCGCGTACCTGCCGGCCGGCGCCCAGATCCAGCAGGCAACCCTGGACCTGACCTCCCTGGCTGGGGGCAGGATCGATGAGCCCTTTACCCTCACCGCCTACCGCCTGCTCAAACCCTGGCAGGAGGCGACAGCCACCTGGCAGCAGTCTGCTCCGGGCCTGGCCTGGGGCGCCAAGGGGGCTTTGAAGCCGGGCGTCGACTACGAACCGGCGTCCCTGGGCGCGATCACGCTGCAACCCGGCGCGCCGCCGGAACATGTCCAGTGGGACATCACCTCTGCGGTGGCGCTGTGGGCGAATCAGCCGAGCGCCAACCACGGCGTGGTGCTGCTGCCGTCCAGCGGCTCGCGCACGCTGGTCACGGCCAGCAGCGAGAATGGCGCCGTCGCCAAGCGGCCGCTGCTCACGGTGCGGTTTGCCCTGCAGCCGCGCCCGGCCACCCCGACGCCCACCGTCACACCGACGCCTGCGGTCACGGAAACGCCGACGCCCACGCCCACACCCACGGCGACGCCCGCCCCGGCCCGGGTATACGGCTATGTCTACGTCGATGCCAACGGTAACGGCGAGAAGGATGATGGAGAGCAGGTGCTGGCGGGAGCGCAGGTGCAGATCACGGCTTCCGGCGTCGACCGATCCCAGGCGACCGGGAATGACGGCGCCTACAACTTCACCGGTCTGACACCCGACTCATACACTCTGACGGAGTCTGCGCCTGTGGGGTATGGACCCTCGTCGCCTGAGTCGCCCCTGACGGTCTTCCTCAATTCGGGTGCGGAGCTGCGGCTCGACTTCAGCCACCAGCCTTTGCCGACGGCCACTTCGACGCCGACGCCCACAGCCACGCACACAGCCACGGCGACCCCGACCGCCACGGCCACGCCGCCGCCTGTTCTGCTCTATCTTCCTTTGCTGACGCACAGCTAGAATGGACCTGATTTGCGGTAAAATGGGAACCTGCTGACCTCGCCAGGTTGGCTTTGGAGGAAGGCCTTCATCACATCCGCCACTAGCCCACGCCCCGACGGCCGGGTTATTGCGCTCTCGTTCTGCGCTCCTTTTCCAGGAAGACCGCACTGCCATGAAACCTCTCATTCAGCGTTTGATCGGTATCGCCCTGGTGGTGGCGGGCGTTGCCGGACTCATGTTCAGCGTCGCCGGCATGGTCGTCGTCCTCCAGGTGGAGAGGCAGCTCGAGGCCTCCCTGAACCAGGGTCTGGACGTGGCCGACCGGGCTCTGACGACCACCGCTGATGGCTTGACCGTGGCAAATGACTCCCTGGCCAAGACCCAGCAGGCGGTCGGGTCCCTGTCGACGACTGTGGACGGGGTGGCCCAGACGCTGGACAAGGCAGTCCCGACCGTGGCGGTTCTGGCGGGCTTGCTGGACACGCAGCTTCCCAACACGGTCGTCTCCACCCAGCAGTCTCTGACCGCTGCCAGCCAGAGCGCGGGGCTGGTGGATAGCTTTCTCACCACGGTCTCGTCGCTCCCGTTTCTGTCGATAGGCTCCTACAAGCCCGAGGTGCCGCTGCACAGAAGCCTGACCGATGTCGCCGATAGTCTGGACGGCGTGCCCCAGACCCTGGCCAAGGCCGGTGCAGGCTTGCAGGGTACGGCCGATGCCCTAGGTGCGGTACAGGACGGTTTTGCCGGTGTGGCCACCGGCATCAGCGACGTTGGCACCAACTTGGGACAGGCCCAGACGGTGATCACGCAGTACCAAGGCCTTGTCGGCGATCTCCGCGGCGAGATCACCAAGTCGCGCAGCACACTCAGCACATGGCTGCGGCTGGGGCGCTGGGGCGTTTGGGCCCTGCTGATCTGGCTTGGCATTGTCCAGTTCGCCCTGATCACCCAGGGCCTTGAAGTGTACGGCCGCGGCCGGGCGGCAGCGCAGGCGGCAGCGGAAGCTCATGCCAAAGACAAGACCGCTCACGCGGAAGCTTGACGAGCTGCGGGCCGGACTGGCCAGCCTGCCGCCTGAGCTCTTGGCTCAGCGCACCGGCGCCGGGTTCACCGCGACGAGCCCAGGCGAGGGTGTGTTCCGGCTGCCGCTTTGGGGCCAGGAGGCAAGCATTGGCTATCCCGACCTGGTCGTCTACATATCTGCCGGCGATCCTCCCGCGCCCATGGAGGCGCGGGAGGACGTGCAGGCGCTGATCCTGTACCATTTCCTCACGGCCGACGGCACGCCCCTGGCGGGGGAATGGATCGGGTTCGCCGAGCTGCCGAGCGCCGCCTTCTACCAGCAGGCCTACCAGGGCTACACCGGGGCGTCCCTGGCCCAGGCCTTTGGCGAGGATGCGGACGCCTTTGCGGCGGCCGCGCTGGCCCTCGGCGGTCGCGCCGCCAACTTCGCCGACCGCGCCTTTGCGTTCACGGTGCTGCCGCATTTCGCCCTGTTGGCGGCGTTCTGGCAGGGCGACGAAGACTTCCCGTCCTCGTACAAGATTCTCCTTGATGCAGCGGCCAGCCGCCAACTGCCCACGGACGTCTGCGCCATCGTGGGCGGCATGTTGGCAGGCCGCCTGATCAAAGCCAGGGCTGCCCGCGCCTGAACCCGGCCGCAGGGCAGTGACCGACCCGACCGAGAGGTGGGGAGGTCAGGCGCGGCGGCGGACTTCGCGGCCCAGGGCGTGGGCGATAGCGGTGGCGGTGACGGGGCCCTCGCGCAGGACGATGGGCGGGTCCGCGGTGAGATCGAGCACGGTCGACGGCTGGCCCCCCGGCTGGCCCCCCGGCTGGCCCCCCGGCTGGCCCCCCGGCGCCTGGCCGCCATCCACAACAAGATCGACACGACCGTCGAGTTGAAGCAGTGCCTCGGCGGCATCCACGGCGGGCGGTTGGCCCGACAGGTTGGCGCTGGTGACGGCAAGCGGCTCGCCGAGCCGGCGCAGGAGCGCAAGCACGAAATCGTGGTTGGGGATGCGGATGCCGACGGTGTCGCTACCGCCCGTCACCCGCGCGGGAAGCTCAGCCTTCTTCGGCAGGACGATGGTGAGCGGCCCCGGCCAGAACCGCTGCGCCAGAACGTCAAGGCCGGGCACGCGGCCTGCTACCGTGTCCAGCACCTGGAGGGTTGCGACCATGACGGGCAGGGCCACGCGGAAGTCACGCCCCTTGGCGGCGAAGAGCCTGGCCACGGCCGGCTCGACCCGCGCCAAAGCAGCCACGCCGTAGACGGTGTCCGTGGGGAAGACGACAACGCCTTTTTCGCATAGGCATTGGGCTACGCGCTCAAGTTCGGTGGGATGGACCAAGATCGTGGACATCTGCAGCCTCACAGGGGGCGCCGGAGATGGGCTGCATGGTAGCACATGCCTGAGACGGGGGCGAGCCGCATAACGCCTGAAGTCGTCACCACCACTACCGCGTTTCAGCGACAGGGACGGCTGCGGGTAGAATAACACTTTCCTGACTCACCGCCGTCTGTGCCATGTGAAAGAACGGGCAGCACATGCAGAGTCCTCTCCAAGACGATCCATCGCCGGTCCTCTACGTTGCGGAAGCGAGCCCTTCGCTTGCCGTTCAGCTTCCGACAACGGAGAAGCGGGTATGGCAGAGAATTCGTTACAAGAAGATCCTCCTCTTCCTGCTGAGCCTGTTTCTCTTCATCCTGGCCATCAACCTGATGAAGACCGGTGCGCGCAGCATGGTCCCGCTCATTCGGGACACCTTCCGCGTCACCAACCCCCTGAATAGCCTGGGGTTTGGCTGGCTCTTTGCCTACGTGATCATGAGCGGCTCGCCGGTGGCAGCATCTGCGCTGGCGTTCTTCGATGCCGGGGCGTTGAGCCAGCTTTCCACCTTCACGATGATCACAGGCAGCCGGCTGGGGGCCAGCTTCATCGTGCTCTTTCTCGGCTTTCTCTATGTGCTGCGAGGAAGGAACCGGTCGACCAGCCTGAGCATGGGGCTGCTTTCGCTGACGGTGACCGGCTCGACCTATTTCGTGGGGATGTTCATCGGCCTGGCGCTGTTGTATTCCGACGCGTTCGGCAACATTCACCCTTCCACAGGGGCCACCCTCGAGTCGGTGGTGGACCTGATGTACGGGCCGATCATCACCTTCTTGCTCACCCACCTGCCGCGTTGGGCGTTGTTTCCCATTGGCCTGGGGATCATCCTGCTGAGCTTCAATCTCTTCGACCGTTGTCTGCCTGAGATGTCCTTGAAGGAGAGCCAGGTCGGGCAGGTTTCCCGCCTGATCTATAAGCCCTGGGTGATGTTCCTTCTTGGCGCAGGCATCACGATGATCTCGATGTCCGTGAGTTTGTCCTTGAGCATCCTGCTGCCGCTGAGCGCCCGTGGCTATGTGCGCCGCGAGAATGTGATCCCCTACATCATGGGCGCCAACATCACGACCTTTATTGACACGCTCCTGGCGGCGGTGCTGCTTGGCAACCCGCAGGCGTTCACCATCGTGCTCGCCGAAATGGTGAGCATCGCCGTCGTCTCCATCATTCTCCTGATGACGATCTACGGCTGGTATGCCCGATCCATGCTTCGTTTCGTGGGATGGGTCACGGAAACCAACCTGCACCTTGCCATCTTCATGATCACGATCTTCCTGATTCCCCTGGTGTTGCTGCTGGTCTAGCCGGCCAACGGCTCCGCCAACCTGTCCCACGCTCCGCCTCACCGTGACATCGCCATGCGTCTGCTCTTCGTCATCGATGACTTGAACGCCGAAGTCGTCCTCCGGCTGGGGGCTCAGCTTGCTTCCCTCACAGATCGGCCCGCCACACTCCTCACCGTCGTGCGCCATGCTTCTGAACGTGACGCCGCTGCCGACGCCCTACGGCAGGCCTGCACGACCCAGATGCCCGACGTTCCAGTGGCGGAAGTCAAGGTGCGCGTGGGGCGGCCCGCCGACGAGATCCTGCGCGAAGCCGAAGAGGGGCGCTATGGTCTGCTGGTGATCGGCGAGCAGCAGTGGAGCTCGCGGACGCTGCGTCTCTTCGATTCGGTCGCAGAACGTCTGGCCCGCTATGCGCCCTGTCCCATCCTGGTCGCCAAAGGGGCAGGAGGCACCCTCAGGCGTGTGCTGGTGTGCGACAGCGGCGCCATCGCCCCGTCCGTCCTTGAACGGCTGGCGGCGACCGGTCTGCTAGGGCTCCTGGGCCCTGCCACCGAGGTGATCGTCCTGCACGTGATGTCGCAGATCAGCGCCGCTCCCGGGATCGCGGGCCTCGAGCTCGACGCCGATGCCAGCGATCTGATCCGCGAGCATGCGCCGGAGGGCGTCTTGCTTGAGCACGATGTCAAGGTGCTCGAGAGTGGCGGTCTTCATCCGCAGGCAAAGGTGCGGCACGGTTTCGTGGTCGACGAGATCCTGGATGAAAGCTGCGGTGGCGGCTACGACCTCGTCGTGATCGGCGCACACCGCGATCAGCGATGGCAGCGCCTGCTCCTCGACGACATCGCCCGCGAGATCATCGTCCAATGCGACCGGCCCGTCCTCGTACTGCGCTAGCCCAGGATACGGTCTGCCCGTGAGCCGCACTTCCACCCTGTATCTCAACCTGCGCGAAACGCTGCAGACACCAGGCTGCCCCTTGTGCCGCATGGGTTCAGCGTCGGGGCGCCGCTATCTGGATGCTCTTCTCTTTGAGAGCGTCAACGATCCCGACATCCGCGCCAAACTGGCCACCGCCTTCGGCTTTTGCGGCCGCCACCATCGTGAGATGCTCACGTTTCAGGGCGAGCGTCTGGGTGTGGCGATCATCGAGCGAGCGCTGCTTGCGGAAGCCCTCGGGCGCATGGAAGGGAGCGGTGCTGCCCAGGCAGGGCGTCGCCGGCTCTGGCGGCGTGGAGGAGGGGAGACGGCGGACGAGGGCGGCGCCGCGCCGGCCGCTTGTCCGGCCTGCGCCGAAGAGGCGGCCGCCGAGGACCGCCTACTCCCCGTGCTGCTGAAGCACCTGGAAGGCGACCTGGACGCCGCCCTGCGGCAGGCGGGAGGCCTCTGCTGGCGCCACTTCTGGCAGGCACTGGCTGCCACATCGGACACAAACACGAAGACGGCGCTCGTCCGCCTGCACCGCCAGGCCTGGGAAGAGCTCGCTGGGCACCTGGATGAGTTTATCCGTAAACGCGACTACCGCTTCAGTCACGAGGCCATTACCCCGGCGGAGGCCAGGGCGATCGAGAACGCTATCGCCATCCTTGGGGGGAAATAGGCTGCGGGCAGGGAGCAAGGAGCGAGGGGCAGGGGGCAAGGGAGCAGGTACGGGGACCTGCCCCCACCATGAACTCACGGTTCGGGCGGGCGGGCAGGCCGTGTCATGGGACCTGCCGCTACGGGCGGACGCGGTCGCTGGCGGCGTCCAACGTTGCCACCTCGGCGGCATCCAGGCGCCAGCCCAGGGCGCCGACGTTGTCCTGCGCCTGCCTGGCGTTCTTGGCGCCGGGAATGGGCACGGCGCCCTTGCACACGATCCAGTTCAGCGCCACCTGGGCCGGGGTCTTGCCACGGGCCTCCCCGATCTGGCGGAGCGCTGCCACCAGGGGCTGGATGCGGGCGAGATATCCCGCCCGGAAGCGGCGCCCGCGCAGGCCCGGCGGCGGGTTGTCGGGCGTGTACTTGCCCGTGAGTAGTCCCATCGCCAGGGGGCTGTAGGCAAGGACCGTGATGCGCTGGTCGTGGCAGTACCGCAACAGGCCGCTGCGTTCGTGCTTTCGCTGCAGCAGGTGGAACTCCACCTGGTTGGAGGCGAGGCGCTGGGAGCGCCTGTCAAGGGCCTCCACGGCCGTCCGGGTCTGATCGAGGTTATAGTTGGAGACGCCAATCGAACGCGTCAGACCTGCTTCCCGGGCATCCGCCATCGCGTTCATCCAGGAACGGATGGGGACGGGAGGAAACGGCCAGTGAAGCTGGTATAGATCGACGTTCTCGCGCCCGAGTCGGCCCAGGCTGTGCCGCAGGGCCTTGACGAGAACGCCCGAGGAAAGGCGATAGGGATAGGGGAAGAGCTTGGTGGCGATGACGACCTGCTTGCCCAGTGATTGCTCGGCATGGCCGAGCAGACGCTCGGAACGACCGCGGCCGTAGGCTTCGGCCGTGTCGAAGAAGTTGATGCCCGCGGCCACGGTGGTTTCAAAGGCTGCATGGAGGTCATGGTCGTTGTAGCCCCCCTTGCCATACCCCCAGAAGAGCTTGTCGCCCCATGCCCAGGTGCCGAGCCCGATAGCGCTGATGGTGATGCCGCTGTCTCCGATCTCAACCTTATCCTGACCAGGTTCGTTCATTCGGCAGCCGCCTCCAACTCGTCGATGGCCGAACGCACGATCTGGGCGCTGGAAGCGAGCGCTGCCTGCTCCCGCGCGGACAGCGAGAGGGGAATCGTGGCCAGGACGCCGCCCCCGCCGACCAGGCGCGGCAGCGCCAGGGTGACATTGCGAACCCCGGCCACTTCATCTGTTGGGCAGCAGACGGTGAGAAAGGCGCGCTCGTCGTTCAGGACGACCTCGGTAATGCGGGCCAGGGCGCTGCCGATGCCGTAGTAAGTGGCGCCTTTGCCCTCGATGATGCGATAGGCGGCGCGGCGCACACCCTCGTCGATGGCGCGGCGCGTGTCCTCTTCAACCTGGAGTCCCTGGCCGAAGCAGTAGTCATCCATGCTGGCGCCGCCCACGCGCACGTTCGACCAGGCCAGGACTTCGGAATCGCCGTGCTCGCCCAGTACGTAGGCATGGACATAGCCGGGATCGACGCCGAGGTGCTGGCCGAGCAGGGACTTGAAGCGCGCCGTGTCGAGGGTGGTGCCGGAGCCAAACACGCGGCCGGGGCCGACGCCCAACTCGGCTGCGTACTCGGCTGCCAGGTGCGTCATCACGTCGACAGGGTTCGAGGCAATGACCAGGACGGCGTCGGGAGCGTAGCGGAGGATGGATGGAATGACCTCGCGAAAGACGGCGGCGTTGCGACTGAGCAGATGAAGGCGGGTTTCACCCGGTCGCTGTGCGACGCCTGCAGCCACGATCACCACCCGGCATCCGGCCAGGTCGGCGTAGTCTCCCCACTTGACGTTCATCGGATGGGCAAACGGCACGGCGTGCAGGATGTCGTCGGCCTCGGCCAACGCGCGTTGCGATGATTTGTCCACGAGGACGATGTCGCGGCCCACGCCGCGCATCACCAGGGCATAGGCGGCGGTTGCGCCTACCATGCCCGCGCCAACAATTCCGGTCTTCATAGGTATACCTGCATAGGGCCAATGTCTGCGGTTTGTGTCACTTCAGTCTAGGCGAACAGCGGCGCAACACCGTATGGCACTATCCCAAAGCCCGATCTTTACCGGAGCACGATGAGGATGACCTGCGCCAGCACGATCTTGGCGATGGTGGCAAGGGGATAGACGCTGGCGTAGCCGACGCTGGGCAAGTCGTTGTCCGCCTGTTCGCGGGCAAAACCGAGCGTGGCGGGCTGCGTACCCAACCCACCCACCATGCCGCTCAGCAGTCCGAACGGGATCTTGAGCACCTTGTAGCCGACGACCACGGCAAACACCGCCGCGACGATGGTGATCAGGGCGCCCACCAGCAGCAAGGAGAGTCCACCGCTGGCGGCGACCGTCGTACGGAACGTGTAGCCTGAACGCAGGCCAATGCTGGCCAGCAGCATGATTAGGCCAAACTGGCGGATGGTGAGATTGGCGCTGTAGGGCAAGTACCAGATGATGGGACCCGTGCGTCCCAGCGTCCCCAGGATAAGGCCCATGACCAGCGGACCCCCTGCCAGCCCCAGCGTGAACGAGCCGCCGCCGGGCAGCGGAATGGGGATCATGCCCAACAGGATGCCCAGGGCGATGCCCAGGCCAAAGGATGTGATGTCGATTTCGCTCAGAGCCCGGTAGCTATCGCCGAAGAACTTGCTGACCGCGGGCATGCGGTCGGGCGGCGCCAGCACGCGCACCCTGTCGCCGGGCTCCAGACGGGTCTCGCCGCCGGCCAGGACGTCGACGTCGCCGCGGCGTACACGTGTCACCAGGGCGCCGAAGCGATCGTCGATCTTGATGTCGCGCAGACGGCGGCCGATGATGTCGTAGTTGGAGACGAACACCCGCCGGAAGTCGTACTCGCTGCGATCCTCGACCAGGCTGTGCTCGCTGGGCCTACCGATTTGGGCGCCGGCCGCCTGCGTGTCCTCCTGGGTGCCTACCAGGCTGACCTGGTCCCCGAGAGCAAACTGCGTGTCGCCTGTCACCAGGGAAACGTGCTCCTCATGCCGGATCCGGGAGAACTGGACGCGCCAGTTTTGCTGCATGATCAGCCGCGATACCGGGATGCCCGCGATCTCTGCGTTGGTGATGTCGACCGTCAGGTTCACCAGGGGCTCAATGCCCGTGGGAATGTCGTGGACGCGCTTTGCCTCGGCGATCTGGTCGATTCGCCACAGACGCTGAAAGAAATAGAGCGTCAGGATCATGCCCAGTACGCCCATCGGATAGGCGACCGAATAGCCGATCGCCGGCTCGGCCGTGAGCTGCTTGACCTGGTCGGCGGGAGCGTTGCGGGCCACCGTCTCGATGACCCCGGCGAGGGCGGGCGTGTTGGTGAGCTCGCCGGCGAACAGCCCGGCGGCGACGGTGGCCTTGAGCCCGAGCAGTCGCGCTGCGACCAGCGTGAGCGCAGCAGCCGCAACCACGATGACCAGGACGAACAGGTTGTCCCGCAGGCCCTTGCGCCGCAGCGACGTGAAGAAACCCGGCCCGCTGGCGATGCCGATGGTGTACATGAACATCACAAGGCCCAGCTCAAAAATGACGGTCGGGAGGGCGAGCTTGGGATCGATGGCGCCGACGATAAGGCCGACGAAGAGGACGGCGGCCACGCCCAGACTGGCGCCGGCAATCTTGATCCGTCCGAGCGGATAACCGATGGCGGTGATGAGAAAGAGGAGCAGCAATGGGCTCTTGGCAAGGAAATCGATCATGATGGCCTATCCCAGCGAGTGTTCCAGCCCGCAACGCAAGAACGAATTGTGAGGATTGTACCAAACCACGGGGCGCAGAAGAAGTTGTGAGCGCAAGGGCGAGGGGTTGACGCCG
Source organism: Chloroflexota bacterium (assembly GCA_029782215.1). GTDB lineage: Bacteria > Chloroflexota > Anaerolineae > J102 > J102 > SSF26. The sequence continues at coordinate 174,497 of JAKOVD010000098.1, forward strand.
CACCGCAGGCGCACTACCATACCCGCCTATGGAAAGACCGGCCCTCCACCGTTTCAACATGCGCCTCTGGCTCTTTCACCGTCTCTATGCCGAACTGGCCTGGGGCTACGATGCCGTGAGCTGGATGGTCAGCCTGGGCCAGTGGCAGGAATGGCGGAGGGCGGCCCTTACCTATGTGGCGGGGGAGCGTGTGGTAGAAATCGGCTTCGGCACCGGCGAGCTGCTGTGGGAACTGGGTTCGCAGGGCGTGGCGGTCTGCGGCATCGAGCTGTCGCCGCAAATGCACCGCGTGGCCGCCGCCAAGATCCGAAGGCGCAGCCTCCGCACGCCGCCGCCTGCGATGCCGCTGCAGGTGCGGGCGGCCATCCAGCACCTGCCCTTCGCCAGCGGTTCGGTGGACACACTGGTTGCCACGTTTCCAGCCGAGTATATCGGCCAGGCTCGCACCTGGCTCGAACTGGCACGCGTCCTGAAACCGCCAGCGCCTGGAGAGGACGTGGGGGGACGCTGCGTTGTTGTGGGCATCAGCGTCTATGTCCATCGCGGACCTCAGCATTGGCTCCGCCGGATTCCGACCAGGCGCAGGGTGAGGCGCCCGGCGAAGCGGCGAGACATCGACTCCCTGACCCGTTGTTCGCGGTTGGCCGAGGTCGCGCGGCTGCAGACTCGCATCGAAGTGCTCGAGATGAGGACCGCGCTGCTGCCGATGCTTATCGCGGAGCGGGTGCTGCCATGAGCGCCCTCGTCGAGCCATTCCGGGGAGGGGCCGGCCCCTATTGGCAGCGCATCGAGTCGGGGACGGGCGTCCTGGAGCCAGGTGAGCACAGCCTGCGCCTGGCTAATGAGCCGCAAGCAGGGCAGCGGTACAGCAACGCGCAGGTCGACGACTACCGCCACCTGGGCCGGAGCCGCTTTCCCTGGCGGCCGCCGCTCACATTGACCGTGCGCGCTCGCTTTTCGCACGAGCGACCGGGCGGCACTGCCGGATTCGGCTTCTGGAACGAGCCCTTTCTGACGGTGGGGCTGCGGGCGCCGGCCTTCCCCCAGGCGATCTGGTTCTTCTATGCCTCGGAGCCCTCGGACATGCCGCTGGTGATGGACGTCCCCGGCTGGGGCTGGAAGGCGTCGATGCTTGACGCTGTCCGGCTGCCTTTTCCGATGCTCTTTCCGCTCGGCCCGCTGGCCGTTCCCCTGTTCCGGGCGCCTGCACTCCACCGCCGCTTGTGGCCGTATGCGCAGCGGCTGATGCACGCCGCGGAGGCACCCGCGCCGGGATCGATGACGGCCTGGCGCACCTATCGCATCGAATGGGGCCTGACCTCTGCCCGCTTCCTAGTCGACGACGAGGTCGTGCTGGCGGCGCCCGAACCGCCGCGCGGCCCGTTGGGCCTGGTGATCTGGATGGACAACCGCTATCTGGTCGCCACCCCGCAGGGACGGCTGCGGTGGGGACTGGTGGCGACGGGCGAGAAGCAGTGGCTGGAGCTCTCCGATCTCTCCGTGCAGCCCTGGATGGGGACCTAGTCCGGCAGGTCCAGCACCCAGAGGTTGCGGTCGGCGGCGGAGACGAAGACGACGGCGTGGCCATCCGGCGCCACGCGCCAGTCGCCGTTGGCGACCTTGAACGGGGTCGTGGCCGGGTCAGTCAGCCGGCGGAGGGACCCGGTGCGGGCGTTCAGTTCCCAGAACGCCTGTGAAACGGCGCCGGGCTGGAAAGGAATCAGGATCAGGCGTTCGCCGTCGCGCCACTGGTAGGCGCCAAAAAGCTCGCGATCGAGCTGCCGCACTCTGCTGCCATCCGTGCGCGCCAGGTAGAGACCGTTCCTGGCGGCGTCGGGGTTCTGGCTGATGTAGTACGCCAGCCACTCGCCATCCGGCGAGACCGAGAAGCCGCGCATTCGCTGTTCATTGGCGATGTCGATCCGCTTGCCACTGACCACATCCTGGACGAAGAGGCGCGTCCCCGGTGACTGCAGCGAGTCGGCGGACGAAAGCAGCACCTTGTCATCGCCAACCCACCCTGCCAATCCCCCGCGGGGCAGCACCGCCACCTGGCGGGCGTTGGCGCCATCGAGGTCCGCGACCCATACCTGCGTGACCCGGTTTTCCACGGGCACGTTGGCCGGCGACACTGTCCAGGCGATGCGCTTGAGGTTGGGCGACAAGGTGACGACCCTGCCCCTGGCAGGGACGATCCAACGGGCGCCGTCGCGCAGCCGCACGATGGTGGTCTGGCTGCCCACCTCCTGGCGCAGAGTGAAATCGGGCGAGTAGTAGGCGATGGGCTCGGGACGTAGCTGGGGCGTCGGCAGCTCCTGGCTGGCGTCAACACTCCAGTAGCCTACGGGCTGGTCAGGGCCGGGCTTGTCGATGTACCACACCTGCGAGCTGTCGGCCGGCCAGAAAGGCTGGGTACAGCAGCCGCCGCCGGTGAGCTGGCGCAGCCTGGGCGCCGGGGTTGGCGTGGCGGTGGCTGTTGGCGTGGACGTGGGCCTCGGCGTCGCCGTGGGTGTGGCGGTCGCCGGGGGTGTGGCGGTCGCCGGGGGCGTGGGCGTGAAGGTGGGACCGGCCGGCTCCGCTGGGGTCGCGGATGGCGCAACGGTGACAGGCGCTGCGGCGACAGGTGCGGGCCGCGAGGGCGTGCTGCAGCCGGCGGTCAGGATGAGTAGGGCCGCCAAAATCAGCGCCGGCCAGGGACGGCGTCGGGTGGGGATGGGGGTGGTCATGGCAGGTCCGGTGGCCAGGGGCGAGCGAAGTCATTGATGATGCGGCCGCTCCCCACCGAGGGCTGGTCATCAAGCTGCTGCCACTGGCGGGGGGCGTCGAGGTTGCGCTCAAAGCCGGGGCCAAACGAACCGATGAGCGCCAGCCCATCCCAATCGGCGTCAATGAGGGTGACAGGGTTGTACTTGAGGGTGCGCGAGCGCAGATCGCGGATCTCAAGGTGCAGGTGCGGTCGCCCAAAACAGGTTCCGGCGGGGTCGCCGCTGTAGGCGACCACTTCGCCTGCCTTGACAGCCTGACCGGGCTCCAGCTTCGGCCGCTCCTTGAGGTGGCCGTAGAGCGACATATAGCCAAGCTGGGGATGGTCGATGAGCAAATTGTGCGGCGCCGAGCCATAGGCCATGACGTCCGCTCCGAACACCACCCCGTCGGCAATCGCCACCACGGGCGTGCCGCAGGCGGCGGAAAGGTCAATGCCGAAGTGAATGCCTCCGCCGTAGCGGTACATGCCCCGCCGCTCACGGAAGGCGCCGATCGTGTTGCCGTAGGGCTGGCCCAGGAGCCATGTATCGGGACCCGGCGGCTCGGCAAAGGGCAGACGGAACGGCCGCGGGGAAGGCGTGGCCGCAGGCGCAGGTGTACCTGCGGGCGTGGGGCCGCCTTGGGCCTGAACGGCTGCGGGTAGGGTAAGGAGCAGGGCCAGCATGAGCGCTGCGATCTTGTTCATGGGGTGTATTTTGGAGCCATCGGCGATCGCGTTCGGCGTGAACGCATCCAGTTGACTCGCGAACTCGCGGAGAAGTTGCTGTTGGATAGGGCGCACCGTACAATCCAGGCAATCAAAGAGGCTCAATTCATGAAATCTGCCAAACCAAAGCCAAAAAACTATCTCATCGATATGGACGGCGTCCTGGTCAGGGGACGCGACATCGTGCCGGGGGCCGAGGGGTTCCTGGAAAGGCTGCGCACACGCAATGCCGAATACCTGCTCCTGACCAACAATCCCATCTATACCCCCGGTGACCTGGCGCATCGCCTGAAGACGATGGGTCTGGAGGTGCCGGAGGAGCGCATCTTCACCTCTGCCGTTGCCACCGCCCGCTTTCTTGATACGCAGAAGCCCAAGGGCACGGCCTTCGTCGTGGGTGAAAGCGGGTTGACCACGGCCATCCATGGCGTCGGCTACGTCATTACGGACGTGAATCCCGACTATGTCGTGCTTGGCGAGACCAACAGCTACAACTACCTGCACATCACCCGCGCCGTGCGCCTCGTGGCCGAGGGTGCGCGTTTTATCGCCACCAACCCGGACCCTGCCGGCCCGGGAGAGGGCGGCCTGGTGCCGGCCTGCGGGGCGATGGCGGCTCTGATCGAGCGAGCAACGGGCGTCACCCCCTTCTTCGTGGGCAAACCCAATCCCCTGATGATGAGGTCGGCCCTCAACTACCTGGGCGTCCATTCTGAAGACACGATCATGGTGGGGGACACGATGGCGACCGACATCATCGGGGGCATCCAGAGTGGCATGGACACGATCCTGGTGCTGACGGGCGTCACCAGGGCGGTAGAGGTCACGCGCTATCCGTACGTGCCTACCCACGTGGTGGATTCGGTCGCCGATATCGAACCCTGACCCGCATGGGCTGGGTGTCACCAACCCCGGGTTCCGGGCTCACCCTTGAAGGGTCCCACGATGTCAGAGGTGATCCAGCCGCCATAGAAGCCGCCGGGCTGGGGAATCGCCCGCTCACCGTCGACATAGCAGCCGTCCATGGGACCGGCGTAGAAGGCGACATAACCAGCGATGGCGCGAAAGGGGGCCGTGGGTCGTGGGTAGCTCCACGCCGCCTGCACCAGCTCCACGCCGTTGACCACGACGTCATAGTAGCGCGCCTGGCCTTTCCACTCGCACCAACTGGATTGGGGGGCGGCACGCAAGCAGTGCAGGGTGACGTCGCCGGGTGGAAAGTAGTAGACCGGCGGATGGCTGGTCTCCAGCACCCGGTAGGCGGCGCGTGTCTCCGCCACGGTCACGCCGTTTGCCATCACGACAAGGTGGCGGGTGGTCGGCTCCAGGCGCGGGGGACGGGGGTAATCCCAGACCGACTCCCGCCCCGGACCGGCTTGCAGCCTCGGCGCTTTCACGCCGGCGTTTCCCGGCAGGCACGGCAGGCGCCTGTGAGCACCAGGTGGTCGGTGGCGACGGCGAAACCGTGCTCGCGCTCGATGGCGGCAAAGGCCGCGACCAGAGCCTCCTGGCTGATCTCGATGTTAGCGCCACACACCAGACAATGCAGATGGTGGTGTGGTTGGGCGTGGGCGATCTCGTAAACGCACTGGCCTCCGATCTCAGCGGCGACCACCAGGTGCATTTCCTGCAGGAACTCGAGGGTGCGATAGACGGTCGAGCGGTTCACCGCCGGCGCCCTGGCGTGGAGACGGGAATAGATCTCGTCCACAGTGGTGTGGCCGCCGGCCTCGCACACGGCATCGAGGATCATCTCGCGCTGCGGCGTCATCCGGAACCCCTGCTTGCGGATGGCGGCGGCATAGTCGTGCTGTGTGTGGGTCATGGTCGCTCCAGTCCGTGCTCCTCGAGCAGCGCAACGTCCTCAAAAAGGAGGGCGGTCGGGCCATCGGCGACGATGCGCCCCTCGTCCACCACGACCATCCGCGGAAAGAGCTCGCGCACCATGAGCATGTCGTGGGTCGACACCAACATGGTCAGCGGCAGGTCACGGAGCAGGCGGATGAGCTGGCGCCGCGCCCTGGGATCCAGGCCGGCCGAAGGTTCGTCGAGCACCAGGATCTCGGGGTGCATCGAGAGCACCGTGGCAATGGCGATGCGCTTCTTCTCCCCCACGCTCAGGTGGTGGGAGAGACGGCCGGCGTAGTCCGACATGCCTACCTGGGCCAGCGCCTCGGCCACCCGCCGCCGCACTTCTGCCTCGGGAAGGCCCATGTGCAGCGGGCCAAACGCCACGTCTTCGAAGACCGTGGGCGAGAAGAGCTGGTCATCGGGGTTCTGGAAGACCACACCCACCATGCCGCGGATGGCCGGCAGGTTGGGCTTGGTCACCGGCAGACCCGCCACCTTGACCTCGCCCTTGCCGTGCAGGATGCCGTTCAGGTGCAGCATGAGGGTGCTCTTTCCGGCGCCGTTGGGGCCCACCAGGGCGACCTTCTCGCCGGCGCTGACTTCCAGGCTGACCTCGAAAAGCGCCTGGTGGCCATCGGGGTAGCTGAAGCTCAGCTTGTCGATCAGGAGCGTAGGCGTCCCGTTGGCTTCGGGGGCCCTGCTACCGCTGGGGGCCGCGGCGATGGTGGTGGGGGGGTGCGAGTGAACGACGGGCATGGGCGGAGACGATGGCGCCTAAAGGAGGCGTCCGGCAAGCTGGATGAGGGCGAGGCTGGCGAGGGCGAGGCCCAGAAGCCACCAGTCCTCGCGTTCCATGACGTGGGTGTTGAGCGTGTACAGGTGTCCGGCGTAGCCCCGTGACAGCATAGCGTTGTAAACGCGGTCACTGCGTTCCCAACTGCGCAGGAAGAGCTGCCCTGCCATGTGGCCTGTCACCCTGGCGCGCCACCACACGGTGCCGCCGCCGCCTGCAAGGGGGCGGGCGCTGCGGGCGTCGCGGGCGCGCAGCAGCCGCAGCACCTCGTCGCTGAGCACGAACAGGTAGCGGTACATGAAGGCGATGACGGCGACGAGTATGCTGGGGAGGTAGAGATGGCGCAGGGCGTGGATAAGGTCGGTGAACTGCGTGGTGGCCGTGAGAAGGATGGCCATCTGCACCGAAAGCAGACTGCGGACGACGATGCTTGAGAAGCGCAGCAGGCCGGCGTCGGTGATGGTCAGCTTCCACGGTCCCAGTGCGAAGCTGAAGACAGGCGCTCCCGGCAGCGTGAACAGGATGGTCACTGCCGCCAGGACGAAGGGCAGCACGATGAAGGAGCGCTTGACCGCGAACAGCCACGGCAGACGCGCCAGCCGTGTGACCAGCAGGACGAACCCAAAGGCCAGGGCAAACGCCAGCCAGGCGCCATCGGGAACAAGCACGTTGGACAGGATAAAGAGGACCGTGACCACAACCTTGACGCGCGGGTCGAGCCGGTGAATGACACTGTCGCCGGCCAGATAGCGGTCAAAGGCGTTGGCGTGCACGGGACAACTCTCAGGCAGAAGCAGCGCCGCGGCCGGCGATGCGGCGCCCGATCAGATAGACCAGCCCCGCAACGGCGGCAGCTCCGATCAAGCCGGCAACGATCGTCGAAACCGGCGTGGAACCCAACCAGGGCAGGGTGTAGTTGGGGAGCAGCGCGTACGGCGCCTGCGTGTTGGCGGCGCCCATGAAGCCCATGTCAGTGGCGACGCGCTCGAGACCGTCCGGGCTGGCGGAGGCGAGCGGCGCCAGCAGCACCAGGCTGAGGGCAAGGGCAAGGCCGCCGATCACCCAGCCCACGCCCCCCTTGGCCTTGACGGCCTCGCCTTCGAGCAGGTCAGGCCGCACCTGCATGATGAAACCCAGGGCCGCTACGGTGATGAGGGCTTCGCCGATGCCGATCAAGGCGTGGACGAGCAGCATTGCCGGGAGCACAATGGCAAGAGACGAGGTTCCGCTCAGCCAAAGCTCCAGCGCCGTGGCGAAAGCTGCGGCCATGACCGAAAGCCAGGCTGCGACGCCCGCCGTGGCCAGGCGCACGCCCCGCCCCCGGCCCGCCGCCAGCCGGTAGATGCCGTAGCCGACGAAGACCGTCACAATGCCCATGTTGAAGATATTGGCGCCCAGGACGACCAGCCCTCCATCCTGGAACAGCAGCGCCTGGGTCCCGATCACGGCGGTCATCACCAGGATGGCCGCCCAAGGTCCGAGGACAATGCCTGCCAGGGCGCCTCCCAGTAGATGGCCCGACGTTCCACCCGCGACGGGGAAGTTGAGCATCTGCGCCGCAAAGATAAAGGCGGCCATGATGCCCATCAGCGGCACCTGGCGCTCACCCATATCCTGCTGGGCCTTGCGTGCTGCCAGGGCCACAAAGGCGATCGTGATGACCCAGAAGACCAGGGCCACTGCCAGCCCCAGGAAGCCGTCGGGAATGTGCATCGCCGGTCCCAGTGGTGAGAACACGTGCGCAGCGGGCATAGCCGATCCTCCAAACAGTTCGTGTCAGAAATTGTTATTGCAATTTGTTGCAATAACTGAGGTGCACTATAGCCGTTTGTGAAAACACCGTCAAGTCGCGAACCCCGGGACTCAGGCGTGGGGAGCGCCGGCCTGACTGTAGGCGGCGAGCGTGCGCCCACGCGCCCAACCGTGGTCGATGATCGGCGCCGGATAGTGCTTTCCGATGAGACAGCCCACGGAGCGCTGGAGGTGGGGAGACATTTCCCAGGGCTTGTGCACGTAGGCGTCGGGCGTCGCGGCCATCTCGCCTACCCAGCGCCGGATATAGACGCCGTCGGGGTCGAATTTGAGGCCCTGCAGCATGGGATTAAAGATGCGGAAATAGGGTGCCGCGTCCGTGCCGGTGCCGGCCGTCCACTGCCAGCCGCCGTTGTTGGCAGCCGGGTCGCCGTCCAGGAGGTGCTGCATGAACCACTTCTCGCCCCAGCGCCAGTCGATCAGGAGGTCCTTGACCAGGAACGAGGCCGTGATCATGCGGGCGCGATTGTGCATCCAGCCCGTCTGGGCGAGCTGGCGCATGGCGGCATCGACGATGGGGTAGCCTGTCCGGCCTTCGCACCATGCCTCAAAGGCCTCCCTGTCGTTCGACCAGGCGATATTCGCCAGGTCCGGGCGGAAGGAACGGCGGCGCACATGGGGGAAGTGATAGAGGATGGCGATGTAGAATTCGCGCCAGATCAGCTCGTTGAGCCAGGTCTCCGCACTCTTGAGGGCATCGGGCTGGCGCGCCCGCTGCATGGCTGACAGCGCGGACACGGCGGCCTGCCGGGCCGAAAGCATGCCGAAGCGCAAATAGGGCGAAAGCTGCGAGGTGCCGGCCAGGTCCATGCGGTTGCGGGCGTCGCCATAGGCGAACACCGGCGTCTCGCTGCCGGTGACGAAGGCCTCCAGGCGGCGGTGCGCCTCCGCTTCACCGGGCGGGAAGAGCAGGTCCGCCGCCAGGGGTGGATGGTCGGGGAGCGGCTCACTCGCCAGGCCTTCCGGGACCAGCAGGCGCGGGGGCGCCGGCAGAAGGTGCGCCGGCAGCGGCGGAGGCAGGCTCTTCCACGCCCGGCCGTAGGGCGTGTAGACAGTGTAGGGACTGCCGTCGCTTTTGACCACGGCCTCAGGGGGATGGACGGTCAGGCCGCCCACCAGGCGCAGGGGCAGTTTGGCCGCGATTTCAGCGTCGCGGCGGCGGGCGTAGGGCGAGTAGTCGGCCTCGGCATAAATGGCGGAGGCGCCACACTCGGCCACGAGCGCCGCCAGGACATCAAGCGGCCGGCCTGAGCGCACGATCACCCGCCCTCCAGCCTGGCGCAGGGTGCGGTCCATCTCGGCCAGACCCGCCCACAGGAAGGCGAGACGCCTGGCGCCCACATAGGGCGAAGCAAGCAGGGCAGGATCGATGATGAAGAGGGGGATGATGTTCTCGCCGCCGCCGAGAGCGGCCGCCAGAGCCTGGTTGTCTGTCAGGCGCAGGTCGCGCCTGATCCACCAAATGGCAGAGGTCATGGGAGCCTCGCATCGAGCGTGAGAGCGCCGGGCTTGCCCGGCGTAGGCTGTTTCAGACTGGCGCCCACCTGGCCGGCGATGGCGCTGGCGATGCGCAGGCCCCCCAGGGCCACGGCCGCCGTGGACTGTCCGGGGAAAATGCTGTCGCCGACCATCCACAGGCCGGGGCCAAGCTGCGGGGGCCAGGCCCGGAAGAGCGATGTCTGGGGGAAGCCGCCCACCCAGCCCCACCTGCGCCGGGTGAAGCGCTGGAAGGTGCGCGGCGAGCCGGGCAGGATGAGGTGAGCCGCTTCCCGCAGGCCGGGCAGCACGCGTTCGGCGGCATCGAGGAGGCGGTCGGTGTAGGCCTGGCGGCGTGCTGCGTAGGCATCCGAATCATGTCCACCCAGATCCCACCAGCGATCCAGGGAGGTGTGCGTGCTGATCGTGAGGGCGCGCTGACCGGCCGGGGCGCGGGAGCTATCCCAGTCGGGACTGAGCGACAGGAAGGCGGTGTTGCCCTCGCCCATCGGCTCCGCCAGAATGACCTGGTGGTGCAGCGGCAGGTCCTCCGGCACGGCCGCGGCATCGAAGCCGGCATAGACCATGAAAGCCCCCCAGCCATCACGCGGCCGCAGTGGCAGCCGGCGCAGGGAACGGGGAGCCTGGTCGCCCATGAGGGCGGCGATATTCCAGGGCGGCAGGTTGGCGATGACGAGGTCGGCGGGGAAGTTTCCGCCGCGCCTGGTCCTGACCGCCACGGGCCGGCCCATTACGGTGACGATAGCGGTCGCTTCCTGGCGAAAGAGCACGCGGCCGCCGTTGGCGACCACGGCGGCGGCTAGGGTGGAGGCGATGGCGCCCATGCCGCCCTCCAGGTGGACGACGCCGCGGCGGGGCAGGTCGAGGGCAGAGGCGCCGTAGAGGGCGTTGGCGCGTTCGCTCGTCGCCTGCGCGGCGATGAGCAACTGGCCGTCTACGAACTGTCTGAGGTTGGCCGGGGCATGGCGGAGGTGCGCTGCCACCGGACGCAGGGCGTCTGCTGCCAGCCGCGGATAGGCGCGGCTGAGGTCGCCGGCCAGCCACTGTGCGCCCGTCTTGACGAGGCGGGCCGCCTGAACGGGGGTCTGCGGCGGCCAACTGGGCAGGCGCAGGGCCAGGTCCCACAGGGCGTCCGCCGTGTCCTCTTGCCAACGCCAGAACGTCTCGCAGGCCTTGCCGAAGGCGCGGCGATGCTCATCATGGCGGCGGTCGCCGGTCCAACGGGTAACGGTGGCGCCGTCAGGCAGATGGACGGCCATGGCAGGGTCCGTCGCATGGGCCGGCCAGCCTGCGACCCCGGCGGCCCTCGCCACCAGGTCCATGGGCCCGCCGGGATAGAAGCCCCCGGCCAGGGTGGCGCCCGCCTCGAAACGGTAGCCCTGGTGGTAGAAGGTCCCGGCACAGCCGCCGGCGTAGACGTGGGCTTCCAGGACCGTGACATCCAGCCCGGCGCGGGCCAGGACAGCCGCGGCTGTGAGACCGCCCACCCCGGCGCCGATGACGACCACGCGGCAGGGCTCTGGCCTCACGCTGCTTTCTCCAAGAGGCGGCGGGTCTTCCAGCCGCGGAAGGCAAACAGGATGGGCAGGTTCAGCCACATCCCGATCCCCACGATCCGGGAAAGCAGATCGTTCTTGAAGGCGACGGTGACGGTGTCATAAACGTCCGTCACCCGCTCATTGACGGCGACGAAGCCGTGGCGGTGGTCCCACGTCTGGAAGGGGCCTTCGAGCTGGCGGTCCGTGAAGCCGACCGGGCTGACGTCCTCGATGCGGGCCAGCCAGCGGATGGGCAGAGGACCAAGCCAGAGGGTGAAGGCCATTTCGTCGCCTTCGCCCAGCTCGGCGGGGGCGCGTTGAACCTGGGCGTAGACAGGGGGCGGCGTGATGGCGCCCATGCTTGCCGAACGGCGGTGGAAAGCGCCTACCTCGGCAAGGGAGGCGCGGACACGAAAGCGATGGCGAAAGGTTCTCATGGCGAAGCACCCTGGAAACAGAGAACGCACCCTGCGGTGCGTCCTGATGGTCGGGAAAGGCTGTGATGGTGACTACTTGATGACGTCGCGCAGAGCGTAGAAAAGCTCGGCATATCTGAACTTGAACCCTGCTTCCAGCAGGCGCTTGGGCACGGCCCGTTGGCCATCCAGCACCAACGTGGCGATCTCACCCAAGCCAAGGCTGAGGGCAAAGCCGGGCGTGGGCATGAAGGAGGGGCGGCCCATGACTCGCCCGATGATCTTGGCAAAGTCCTTGTTGGTGACCGGGTTGGGCGCGGTCAGATTATAGGCGCCCTGGGTAGCCTCGTTCTCGATAAGGAAGCGGATGGCAGCCACCTCGTCGTAGAGATGGATCCAGGGCCACCACTGCTCGCCGCCGCCGATGGGGCCGCCGACGAAGAAACGGAACGGCATGACCGTGATCGGTAGCGGGCCGCCGTCCATGGTCAGGACCAGGCCGGTGCGGACGATGGCGCGGCGCACGCCGAGCTCTTCGACGGGCTTGGTCGCGTCTTCCCAGGCCACGCAGGTGGCGCCCAGGAAATCGCTGCCGGGCTTGGCGTCTTCGGTCAGGATCTCGTCGTCGTGACGTTGGCCGTAGTAACCGACGGCCGAAGCCTGGATGACGACTTTGGGCTTGGTGGCCACCGCTTCCACGGCGTCCACGACTGCCAGGCCGGCGTAGACCCGGCTCTCGAAGATCCGTTTCTTGCGGGCGTCCGACCAGCGGCTGGGAATGGTGCCGCCGCCCGAAATGGGCTCGCCCGCCAGGTTGACGATGGCATCTGCCCCATCGGCAAGATGGCTCCAGCCGTCCGCGGTGCGGGCGTCCCACTTATGGGCACGGGCACCGCTGGGGAGTTCGACAGTCTTCTTGGCGGGATCACGGGTCAGAACGATGACTTCGTGGCCATCCCTGGCCAGGCTCCTGACGAGCGAGAGGCCGATCAGACCGGTGCCGCCGGTGACGATGATGCGCATTTGGATCTCCTTTTCAGTCTGTCTGGCGATTCTTCAATGTCTTCTGTGCGCAGGAGTTACTGGCCGCGTCCGTTGTCGCCGCCAGTGACTGTGCGCAGCCAGGCAAGCACCGGCTCGCCTCGGCCATCCATGATTTCCGAGGCGGCCTGGTGGTAGGCCTGCATGTAACCGATAAGCGCATGGCGCGGAATCTGGCGCTCGTGGAGCAGTCCCTCAATCCAGGCCATGTCGGCGCTGAGGAAGTCCATGCTGCCGAGGCGGAGGGCAGCGTAGATGTTCTGGGCGAGATGGGTATTGGCAATGCTGAAGTACAGAGGATGGAGGGTCGCTGCCAGGTCGGGCATCAAGTCCCAGACACGAGCGCCGATCATGGCCCGTCTGTCCAGGTAATGCGCCATCGCCTCGGCATAGCCATCGGGCAGCGCCGGAGGTTGGGCGAGGGGCGGTGGGCTGGAGGTGAGACGCTCGACGGCGACGGCAATCTGGTCAATGCTGTCGCCCAGGTAGTAGCCCGTGATGCGCTTGGTCAACTCAGGCACCAGGGTGAAGATGAGACCACCGTAGCCCACCGGGATGCGAAGCGGGTAAGCGGCCTCGGCCAGGTCGGCAAGCGTAGCGGCCGTGTGCAGTTGCTGGGCGCTGAAGATGATCAGGTTGGGCCGTGCCTGGATCACCGTGCTTTCGAAGCGGGTCAAGGGCACGTTGGCGCCGAGGAAGATGGTGCGCCAGCCCTGGCGCCGCAGCAGGAAGTTGATGAGCAGGGGGCTGAACGTATGTGACTCATCAGGTGGGCAAGCGATCAAGATGCGGCCGGGACGGGTGGGGCTGGTGGAGGCGATGAGCGCCTCGAGACGCCGCATGCAAAGCTCTGACGCAAAGTGCTCCTGTTGCGAGCTGGCAGTGCCGGCGTGCCACTGCTCGCCGATCTGGACCAGACCGCGGCGCATGACCTCGAGGACGACCGTTTCGGCCGGGTACATGGCGAAGGACTGGGCGAGCACCTGGTCTGCCTGCACCTCATCGAAGACCAGGCAGGCGTTGACCCACGCATTCTTGAACTCGACCAACGCCGGTCCCACAAGGGCAGGCGAGGCTGCGACGGGCTCGGCCACCATGAGCTCGACCAGCGGATCTTTGCCTTCTCCCTCAAGCTTGCGCCAAAGGTCCACAGCGCGGCTGATGGTGAGCCCCTCATCCTGCCGGGCATTCAGCCACTTGAGGATGTCGATGTCCCGCTGTGAATAAAGACGGTGCTTGCCTTCGGAGCGTTCGGGCGTGGGCAGACCGTAACGCCGCTCCCAGGCTCGCAGTGTGTCGGGCTTAAGCCCTGTTTCCTGGACCACCGCCTTGAGATTGAAGGTGGGAGTGTCGTCAACCTGAAAAGACATAGACTTGCGACCTGACCTCGGTGTGTGTGATCATGTGGGCGGCGAGACGCACTGCACGTGGGCTTGCCGACGCACAGCTTTTGTCAAACATCAAGATAGCACTTGCGGGATTGATTGTCAAGTATTACCTGGAAAAAATATTGACAAGCTGCCCTTCCGGCCTCCGCCACCCTGTCCCACCGATGGGAGGAACATGCCCACCCACCTTGATCGTGCCTATGCCGAACAGCTCGACGCCGACGATCCCCTGGCGGGGTATCGGCGGTGCTTTCTCGCGCCTGAGCCCGGACTGATCTACCTGGACGGTAACTCGTTGGGGCGGCTGCCCGTGGCGGCAGTCGCTGCCTCCCGGGACCTCGTTGAAAGGCAGTGGGGACAGCGTCTGATCCGCAGTTGGAACGAAGGCTGGTTTGCACTGCCGGAGACGATCGGCGACAGGATTGGGCGCCTGGTGGGGGCAGGCGCAGGCGAGGTGCTTGTGGCCGATTCGACCTCGACGAACCTGTTCAAGCTGGTCGTGGCCGCCCTGCAGGCACAGCCCGGCCGTCACCGCATTCTCACGGATGATCTGAACTTCCCTTCCGATGTCTATATTTTGCACGGAATCGCCGAGCTGCTGGGAAGAGGACACCAGCTGGAGGTGATCCCATCGTCTGATGGCATCCATGGTCCTGTCGGGTCCCTGGCGGCGGCGTGCGACGGGGATACGGCTCTCGTGGTGCTGTCGCACACGGTCTTCAAGAGCGGCTACACCTACGACATGGCGGAGGTCACGCGGGCGGTGCACGCATCCGGGGCCCGGATGCTCTGGGATTTGAGCCATTCCGCGGGCGCCGTGCCGGTCGATCTGAGGGCGGCGGGAGCCGACCTGGCCGTGGGCTGCACCTACAAGTACCTGAACGGCGGGCCGGGAGCGCCGGCCTTTCTCTACGTGCGCCGTGAACTGCAGGAGCGGCTCGCCAACCCGATTGGCGGCTGGATGGGCCACTCGGCGCCTTTCGCCTTTGACCTTGCCTATCGTCCGGCTGCCGGCCTGCGCCGCTTTCTGACCGGCACTCCCCCGGTTGCCTCGTTGTCGCTGGTGGCGCCGGGCGTTGATATGCTGCTCGAGGCAGGGATGGAGGCCCTGCGGGCCAAATCACTCCGCCAGACTGGTTACCTCATCGATCTGTTCGACGCGCGCCTGGCAGACGCCGGCTACCGCCTGAACTCGCCGCGCGACCCGGCGCGGCGGGGCTCGCACATCTCCCTCGGCCACGACGAGGCGCTGCGCATCGACCAGGCGCTGATCGGCGAGTTCGGGGTACTGCCCGACTTCCGGCGGCCCGACAATATACGCCTGGGCATTGCTCCCCTCTACACCTCATTCTGCGACCTCTATGATGCGGTCATGGCGCTGCACCGGATCGCCGCCGGGCGGCTTTACGAAGCCTACCCGGTCGAGGCGCCGCAGGTGACGTGAGGGTAGGGCTAACGGAGGACTGCCATGCTGGCGGGGGTCACGATGGGCGATTTGTGACAGTGCACCAGCTTCCATGCCGGCTGCGCGTCGGAACCGAAGTTGTGGAAGACCCGCGTTTCGTGGTGCGACTTGTGCATGACCCCGCCGGCGCCTACGGCCCGCACCATCAGGGTGTAGGTGACGATGGCGGTGGCGCCGTAGACCTGCACGCGCGGCTGCAGCACCTCGTGCTCGACGTGTTCGGCCCCTTCGCCCAGAACGGCGTTGTGCACCGCGATTTCACGCAGGTGGAAGTCCAGGCCATCGATCCTGTCCGGCGAGATATACCACTCGTAGAAGCTGACGTCCTCCGCCGTGGTGGCGCGATAAGCTTCGACGTCGCTGTCCCAGATACTCTGCAGGTTGCGGTGCAGCAGGTCGAGGATGGCTTGGGTGGGATCGCTCATGGGCTGATCACACTCCGGCGCCAGGTGGTCCGAACAGGGCGTTGAGCTGTTCCGCGCCGGCGGCATCGGTCACGGCGAGCATTTCGTCGCCGACCTCAAACGTGGTGACGCCACGGGGGACGACCACCTCGCCGTTGCGGATGATGGCGGCAATGACGCAGTGCTCGGGCAGCGTCAAGTCCTTGATGGCAACGCCGATGCCTTTGGCGCCCGGCGCGATGCGCTCCTCCACCAGAGAGTAGGCGCCCCGCTGCAGCTTGAGCAGCGTCACCATGTCGCCAAAGGCCATCTCCTCCAGGATCATGGCGCCCATCATCTCTGACTGGTTCAGGGCGATATCGACGTGGAAGAGCGGGCTGAACAACCAGGCATTACGGGGGTCGTTGATGCGCGCTACGGTGCGCCCGACGTTGTAGCGCTGCCGGGCCAGATAGCAGATGGCCAGGTTATCGGCGTCATCCGTCGTGGTGGCGGCGACGACATCAGTGCGGGCAATGCCCGCCTGCTCGAGTACGGCCGTGTCGGTCGGATAGCCCTCGTAAATGATTTCGCTGGGCAGGTCCTTGTGCAACCGCAAAAGTGTATTGCTGCGCTGTTCGACGACGTGCACATCGTGGTGCTGTGCGATCAGGAGATGGGCGAGCTGGGTGCCCGTACGGCCCCCACCGGCAACGAGAACGAACATGTCAGGCCTCCAGCAGTTTCTCTAATTGCAGCCGCAGGTGCTCGGCGCTCTCTGGTGCACCACTGACGTGCATGATGTCGCCTGCCTGTACGACGAGATCGTCGGTGGGGAACATGGCGCGACCGGCGCGGGTCAGCGCCACCGACCGCACCTCTTTGGGCATTACCTCGCCCAGGGCGCGACCGGCCCAGGCAGCGGGCGTCACCATCTCGTAGACGCCGACCTCACCGTTGCCCGCCTGCCAGACCGAGCGCAGGCCGGGAGTCGTCATCAGGGCTTCCATGCGCTCGGCCGACCAGAGCGGCGAGCTGACACTCTGGACGCCGAACGAGTCGAAAAGGGGCAGCCAGCGCGGGTCGTAGTTGCGGGCGACGATGTGCGGCACCTTGTAGACTTCACGGGCAATGTGGCAGATCACGACGTTTACCGCGTCCGAGCTGGTGACGGCGGCGATGCCCTGGGCTTGGACGATGCCGGCGCGGTTCAGCATTCCCTCGTTGAGGACTTCGCCCTCGATGGTGCGCCCGCGAAAGTCAGGAGGGAGGTTGGCGAAGGCGCTGTCATCGAGGTCGAGGACGGTGACTTTGTGCTGGTTCCGAAAAAGATGGTAGGCCAGGGTCGCTCCTAAGCGGCCGCAGCCGACGACAATGTAGTTCATAGGTGCAGAGCGCTCCTTCGCGGCTGCAACAGGCAGTATTGGCGGTAGGGCAGTACGTGTGGATAAGCCATGCTTCAAGGCGCGGGTGTGTCTTCCTCATCCAACTGGTAGGGAACATCGGTCACGACGATGTCGGGCCGGTCAAGCAAGGCGTCGCGCAGGATGGAAGCGGCGTTGGTGTGGAGAACTCCATGCCAGCGTTTGGCGGGAACGAACTGGGGCACAACGATGGTCAGGGTTTCGTTGGGCTGGCGTTTGGCGTAGACGTCGTCGATGTAGGTCAACAAGGGCTCGACCAGCAGCCGGTAGGGTGAGTCAAGGATCACGAGGCGCACGCCATCCCCCCACATTTCCCACTTCGCCCGCGTGCGCTCAGCCTCCGCCGGCTCGACGGACACGTGGACGGCGGTGACGTCATTGGAGAGCGACCGCGCGTAGCGCAGCGCCGCCAGGCTGCCCTTGTGCACTCCTGCCACCGGCATGATGACACGCTGGCGGGGCATGCGGGGGGGAACGCCGTAGTCGTCCAGGGACAGGCGCCGGGCAAGGTCCTGGTAGTGATGGTGGATCTGCGAGAAGATGTAGACCAGGGCAGGCACCAGGATCAGGATGATCCAGGCGCCGTCACGGAACTTGGTGACCGCAAAGACCACCGCCACCACCGCGGTGCAGGCGGCGCCGAAACCATTGATGACCATCTTGATGGACCAGCGGCCGTCGTAATGGAGGACGGATCCCCGTTCCTGCTTTTCGCTGCCCGGCTCCATGTGCCCGCACTTCCACCATCGCCTGGCCATGCCACTCTGGGAAAGCGTGAACGACAGAAAAACCCCGATGGCGTAGAGCGGGATAAGCGCTGTGACGCTGGCGCCAAAGAGGATAATAAGGAGAGCGGCAATGGCTGCCAGCGTCATGATGCCGCGTGAGTAGACCAGGCGGCTGCCCTTGTAGGTGAGCTGGCGGGGAAGAAAGCCATCAGCCGCCGTCAGAGCGCCCAGCCGAGGGAAGTCGGCGAACGAGGTGTTGGCCGCCATGATCAGGATTAACGTCGTCGCGGCGAGCGTAAGCAGGTACAGCACACTGTCCCTGCCGTAGACGGTGCGCGCCAACTGGGATATCACCGTCTCGATCTCGGAGGGTACGGCATTGATGTGCACAGACAGGTAGGTGATGCCAAGGAGTAGGACACCAAGGATGACCGCCATTGCAATCAAGGTGAGGCCCGCGTTCCGGCTCTTAGGTTCCTTGAAGGCAGGGATGCCGTTGGAAATGGCCTCGACGCCGGTCAGAGCGGTGGTTCCGCTGGCGAACGCCCGTAAGATCAAAAAGAGAGAGAGAGCCTGAGCCGCGTGCAGCATCTCCGCCTCGGGTGGATTGACCACGGTACCCAAGGTGCCGGTGACATAACGGAGGAGTCCGACGACGGTCGTCATGGAGATCATGACGAGGAAGAAATAGGTGGGCACGGCGAAGATGGCTCCTGATTCCTTCACCCCCCGCATATTTACGAGCATGATCAGCGCCACCATGGCCACGGCGATCTCCACCCGGTAAGCAAAGAGCCACGGGAACACCGAAGTGATCTGCGCGACGCCAGAGGAGATCGACACTGCGACCGTAAGAATGTAGTCTGTGAGCAGGGCTGCGGCCGCTATCTGCGCTGGGATCTCGCCAAGGTTGTCGCGAGCGACGATGTAGGCGCCGCCGCCGCCAGGATAGGCATGGATCGTCTGCTCGTACGAGATCGTCAAAATGGCGAGCAGACCGACGATGGCCCAGGACATCGGGAAGGCCAGCCTCAACGCGCCCATCCCTGCCAGGATCAGCACGGCCATCATTTCCTGCGTGGCGTATGCCGTGGATGAAAGAGCATCAGAGGCGAACACTGCCAGGCCGACGGCCTTGCGGATCGTCTGATGCGGAGCGTCAGCCGTGGCAAGTGGGCGCCCGATCAGCCAGGTCTGCCAGGAACTGCGAGGACCAGTGTGCGATGGGCGATGGAATACCGGTGTGCTGCCGGTGGTTTGGGTTTCTGTCATCGCTGGGAATGCCTGTCGAGGTATGCCCCCCAGACGTTCCGGGGAGCAGAGCAGTGAGCGCGCCTCACATGAGGGCCGCGCGGAGGGACGAAAAGCCCTCAGTCTTCGTCCTCATCAACCTGATAGGGGACGTCGGTGACAACCATGCCCGGCTGGTTCAGCAGCGCTTCGCGCAGAACGGTAGCGGCGTTGGTGTGAAGGAAGTTCTGCCAACGCCGTGCAGGCACGAACTGGGGCACCACGATGGTGATGGTCTCATTCGGTTGGCGGCGGGCATAGATATCCTCGATGTATTGTACCAGCGGTTCAACCAGAAGCCGGTAAGGCGAATCCAGTATGACCAGGCGAACCCCGTTGCCCCAGTTCTGCCACTTCGCCCGCACCCGCTGCGCCTCTTCGGGATCAATGGAAACGTGTACTGCCGTGATGTCATTTGAGAGAACGCGCGCATAGCGCAGCGCGGCCAGGGAGCCGCGATGGACGCCGCTCAAGGGCATGATCACCCGGTGGCGAGTGGTGGGCGGTGCGTCGCCATGCTGGTCGAGCGAGAGGCTTTGCGCCAGGCTGCGGTAGTGCCGGTGGATCTTCAGGAGGCCGACGACAAGGGCGGGAATGATAATCAAGACCACCCAGGCGCCGTCACGGAATTTGACCACAGCGAAGACCATGACCACCACGGCCGTGCAGACGGCGCCAAATGAGTTGACCGCCAGCTTGATGCGCCACCTGGCGTCATGATGCAGGGTGGAGCCGCTCTCCTTGCGCACCTCTCCCCGCGGAAGTTGGCCGCACTTGCGCCAGCGCCGGGCCATGCCTGTCTGTGACAGGGTGAATGACAGGAAGACGCCGATCGCATACAGGGGAATGAGACCCGTGACACTGGCCTGGAAGATGACAATGAGCAGTGACGCGACCGCCGCTAAGGCCACGATGCCGGTCGAGTAGACCAGGCGGCTGCCGCGAAACGCCATCTGCCGCGGCAGGAAACCATCCTGGGCCAGCATCGCCGCCAACCAGGGGAAGCCGGCGAAAGCGGTGTTGGCCGCCATCACCAGGATGACCGTGGTGGCTGTAATGGTCGCCAGGTAAAGTACGTTGCGACCGCCAAAGACCGTCCGGGCAAGCTGGGAGATGACGGTCTCAGTTTCCGAGTGAACAGCTCCCACCGGGCCCACCAGGAAGCTAATGCCGAGGAACAGGACGCCCAGGATCAAGGACATGACCAGGAGCGTCACGCCGGCGTTGCGGCTGCGAGGTTCCTTGAAGGCCGTGATGCCATTCGAAATCGCCTCGACCCCTGTGAGGGCTGTCGTACCGCTCGCAAAAGCATGAAGGATCAGAAAGGGCGTGACGGCCATCAGCCCGGCTGTCGCCAACTCCAGGTGCGGCGGGTCGGGAACCGTGCCCAGGCTGCCGGCAACGTAGCGCGTCAGACCAAGGCCCACCGTCAGAGCCATCATAATCAGGAAGAAGTAGCTCGGGAAGGCGAACATGGTGCCTGACTACCTGATGCCGCGCAGGTTCATCACCATGATGAAGAGCACGAGGACGACCGCAATCCCGGCGCGGTAGGGGAACAGGGGGGGAGGGCGGACGTCATCTGCGCGACGCCGGAGGAGACCGAGACGGCGACGGTCAGCGTGTAGTCGGTGAGGAGTGCGGCTCCGGCGACGAGCGCAGGCAGCTCGCCAAGATTGTCGCGGGAAACGATGTAGGCGCCGCCCCCACCGGGATAAGCGTGGATGGTCTGCTCGTAGGAGACTGTAACGATGGCGAGCAGCACAACGATCGCGATCGCGATGGGGAAGACATAACCGAAAGCCAGGGTCCCGGCCACGGCCAGGATGACCATGATCTCCTGGGTGGCGTACGCGGTCGACGAGAGGGCGTCCGAGGCAAACACCGCCAGTCCCACCAGCTTGCGAATCGTCTGGTGAGGCGCATCTGCCGTCGGCAGGGGACGGCCGATGAGCATGGTGCGCCAGGTGCGCGGTGGTTTGCCAAGCGCTTCCCGCACAAACACCCGAGGCCCATGAACATCCTGCCGCGTGTCGCCGACAATGTGCCTCTGGCTGTGTGTTGAAACGTCTTGTGAAGACATGACCTGATGAGCGATGCTAAGACCAGGAATCCGGTGGTTTTAAGGAGAGGACGGCAAGCATTCTAAGCGAATGCTCATCCGTGCGGCAAAACCCATGCGGATTGGCTTGGCTGTGGGTGACCCGTGCTAGAATGGCTTCTGATGCTGTCCAGGCGCGTGAACGTCTGGCGAGTGGTCATCCAGGATGACAGAGCACACCAACAGATGAAGGAACCCGATCGAGATATGAAGACCGTGATCATCACCGGCAGCACGCGCGGCATAGGCCATAGTCTGGCCGAGGCCTTTCTCGCCAGGGGCTGCAACGTCGTTGTGACGGGCCGCAGTCAGAAGAACGTCGACGCCGCCGTGGCAGGCCTCGGCGCAAGCTACGGGCCACAGCGCGTCCATGGGGCGGCATGTGACGTCACCTCGCCTGAGCAGGTCGAGGCGCTCTGGCAGGCGGCCGCAACGCGTTTCGGGCAGGTCGAAGTCTGGATCAGCAACGCCGGCATGGGGCACCGCACCTCCCCACTGTGGGAGCTGGCCCCGGAAACGGTGGCCGCAGTCGTGGAAACCAACATCATTGGCGTCGCCAACTGCGCCCGCACGGCGATCCCCCGTTTTGCCGCCCAGGGCCACGGCCAGCTCTACAACATGGAAGGGTTTGGGTCCGATCTGAGCGTCCGCCACGGGCTCGGCGTCTACGCCGCCAGCAAGGCGGCTGTACGCTCGCTGACGCTCACGCTGGTCAAGGAAACCGCGGGCATGCCCGTGCAGATCGGCGCACTCAGTCCTGGCATGGTGGTGACCGATCTGCTTCTGGACCCGGTCAAGGATGATCCCGAGATGAAGGCGCAGTTGATCCGCGTGACCAATATCCTGGGTGAGCGTCCGGAGACGGTGGCGCCCTGGCTGGCGGCGCGCGTGCTGGCCAACACGAAGAGCGGCGTCCGCATCTCGTGGCTGACGACGCCGAAGATTATCTGGAAGTTCGCCACTGCCCCCTTCCGCAAACGCGACCTGTTCGCCGATCTGGACGGGTCAACGCCGGCGGCCCGCTAGTCCAGAAAGCTTCGCAGAACCTGCGCGAACAGGGGCGCCTCTTCGGTAAAAGGGTAGTGCCCGCTGCGCTCGAAGACGTGGAGCTGCGCCCCACGGACGCCCTCCACTAGCTCCTGGCTGCATGGCACCGGGGCCTGAGGGTCGTGACGCCCCACGCAGACGAGCGTTGGCGATGCGATCTCACCCAGGCGCGACCGGTAATCCAGCGTGCGTGCAGTGCGCGGCCAGGTGTCGCGCCGAGGCGCGGGGAGGCGCCGGTCGCCGGGGGCGATGACCACCGCAGGCGCCTGCCGGGAGTCGGCATAGGACGCCTTTGCCAGCAGGTGCTGAAGCTGCTTGTGGACCGCCAGGTTCCCATGTCCCAGGCTGAGGCGAAGCCCCAGCCACATGAAGCGCCAGCGATCAATACCCGTCAGCCATCTCCCCCAGGGCATACCGCGACCGCGGGCGATGGCAGGGCCGCCGGAGAGCGTCCCCACCAGGACGAGCCGCGAGACGAGGGAAGGGTGGGCGAGGGCGAAGGCGAGGGCACAAAGCCCGCCCATACTGTGCCCCACCACGTCTAGGGGAACGGGCGCGCCCAATGTCTGGAGCGCATCAGCGGCGCAATCCACCATTTCGTCCATGCTCATCCGCGGCAGGCGCGTGGAGCGGAAGGCGCCCGGCGGATCGAAGCTGAACACGCGCAGGCCCACCTGCAGCAATAGCGCAGGCAGAGGCGCCGGAAAGGGCACGCCAAAGCCATGTGGATACGGCATGAAAAGCACCGGCGCCCCGGCGCCGGCGGCGTACAGGGCCAGGCCGTCGACGATGGCTACCGGTTCATAGGGGACAGCGTCCATGCCGGCGCCGCCCTAAACATCCATGAGAATCAACTCATGTTGAAGCGGCAGCGTGGTCACCTCGGCCCGGTCGCCGTGAATGAAGACGTTGATCTCAGAACGAATCCCGAACTCAGGCAGGTAGATGCCGGGTTCGATGGTGAAGCCGGTGGCAGGAATCAGGGTGCGGGTGTCGCGCGTCTCCAGATTGTCCATGTTGGCACCGGAGCCGTGGATGCTGGTGTCCAGGCTGTGCCCGGTGCGGTGGAAAAAGAAGTCGCCGTAGCCAGCGCCGGCAATGACCCCGCGGGCGGCGTCGTCCACCTCCCAACCGGCCACGGTCTGGCCCGCGGCGATGCGCTGGCTGATCAAGGCCACAGCGGCATCGCGTGCCCTGAAGACCACCTGCGCTACCTCACGAAGGCGCGCCGGCGGCTCGGCGCCGGCAAAGCCCGTCCAGGTAATGTCGGCAAACACGGAATCCGGGTCGCTGGCCACGCGGCCCCACAGGTCGATCAGGAGCAGATCGCCGCGGCGGACGGGAGTGGGCCGTTCGGGGATGGGGGCGTAGTGGGGATCGCCGGCGTGGGCGTTGACACCCACGATGGGAGGGTGGTCCGGGTCGATGCCGGCGGCAGCGAAGCGGTCCAGCAGCAGGTTCTGGATGTCGACCTCGGTGACGGGGAGGTCGCGGCGCAGGCGCTCCGCCACGTAGGCGAACGCTTCATCCTTGACCGCCATACACACAGCCGCCGCCTGGCGGTGACTTGCGAGCTGAGCCGGCGTCCAGACGGCGTAGACCGCCTGCACCAGGTTCGCCGAAGGGCGCAGCTCATAGCCCAGGCCGCGCAGCAGCTCGGCCGTCCCGGCGTCGACGTAGGACGTGTAGGGGATGCTGCACTCCGGGCTGTACTCGCAGGCGATCGGCGCCGGGCCTCCGGTCAGGGTGAGAAGCGCCTGGGTGAAGGAGGGCCAGGAGCTGTAGGTCTCGATGCGTTCGGGTCGGCCGGCGAAGCTGCCCTTTTCGATGGCATGCACCATCCAGGCCGGATCGCCGCTGGCAGGAATCCAAAACGCCCAACGCCGGGTCAGCAGGCCCTGAGGCGGCAGCGGCGCCAGCCGTTTGGCGATGGGATTGAGGTCGCGGAAGTTGTACAGCAGCCAGCCGGCCAGGTGATCCCGGCGCAGCAGCTCCTGGATGCGGGCAAGGCGGTCAGGGGTCATGGGTGCCTAATTCGTGATGCGTCATGCGTGAAGGCGCGGTGGCGGGAGACGTGAGGACGGGAAGCGGGTGGGGTGGTGGGCGGGAACTCGGGTGATGATACGGTAGGCAGGGCGAAAAGGGGAAGCTTGGCGTTTCCCATTGGGTGCCGTATGATCCGCAGCGGGCAGCAGGCAGCAGGCAGCCATCCACGCATTACGCAGCACGCATCACGTCATCACCCATGAACGTTTACGAAGCCATCCGCACCAAACGCTCCCTCCGCCAGTTCAGCCAGCGGGCAGTGGCGGCTGAGGACCTGACCGTGATTCTGAATGCCGGACGCCTGGCGGGCAGCTCGAAGAATTCGCAGCCGTGGCATTTCATTGTCGTGCAGGACCGGCCGCGCCTGGCCGATCTCGGCCAGTGCGGGCCGTGGGCGGGACATCTGGCGGGGGCGGCGGTGGGCGTGGCCCTGGTGACCGGGGATTGGCGCGAGCGCTGGCCGGTAGCGTTTGACCTGGGGCTGGCGGCTGAGAACATGATGCTGGCTGCCCATGAGCTGGGCATTGGCTCGGTCATGGCCAACATCTACGAGATGGAACGCGCGCACGCGCTGCTGGGCCTGCCGGCGGAGCTGATGTGCTATGCCGCCATCTCGTTCGGGTACCCGCTGGAGCCGGAGGCGCTGGCCCGCCCGCCGCGCAAGGGAGGGAGGCGAGCCCTGGACGAGGTCGTGCACTGGGAGGTCTGGTAGGCGATGGCGAAGGAACATCCCCTGGTAGCGGTGACGCGCCGGCTGCCGGAACCGGCGATGAGGCGGCTGCAGGAGGCTGACTTGGTGCTGCGGGTGTGGCCGGAATCGGCTCCTCCCCCGCCCGGCGACCTGGCGGCGTTGGCAGCCGGCTGCCATGGCATTCTCTGTCTGCTGACCGACCGGATCGACGCCGCCTTCCTGGACGCGGCCGGGCCTTCGCTGCGCGTGGTCAGCCAAATGGCCGTGGGGGTGGACAACATTGACCTGGCGGCATGCACCGCCCGCGGCATCCCCGTCGGCCACACGCCCGGCGTGCTCACGGAGGCAACCGCCGACCTGACTCTGGCCCTGATGCTGGCGACGGCGCGGCGCCTGGTGGCGGCGGCGGCGGATGTGAAGGCCGGCAAGTGGACGACCTGGGACCCCCTGGGCTGGGTGGGACCCGATCTGCACAGCAGCACCGTGGGCATCGTCGGCCTGGGGCGTATCGGCGCCGCCGTGGCCCGCCGCCTGTCTGGGTTCGGCGTCGAGGTCTTGTACCACAACCGGCGCCCCAGCCTGATGGCGGAGGAGCTTGGCGCAGCCTATGTATCCTTTGACGAGCTGCTGCGCCGCAGCGATTTTGTCACCCTGCACTGTCCGTACACGAGCGCTACGCACCACCTCGTCAATGCCGAGACCCTGGCGCTTATGAAGCCATCTGCCATCCTGGTCAACACCTCCCGCGGGGGCGTGGTGGACCAGGAAGCGCTGTGCGCGGCCCTCGCGGCCGGGAAGATCGCCGGCGCCGGCCTGGACGTCACCACACCGGAGCCGCTGCCGGCGGACCATCCGCTGCTCACCTTGCCCAACGTGGTCGTACTGCCGCACATCGGCAGCGCCAGTCTGCCGACGCGTCTGTTGATGGCGAACATGGCAGTCGACAATCTCCTGGTGGGGTTGGAAGGCGGGCGCTTGCCGCACTGCGCCAACCCCATGCCATAGACGTTCGTGTCGCACGTGGCCGGCTGGTTTCTTGACCGGGGCGCGGCGCAGCCGCTAAAATAGGGCGTTATGCCATGATTGTCTGTTCAGCCCTGCCAAATGGCGGGGCTGATTTTGTGCAGGCCCAGTTTCCTATGACGGTAGTGATGATGCGTCCGACGACCAGCGAACAGATCCGCGAGGCTTTCCTCGACTACTTCGAAGAGCACCGGCACCAACGGGTTGCCAGCTCCTCCCTGATTCCCTACAACGACGATACGATCCTGCTCACCAACGCCGGCATGGTGCAGTTCAAGGACGTCTTTCTGGGCCTCGAAACCCGGCCTTTCAGCCGCGCCACCACGTCGCAGAAGTGTATGCGGGTCTCAGGCAAGCACAACGACCTGGAAAACGTGGGGCCGTCGCCCCGGCACCATACCTTTTTTGAGATGCTGGGGAATTTCAGCTTCGGCGACTACTTCAAGAAGGATGCCATTCATTTCGCCTACGAGTTTCTCACCGTCGCGGTCGGGTTGGCGCCCGAGCGGCTGTGCTACACGGTGTACCGGGACGACGACTTCGCTTTTGACGTGTGGACCAAAGAGCTGGGCATTGCCGCGGAGCGCGTCTATCGCATGGGCGACAAGACCAACTTCTGGTCGATGGGAGATGTCGGTCCCTGCGGACCTACGAGCGAGGTCCATTACGACTGGGGTGAGGCTGCCTGTACCTGCGGGCGGCCGGACTGCTCGGTGTTCCTTGACAACGGCTGTGAGCGCTGGCTGGAGATCTGGAACCTGGTGTTTATGCAGTACAACCAGGATGCCAACGGCGTGCGCACGCTGCTGCCCAAGCCCGGCATCGACACCGGCATGGGCCTCGAGCGCATCGTCAGCGTTGTGCAGAACAAGCCCGTCAACTACGACACGGACCTCTTTACGCCCATCCTGGACCGGGTGCAGGGACTGCTCGGTCATACGGCCGTACAGCGCCAGCAGCACCAGACAGGCTATCGGGTGATTGCCGACCACGCCCGCGCCGCTGCGTTCCTGGTGGCGGACGGCGTGCGGCCGGGTCCGGCGGGAGCGGGCTACGTACTGCGCCTGGTCATCCGGCGCGCCCATCGCTATGGGCGCAAGATCGGGTTTTCCGGCCCCTTCCTGGCGCAGGTGTGCGAAGCAGTCATCGCCAAGATGGGGGACGTCTATCCGGAGCTGGTTGACCGCCGCAGCCTCATCGCCCGCACGGTCACGTTGGAAGAGGAGCAATTCATCGCCACGCTCGATCGCGGGCAGGGCGAGCTGGACCGCGCCCTGGAGGAGGTCGCGGCCAGCGGCGGCATAGTGCTGCCGGGCGCGGTCGCCTTTGATCTCAAGTCCACGCACGGCATGCCACTGGAGGTCACCCACGATATCTGCCTGGAACGCGGCTTCACGGTGGACGACCAGGGCTTCCACGCCGCCGAGGCGGCCCACAAGCGTCTCAGCCAGGGCAAGATCAGCGAGGCGGTTTATGCGGCCGGCGCTGAGCAGTATGCGGCAGTGCTGGCCAAGCTGCAGCAGCGCGGGACCCTGCCTGAGAAGGGCGTCGACTACGACCCCTACGGCGAGCTGGCGGTGGCGACGCAGCTCCTGGGCATTCTGCGCAACGGCGAGCTGGTCGAGTCGGCAGGCGCCGGCGAAACCGTCGAGCTGATCCTGGCGGAGACGCCCTTCTACGTCAGTTCCGGCGGCCAGGTGAGCGACGCCGGCCAGGTCCGGGCGGCGGGCTGGACGGCGCGGGTCAGCGAGGTAGCGCGGCCCATCTCAGCACTGGTCATCCATAGGGCGACGCTGGCAGGCGGCGCTGCGCACGCGGGCGACTCGGTCGAGGCAGCCGTGGACGCTGAGCGCCGCTGGAGCATCATGCGCAATCACACGGCAACGCATCTGCTGCACGAGGCCCTGCGTACGCACCTGGGGCGTGAGGTGCACCAGGCCGGCTCCCTGGTGGCGCCCGACCGTCTGCGCTTCGACTTCACCTATGAGGGCGCCGTGACCCCGGAGCAGCTTGAACACATCGCTGGCACCGTGAACCAGGCCATTCTGGCCTCGTATCCGCTGCGCATCGAACAGAAGCCGCTGAAGCAAGCCCTGGCCGAAGGCGCCACGGCGCTGTTTGGCGAGAAGTACGGCGACGTGGTGCGCACGGTCACCCTGGGCGACTGCGGGGCCGATGTTTCGGTTCCTGGCGACCATTTCTGCAGCTATGAGCTTTGCGGCGGCACGCACGTGCAGAACACGGCCCAGATTGGGTCTTTCCTGATCGCCTCCGAAGGTTCGGCGGCGGCGGGCGTGCGTCGCATCGAGGCCCTGACCGGGGAGGCCGCGGAGACCCACGCTCGTGAGCGCCTGGCGATCGTGCACCGGTTGTCTCTGTCACTCCATGTTCCGCCTGACGCCCTGGAGGGTAAGGTCCAGGAACTGAAGGAGCAGATCGCCGACATGGGGCGCGAGCTGGCGCGTCTGCGCCAGCAGGCCATGAGCCGCCAGGCCGAAAGCATGACGAATGCAGCCCAGGACGTCAAAGGCGTGAAGCTGTTGGCGACGCGTGTTGAGGTGCCGGACATCAATGCTATGCGCCTGATGACCGATGATCTCAGGAACAAACTGGGCGCAGGCGTCGTCGTACTAGGCGCTGTGCTCAACGACAAGCCTACCCTGATCGTGGCTGTGACCGCTGACCTTGTCCAGCGCGGCGTCAGCGCCGACCGTCTCGTTCGCTCCCTCAGCCCGCTGATCGGCGGCGGCGGCGGCGGACGCCCTGACATGGCGCAAGCCGGCGGCAAGGACAGCAGCCAGCTCGAGGCCGCCCTGGCGGCGGCGCACGCCGCCCTGGCAGGCATGATCTAGCCTCACTCATGACTTTGCACACGATTGAACTATCCTCGCCGGCGACGCTCGCGGCTGCCGTGGCGGCGCTGCGCGAGGCTGCCCCGGGGGACCGCGTGCTCCTGGTGCTGCCAGACGCGGACGATGACTTCGCCTCAGAAGTGAGGCTGCAGGTCCTCAGACGCGAGGCTGACGCCGCCCAGGTCCAGGTTGGGCTGGTGACGGGCGACAGGGACACTAAACAGTGGGCCCGCGCTGCTCGCATCCCGACCTTTGCGACGGCGGCGAAGGCCGAGGGCCGCTGGCGCTATCCCAAACCTGAAGCACCCCTACCTTCTCCCGGCATCGCCCGCTCATTCGTCGTGCCGCCGCCGGCCAAGGTGGGTCGCGGTCTGGCGGGACCGAGTGTGGTGACGGTCGGCGGCCGGACGGTGTTGGACGGCCGCACGCGGAGGCGCAAGCGCCACGGCTGGCTCCGTGCCCTGGGCTACCTGCTGGTAACGGTCATCCTGGCGGCGGCGGTTGTCGGCGCCGGCGCCTTTTTGCTCCCGCGTGCCACGGTGACCATCACCCCGGCGCGGACGCGCCTTGTCAGTTCCATCGACATCTCCGCCCAGACCGGCATCGAGGCGCCGGACCTGACCAACAAGGTGGTGCCGGCACGACTCGTTCAGGCCCGCGTCGAAGGGTCCACGACAGCGCAGGCTACGGGCTCGGACTTTGCGCCTGCGGCCAAGGCGACGGGCACGGTGACGCTGATCAACAAGACCGCCCGCGAGGTGCAGGTTCCGGCCGGCACCACGGTGCGTACGACCACCGGCGACAACGTGGCGTTTCGAATCACCCAGGGCATCACGGTGACGGTGCCTGCCGGCATCGGGCAGAGGACCACGGCCCCGGTCGAGGCAGTGGAGTCCGGTCGCGTGGGCAATGTGCCCGCCTCAACGATCAACGAGGTGGAGGGCGCGCTTGGCTTGAGCGTGCGGGTGACCAACGAGGCCCCCACCGGCGGTGGGTCCGTCGCCGACATCACGGTTGTGACCCAGGCCGACAAGGACCGCGCCCGGGGGGAGCTCGAGGAGGAATTGCAGCGGCAGGCCTATGCGTCGCTGGGCCAGAGCCTCCGCCAGGGCGAGTACATCCCGCCGGAGACCGTCAAGACCTTCACCCTCGCCGAGACCTATGACCGCTTCGCGGGCGAACACGCCGACAACGTCGGCCTGCAGCTCCAGCTCCTGGCACGCGGGATGGCGATCGACCTGGCCGGCGCCAACGACCTGGCGGAACAGACGCTGCGCGAGAGCATTCCCGCTGACCACTACCTGCTGGAAGAGAGCATCCAGCTTGGCAAGCCCACGTACAACCGGTTCGACGAAGAGGCCGTGTCCTTTACGCAGACCGCCAGCGCTGAAACGCTTGTTCCCATTCGCACCGGTGACGTTCGCAGCCTGCTGGCGGGCGCTTCCCTGGCCGAAGCCCCCGGCATCCTGGCCAGGCGCTTTGACCTGGCTTCGGCGCCCACCATTACGCTCGACCACGATTGGCTGGGACGGCTCCCTTACATTCCGACGCGTATCACCGTTCGCGTACTGCGACCATGATCACCTGGTTGGCCCTGGACGTCGGCGAGCGCCGGATCGGCGTGGCCGCGGGCAGCGACAGCGCCGGTCTGGCCAGACCCGTGGCAATCATCATGCGACGTTCGAAGCGGGAGGACAACGCCGCGCTGGCGCGCCTCGCCGCCCAGGTTGACGCAACCCACCTGCTGGTCGGACTGCCCTACAACATGGACGGCAGCGAGGGATTCCAGGCGCAGCGTGTGCGCAACTTTGTGAGGCACCTGCAGCGCCAACTGCCGCTGCCCGTGGTATTTTGGGATGAACGTTTGAGCTCCTTTGCTGCGGATGAGATCCTGCAGCAGATTGACCAGGGGCGGCGGCGCCCGCATAATGATGACGTCGCCGCCGCCACCATTCTCCAATCCTTTTTCGACGAGCGGGCGGCAGGTGACTCGCCCTTGCGCTCCGGTCACCCGAGTCCCGTACAGGCGTCCTAGCCTTCTCTCATGCGCATCATTCAAGCTTTCCCCCGCCTCCTCCTCTTCGTCGCCACCATCGCCGGTGTCGCGGCGGTCGCTTATCTGGCGGCGCAGTGGACGGAGGGCCAGTCAGCAGCCTACCGGTCCGAAGACTCCCGGCAGTTGGTCCGCAACCTCGACGCACCCTGGCGTTCTCTGAACCCGGGCAATCTCGAAGACCAGGTGATGCAGTTCTACCTCAACCTCAACCGCGCCAGCGTTGTGGAGCCGGTCGATCCCAACGGTTCTCCCCGGCCGTTTCACGTGGCGATGGGGGAGACAGGCTTCGACATTTCCGAGCGCTTGCAGGCCGAGGGACTCATCCGCGACGCCTCGATCTTCCGGCTCTACATGCGCCTGAACGGAATCGACCAGAAGCTGGAGGCAGGCGACTTTCTGCTTTCTCCGGCGATGAGCGTTCCGGAGATCACGGAGGCGCTGCAGAGCGCCCAAGCTCGTGATGTCGAGGTGCGAATTCCCGAGGGACGCCGCGCCGAGGAGATCGCCCGGGTGCTTGAGGACAAGGGCGTGGTCGATGCCGCTGCATTCCTGGCCGCAGTCCGTTCCGGCGACCTCGCCTTGTTAGGCCTGCCCGAGTACCCCCTGCTCAAGGACAAGCCCACCGGCACCTCATTTGAGGGCTATCTCTTTCCTGACACCTATCGCTTCCCTTTGGGGACGACGCCTCAAGTCGTACTGCGGATCATGTTCGAGGACCTGGAGTCCCGCGTCGACCAGCCGATGCGCGATCGCGTGGCCGCCAGTGGGCTTTCCTTCCACCAGATTCTCACCCTGGCCTCGATTGTGGAACGTGAGGCGGTGCTGCCGGAGGAGCGCCCGATCATCGCCTCGACCTATCTGAACCGCCTGGGCGAAACGTGTGCGAGCCAGGTCTTTGGCTATCTCCAGGCCGACCCCACGGCGCAGTACGCAATGGGCTACAGCGAAGCGTTGAAGACATGGTGGCCGACGGTGGAGAAGGTCGAGGACTACCTGAAGATCAACTCGCCCTACAATACCTATGTCTACCCCGGTCTGCCGCCGGGGCCCATCGCGAGCCCCGGCCTGGCGTCCATCCAGGCGGCGATCTCGCCGGCAAGCACCCGTTACTGCTACTTCGTTGCCAGCAGCGGCGGCGCCCATGTCTTTGCCGAAACCGGCGCCGAGCACCTGGGCAACGTCGAGCGCTACAAGCCCTGAGGACATTTTCTGCTTGAAGCTACTGCTCTTGGGAAACGACGGCCGCAAGACCCTGTGCGCCTCCCATGGGCGGGGCAGCGAGCCGCGCTTGCGGCCTGAGGGCGCTTGCCTTGCACGCACCATGCGCAGGGGCGGCATACTCCTCGTACTGCTGCTGCTTACGGCAGCCTGCCGGCCCCAGGGCGCGCCGGAGGTAGTCAAACTGGGCCTGATCGCTCCCTTTGAGGGACCCTCACGCCCGCTTGGCTACGACACTCTGGCCGCGGTCCGGTTTCGTCTGCAGCAGTGGAATGAGAGCAGCGCCGAGCCCAAGGTCGAGCTGGTCGCTCTCAATGACGACGGCAGTCCTGACCTGGCCGCCAGGCTGCCGGCGCAGTTGGCTGTCGATCCTGAGGTGCTGGTGGCCCTTGGGCCGCCCCAGGGACAGACGGCCCTTGCCGCGGTCCAGAGCTTCCAGACCCAGGCGCTGCCCGTGATCAGCCTGGCCCCCCTGCCGGAAGCAGTGGGGGCGGGCGTTGCTCCCTATGCCGGCACCGTTGAAGAGGTGCAACGCTCCCTGGCGCAGCGCGCCTCCGGTGCCATCGCTGCCTGGCAGGCGCCGATCACGACGACCACCCTCTGGCTCGGCGATCCCCTGACGCTGGCCGAGGAACGGCGCTTACGGCCTGAACTTGTGCCGGCTGCCGGCGCCGTGGCCGGTGAGGAAGCATTTGCGGCCTGGGCCGGCCCTGCCGCAAACGGCCTGGTTTGGGCTGCTGCTGCCCCGGAAACGTCCCCGGATGCCTTTGTCGCCGCCTTTGCACAGGCGACGGGCGCTCCTCCCAATCCGCAGGCCCGGCTTGCTTATGCGGCGACCGGCGAAGCCCTGAAGCTTATCTCCGAGCATCGCAGTCGGGCGGCGATTGCTGCCGCCATGAACCGTGTTGCCTCGCCGTCCATCCACCTCTTTGTGAGGCAGGACGGCCGCTGCTGCCAGCCCCTTGGAAACTGAACATGACCGGCTCGAAGTCTGCGCCACGAGTGGCAGTGCTTGCCACAGAGTACAAATTTAATCGCGTCGGCGGGCTGGGCGCTCACATCCGGGGCCTTGTCCCGGCGCTGAGCAACCTGATGCCTGTCGATCTGGTGCTACCCGCCTTTGATGCCTCTTGGCCTCGTTCCGAACGCCTGGGCCGCTATGGTTACGTCCACAGGGTCGACGCCGAGCGGCCCCAAGCCGGTCCGGATTACGACCATCAGGTCTGGGTGATGAACGACCGTTTGAGCGACTACGTCATCGGTCGCATGGCCGCAGGCGCGCACTTCCGGCTTGTCCATGCGCATGACTGGCTGGTGGGCTATTCGGCGAACCTGCTTCACAACCAGCACGATCTGCCGTTGGTGGTCACCATCCATGCCACGGAATCCGGCCGCGTGCGGGACGCGGTCAACACAGTCGATCTCAGCCGCCGTATCCACCTGGCGGAGGTGCACCTGGCGCGCAACGCCGACCTGGTGATCACCACAAGCGAGTTCATGCGCGCCGAGATCCTGCAGAACCTGGGGGCGAACGCAGACAGGGTGGAGGTCATTCCCAACGGCATCGACAGCAGCGGCTTCCACGGGCTGCGCAGGCGGCGGCGCAAGCTGCAGGATTTCCGCCAGCGGTATGCGGCCCCGGATGAGCCGCTGTTGTTCTATGTGGGGCGGTTGGTGTGGGAGAAGGGGCCCGACGTCCTGGTGGATGCCGTGCACATGCTGCGCGACCATGTCCCAGGGGTGCGCGCCGTCATCGCCGGCACCGGAAGCATGCGGCAGGACCTCGTCTACAAGATCGCGGCCCTCAGCCTCCAGGATCGCGTTGAGCTCGTGGGGTACATTGACGATGAAACGCGCGACCGCTTCTATGCGGTGGCGGATGCAGCGGTGTTTCCCAGCCGCTACGAACCGTTCGGGATCGTGGCCCTTGAGGCGATGGCGGCGGGTGTTCCCGTGGTCGTCGGCGGTGGGGGATTGGCGGAAGTCGTCACCGCTGGCGTAACGGGCCTCGTGGCGGAGCCAGGGTCGGCGGCCTCGCTGATGGAGTGTCTGCTTTCGGTGCTGAAGCAGCCGGAGGCGGCGGCGGAGCGGGTCCGGCGCGCCCAACTCGTGGTCGAGGAACAGTACACCTGGAAGCGCGTCGCCGCCCAAACGATGCAGGCATACCAGCGGGTGCTCGCTCAGAAGCAGGCTGCCGCCTCGTAGGAAGAGGGTGAAGCGGGACCGCGTATCTTTTTGGAACGGTACGCGTCTTGAATAGTTGTAGGAACCATGCGCCGGAACCTTGCCAACAGGGTGATCGCGCAGGAAAGGACGCAAAATGGGCGCTATGTCACCTGATTGCCTCTTGACATGGTGATCCTGCACTGCTACACTTTGTCGCAAATAGGGTTTTTCGCGCCTCAATGTGGCATGGCGGCCAATCGTTGCGTACCGGCTTTCCCCCCCTTTTTTGCATGCCTGCTTAGGAGGTACGTCGTGAAATCATCAAAGCGCAAGCTTGCGGTCGCGATGGCGGCTGCGTTCATCCTGATGTTGGTGGTGGCTGCCGTCACGACGATGGCGGGCACTGCGCCTGTGGCCGATCTGCTTGTCAACGGCGGCTTTGAGGGTGGGTTCAGGGCCGTCGATGGCTGTGGGATGGTCGGCAACGGCTGGGGCTGCTTCACCACCGGCGGCCGCGGCGGCTACGGCTTCTACGATGACCAGTGGGACAGGGTCGTTGCCGGCGGCAAGAACGCCCAGCTCATCGAGGTCAACACCAAGAAGGATTTCGGTGACCAGGGTCGCACCGCTGGCATCTTCCAGACCGTCAAGGTGGTCAGAGGCCAGACCTATGACCTTACGTTCCAGGCCTTGATCAGGGCCGATGACCTGCAGGGCGGCGGTGATCCCTGGCGCTATGTCATGCTGGTCGGGTTCTCCCATGATGGCGGCGGGGTGTGGCAGTATGCGCAAACCCAGGAAGTCAACGTGGGACCCATCCAGGATCGCGTCAATCCCACGGGCTACTACCCTGTGCATTTGACCGTCACTGCGCAGAGTGACACCCTCACGATCTTCATCGCCGGCCGCATGAAGTGGGGCGACTGGAATCGCGAGGTCGATTTCGACATCGACAACGTAGCGTTGGTGGGTCCTGTGCCGGGACCGCATGTGCCGCACGTGCCGCCTGTCTGGAAGGTGAAAGTGCCCGGCGGCAAGCACCCGGTTCCCACCCCCGTGGCGCAGGTGGTCTGCGATGGTCCCAACCTGCTGTGGAACGGCAACTTCGAGTCCGGCTTTGACCCGTACGGCACTGCCAGCTACTGGGCGCCCTACAACAACGGCGGTCAGTCGAACTATGGCTACTACGACGATATGTGGCCGTTGGTGGTGGCCGAAGGGCAGCACGCGCAGCTCCTGGAGATCAACTCCCGGAAGCTGACGGTTGAGCCTGACAAGGACCGCATGATCGGCATCTTCCAGCGAGTGAGCGGGCTGAAGCCTGGCGCGACCTATCAGTTGAGCCTCAAGGCCATGATTCGCGAGGATGGCAACCATAACGACGAGGATCCCAACCGCTACGAAGTCTACTGGGGCTACCGCAACGGGTGGATGCCGATCGCCAATGCCGGCGATCTCACCGGCTGGACGGGTATCCCCATCAACGCCATCTACGAGCGCAAGGCACCCGGCGCCTACAGCAGCTACACGACGCAGTTCGTGGCCTCGGACAAGGATATGCTGCTGTATCTGCTCGGCCTGAAGAAGTGGGCGACGCAGGAGCGCGAGGTGGACTTCGACTTCGACGCCGTTGAGCTGCACCAGTGCCGCCCTGTGCTGCCCCAGGATGGGGGACATCACGACGATCACGGCGGCCAGCCTCCCGCCTGCATCTATGTCGTCCATCGTGGTGACACGCTGAGCGGCATTGCTGCCCGCTACCAGACCACCGTCAAAGCCCTGGCAGAGATGAACCACATCCGCAACGCTAACCTGATCCGCAACGGCCAGAAGCTGCACGTGCCTTGCTGGTGAGGTTCTAGGACGTCCCTGCCGATCTGGTCACTATGACAAAGGCCCCGGTCACACGACCGGGGCCTTTTCTTGTATGTTTTGTCGCGGCGAGCCTTCAGTGGACGCGTTGGAGACTGCTTCGCTGCGCTCGCGGTGACATGGCGAAGGGAGATTTCAGGTGGGGGTGGGCGCGTCAGTGGCCAAGCCCTGCATGGCCCAGGGACTGGTTGAGGTGATCTGCACCGGAACGAGCTGGCCCCGCAGGTCACGGCTGTCTTCGAAGAACACCAGCCGGTTCTGGGGGGTCCGGCCGCGCCACTTGCCTTTGTGCTTCTCCTCGACCAGGACTTCGACTGCGGCGCCCTGCCAGCGCTCGTTGATTTCGCCGCTGATGCGCTCGTGCTGGGCCTCGAGCAGGGCAAGCCGCCGGTGTTTCTCGGCATCGGGGACGTCGTCGTCCATCTTGCGCGCGCTCACCGTGCCGGGGCGAGGGCTGTAGCGGGCCATGTGGGTCTTCTCGAGATGCAGCTCCTCGAGGATATCGTAAGTGCCCTCGAACTGCGCTGCGGTTTCGCCGGGAAAGCCGACGATCACGTCGGTATGGATGGCGGCGCCGGGTACGATGTGGCGGATGCGGGCGACGAGGCGGCGGTAGTCATCGACAGTGTAGCCGCGCCGCATATGAGCCAGCACCTCGTCATCGCCGGCCTGGATCGGAACCTCGATGTGGGGCATCACCTTGGGCAGGGCGGCGACCGCCTCGAGCAGCCTGTCGTCCAGGTAGTTGGGGTGGCTGGTGAGGAAGCGAATGCGCAGCAGGCCGTCGACCGCGTGGACGGCTTCGAGCAGCGCCGTGAGGTCGGTCTCGCCGTCGAGGTCATAGCCGTACCGATCGACGATCTGGCCGAGCAGCGTGACCTCGCGCACACCCTGCGCAACGAGACCGCGGACCTCGGAGACGATCTCAGCCA
The DNA here is from genome assembly GCA_029782215.1 of Chloroflexota bacterium. Classification (GTDB taxonomy): domain Bacteria; phylum Chloroflexota; class Anaerolineae; order J102; family J102; genus SSF26. The sequence continues at coordinate 211,599 of JAKOVD010000098.1, forward strand.
GGGGACGGCTGCGTTCCACACCGCGGCGGAAGGGGATGATGCAGAAAGTGCAGGCATGGGAGCAGCCGTAGACGACGGGCACGTTGGCCGCAACCGGCGCTTCCCCCAGCAGGGCCAGGTGCTTGATCGAGGCCGTGGGGTAGGCGCCATCCTGAAGCTCGTGGCGGCTCCTGAGCTGCTGCATCTCGATCGCGGCCAACTCCTCCTCGATCAGCCGGCTGCGCAGATGCCCGACCAGCGGCGCGGCCTCACTGGGCGCCATAAAGACGTCGACCCAGGGGTAGGCCTCGACCAGCTTCGGCGAAGGCCGGACCCCGACCATACAGCCCATCAGGGCAAGGGTGCGATCGGGATGGGCTTTGCGCCAGGGCTTGAGCGCGCCCAACTTGCCCTGGGCTTTGTCCTCGGCGCTCTGACGGACGACGCAAGTATTGAGGACGATGACGTCTGCGGCATCGACATCGTTGGTGGGTTCGTAGCCCAGCTTCTCCAGCTCAGCGCCGACGTGCGTGGAGTCGGCGACGTTCATCTGGCAGCCGATGGTCCAGATGTGGTATTTGTTCATGACGCCTCCGTTGGTGCTCCCATGTGCGTGGGGCCAACAGCAGAGAGGATGTGAAAGAAGGCGGCATCATACCACGGCAGACAAGCGGGGTGAAAACGGCAGTAGGGGAGACGTCCACGGCCCCTAACTGCTCGCGGAATTGGCCGTTGGCCCCCGGCGCGGTATGATCGGCGCTATGTATGGCAAGGCCGGAGACAGTCGGCGCGCGCCACAGGCACTCGCCAGGGGGCGCCTAAGCTCGCGCCTGGTGGTCTTGGGGCTGCTGGCGCTTGCGGCCGGTCTCAGATGGATGCAGCCCGGCCTGGTTGAGTACAAGTACGACGAAGCGCACATCGCCAGCCTGGCCCTCGACGTGGCACGGGGAGGCGGCTGGCCCCTGCTCAGCGGTGGGACGACCCTGGGCCTGCCGCGGTCGGCCTTCGACGTCTACCTCCTGGCGCTTCCGCTCGTCGGCATTGCCCGGCGTCCCGAGGCGGCAGTCTGGTTCCTGGGCAGCCTCGGCGTGTTGGCGGTGGCCCTCACCTATGGACTCGGGCGTCGCGTCGGGGGCGAGCGCGTGGCAGTGCTGGCCGGGCTGTACATGGCGTGCAACCCCTGGCTGGTGGCCTACGACCGCAAGCTCTGGGCGCATATCCAGGTGGTGTTCAGCGTTGCCCTGCTGTGGGTGGCCTGGGAGGTCGTCGTGGCTGCCAGACGCCGGGTGTCGCTGCTTTTCCCCATCCTGGCGGCGCTGCAGCTCCTGAGCCACGTTCTGGCGCTGGTCCAGGCGTTGAGTTGGCTTGGCGCTCTCCTGGTTGCACCCCGGCGTTGGGCCCAGCGTTTCATGGCGGCGGGCGTGTTCGTCGCTGCCCTGCTGTTGGCGCCCTATGCCTACGCCCTGGCTGGGCAGGGTGGCGGGCTCAACAGTCCGGCTGCTTCTGCCGCCAGGTCTGCGGGAGGAACGGAGCGTTGGCTGTTCGCACGCCAGGTGCTGGGAGGCACGGGGCTTTCCAGCCTCGTCGGTCTGCGTGCCGACGCTACGCTCCTCTGGCGCACCGCCGAACTGGCAAGCTGGCTGGTGCTGCTCCTGGCCTTGCTTGGCCTCATCAGGGCTGCTCTCTGGCTGCGGTCGCCGCGGCGCCGGGACGGAGGCAAGCTGCTGCTTGCCTGGACGGTGGGTCCGCTGTTGGCGCTGGCCTTCGGCCCGCTGCGGGTGTACCCTCAGTACTGGACGGCGCTGCTGCCCCTGCCGGCACTGTACGTGGCCCTGGGCGCGGATGGCCTGATGGCCGGTACCAGGCGCCGGAGCCCAGAAGCCAAAGGCTGGGTCCATGCAGCCGGGGCCGCTGCTGTCGCGGCACTTGTGTTGCTTTGGGCGGCAAGCTACGCCGGCGTCCTCAGCGCCTGGGATGGTGGGGCGGGCAGCGCGGCTGCCGGCATCCCCCTCAAGCGCTGGCAGAGTACATTGGCTCTTGCCAGACAATGGGCACAGGCCGCGGGCACGGACCAGGTGAAAGTGGTTGTCAATGGCATCGATCCGGGACAGGAGCACGAGCCTGCCGTTGTCGCCAGTCTGATCGGAAGCCCGCCGTATGCTCGTTTTCTGGCACCGACAACGCCGGCGCCGCTGCTGCTGTCCGACAGCGTTGACAGCCTCTATCTATGGGCGCTGTCGGCCCCGGATGCCGGCGCGCCCCTGGCCCGCCTGGGACAAGAGGTCTGGCAGGGTGAGCTGGCCGCCGGGGTGCCGCCCGCCCGGCTCTATCGCCTGCCGGCAGCGGGCGCGGCGGGACTAGCCTATACGGCGCTCCAGCCGCCGCCTACGTTCGATGCCGGCCTGCAGCTCCTGGGCTACGCCTTTCCGGAAGCGCCAACGGGTGCCAGCGGCTCCTCTGACCAGGGAACAAGGACGGTGGATGTGACGCTCTTCTGGCGCGTCCTTGATCCACCGGCGGCAGTAAAGAGCGGGGACTACACAGCGTTCAACCACGTGCTCAACGACAGCGGCGAGCGCGTCGCCCAAGCCGATGGCATGGCCCTGCTCAGCCGAGATTGGTGGCCTGGCGATATCCTTGTGCAGCCGTACCGGGTCGAACTGCCTCCAGGGGACTATACGTGGCGGGTCGGGCTCTACAGCCGCGCGGACGGACGACGGGCACAGGTCAACGGCGGCAGCGACGCCGTCGACCTGCACCCGCTCCAGGTTCGTTAGGACGGGACGCTGGGAGGGGCGCCCGGTCCGGCGCTCAGGGGTAGATGCCCCGGACGTTGATGGCCTCGACGACCCGGCCAATGGCCAGCGTATAGGCCGCCGTGCGCATGTCGATGCGCTTCTCGAGGGCCGTCTCCCACACGGCGTGGAAGTTCTCCAACATGATGCGGCGGAGGCGGTCGACGATCTCGTTTTCTGTCCAGAAGAAGCCCTGCAGGTCCTGCACCCACTCGAAGTACGACACCGTGACGCCGCCGGCGTTGCAGAGAATGTCGGGGATGAAGGTTGCCCCTTTGTCCAGCAAAATGTCTTCGCCCTCGATGGTGCAGGGACCGTTGGCGCCTTCGGCGATCAGCCTGGCCTTGACCCCGGGCGCTACCAACTCGTCGATGACGCCTTCCAGGGCAGCCGGGACCAGCACATCGCAGTCGCAGGTGAGCAGCTCGGTATTGTCAATGGCATCGGCTTCGTTATATGAGGTGACCGTGCCGGCCTCCTTCTGGTGGCGCAGGACGTCGCGCACGTTCAGGCCGCGTGCGGCATAGATGCCGCCGTTGACGTCGCTGATGGCGACGATCTTGCAGCCCTGTTCCCATAGGCGCAGGGCCGCCACGGAACCCACGTTGCCGAAGCCCTGTACGGCCACCCGTGTGTTGTTCGGGTCGAGACGCAGATGGCGCATGGCCTCGAGCGCGGTGAACATCACGCCAGTGCCGGTGGCCTCGATGCGGCCCTGCGAACCGCCGATGCTGATGGGCTTGCCCGTCACGACGGCGGGCGTGCTGTAGCCGCGATGCATGGAGTAGGTATCCATGATCCAGGCCATGACTTCCGGATTGGTGCCCACGTCCGGCGCCGGAACGTCGCCTTCCGGGCTGATCAGGATACTGATCTCGGTGGCATAACGCCGCGTCAGATGGCGCAGCTCGTTCCGCGTCAACTGCTTGGGATCGACTTGCACCCCGCCCTTGGCGCCGCCGTAGGGGATGTTGACCAGGGCACACTTCCAGGTCATCCACATGGCAAGCGCCCGCACCTCGTCGAGGGTGACGTCTGGATGGTAGCGGATGCCGCCCTTGGTGGGGCCCTTGACCGTGCTGTGGTGCACGCGATAGCCGGTGAACATGCGAATGCGGCCGTCGTCCATCACCACCGGAAAGTGAACGATAAGCTCGCGCTTCGGCGTGACGAGATACTCGACCATGTCGCTGTCGAGATTCAGGTAGCGAACCGCTTTGTTGAATTGGGCCCGGGCCACGTCCGACGCACTGTACCGACGCTTCGTCGCAGTCATGTTGGTTCTTCCTCCTTGAAGACCATGTAGACTCTGCCATTTGGCATGGCGATGGCTTGATTCTAATCCGCCTGGCGCGGGATGCCAAGCCGGCACGCTCCTGCTTTTCGAGCGGTCCCGACTTCCCCACCCTGGTGGGCTCTCCGCCGCCGTGCGTCTGCCAACCCAATGCCCTGACGCTGCCGGCGCCGAGTGACCGGGGAGGCCAGCATGCCGGCCTCCCCGGTGATATGTCCTTAGTTGGATGTGACCTTCATGTCAAGGGGCACGACCTGCCACCAACTGTTACCAGGCTTGAGGGGAAGGTCGTTGCCGTTGGCATCGACAAATCGGAAAGGGGCGTTACGTTCGTCACGCACCCACTTGCCTTCGAAGACCTGGCCATCGCGGAAGATCTTCAGGGGACCTTCTCCCCAGATCTGTTCCTCGACCGAGCAGTTCCGGCAGTTCTGACCCTCGCCCAGGCGGTCGGTGCCGTGCTCCACAATCAGGGTGACGACGTGATTGGCGCCGATGACGACGACATTGACGGCGTTGACCTGCTCGCCCGTCGCCTGGTCGATGTGGGGGCTGCCGCCGGCCCACCGCAGCCAACGGCCGCTGCCGGCGTCGTACTGCCAGCGCACGGGCAGCACAGGGTAGGGGATGTTGACTGCTGCTGCGGGTTTGCCGCCGGCGGGCGCGGCCTGGCTGAAGACCGTTTTGAGCGTTGGCTTGGGAGGTGTGTTCCAGCCGCGACTAGCCGCTGTCCGGCGGAGAACGGAGGTATCGACGAAAAGGTTGTTGGGCGGTCCCCAGGTGGTGTCGCGGAAGTAGGAGGGGCCGTTGAGCGCCTGTTCGATGATCTGGTCCTTCAGGTCCGAATTGTAAAGCTGGTCGCGCACGTCCTTGACGGCGCCGGAGAAGCCGAGGACGGCGTCAAAGATGACGGGGAGGTCGCGATCGATCAGGCGAGCGCTGCGAATGGTGCCCACGCGCGGGGCATCCTGGCTCTGAAACAAGGAGGTGAAGCGCGTGTAGTTGTACTCGACGCGGCTTTCAACCACGATATCGGCCTTGTTGAGCCCCGCCTGGCGTTGATGGGCGATCTCATCATTGGAGATCTTGATCGCCAGGGGGCGCCGCTGCAGGACCGTCGGGTCAAGACGCTCACCGGTGAACGGGGAGACGCCGGGGTCCAGGGCCGGATTGATGACGTTGGGGTCGGCTGTGGCCGTCGGCGTGGGCGTGGGAACGGGTGTCGGCGTGTCGGTCCCGACCGGGGTGGGCGTCGGGACGGGGGTGTTCGTCGGCGGAGGCGTTGGCGTCGGCGTCGGCGGCGTCGTCGCTTCTGGGACCGGGGTTTTGGTGGGGGTCGGCGTGGCCGCCGGCTGGCTGCCGCATCCGGACGCCGCCAGCGCCAGGACGACGAGGAGGACGGCGGCACAGAGGAGTGGAATGAGGCGAGGATTTGCTTTCATGGTTGGCATTGAGGGTGGGAATGGGAGTCGGAATCAGCCTGGGTCCGGTTGCAGGCGGGGAAGCGTGAACACGAAGGTGGCGCCGAGGTTGCGACCGGGGCTCTCAGCCCAGATGCGCCCGCCGTGGAGAGCGATGATCTCCTGGGCGATGGCCAATCCCAGCCCAAGCCCGCCGCTCGACGGTCCCTCACTGTCAGCGACCTGGTAGAAGCGACCGAAGACGCGCGGGAGGTGGTCCGCGGGAATGCCAATACCCTGATCACGGACGGCGATGGCAACCGCCGGCCCATCCTGGGTCTCCATCGGCCAGGAATCGAGCTTGATGTGAGCTCCATCGGCGCTAAACTGGCTTGCATTTTGCAGGAGATGATAGATGACCTGGTTCAGGTAGCGAGGGTCGCCGTGCACCGAGCCCACATCGGGCCGGATGTTCATCTCCAGCACCTGGTGCTTGCGATCGAGGAGAGGCAGCCAGGTTGGACTCTGGGTTTCCAACCAGGGCGCGATGGCGATGGCATCCATGTGCAGTGACTGGCTGTCGAACTCCTGGAAGGAGATGAGTTGGTTGACCAGGTACTTCAAGCGGGTGGCCTGCTGGATGATCACATTCAATCCCTGTTGGATGCGGGCGTCGTCAGCGACAACATGATCGTGCAGGAGCTCGGCGTAGCCAAGAACGTTGGCAAGCGGCGTCCGCAGCTCGTGGGAAACGCTCTTGATGAGCTTCTCCCTGGCCTTGAGCGCCTCGGAAAGATCACGATAGAGCCGGACATTGGCCATGGCTGCTCCTGCCTGGCTGGCAAACGCGGCCAACCGGGCCGCGTGTTCCTCCTGATAGAAGCCAGCCTGATCATGGTCCAGCGAACAGAAGGCCACCGTCTCCCCGTTCACAAGGATCGGAGCGCCCGCCCAGGAGCGGATCCGTTCCGCCTTTGGTATGTTCACCCAGTCCGGGTCGGCGGCCACGTCGGAGATGATGAGGGGCCGGTGCGTTGCGGCCATTTGGCGCAGGTTGGGCGTGGTTTGGACGTTGAGCCTCACCGCCAGGACATCGCTTGCCGAAGCCTGCCCGTGACGCTCGGCGCCGCGGGTGCGAACCACCCGTGCCATACCATTCTCGACGAGCATGACGTTACCTACATCGTAGGGCACGACGCGTTTGATCTCCTGGAGCAGGAGATCGAGAAACTGGTTGAGGTCGAGCGACGAAGTCAGCGCCAGCGCCGTATCCCTGAGCGCCACGGCCAGGCGGCGCTGCTCTTGTTCGGCTTCCAGCAGGCGGGTCTTCTCGATAGCGACGGCCGCCTGTTCGGCCAGCAGCTCCACAAGACGGATCTCATGGTCGTCGAAGGCGCCGGTCTTCTCGTCGTCGATGACGTTGAGCACACCAAGGACCCGGTCGCCGATGTGAAGCGGTACGGCCAGAACGCGGCGAAACGGGTCCTCACTGAAGAGGGCGGCCCGATCTTCCCAGGCCCGGTAGTCGGGCACCTGCATGGTTTTCTGGGTTAGTGCGACGCGCCCCGAGATACCCTCGCCAAAGGGAAGGACTGAGCCCACGTAGGACTCAGAGAGATTGTGGACGACCACCATCTCAATCGACTGTTGGTCGGGCCGCACCATGAAAAGGCTGCCGCAGCGGGTGTTGAGCAGGGTGGCGGCACGCTCAACGATGGCGGGCAGCAGCTTGGCCAGGCTTTCCTGGCCATTGATGGCCAGGGACGTCTCAAACAGCGCCTGCATTTCTGCAATCCGGCGCGCCTGGTCACTCTGGTGCGCCAGCTCCGCCTCGCGCTGCCTCGTGACATCGCGCATCAGGAAGAGAGAGCCGATTTCGTGCTGGCTGTGGTCGCGCACCGGAGATCGCCGTGCTTCGATCCACCTGCTCTCCGCGGTAGGGGCGGCAGATGCCACCGGCACAGAGACGGCGGCGTCCGTGTTCAGCGCTTCTCGGAGCGTACTGGGGATGATGGCACTGGCCGGCCGGCCCACCATCTCGTTCGGGTCCATGCCCAACAGCGTGCCCGCGGCAGGATTGGCCTGGACAATACCGGCGTCCAAATTGGCGACAAGGACGGCATCTTCCATGCTGGCCACCACAAGGTCCCGGGCATATGGCCAGATATCCAGAAAGCCATAGCGCAGGATGGCACCGGCGGCGAGCATGGCGCTGATGGCAAAAGCAAAAACCGTCAGGTCAAGGGCAGGCCAGGGATTGAGGCCGCTGACGTAGAGCAGATTGCCGATCCAGGGAATGCTTGCCGCCGCCCAAAGCAGGGCGATCTGGCGACGAAGCTGTTCGCCGCCCGAGCGGAAGGGCTTGACCAGCAGCAGGGCGCCGCCGACGAGGACCACGACGACGTAGACCCAGTAGACCCAGAAGAGCCACCCGTGACCTACCTCGAGGATCATGAATGAGCCGCGATCCTGAAGCTGCAGATAGCTCCAGACAAAGCTATGGAGGTCGTTGGTGTAGACCCCCATCAGGACGACAAGGGGGATCACTAGCAGGAGGCCGACGAGGAGGGGGCGCAGCGGACCGCGCCGCGCCAGTTGCCAGGTCATCGCCAGCCAACTTACGGGCACCAGCACAATGCCGATGTAGCTTGCCCGTGACCACACCAGCTTCGAGGCAAGATCCTGGGAGGCGAATTCAAGGGCGTAGGTCAGCGCCCACCAGGCCACCGCCGCCAGCAGGAGGGCGGTGGGACCGGCGCCAACCGCCGGTCGTCTCCACCAGGCGAACACCGCCATGCCTGCCAGGAAGGCTGCGATCAGCAGCAGCGGGATGGTAAACGGATTCGGCTGCCAGATCACGAAATCAGCTCGATGACTGAAGCAGTCATTGCGGTCAACGACGGCAGTGCGATCGTGGAGGGGTGGCGGGGGGCGTACGAAGTGTCACAAGGTGGTCGCGGCGACGGCGGCAGGCAGGACCTTGCGCAGAAACTCGCCCGTGTAGGACCTGGGGTGCGCCGCCACGTGTTCGGGTGTGCCCTCGACCAGGATGCGGCCGCCTTTGTCGCCGCCCTCAGGACCCATGTCGATGATCCAGTCTGCGGTCTTGATCACGTCAAGGTTGTGCTCGATGATCAGGACCGTATTGCCGCGATCGGCCAGGTCGCTGAGCACGTTGAGGAGCTTTTCGACATCGGCAAAGTGCAGACCCGTCGTTGGCTCATCCAGAATATAGAGAGTGTTGCCGGTGGCGCGGCGTGAGAGCTCTTTGGCCAGCTTGATGCGCTGTGCTTCGCCGCCGGATAAAGTTGTGGCGGGCTGGCCGAGCTTGATGTAGCCCAGGCCGACGCGGTTCAGCGTGTCCAGCTTGCCCTGGACGGCGCGAATGCTGCTGAAGAACTCCAAAGCCTCCTCTACCGTCATCTCCAGAACGTCGGCGATGCTCTTGCCTTTGTACTTGATTTCAAGTGCCTCTCGATTGTAACGCCTACCGTGGCAGACCTCACAGGGCACATACACGTCTGGCAAGAACTGCATTTCGATACGAATGATGCCGTCGCCCTGGCAGGCCTCGCACCTGCCGCCCTTGACGTTGAAGGAGAAGCGCCCCGGTTTGTATCCCCGTAGTTTCGACTCGGGCAGTTCGGCGAAGAGCTGCCGCACGTGCGAAAACAGATCGGTGTAAGTGGCCGGATTGGAGTGCGGCGTCCTGCCGATGGGCGACTGATCGATGTCGATGACCTTGTCGAGATTCTCCAGACCTTCAATAGCGTCGTGGGCGCCCGGCTTGCCATGCGCCCCGTAGAGGCGCTTCGCCACCGCCTGGTAGAGGGTATCCACCACAAGCGTCGATTTGCCCGAACCGCTGACGCCGGTCACGACCACTATCTTGCCCAGCGGGATGTGCACGTCGATGTTTTTGAGGTTGTTTTCCGTGGCGCCACGAATCACAAGGTGCTCGCCGCTGCCGGGACGTCGCCGCGCGGGCATGGGAATCTGGCGGCGGCCGGACAGGAAGGCGCCGGTCAGGCTGGCAGGATCGGCGGCCACTTCTTGCGGCGTGCCCTGGGCCACAATCTGGCCGCCGTGTTCGCCGGCGCCGGGACCCAGGTCGAGCAGCCAGTCGGCAGCCCACATCGTTTCCTCATCGTGTTCGACCACGAGCACGGTGTTGCCCAGGTCGCGCAGATCGCAGAGCGTGCGGATGAGGCGCGCGTTATCCCGCTGATGCAGGCCGATGCTCGGCTCATCAAGAATATAGAGTACGCCGGTCAACTGCGAGCCGATCTGAGTGGCGAGCCGGATGCGCTGGGCCTCGCCGCCGCTGAGGGTCCCCGCCTGGCGGTTGATCGTCAGATAGTCGAGACCCACATCGTGCATGAAGCGGAGCCTGGCGTGAATCTCCTTGAGCACCTGGCGGGCGATGGACCACTCGCGCTGGGTAAGCGGCGACGAACTAGGCGCCTCCTCGGGCAGGGGCGCGTTGTAGTGACCCTCCGAAGGCAGGCCCCGCAAATGGGTCACCCACTGGAGGGCGTCATCCACCGAGAGGCGCGTCACCTGGTCGATGTTGCGTTCGTCCACCGTGACCGCAAGCGCTTCCGGGCGCAGGCGCTTGCCGCCGCAGGTGGGGCAGGGGCGGTTGGTCATGTACCGCTCCAGGTACTCGCTGCGCACGTACTCTGACGTGGTCTCGCGATAGCGCCGCTGCAGGTTAGGAATGACGCCCTCGTAGGTGGTCTGGTATTCGCGCTCCATTCCATGCTGATTTACATAACGCACGCGGATGGCGTCATTGCGGCTGCTGCCGTAGAGGATCAGGTCCTGCTGCTTGCGACTGAGCTGCTTCCAGGACGTCTGAAAGGGGATGCCGTAGTGGTGGCAGGCTGCTTCGACCAGGGCCTGATAGTAAGTGCTGGTTTCACTCGACCAGGGCTGGATGGCGCCCTCGGCCAGGCTAAGCTCGGAATCGGCGACGATGAGCTCGGGGTCAAACTCCATTTGGGTGCCCAGCCCGGTGCAGGTAGGGCAGGCGCCGTGGGGTGAGTTGAAGGAGAAGGTGCGCGGCTCAATCTCGGGCAGACTCAGGCCGCAGTTGGCGCAGGCCAGGTGTTCCGAGAAGAGCCTGTCCAGGGGATGCTCCTGGTCGGTGACGTCGGCGATGGTCATGACCCCGCCCCCCAGGTGGAGGGCGGTCTCCACGGAGTCGGCCAGGCGGCTCAGGTCCATGCCGTCGCCGTTGGCGCCGTGGCGCACCACCACGCGATCGACGACGGCTTCGATCGTGTGTGTTTTGTAGCGGTCGAGCTCGATCTCCTCGTTGACGTCGAAGACCTGGCCGTTCACGCGCACGCGGACGAAGCCGGCCTTGCGCACATCCTCGAAGACCTGTTTGTGTTCCCCTTTGCGGTCCTTGATCAGCGGCGCCAGGATGAGCAGCCGGCTTTGGTCGGCGTAGCCGGCGATGGCATCCACGATCTGTTCCGTCGTTTGGCGGCTGATGGGCTGGCCGCAGCGCGGACAGTGGGGAAGGCCGACGCGGGCGAAGAGCAGGCGCAGATAGTCGTAGACTTCTGTCACCGTGCCTACCGTGGAGCGGGGATTGCGGCCAGCACCGCGCTGGTCGATGGAGATGGCGGGAGAGAGGCCTTCGATCTGATCAACGTCAGGCTTTTCCATCAGGCCGAGGAACTGACGGGCGTAGGCCGACAACGATTCGACATAACGTCGCTGGCCTTCGGCATAGATGGTGTCGAACGCCAGCGAGGACTTGCCGGAACCGGAGAGACCCGTGATCACGACCAGGCGGTCGCGCGGAATCTCGACGGTGATATTTTTCAGGTTGTGTTCGCGGGCGCCGCGAATGGTGAGTCTGTCTTGTGACATCGCAGGTTCAATACGGGCGGGGCGCCAGGGGGATCGGGTTGTGTGAAGTCAGCCTCGGATGCGAAACACGTAGGTTGTTCTTACCTGTCCGGGAAAGGTTGCCACACGTTCGAGCTCCGGTGGGGTCGTGGCGGGCTCGGCAAGGTAGGCGAGCTGGGGACGGACGAGGCGCAGCTCGATGTCGTCAACCACCAGGTACCTGGCGTTGTGGGTCGCCGCATAGGCAAGAACGCGATCGAGGTTGGCATTGGGGAAGTCGACCGGGGGACGGTTGGCGTAAAGCGCAACCTCCGTGTTGCGCGTCATGATGGCATCGCCCGGACTGCTGGCGGAGGCGAGCCAAAGCCCCGCCTCCTTGTGCGAAGGAGCAATGCTGGCCTGGCCCTCGCGCAGAGCGCTGAACTGGCCACGCAGCGAGAGAACCACCAGGAGGCCGACGACCAGGACCGGCCAGACGCGCCCGAGCCAGGCCAGGCTGCGGTGCTGCACGGCATGGGTCGCCACCAGCGTCTCCTGGCCCCAGGTGATGAAGCGCTGCACGCCGAAGCCTGCCCAGATGAGGGCGATGGGGACCAGGGGCAGCAGCAAGCGCGAGAGCATGTGCGTCAAAGGTACGACCAGGAGGGGCGCCAGGCACACCAGCCAGAAACCTTCGGCCTGGAGCCGGCGGCGGTTCCAGGGCTGCGCCCACAGGCCGAGGGCGATGAACATGAGCAGGTAGAGTGGAATCAGGATGGAAAGGACGACGCCGGGGGTGCTGCGCACGTTGGCGACAAAGCGGCGCGCCACGCCAACGGGGTCCGCCAGGGCAAAGGACGACACGCCCACCTGGTAGCGTTCGGGCGATAGCCAGAGGACCTCACTACCCGTGCTGTCGAGGGTGGTGCCGACGTCTGCCATCGTGTCATTCGCCTGCAGCAGCGTGATGCCGGTCTTGCCACTCAGGAGGAAGTGGCCGGTGTAGTGATACAGGTAGATCCAATAGGGGGCAGCCACCAGCAGGAAGGCACCCAGGTAGACGGCCAGGACGGCGCCCCCATGCCGGCGCCGCAGGACCAGCGCCAGGGTGACGGCGGCAAGCGCAGCCCACCAGAGCAGACCCTCGGGACGCACAAGGTAGCTGGCGCCGAAGGCGAGGCCTGCCGCCAGGGCAGGGCGCCAGCCGCCGGCATGCACCAGGCGCCACGCCGCCCAGATACCCGCCCAGAGCGCGACCAGGAACAGGGATTCCGTCATACTGCCCCAATACAGGGGCCGCACGGCCAGTGCAGGTGAAAACGCGGCCAGGAGCGCCGCCAGGGCGGCGACAAGCTCACTCCCCGTGACCTCGCGGCCCGCCATGAAGATCAGACCGCAGAGCAGGGCGCCGGCCACCACATGCCAGATCGCCATCGCCAGGTCGACGGGGGCACCCAGCGCCAGGGTGAGGACGGTGAGCCACGGTGCCACGGGCGGGATGTGCAGGTCGGGCACGCCGAAGACCCGGTAGCCTTCGCCGTGCAGGAGATTGCGGGCAAGAATGAGGTAGTCAGGCTCGTCCCAATGGACGGCGCGCGGCGCCAGTGCCCAGAGGAGCCTGACCGCGAATGCCGCCAGAACCAGCGCCGTCGCCACCGCGGCTGTGCGGCGGGAAGCGGACGGCGACGCCTGGGCGAGCTCAGATGGCATCATCGTACTGCGGTTCTGAAGCGCTCTTGCCGGCAAACTCGATGAGCTCGCCGCTTGGCGCCATCACGCGCCTGATCTCGGCTTCGGGAACGGCGCAATCCTGGCCCACGACAACGTAGTCGAAATAGCCCTGGGGAAACGGGAGCGGGACGAAGAGGTATTCGTAGCGGATGTGGCTTGCATTCATCAACGCCCGCCGGGCTTCGCCTTCTTCAAGGCCCCTGAAGTTCGTGGTACAGATGATGGCGCGGCGCGCCCTCACCGAGACCCGGAGGGGCGTGAGCAGGTCGGGCGGCTGCAGGAAGAGGATGCGGTCGCTGCGGCGGAGCCGGTTGGCCAAATAGGAGATCTCAGGCTGAGATGGCACCTTGCTCCACCGTTCGACGAGATTGGAAGGCAGCAGCGAGAACCCGTTTGTTCCCTGCCCGGCGCCCTCGACGCGCGGGAAGGCAGCTGTATCGAGATCGAGGAGGTGCTCGGTGCGGTTGATGAAGTGCACCAGCCACCGCCGCCACTCGGGCCACACGAACAGGCTGATGCCGGTGTTCTGGTTCCAGATCGACAGATGCGCGCTGCCTACCATGGCGGCCGACAGCACACCCATGGTGCCTCCGTGGCTGACCAGGCAGATGCGCTGGCCCGGGAAACGCTCCAAGACGTGTTCCAGGGCGGCATAGACACGGTCGCGGAACGCCACGAACATGGGCGCCTGTTGGAACGAGGGCTCCCAGTCGCTGCGACCCCACCAGGGCCGGGTGGGATGGTGGACAGGCATCTCCGGCCAGAAGTCGTGGCTGAACTCCTCAAGACCCGGCACCTGCACCGGCTCCAGTCCCTGGGCGTGGGCAATCGCCAGGGCCGTGCTGTAGGCACGGCGCAGCGGCGAGGTGACGACGACGTCGACAGGCGCATGGGCCGCCATCCAGGCGGCCGCGCGCAGTACCTGGGCCCAGCCCAGGCTGGTCAAGTTGGGATCGAAGGACGAGAGGTTCTCGTAGACGTTGGTCATCGACTCGCCATGTCGCACAAGGTAGAGGCGGGTGCCTTCCAGGTAGCCGCTGCCCCTATCTTGCAGCGGAACATCTGGCAGTGTGTCGGGATTGAAGAGGACTGGGCTCATTGCTTCTCCAGAAACCGCGGGTCCTAGCCAGGCGGACGCGGGGCGAATCTTGGCAGGGGACTCGACCGGCCTGAGCGAGCCTGGCGCGCTGGCAGGCGCATGCCACCCTGCCGCCGAGGTGGGCGGTGGTGCTAACGTAACGCCTTATGTTACCCGCGAATCACGCCTCTCACCAAGTCGTTTCAGCCTGCAAAGTGCGGCGCATGCTTGCGCACGGTGACTCGTGTGGCCGGCACGACAGACAAGGGAACGCAAGCGGCGAATACTTGGCCGGGCTGCCCGCACGGCAGGCACACCGCTTCGCTCTCCAAACAGCGTGCCGAACATTTTTTATATTGCCACTAATATATCTTGACAACAATATAAAGTAGATTTATAATATAGTAACACTTAATAAATACGGACGCGACACGCAGACGGCTACGGTCACGTTGACCACCCCCGGTAGCGTTCGTCGCCGGGTCGTTCTCCGTCCATATTCTAAGCCCTGGGCAACCAGCTTTCGGGCCTCCACATGCCGTCGCCGGCAGGGTGGGGTCCCTTTCCCCTGCTGCCGGCCATCCAGGGGTCGTATGTTCGCAAATCGTTTGCGACTTCGACGGGTCGTCGGGTGACGCGACAGGCGCCATCTTCCTCCAGGCACCCGTGGGAGCAAAGCGAGTAGCCATCCTTCGTCCGGAGCTGCTTCATCCCATGGTTGTTTTGCGGTGGTTGCTGTCCTGCCAACGCGCGGAGCAGGGTCAGAACCTGGTCGAATTCGCGGCCTCTCTGATGATTCTGCTCGTCCTCACTTTTGGCCTGGTCGATGCAGGGCGTCTGATCTTCGTGGCCAGTATTCTGCAGGCCTCAGCCGAAGAGGGCGCACGCGCGGGGTTGGGGAGCAACGTCACCGACTCACAGATCCAGGCCGCAGCCCGGAGCCATATGACGGGGCTCGATCCCGCGCAGACGAGTATCGCTGTTGCGCGGCCCAATGCGAGCACAGTGGAGGTGACGATCACGTATCCCTATGTCTTCATGGCGCCGCTGGTGAGCGATCTCGTCGCCGGAGGCCGTGTGCCGCTGACGAGCCGCGCTCGCATGATCAGTCACTGAGGTGGGATCGCCTCGCAAAGAGCGCCATGACCCCAGCCGTCCCTGAGCATCTGCAGTGCGCAGTGAGTTGAAGCGCTGCGGCGCTGCATTCTCATCCTCTATCGATTCCTTTTTTCCACCACTCTGTCTCGTCATAGGAGAAATAACCACATGATCACGCAGTTCATCACCATGCTTTTGGCTCGCCTGCAGGTCGCCGATGAGGAAGGCCAGGACCTGGCCGAATACGCCCTCATCATTGCCCTGGTGGTCATCGCCGCCATCGTCGGCATCGCCGCTCTCAGCGGCGCGATCTCCGGCGTGTGGGCGACGATTGCGGGCGCTCTTGGCGGTTGATCCGACCGCAGCAGTCCGCGATGCAGCGACGGCATTTCCAAGGCAGGGAGCCAGACACAGGGCCTGGCGACGGCATGGCCCGAAATGAACGCGGCAGCGAGTTGGTTGAGCTGGCGCTCTTGTTGCCGCTCCTAGCGCTGCTTCTCGGTGGCGCCGTTGACCTCGGCCTCGGCATCCGCACTGCGATCGTGCTGCAAAATGCTTCTCGAGAAGGCGCTCGCTACTGGAGTCTCCACCCGGCGGACAGAGCGGGCGCCGTTTCTCGAGTCGATTCCGAACTGGCTTTTGCGGGTCTTGCCGGTCTCGGTTCCGGGACAACGACCGTCACCCTGTTCCCCGCGAGCGGCAGCCCGACCGCAGGGACCGAGCTATCGGTGCGGCTGACGCACAGTTATGCCACCCGTTTTGCCTCTTTGGTCGGTGTGACGACGATACCGCTTCGCGCCGAAACACACATGGACACCCTTTACTAAACGAGCGCCCCGTCCCCAAGGGCAGTGCGGTGACCCCATGCCAAACCCTCTACGGCAGTGCCAGGATGAATCCGGCGTGACGCTTGTCTACGTCGCCGTGATCATGTTGGTATTGATCGGCTTCGTCTCGTTGGCGACGGATGGTGGCTTTGCCTATCTGGAGCACCGTCGTATGCAGACGGCGGCCGATGCGGCGGCTCTGGCGGGCGCGCGCGCCATGGCCCTGGGTGGCGACTATGGGGCGGCGATTACGCGCAGCGTCGCCGCCAACCACGCCGGTCTGCGCGCCTGGCGGCTGACGGGTGATGGCAAGGGCGTTCACGTGGAGACGCAGGCTACCGTTGCGACCTGGCTGGCGCGAGCCGTGGGGGTGCGCTCCGTGGTGGTGAGCGCCACCTCTGAGGTGGCGTACGCACCCGTGATCGGCACCGGCAATCTGCTGCCGATGACCTTCTGCGCCACGGACATCAGGACGACTGGAGAGACCGTCACCATGCGCTGGGCCGATTCGACCAAGACCTCGGGCGCCTTTGGCTGGCTCACGTGGAACGGGGATCAAAGCACCCCGGCCCTGAGCAGCTTCCTGCGCAACCCTGGCCTGTCCGGGAAGTGGCACGTGGGCGACCACGTGCAGTCCTCAAGCGGCACCTCATGCAACCCGGTCGAGGCTGACGTGCGGGCCTGGATAGGCAAAAAGGTGGTGGTGCCTGTCTACCGGGCAGCCTCAGGCAATGCCTGCGCGCCGTCAGGCACCGGCTCGAACACCTATTTCCCGATTGTCGGCTTTGCCATCTTTACGATGGATGGCTTCTCCTGCAACGCATGCCCTGATGGCACCAAGGTCAAGTGTACGTGGGGACACTTTTCCAAGGCACTGATGCCCGGTGACGTGAGCGCAGGGGGAGGGGGAACGGATTTCGGTCTCAGCGATTTGCGCCTGTTGAACTAGCTGCGAAGGAGAAGACAGCCGTGCACCTTGTTCTCTGCACCCACGACCCCTACCGCGCCGACAAGGTAGAGCAAGCCGTTGCCGACCAGGGTTGGGCGCTGACGACGGCGATCGCCCACAGCCAGCCCTTCGAACTGCTGCGCCTGCGCACTGCGGATGTCATTCTCCTGGATATGGACGTGCCCGGCGCCATGGACCTTGTCCAGCGCTTTGCCCGTTCCTATCCTGCCATACCGCTGCTGGCTCTGGCCACCCCGTCCAGTATGGTGGAGCTGCAGCAGGCGTTGTTGATCGGAGCCGTCGCCTTTGTGCTGTTTCCGTTCGACGCACGCCAGTTCGTCGCCTTGGTCCAACGGGTGGCGCAGGAGGGCGGCGTTCGCTCGGGTCGCGGGCCGGGCCGGCAGAGCAGACTCATTGCCGTCGCGGGCCTCAAGGGTGGGATTGGACGCACCACCGTGGCGACCAACCTGGCAGTGACGCTGGCCAGACGCCATCCCGACGATGTGATTCTGGTCGAGGCTCACGGCGGACTGGGGGACGCATCCCTGCTCTTGAACCTCCGTCCGCAGCGCACCCTGGCATCTCTGGCAGGCGAGCTCCGCCTGGATGCCGATGTCGTCCAGGGGCATCTGCAGGTCCATCACAGCTCGCTTCGTGTCCTGGCGGCGCCCACGGCGATTGCGCGGCGGGCCGATCTCAGCCCGGAGAATTGGCGCAGCGTCCTGGGGCTTCTGCGGGGGCTAGCCCAGTTTGTCGTTGTGGACACAGGTCCCTCGCCGGACGGAGTGCTCTCCGAGGTGTTGAGCGCTGCCTCGGACATTGTGGTGTTGGCTCTCCCGGAGATCCCGGCGGTCAGGGCGTCTGCTTCGCTTTGCGAGGCGCTGCGCCATGATCCGGACTCAGCGGCTTCAGTGCGTCTTGTGCTGAACCGGGAAGGGATCACCGGCGGCCTCTCGGCCCGCAGCATCAACCAATGGTTTGGACGCAGCCTGGATGCGGTCCTGGCTGAGAATCCTTCCCTCACCCTGCACGCCGCCAATCGGGGTGAGCCCTTTGTCATGACCCACGCGCGGGCACTGCTCAGCCGCCAAATTGGGATGCTGGCAGAGCGCCTTGCCGCGCCACGCCTGACGGGCGCCGCCGCGCCGGCCACCAGGAACGTCGGTGCACGCACCGGTGACGCTGTCGTGGCAGCCTTGGGCAGGCGCAATGGTGCACCCCTCAGGCGCAGCCAGCCAGCCTGACAGAGCGATGCGGGGCGGAATGGCAGCAGCGATCGCTACGGCATCGACGAATACTGGCCAGATGGCATAGGCGATGCTGGCCATGTGGCAGACGACAGCGAAGCGCGAGCGCAGCAGACTACGTGCAACTGCTAGTCGTTTGCTGGCGCTGGAATCCATTTCTGACACAGCGGAATCGTGGCTGTCAGTTCGCGTTTAGTTCCCGGTCTTGCGATCACGAGCCTGATGCGACATTGCGCCCCTTAATTGACCAGGGCTATAGTGTCCTCGTTGGACACCGGCGCCAGCAAGCGTGGCCAACGAGCGGAAGTGGCTCTCGCTGCAAGAGAGTGGTGAGGATGCATGAGGCATGGCGACCCAAGAAACACCATTTGCAGACGCCCCGAAGCAAGGACGCATGAGTAAGGGGCTTCGCATTCCGGATCCCGACCTCCGGGCGGCTCTCAACCTGGAAACCTGGGTCAGCCTGCGGATTTCTACGATCGGGCTGGGATCGTTGCTGGCAGTTCTTGGACCGCTGGCGATGCGGCTGTTTGGGAGCTGGAGGCAGAGCCTGTTGATCGTCGACCTGGTGGTGGCGTTCACCCTTCTGCTGGCCGGCGTTCTCCTGAGGCGGATGCGCCCGCGACCCCAGGCGGCGCCGGCGCTGGGCGCCGCTGTCGTTCTGCTTGTTGCCGCTGACACCCTCTTCCATATGTGGGCTACGCAGGACATCGTGCAGACGACGATGACGTTGATCGTGTTGAGCGGCGCCGCCGTCCTGATTCTGTCGCCGTTTTGGCTGTCATTGGCCTATGCCGTCATCTGGCTGGCGTGGATTGGAATCGTGGTTGCCGTTCCCATCACCGGGCCTTACGTCTTGACCTTCGGGGTCGCCATGGTGGTGGCCACCCTGGTGGGGTGGATGGTGTACTACCAGCGGGTGGCCGTCGCCATCGCCGCAGCCACCGCCAGCCGGGCTCGCGCCGCGGCTGAGAACGAGATGGAGGAGCGCGCCCGGCGGATCCTGGTGCTGTCGGAGGCATCCATGGAGATGAACGCGCGCCAGAACTTGCCTGCGCTGCTGAACGGTATCACGCGGCGCGCCGTCGAGATGATGGGGGCCGGGTTTGGCGGCGCCTACCTGCTCCAACCCGATGGCACTCTGAAGCTTGCCTTTGCCACGGGGCCTCTGGAGCCCTATGTCGGCGCCAGCTACGGTTTGGAGGAGGGGCTTGCGGGCAGGGCGGCGACGACAGGCAAGCCGCAGACCGTGAACGACCTTCGCCTGTGGCAGGACCGTTCACAGGTGGAAGTGGACCTGGACTACCGGCGCGTTCTCAGCGTGCCGCTGCAGGTGGGTGGTCGTGTCGTGGGCGTCGTCGAGGTGGTCGACAACGTGAACCCGGGTTTGTATCGCGACGAGGACGCCCGCCTGATCACGCTTTTTGCCGACCAGGCCGCTAACGCGCTTGAGAACACCCAACTCGTGGACCAACTGCGCCAGGAGAACCTGAAGCGAGCCAGGGACGAGGACAGGCTGCGCGCGTACGCCGAAGAGATCCAGAAAACCAATGAAGCCCTCGCCGTGGCGCGTGACCAGGCTTTGCAGGCGTCGCGCTTGAAGTCGGATTTCCTGTCTACCATGAGCCATGAGCTGCGAACGCCGCTCAATGCTATCATGGGCATGAATGAGCTCATGCTGGATACCGAGCTGACCTCGGAACAGCGCGATTTTGTCGACACCGTGGGGCGGAACAGCGAGACCTTGCTCGACCTGGTCAACGACATCCGCGACCTGGCGAGGATCGAGGCCGGCAAAATGGACCTGGACGAGCATCCGCTCGACCTGGAGGACCTGGTCGAAAGCGCCTCTGACCTGGTGCTGCCGGCGGCGGCGGAAAAGGGCCTGGACCTGACTTATGAGATCGCTCCCGAGACCCCGTTCCACCTCATGGGCGATATCACGCGACTTCGCCAGATGCTGGTGAACGTGCTGCGCAGCATGATCACGATCCGGGATGAAGGCAGCGTGACAATCGGCGTCAAGGCGAGCGGCCCTGAGGATGGCGCCCAGAACGTTCACTTCACCGTGCTCGGCCTGGGGGCGGCCGCCACTGCCGAGCAGGAGAAACGACTGCGCGAGCTTGCCTGTGAAGACGCCACCGGTTCCAGCCAGTTCCTGGCCACGATGGGACCGGCGTTTGTGATCATGGAACGGCTGGCCGAGATGATGGGTGGCCTGGTGTGGGGTGAGCGCACCACCGATGGGCGCGGGGCCATCATCCACTTCCTGGTGCCGCTTGAGCTTGCCTCGGAGGAGGCGGCGACCCTGCGGACCAGCGTCGTCCTTGTCGATAAACAGCTCCTGATCGTCGTAGACGGCGCTATCGAGCGCGAGAGCATCATGCGGTGGACGGAGTCATGGGGCGCCCGGATCATCTCCGCCGCCTCGTTTGGCGAGGCCATCACCCGCCTGACCAGCGATGTCGTGTACGACGCGATCATCGTCGACCTCGAGTTGACGCCGAGTCAGGGGCGCCTGTTGTCGGAGGCGGTCAATGAGCAGAAACCCACGCCGCCGGCGCTGTTGGTGGCGGTCGACTCCTCCGGCGCCGGCGTTTAGGAGGTCTGGTCGGCCCGCCTGGTGCACCATGCCCGCTGGGAGGAGGTCTTTCTGCTGCGGGAGGACGATGGCATCCTGGACCTGGCCGCCGTTCACGGGCCCCAATCCCATTCGCCCCCAATCACCATGCGGTTGGGGGAGGGAGTCGCCGGCAGGGCGGCGCAGAGCGGCGAGCCCTTCATGATCACGGACTACCGGCATTGGGAGGGGCGCGTCGCCTATGCCATCGGTGCGCCGCTGTAGCGCGTGTTGGGCGTCCCCCTCAGGATGGGGGGCAAGGTTCTCGGCGTTGTCAACATCGCCGACGACAGGATCTCAGCGCCGTTCAGCGAGGCAGAGGTGAGGCTGCTGGCGCTCTTTGGCGATGAGGCGGCGATTGCCCTGCAGAACACGCGGCTGCTGGAACGTTTGCAGCGCGCCAGCGTCGACCTGGCGGTGGCCCGAGACGAGGCGGTGCAGGCTTCGAAGCTGAAGTCGGAATTCCTTGCCGTCATGAGCCACGAGCTGCGTACGCCCCTGAATGTCATTATCGGTCTCAGCGCTCTGCTGGTGGAGCCGGACCTGGGTGAGCGGCGTGACCAGTACGCCGAGACCATTCGGCGCAGCAGCGAGGACCTGCTGCGCATCATCAGCGACTTGTTGGACTTCTCGAAGATCGCAGCGGGCAAGTTGGATCTCGAGTTGGCTCCCTTTGATCTTGGGCAGTGCCTGCAGGGAGCCTTCGATATGCTGCAGCCGGCGGCGCTGGCGGGTGCCCGCGCCCTGGCCCTGGGCAGCAACTACCCAACGGCAATCACGAACAGCCTTGCCAACAATAAGGCCGGGCTCAAGACGTGGAGCCTGACCACAGACGCCAAGGGGGTCCACCTCGAGAACCAGGCGACGCTGAGTACCTGGCTCGCCCGCGCCCTAGGCATTAAGACGTTGACGGTGAGCGCTGCTTCCGAGGCCGAGTACATGCCGGTCAAAGGCTCCAACAACCTGCTGCCGATGACCTTTTGTTCCACGGACGTCACGACGACCGGCGAAAGGGTGGTCATGCAGTGGGCCGACAGCACCAAGACGTCAGGCGCGTTCGGCTGGCTGACCTGGAATGGTCTCCAGGATACGGGGACGCTGCGCACCTTTGTCGAGAACCCCTCACTTTCCGGCAAGTGGAAGGTGGGGGACATTGTGCAGGCCTCCAGCGGCACATCATGCAATCCGGTGGAGAGTGACGTCAAAGCCTGGATCGGCAAGACCGTCGTCGTTCCGGTCTATAAAGCGGCTTCGGGCGCCAAATGCGCGCCCACCGGCACGGGTTCCAACACGAAGTTTCCCATCGTTGGTTTTGCCGTGTTCACTATGGAAGGCTTCACCTGCAAGAACTGCCCTTATGGAGGCAGTTCCATGTGCATGTGGGGGCATTTCTCGAAGGCGCTGATGAAGGGAGACGTGGATACATCGAGTGGTTCCAACTTCGGGGTGATGGATCTGCGTGTGGTGAAGTAGCCATGACTGCACCGCAGGCGAGGAAGGCTGTATGAGCCAGGGTCTGCTATACTTAGGTGTGCTAGATTTCGTGCCCGTCCGGCGCCGCTGCCCGGAGAATGAGCCCTTATGCGACGAATAGGAATATTGTGGTGGTTTGGCGCCATTGTTCTGGCCGTGTTGGCGGGATACTTTGTGTATCGCGCCGTCACGACGACCACACCCTCTGAAATCCAGCTGGTCGAGCAGCAGACGGCGCCCGTGGTGGTGGCGGCAGAGAATCTGCCGCCGCGACGCACCCTCACTGCCGCCGATTTGGCGATCAAGGACATGCCGGTCGGGCTGATCCCTGCCGGCGCCGCCGACTCCAAAGAGCAGGTGATCGGCAAGATGGCCACGGCTGGCATCTATGCCGGCGAGCCGGTCCTCATCCAGAAGCTAGTGCTCCCCGACGTGGTGACGCGCGACCTGGCCCTGTCGGTGCCGCAGGGTAAGATCATTGTGGCGGTGCCGACGAGCTCAGAGCTGGTCGCCAACCGTCTGATCAGCCCCGGCGACCACGTGGACCTCCTGGCCACTTTTGGCCTGCAGACCAGCGCCACCCAGACCGGAGGGGCGCCGCAGACGTGGACCGAATCGGTGGCGCTGCTGCAGAACCTGGAGGTGCAGGCCGTCATCCTCGCCCCCGCCTCGCCCGAAAAGGCGACCCCTGCGCCCGTGATCGAAGTTCCCGCCGGCGGGACCCCCACCCCGGCGGTGGACAAGGGCGGCGTGTTCACCAACGAGGTGGGCCGCAGCCAGGCCATCGTCCTGGCCGTGCCCGCCCAGGACGCCCTGGCCATCCGCCATGTGCTGGACAACGGCGGCATCATGGATGTTGCCCTGCGGTCGGCAGGCGACGGCAGCTATGCCGAGACCATGCCGGTGGATCAGGGCTACATGGTGGACCGCTACCAGATCGATCTTTCGCGTTAGCTCAACCGGAGAAGACGACCGTGCAACTGGTATTCTTCACGCAGGACCCCTACCGCGCCGGGAAAGTGGAACAGGCCGTGGCCGACCAGGGCTGGGGTCTGGTGACCGCCATTGCCCAGAGCCGCCCGCAGGAGTGGCTGCGGCTGCGTACGGCCGACGTCATCATCCTGGACCTGGATGTGCCCGACGCCCTGGGGTTGGTGGAGCGTTTTGCCCGATCCTACCCGGCTGTGCCCCTGTTGGCCCTGGCCGGTCCGGACAAGCTGGTTGACCTGCAGCAGGCGCTGCTGGTCGGCGCCGTTGCTTTTGTGCTTTTTCCATTTGACGCCCGCCAGCTTGTCGCCGCCGTGCAGGGTGTTCTGCGCCAAAGCGGCATCCGGGTGGCCGTCGGCGCCGGCAAAGTGAGTTCCCTGGTCGCGGTGACAGGTCTCAAGGGTGGCGTGGGCCGCACGACGGTGGCGACGAACCTGGCGGTGACATTGGCGACTCGGCATCCGGATGACGTGATCCTGGTGGAGGCGCACGGCGGGCTGAGCGATGCCGCGCTGCTGCTGAACATCCGGCCGCAGCGGACCCTGGCGTCGCTGGGGGGGGAGCTGCGCCTGGACACCGACGTCATCCAGGGGCACCTGAAGTCCCATTCCAGTTCCCTCCGGGTCTTGGCGGCGCCGACGTCGTTGTCGCTGCGGGTGGACATCCCGCCGGAGACCTGGCGCAGTGTGCTGGTCCTGCTCAAGGGGATGGCCAGCTACGTGATCGTCGACACGGGCGCGACGCCCGATGCCGTCCTTTCGGAAGTGCTGATGGCCTCCAGCGACATCCTGGTCCTGGCCATTCCTGACATGCCGGCATTGAGGGCGTCGGTTTCCCTTTACGAGACGCTGCGCCGGGACCCTGGCATCAATGCCCCTCTGCACCTCGTGCTCAACCGGGAGGGCATCAGCGGCGGTGTCTCCACCAAGAGCGTCAACAACCGTTTCGGCTATGATGTGGATGCGGTCCTGGTGGACGATCCCTCGCTGACCATGTACGCGGCCAATCGCGGCGAGCCCTTCGTCCTGACGCACCCCCGGGCTCTGCTCAGCCGCCAGCTTGGGCTGCTGGCCGATCGCCTTGCGCTGGGCGCCGGCGGGAGTGAACAGGCCGCAGCCGCGGCCGCGGACCCCACCAAAGCCGGTGGCACCTCCACCGCCCCCGCCGCCAAACGCAAGGGGATCCTTTCCCTGCGCAAGCAGACAGCCTAGAGCGATGGCGATGCCAGACCCCGTGCTCGCCCCAGGCAACGCCGCCGGCTGGCTGCTCGCAGCCGTCCTTGGCGCGGCGGCGGGCTATGGCATCAACCTGGTCGCCGATCTCCTGCCCGGTAAGCTGCCCTGGCGGAGCCGCTGGGCGGCGCCGGTCTGCCTGCTTCCGCCCTCGTGGCGCGCCCGGCTGGGCATGGAGGCTCCCTGCCAGGACATGGCGCTGCGCCGCCACCTGCTGGTCTATTTCTTCGCCATCCTGCTCACCGCCGCCCTCTGGAGGGCGGGTGGGGCAAGCACCCCGAAGGCGCTGCTGCTCCTGTATGGATGGTTCTTTCTGGCCGTGGCCGTGATCGACCTGGAACACCGGCGGGTGCTCAACACCATGCTGGCGGTGGCGGCCGTTGTGACCCTGCTTGCCAGCTTGCTCTGGGCGCCCAACCGGCTTCTGTCAACGCTGGTGGGAGGCGCCGCCGCTTTCCTCCTCTTTCTGCTCCTCCACCTCCTTATGCCGCGCGGCATGGGCATGGGCGACGTCAAGCTGGCGGGGGTCATCGGCCTGATGACCGGTTTCCCACTGGTGTTGACTGCACTGGCATTGGGTGTTGTCCTCGGCGGCGTGGCGGCCCTGGCGGTCCTGGTCGCCGAGCGCGGCCGCCGCGGGCTCACCATGGCCTATGCCCCTTATCTTGTTGCCGGAGCTTTGATCGCTTTGGTGATTTAGCCCGAACCGCCAGAAGTTCCACTTCTCGCAGAAGTGGAACTTCTCTCCCCACCTTCTCCTATGGCCGCCATTGCTGCCATCTTAAGCGCACTCGCCATTCTCTTCGCCGCGTTGGGGCTCTACCGTTGGCTGGGATGGACGCGCGTGGTCGACGAGCGCATGGAGGAGACCCTGGGGGCGAGCACAGCCACGGTTGACGAGGCTGCGTCGCGCTCGACCAGGCTGAACGAGCGGCTGGGCAGACTGGGCTTTGGCAGGCGCGTGGAGGAGCAGCTCATCGCCGCCGACAGCAAGCAGACCGTTAGCGAGTATCTGACCGGACGGCTGGTCATGGCCATCGCCGGCCTGCTCGTCGGCGCCCTGCTGACCCGCGCCTGGTGGGGTGGGGTGATTGTGGCGATCGGCGGCTGGATGGTGCCGGCGTTCATGCTGCAGCGGCGCCGGGCCAGCCGGCTGCGCTCGTTCGACAACACCCTGCCCAACGTGCTTGACCTGCTGGTCGGTTCTCTGCGGGCCGGCCAGGGTCTGTTCAGCGGCCTGAGCGTGGTCGCCCAGGAAATGCCGGCGCCGGTTGGGCCGGACTTTGAGCGCGTGCTGCAGGAGATCGCGCTTGGCTACAGCAGCAACGAAGCCCTGGCCCACTTGAGCCAGCGCGTCGGCAGCCGCGACCTTGAGCTCGTGGTCACGGCCATCCAGATCCAGAGCGAGGTCGGCGGTAACCTGGCCGAGGTGCTGGCGAGCATCTCAGACACCATTCGCGACCGTGTGCAACTGCAGGCGCAGATCCGGGCCATCACAGCGTCGCAGCGGATGACGGGGCTCATGCTGTCGCTGCTGCCGCTCGCGCTGGCGATCATTCTCTCGGTCATCAACCCCGGCTACATGGCGCCGCTCTTCCAGCCTGGCTGGCCGATGATGATCCTGATTGGCGCCATCGTCCTGGTGGCCGTCGGCAACCTGATCATGAACCGCGTCACACGACTGGATGTCTAGCCTCTCCATGACCAGCTCCGATACCTCCCTTTACGTCTTTCTCGCCGCCATCCTGGCCGGCCTGGCGGTCGCCCTCCTGCTGATGGGCATTGCCTCCCGGCGCCGGGCGCGCGCCGATGCGGTCATCCACGCCGTGGCCTCCGAAGCGAAGCCCCAGCTCCGCGACGTCGAGATGGCGCGGCCGTGGAGTGAGCGGACGTTCAAGCCGCTGATGCGAGGTCTGTACGGATTTGGACGCCGCCTGACCCCGACCCGCAACATCGAACATCTCCAGACCAATTTGATCAAGGCCGGGCAGCCAGGTGGGCTCACGGTCACCGACTTCCTGGGGCTGCGCTTGATCGTGGCGGCCGTCGCCGGTCCGGCCCTCATGATCCTGCTGATTCCTACCGTCCCGCTTCTCTCGGCCATCCTGTTTGGCCTCGTGGGCTTCACGGTTGGCCTCTATGCACCCAACATCTGGCTCTCCAGTCGCGTGCGGCAGCGCCAGGCGGCATTGGCGCGCGAGCTTCCCGAAGTGCTCGACATGATGTCGATCTGCGCCGATGCAGGGCTGGGCTTCGAGGCGGCCATGCAGAAGGTGGCCTATCACTCGGAAAGCGAGCTCGCCAGGGAGCTGCGGCGCACTCTCAATGAGACGCGCCTCGGGGTCCGGCGGGTGGATGCGCTGCACCACCTGGTCGAGCGTACGGGCGTCGAGGAAATCAGCGCCTTTGTCGCCGTTCTCGTGCAGGCGGACCGGCTGGGTATCAGCATTCGCGATGTGCTGCGGACCCAAGCAGTTCAGATGCGGATACGCCGGCGGCTCCGGGCCGAGGAAGAAGGGCGGAAGGCGCCGTTGAAGATGCTCTTTCCCCTGGTGTTTTTCATCTTCCCCGCGATCTTCGCCGTCGTGCTTGGGCCTGCCATCCCGCGCATGGCGGCTGTGTTCAGCAGCTTTGGAGGAGGTTGATTTCTAGGTGGCCCGCCCCCCTGATCTTGCCCACGATCCACGCTACGCGAACCTTCTTGCTGCCATGCAGGAGGGCGCCTGGGAACACGCCTCCGATCTGCTGGCGGAACTGGCGCCCGACTACCCGGACCATCCCGACCTCGCCCTGCTCCGCACGGAACTCGGTCTGCGCCTGGATCACGCCGGTGTTCCTCGGGTGCGCGGCCGGCGCACGCGCCTGCCCTGGCGCCGCCTGGTGCTGTTGGCAGCCAACGTCGTGGCGCTGGCGGTGATCATCTGGGGCGCCAGTCTCGTCTACCGGGGCATCTACGTGCCGCGGGCCCAGCAGAAGGCCCAGGAGGCATCGCTGGTGGCCGCCCGGCAAGACGTGCAGACCAGCATCGCCGCCGGGAGCTATGGCGGCGCCGTGGCCAAGCTGGACCAGCTCCTGCTGGACTACCCCGATGACGGCGAGCTACAGCGCCTGCGCGAAGACGCCAAGTCGCTGCTTGACCTGGAAGCCACCTACCATGCGGCCGTGACGGCGATGGAGCATGGGTCATGGGACGAGGCGCGAACGGCCTTCGTGGCCATCAACGCCGAGTCGCCGGGCTTCCGCGACGTGCCCAAGCGCCTGCAGGACATCGAACGCCAGATGCAGGCGCAGACGCTGTCTGTGCAGGCAGAGGCGAGCTACCAGAGCCATTCGTGGGAGGAGGCGCAGCGCCTGTATACGGAACTGCGAAACCTTGACCTTGAGTACAAGCCGGAAACCGTGACGGCGCACCTGGCCGATGCGCTTCTGCAGAGAGCGCTGGAACTGACAGGAACGCGACCCGAGGAAGGCGGTGACGCCGCCAGGGCGAAGGATCTGCTGGGGCACGTGCTTGTGCTCCGCGTCAAGGACCCGAAGGCGACTGCCGAGCTGGCTGTGACCCGCGACTACCTGAGGGCCGCAGCCGCGCTCGCAGCCGAAAAAAACGACGATGCCATCGCCCTGCTCGAAGCCGTGTACCAGGCCAGACCTTCCTACCTGGGCGGCTACGCGGCCGACCAGCTCTTTAACGCCTATCTTGCGAAGGGCGACAGTCTGATGGTAAAGGGCGACCAGGCCTTGGCCGCCCAGTTCTATGACAAAGCGGCCAGGCTGACAGGGCCTGACGCTACCGAGGCCAGGCTGCGTCTTTCCGGCGCTGCTGTCTGGCTCACCCCCACGATGACGCCCACCCCCACGCCGGGGCCCCCCAAACCGACCAGCACGCCGGAGCCACCGCCCAAGCCGTTGCCGCTCGAGTACTACAAGGGTTGGATCGCCTTCAACAGCAACCGGCCTGATGGCTCTGGTCTCTGGGTCATGCGCCCGGATGGCAGCGGTGTGCGACCGCTGGCGTCCAGCGAGGCGAAGAAGCTCGAGGCCATCCGCGAAAAAGAGCGTACCTCGCCCGATGGGACGACCTCCCTCTTCGCGAAGGGCGACAAGAAGAATGATATCCAGCGCGTCAATCTCTTCAAGCTACGCAAGGACCTCCCTGTCAATTGGGCGGAGCGCATCGTGCAGCTCACGAGCAACCCCGGGCAGACGTACGATGGCGTCTGGGCGCCCAACAACGAGCGGATTGCCTACGTCTCCAATACGACCGGCAACGACGAGATCTGGACGATGAACACCGACGGCGGCGACCAGACCCAGCTCACGAACAACGGCTGGGAATGGGACAAGCATCCCACCTGGTCGCCGGACGGCAGCAAGATCGCGTTCCTGTCCAACCGTTCGGGGACTCAACAGATTTGGGTCATGAATGCCGACGGCACTGGGCTGCGCAATTTGAGCAATAACAGCTATGAGGAATACGACCCGATCTGGCTCAAGTAGGAGGCAATCATGACCCTTTTTGGCGGCCAGCGTACGACATCCCGGCCGGCTGAGAGCCCGCAGCCGCCTGCTCCCACCGTCCACCTCAGCGACACAACTGCAACAGGATATCTGGTCATCCACGAGGGCTATGTCATCCCGCCCCAGTATGCCCAGGTGCGGGAAGCAGTGCAGTCGTACCTAGTGAATGAGGTCAAGACCCTGAAGGAAGGGACGCGCTCGGCGGATGTGCGCAAGCTGGTGGAGCCGGTCTACCACAGCGCGCTGCAGTCGGCGAACCTCGTGTTGAGCCGGACCGACCGGGATGTGACACTGGACATGATCCTGGACGACATCCTGGGCTATGGTCCGATCCAGCCCCTGCTGGACCGGACCGACATCACCGAAGTGATGGTCAACGGGCCAAAGCAGGTCTATGTGGAACGGGACGGTAAGATCGTTCTGACCAATGTGACCTTCATTGACAACGACCATGTGATGGCGGTGCTGCAGCGGATCGTGGCCCCGTTGGGACGGCGCATCGACGAAGCATCGCCGATGGTGGACGGCCGCCTGCCGGATGGGTCGCGTGTGAACGCCATCATTCCCCCGTTGTCGCTGGTCGGCCCGGTGGTGACGGTCCGAAAGTTTCGCCGGGTGCCCTACAAAGCCAGCAACCTGGTGGACCTGGGGATGATGACGCAGGAGTTCAACCTCTTCATCGAAGCGGCGGTGGTGGCGCGGATGAATATCGTGATCAGCGGCGGCACGGGGTCGGGGAAGACGACGTTTCTGAACATGCTGTCGGGGTATATTCCGGCGAATGAGCGCATCGTGACGATCGAGGATGCGGCGGAGTTGCAGTTGCAGCAGCCCCACGTCGTGCGCTTGGAGAAGCGGCCGCCCAACATCGAGGGCAGGGGCGAGGTGACGATCCGGGACCTGGTGATGAACAGCCTGCGCATGCGCCCCGATCGCATCATCGTCGGCGAATCGCGCGGCGGAGAAGCGCTGGACATGCTGCAGGCGATGAACACGGGGCATGACGGATCGATGACGACGGTGCACTCGAACAGCCCGCGCGACACGCTGTCGCGCATCGAGACCATGGTGTTGATGGCGGGCATGGATCTGCCGTCGCGCAGCATCCGGCAGCAGGAGGCGGCAGCGATCGACCTGATCATCCACCTCGAGCGGATGTCGGACGGGGTGCGGCGCGTGGTGCGCTGCGCTGAGATCGTCGGGATGGAGGGCGATACCATCCTGATGCAGGACCTGTTCCAGTTCCGGAGCACGGGCATCGACGAGAAGGGGCGCGTGCGTGGGGAGCTGCGGCCGACGGGGCTGCGTCCCCGCATCAACGACAAAATCGAGGCGGCCGGGCTGCACCTGCCGGCGACCGTTTTCGGCCTGGGCGGCGGTCCGACTACCGGCCGGATCGGCGGCTGATGGGACAGGCCGGGCTGCGCGTCGAAAACCGGACGCGCCAGTGCGTGCTGGTCAGCCAGGGACGCGTGGCGGCGACCCATTGGACGCGACTGCGCGGTCTGATCGGGGTCAAGGAATTAGCGCCGGGGGACGGTCTGTTGATCAGGCCCTGCAACAGCATCCACTGTATGTTCATGTCCATCCCTATTGACGTGATCTACGTTGGGGAAGGCGATGTCGTGCTCGACGTCGATCCGGGGATGAAGCCCTGGGCCATTGGCAGGCCGCGCAAGGGGGGGCGCTACGTTCTGGAGTTGCGTGCGGGCGCGATTGCGGCCTCGGGGACAAGGCCTGGGGACCGTCTGGCACTGAGCGGCGGAGAGGGGTGACCTGGGACCGCTGGCGAACGCCCTCTTGTGTCAGGCTGAATTGACGATGCCGGTGGGGCGTCGCAACCCCAGCGGTGACGTGGAAGGCCGAGTCACAAGCCACGGGTCCCACGCCCAAGTCATATTGAATGGGTTCCCCTCGCATGTCATGCTGAACGGGTTCTGCCGGCCAACTCTCTTTTGTCGCCAAGCCCAGTGCAGTATCTTGCCTGTCCCGCCCGTGGCATCAAGAACTCAGCATGACATAATTAGGAGGCGGGGATGCTTCGCCGTTGCTTTGCGGAACGTGGTGTTGGCTGGCGACGCCATTCGGCATATGATAGGCGGGAGTTTGTAGTGGATCGACTCTCACACGAGCCTGGAGAACGAGCAAGGAATGACGACGAACGACGAGAATGCAGGGTTGAACGGCGATAGGCCTATCGATGTTGCGGTGGTGGAGCAGGCTGAGCGACTCCTGGGACTGACGTTCACGGAGGATGAGCGCACCCTGATGCTGCCGCAGGTGGAGGCGCAGCGCCGGATGTATACGCAACTGCGGACCGTCTTCCTGCCCAACGCCGTGCCGCCGGCCACACACCTCGGCCCTGGCCATCTTGCGGTGGGCGACCACGGGGCCGCTGCCTCGTGCGTAGGCGCCCCGGAAGGCGCCGCGACGGCTGGCAGCACTGCTGCAGACCACGCTGCGCGCAGACAGGACGAGGACCTGCCGTTTCTTGATGTCGCCACCCTGGGCAAGCTGCTGCGGGCGGGCGAGGTGTCATCGCTCGACTTGACGCAGATGTACCTGGAGAGGCTGCGGCAGTATGACCCCGATCTGCACTGCGTGGTGACCCTGACCGAGGAACTGGCCCTGGCGCAGGCCGGGCGGGCCGATGCCGAGCTGCGGGCAGGCTACGACCGCGGACCCCTGCACGGCATTCCCTGGGGGGCCAAGGACCTGTTGGCTGTGCGCGGCTATCCGACGACCTGGGGGGCCGCACCCTATCGCGGCCAGACTTTTGACAGCGATGCCACGGTGGTGCAGCGTCTGGAGCAGGCGGGGGCCGTGCTGCTGGCCAAGCTCTCCCTGGGCGAACTGGCCTGGGGCGACGAGTGGTTCGGGGGGAAGACCCGCTCGCCCTGGGACCTGGAACAAGGCTCCAGCGGCTCCTCGGCGGGTTCAGCGGCGGCCACGTCCGCAGGCCTGGTCGGTTTCTCCATCGGCAGCGAGACATGGGGTTCCATCGTTTCGCCGTCCACGCGCTGCGGCGTCACGGGACTGCGGCCGACGGCGGGCCGGGTGAGCCGCCACGGGGCGATGACGTTGAGCTGGAGCATGGACAAGCTCGGCCCCATCTGCCGGTCGGTGGAGGACTGCGCTCTGGTCCTGGCCGCCATTCACGGCGCCGACGAACGCGACCCTACGTCCTTGACGCGTCCCTTCCCCTGGCCGTGTGAGGTCGACCTGGCGCGGCTCCGCATT
Organism: Chloroflexota bacterium; assembly: GCA_029782215.1. Lineage (GTDB taxonomy): Bacteria > Chloroflexota > Anaerolineae > J102 > J102 > SSF26. The sequence continues at coordinate 243,911 of JAKOVD010000098.1, forward strand.
GGCTTCGTCGAAAGTTATTTCGCCGCCGACTACGAACAGGTGGCCAACGACCGTGAGACACTGCGGGTGCTGCAGGAGCTCGGCGCCGAGCTGGCGCCCATCCACCTGCCTGACTACCCGATCGAGGCCCTGGGGTGCATCCTTGATGTCGAGGCTGCTGCGTCCTTTGACGAGCTGACGCGCAGCGGACGGGACGACGAGCTGGTGCGGCAGGGACAAGAGAGCTGGCCGAACACTTTTCGGGCAGCACGTCTGGTGCCGGCGGTGGAGTACCTGCAGGCCCAACGGGTGCGGACGCTGCTGATCGCGGCCATGTCGGAGCTCATGCAGGGCATCGATCTCTACCTGGCGCCCTCTGTCCACGGCAACAACCTGCTCTTGACCAACCTGACCGGCCACCCCGCCGTCGTCCTCCCTAACGGCTTCACTCCCGCCGGTATGCCGACCACGATCACTTTGACGGGACGCTTGTTCGACGAGGCGCGCTTGCTGGCGTGCGCGCGGCAGGTCCAGGAGGCGACCGGGCACCACTTGCGGCGGCCGCCGCTGGCGGCGCAGGCCGCTGCGGGCGCCGCGACTGCTGCGGGCGCGTTGGCTGCAGCGCCCTGACTTGTCTAGGGCCGGGACGGACCCTACAATGGGGCTGGGCTATTCCGAAGCGCTCCAGGAGAACGAAGGCCGCCATGCGCACGATCTACGTTGACAAGAACATCCCCAGGATGCTGCTGGTCAAGGCTGTGAAGCCGGTATGGCGCAACGTCGTCTTCACCCCGCTGTCGCCCGCCCAATTCGTCGATTTGCCCGAGCCGCCCCTGCCGGGCCCGCGGTGGGTGAGGGTGGCGAACCGCATGTGCGGCATCTGCGCCAGCGACCTCGCCTTCCTGTACGTGGACGCCGACCCCAAGATCGGTGCGGCGGCTTTGCCGGGTAACCAGCGCTTCTACCTGGGCCACGAGGTCGTCAGCACCGTGACCGAGATCGGGCCGGACGTGACGAAGGTGGCGGTCGGCGACCGGGTGCTCATGCACACCCGCTTCCAGGGGGCCAACTGTCTTAGCCAGGAGTTGGAGACCGTGTGCAGGCAGTGCGCCGCTGGCAACTATATTCTCTGCGAGAACGCTTCGCTGGGGCGCGGCCCGCGCGGGGTGGGCGGCGGCTGGGGTGACGGCTACACGGCTCACGAGACCGAGCTCTTCCGCGCTCCTGCTGACCTGAGCGATGAGCAGGCGACGCTGGTCGAACCGCTGGCCGTGGGTGTGCACACGGTGCTGCGGCGGCTGCCGGAGGCCGGTGAGCGCATCCTGGTCCTGGGAAGCGGCATCGTCGGCCTGAACGTGATCCAGGCGGCACGAGCGCTGGCGCCCGACTGTCACATCTCTGCCATTGCCCGCTATCCGCAGCAGGTGGCGATGGCAGCCAGGCTGGGCGCCGATGAGATTATCAGCGGGGAGGATGGCTATCGCGCCGCAGCCCGGATCACGGGCGCGACGCTATACGAAGGGATGATGGGCAGCCGTATGCTGCTGGGAGGCTTCGACGTGGTCTTCGACTGCGTGGGTGCAGCGCACACCCTGCAGGACAGTCTGCGCTGGGCGAGAGCCGGGGGGACGGTGGTGCTGGCAGGCGTCAGGCTCGAACCGCTCCACGTCGACCTCGGCCCGGTGTGGTACCAGGAAGTCGATCTTATCGGCCTTAATTCGCATGGCATGGAGACCTGGGGGGGCAGAGAGCAGCAGACCTTCGCCCTGACCATCGCGCTCCTGCAGCAGGGCAAGCTGGCGATTGACGGGCTGATCACCCATCGGTTTCCCCTGGCCGAGTGGCGTGAAGCGATCCGGACGGCGCAGGATAAGCGCTCCGGCGCCATCAAGGTGGTTTTTGACTACCGGTAAGAATTTAGACGCGCGGTAACGATTGAAGTCGTCACGCTGGTCCTTTGCGTAGGTTTGTGTACTTGCGCTAAGCTTGTGCCAAAGTGCTGTCTGCGCGCAACGCGCAAGGAGGGAAGCAGCAGGTTATGAACGCCCTTGATGTCCTCATGTACGGAGATAAGCTGGTACTGCAAACGCTCGCCGATCTGCCGGTGGCGCAGTGGGAGACTCCCAATGTTTGCGGCTGGTGGTCGGTGAAGGACATTGTCGCCCACCTGGCCTCGTTTGAGCACGCGCTCGAAGAGGTGTTCGGTCTGTTCCTTGAAGGAGGCGCTACGCCGCACCTCGATGTCATGGTAGCCGACCCCCAAAGGTTCAACGATGAGCAGGTGGCCCTGCGGCAGAGATGGTCTGCACCACAGGTCTTGGAGGACTATGAAACCAGCCACCGGCGAGCGATGGAGTTGGCGGGACGCATTGTCCCCAGCGAATTTCGGCGAACAGGCGCCATTCCGTGGTACGGAAGCGAGTATGACCTGGACGATTTCCTCGCCTACACCTACTACGGCCACAAGCGCGAGCACTGCGCCCAGGTCAACGTCTTCAAGGACGCTCTGAAGTAGGGGCTGCCAAGCGCGTCGGCAGCCGCGACGTTCAGCCGCCGTTTAGTCTCCGGCCAGCACCTTCATGACCTCGGGACGGGCGAGGTAGGAGGCGCGCCAGGCCGGGTTGCTGATCTTGTTAGCGGTGTAGGCGACTGCCTCGCGTGCTGCCGCCAGATAGGCCCTAGCAACATCGCTTCTGCCGCGCTCCTGCTCCAACTCGGCCAACAGCACAAGCACCGGCCAAAGCAGACGGCGCGCCTGGAGCGCATCATAGCGTCCGAGCGCCTCCTGGAAGGCTGCGATCGCTTCCTCACTGCGACCCTGCCCGCGCAGCGCCAGGCCGCGCACATAGAACAGGTCTGGCTCCCGCCGTCGCAGGCCGCTTGCTCGTGCGGCCGCAAGCTCACGGGCGGCAAAAGCCAAAGCGATGTCGTAGCGCCGCCGCGCTAGAGCGATCATAGGCTCTGCATTCTGCTCGAACATGATAAACGGGTTGGCGGTTGAGGCGGCGTGCACGTTCTGGGCATAGAGGGCTTCGGCTTCATCAATGCGGCCTTCATCCAGGTAGGTGCTCATGAGCGCGGAAATCGCTGAAAAGCGAAAGAACTGCATATTCTGTTCGCCAACTTCCACCGCCCTTTCCGCAACTTCACGCGCCCTGGCATACTGGCCGAGGTCCTGAAAGCAGATGACAAGGATATTGCGCGTGAATATCTGCGCCGGAACAAAGCCAGCCATTTCGGCTAGGCGCACTGCTTCCTCCGAGACCGCAATGGCGCGCTCGATTTCACCGCGATCGCAGTAGATCAATCCCACCATGCTCTGGCTGTAGGACTGCCCCCATACATTGGCAATCGAACGGCTGATCTGATAGGCCTCCGCGGTCTTCTGCAGGGCGGCGTCATAATCGCCGGCAAAAATATCATAGGCACTCGAGCCCGATAGACTGTCTGCCAGCATGGGCAGGTTGCCAATCTCGCGCCAAAGCGCCACCGCCTCAACGCCGAGCTCGCGGGCACGCTCGATATCGCCGTGCAGTCCGGCCAAGTCGAGCATATCGTTGGTGATGAAGGCCACGTCCTCTCTCAGATTGAGACGGCGCGCGATCTCCAGGGCGCGTTCACCATCCGCCCGTGATTGGGCCAGGCGGCCCTCACTGAAACGGCCCAGATTCATCGTCGCCCACAGGATGCGGGCTTCAGCGGGCTCGTCGCCGAGCTCGCGTGCGATTGCCAGCGCCCGCTGGGCCAGGGCTTCTGCCTTCGGGCCATCGAACATGCTGTTTGGGGTGGAGCGCACCTGTGTCTGTTCGACCAGCGCTGACAGCAATAGATGGCCGTCCTGGCGGCGTTCTCCCGTCGCCTCCATGTCCTCATAGGTGGCGAGGGCCTCGGCGTAGCGACCTTCCATCTCCAGGGCCCGGCCTTTGCGGCGGTAGAGGTTGTTCAAGTCAGTGGGGATGCTGGCGGAGTTGGCGAGGGCCAGCTCTAGTGCGCGGCCGTAGAGCATGGCCGCCTCGGTATTGGCATATAACCGCCGCGCCGTGTTGCCGGCCAACTCATAGTACTTCACCGCCCTGGGGTCCTCGGCTTCGTCGAAATGATGCGCCAACTGGGTGGCGAACTCGTCCAGGCGGTGCGCAAAAACGCGCTCGATGCCCTCGCCGACTTGCCGGTGGAAGTCACGCCGCTGCCGCCGCAAGATGGTGCGGTAGGCCGCTTCCTGGATAAGGGCGTGGCGAAAGAGAAACTCCAGCTCGGGAAAGCGAGCGGCCTCGCGCACCAGGTCGGCGCGCTGCAGGACCGTGAGCTCGGCGTCGAGATCGATGCTTGGATCGCAGATCTGCAGCAGAACGCGGTGCAGGAAGCGACGTCCGATCACCGAGGCCATCTGCAGGGTCCGACGGGCTTTGTCGTCCAGGCGGTCAATGCGCGCCGTCAGCAGCGCCTGCAGGCTTTCCGGGATGCGGTCGGCCCCTTTCATGCCCTGGTCGAGCAAGCCTCGCACGACCTCTTCCAGGAACAACGGGTTGCCCTCGGCACGGTCGACCACCTGGCCGGCCAGGCCAATCGCAGCAGGACTGGCGCTGAGCAGGTATTCCACAAGCTTCCGGCTTTCGCCCTCAGGCAGCGGTCCCAGGTTGATCTCCGTCGTGCGATAGGCGTAGTCGCGTTCGGCAGCGGCTTTGACGGTCCAGGAAATGGCCTGGCGGTCCGGACGCATGCAGCACAGGATGAGGATTGGGCTGCCATCGGTCAGCGAGAGGAGGGAGATGAGGAGCTCAGCCGAAGCAGGGTCGATCCACTGGAGGTCATCGAATATGATGACGCCGGAACCCGCCGCACTCCAACGCTCGACCAGGTCACGGATGATGCCGAACAGGTCCCGCTTCCAGGCCTGAGCCGCCGCCGCCGTCTCCGGCTCGGGGGCAAGGCCTAGCAGAACGGCCAACACCTCCTCGGCCTCATGAATTGGTGGTGTGCTGAAGCCAGCCAAAAAGGCGGCGACCTTGGCGCGGCTCTCGACGGCGCCGTCGTCGTGACCGATGTCGGCAAACTGGCGGATCATGCGCCGGAACTGGCTGTAGGGCTTGTCGGCTTCGTAGGAGGCGCTGTAGGACTCGATCCAGCGGGCGATGCTGCCGGTAGGGCCGGCCTCGACGGCGCCGGACAGCCAGGAACGCCGCGCCTCTTCTACGAGCCTGCTCTTGCCCAGACCAGCCTCGCCGATGACGAACACGATCTGGCCCACGCCAGCCCGCAGGGCGTCTAGGTTACGTCTGAGCGCGGCCATCTCCTGCTCGCGTCCCACAAAGGGCGCGGCCAAGGGTTCGGCGCCGTGTAGTCGGCTGTGTTCCGGGCGCAGGCGCAGGGCGCGGTAGACATTGACCGGTTCTTCCTTCCCCTTGACTTGCAGCGGCCCCAGTGATTCGAAGTCGAAGTAGGGGGCCACCAGGCGGTAGGTTTGATCCGCCACCTGGACGGTGCCCGCGACCGCCGTCTGTTCCATCCTTGCCGCCAGGTTGACGGCGTCGCCCAGGGCGCTGTATTCGACGCGCAGATCGGAGCCGACTTCTCCCACGACCACAAGGCCCGTGTTGATGCCCACGCGCACGGCGACGTCAATGCCCCAACGCAGTCTGGCCCTCTCCCCATAGGAGCGAACGCCATCAACGATCTCCAGACCCGCCATGACCGCGCGTTGGGGGTCATCCTCATGCGCCATGGGCGCCCCGAAGAAGGCAAGCAGGCCGTCGCCCATGAGACGAGCCACCGTCCCTTCGTAGGCGTAGACGGGGCGGATCATGGCTTCGAAGGCGCCGTTAATGATCTCGGACCAATCCTCCGGGTCCAGGTGCTCGGCGGCGGCCGTCGACCCCTTGACATCACAGAACAGGGCCGTCACCACGCGGCGCTCGCCCGCCATGCGTCCGTTGGCACGGGCCGCCTCCAGCTTGACGCGCAGCTCAGGAGGAAGATAGCGGGCCAGCGCATCGGCGGCGCTGGCCTGGGGCTTGGGGTCAGGGGAAGGCGGTGGAGGCGGCGCTGGGGGCGCGCTCCCGCGGGCGATTTGCCTCAGGTCCGTGCCGCAATTGTCGCAGAACTTGGCCGTCAGGCGATTGACCGTGCGGCAGACGGGGCAGATCATCTGCAGCGGCATGCCGCAGTTGTCGCAGAACCTGGCTTCGTCGCGGTTTTCGGATTGGCAGTGTGGACAATTCATGGCGGCGCTCGCCTTGCATCTTCAGTGGAACGCGGCCGCAGAACCATGCCAGGGTGCGAACGACCGCCCCTGGCGCAGCAGCTCACGATGGACTGCTGCCGAAAAGCCGCCTGTGGGTGGCGCGCATGCACGTGTCCATGACGACGTCCAACCCTGCCTGGCGCGCCACATCGGCAGCGGCCTCGTTGACAATCGTCTCCTGCATCCAGACCACCTTGGCCTTGGTCTGGATGGCCTGCTCCACGAAAGGCATGACCTCGTCTCCCGGACGGAAGAGGAGCACCACATCGACAGGGTCCGGTACGGACAGCAGATCGGGGTAGGACTTCTCCCCAAGGATCTCTTCCAGGTTCGGATTGACAGGGATGATGCGGTAGCCATGCGCCTGCAGGTAGGCAGGCACGGAGTAGGCGGGGCGGTCGGTCTTTGAGGAGATGCCGACGACGGCGACCGTGTGGACGCTCTCCAGGATCTGGCGCAGGTGATCGTCGCTGGTTTGGATGAGGGGCGAGATCATGGTGGGACCTGTGGTTGCAGTTTCGAAGTTAAGGGGGAGGACCACCTGGAATGCGGTCCTTCCCGGCTGCGAGAAGAGCTTGATCTCTCCCCGGTGTTTGTTGACGATGATGTTGTAGCTGATGTCGAGGCCCAGCCCCGTGCCCTTGCCGGGTGGCTTGGTGGTGAAGAAGGGGTCAAACACGCGTCCCTGGATATCAGGGGGGACGCCCGGGCCGTTGTCCTCCACCACCACAGCGATCCAATCGCCCTCGCGCTGCGTGCGCAGGGTGATTGTGGGATTGGGGGCGCCGGAAAGGGCGTCGGCGGCGTTGTCGATGAGGTTGGTCCACACCTGGTTGAGCTCACTGCCGTAGCCCGAGATCTTGGGGAGATCAGACGCGTACTCGCGTTTGACCTTGATGTTCTTGAGCTTGGCGCGAAGGATGAGCAGGGTGTTGTCCAGGCCCTCGTGAATGTCCACCTGCTGGACGGGCGCCTGATCGAGGTAGGAATAGGTCTTGAGCGCCTTGACGATGCCGGAAATGCGCTCGGCGCCCATGTTGATCTCGGCGAGCAGGTTATGCACGACGTAGGTGGCTCCTAGCCAGCGTACCACCGCCGGCAGAGCCTCGGGCGGGAAGACGTCCGTCCAGGCGGCGAGCTTGCCGGTGTCGTAGCCAAGGTTTACCAGGGTCGGCGCCAGCTCCCAGGCATCCGCCACACCCTGGTCGTCCAGCCAGCTTTCCAGATCATATTCGCGGTCGCTGCGCTCGACGGCATCCAGGATGAACGGCTGTGCAGCCGAGGCGCGGGCCCCCTCCACCAGTTCATCCAGAAGGGTCTGCTGAGCGGCTGCCAGCTCGAACCTACTGAGGTCTGCCTGCGCCTTGCTGAACTCACCGATCACGCCCTGCAGTTGGTCGGCGCCGCGTTTGACTGCTGCGGCCGGGTTGTTGAGCTCATGGGCGATGCCTGCGGTAAACGTGCCCAACTGCGCCATCTTCTCGCTCTGGCGGAGGGCTGAGGTGGTTGCACGCCAACGTCCCAGGACGGTGTGGAGCATGGCCTGCGCGGCCGAGGCGCTTGAGGCGAGGAGTTGTTCCATCTGCTCCTGGTGGATGGCAAGCAGCGAGGCGTCGGTGCGGGCGCGCACGGTGGCGCTGCGGGGGGCATCCTCGAGCAGCGCCATCTCGCCGATGACGTCGCCCGACGACCGCACGGAGACAAGGACCTGGCGGCCGCTGGCTTCCTTGAGGATTTCGACCTGGCCCTCCTTGATCACGTACGCCCGATCGCCTTTGCTGCCTTCTTTGAACAGGTCCTCGCCAGCGGCAAGCTGAACCTCATCTACCATTTCGCATAGCCTGCCGAGGTCGTCCTCGGACATCTCAGCGAAGAGCGGAACTTTGCGCAGAAAATCGTACACGGTGGTCTCTCAGGGAGGGGGGCTTGGCCGACGATGGGTTGGGGCCGGCAACGTCAGACGGTGCGCAGATATTGGTGGACCTGGCTGACGGCGATAGCGCCCTCGCCCACGGCCGACGCCACGCGGCGCACTGCGCCCTCGCGCACATCGCCGGCGGCGAAGATGCCGGGGACGCTCGTTTCTAGCATGAACGGATCGCGTTTGGGTTTCCAGCCCTGCGGCTTCTTGCCCTCCCGCACCAGATCCGTGCCGGTGAGAATGAACCCGGCGCCGGTACGCTCCACAATGCCCGCGATCAGGTCAGTGTAGGGCTTGGCGCCGATGAAGATGAACATGGCGTTCGTCGGCAGCGTCTCATCAACACCGGTGTCGCTATGGTGGACGGTGATCGACTCCAGGTGCTGGTCGCCCTGGACGGCCACCACCTCCGTGTGGGGTATGACGGTGATGTTGGGCGTGCCGCCGATCTGGTCGATGAGATACTGCGACATCGTCTCGGACAAGGACTCGTTGCGCACCAGCATGGTGACCTGGCTGGCGAAGCGCGAGAAGAACATGGCCGCCTGGCCGGCCGAGTTGGCGCCGCCGACCACGTGGACGTTCTGGCCGCGATAGTTGGCGGCTTCGGTGAGCGCAGCGCCATAGTAGACCCCAGCGCCCGTCACCTTTTCGATTCCCGGGACCTCAAGGCGCCGCACTGCTACGCCCGTGGCGAGCACCAGGGCGCGACAGCCGAGCTCGGTGCCGTCGGCCAGAACCACATAACGGTAGGGATCCTCGACGCGCACCTTGACGACGTCCTGCGCCGAGAGCAGCTCGGCGCCCAGGCGAATCGCCTGCGCCGTCGCCCGCTGCGCCAGGTCGGCGCCGCTGATCCCCTTGGGAAAGCCGAGGTAGTTCTCAATGCGCGAGCTGGTGCCCGCCTGTCCACCGGTGGCCTCACGGTCGATAAGAAGGGTGCGCAACCCTTCGGAGGCGCCGTAGACGGCGGCCCCCAAACCGGCGGGGCCGGCGCCGATGACGATCAGATCGTAGAAAGGTTGGGCAGCCTGTGTCCTCAGGCCGACTTTTTCCGCCAGCGTGCGGGTGTCGGGCTGGACCAAGACAGAGCCGTCGGCCAGGAAGACCACCGGCAGCCGGTGCTGAAGGTCGTTCACCGACTCGACCAACAGACGCGCCTGCTCATCACGCTCGATATCGAGCCATAGGTAAGGGATGCGGTTGCGGGCAAGGAAGTCCTTGACGTCATGGCTTGCCGGAGACCAAAGCGTTCCCGCCACACGAATTCCGTCATAGGCGGGAGAGGCCGATTGCCACCAGTCGCTGAGCAGGTCGTCCAGCACGGGGTACAGATTCTGCTCGGGTGGGTCCCAGGGCTTCATCAGGTAGTGATCGAGGCCGATGGTATTGATGCTGACGATGGCGGCCTGCGTGTCTGCGTAGGCGGTCAGAAGGACCTTGCGTGCGTCCGGGTAGAACTGGCGCGCTTGCTCCAGGAACTCGGTGCCCGACATGTCGGGCATGCGCTGGTCGGTCAGGAAAAGGGCGATGGTCTCGCTGCGCTGCATCAGCCGGCGCACGGCGTCGAGAGCCTCGGCGCCTGAGCCTGCTTTCACGATGCGGTACTCGCCACGGTAGTGCTGCCGCAGGTCGCGCTCAATTGCGTTGAGCACCTGCGGCTCGTCGTCGACGGTAAGGATGATCGGCTTTGCCACGTGAACGCCTCCAAGCATATCGAGTCATGGGTGGACGGTCACCACCGACTTGGTGCCCACCACGGCGCGGAGCCGCGCTCAAGAACGGTGCAAGTCTAGACCACTTCCCCGCCAGCGCCAAAAGCCGTTTCAGACCCCGTCCGACACAGGATGTTCGCTCACCAAACGATCTCCCTGCACAAACAGGAGGACCTTCCGCCAGCGCTGGCGGAAGGTCCTCTGGCGCAGAACGGGTGCTGCTCAGGCCTAAGCCGGCGCCGGGATGGAGGCGGTCTTGAGACCGGTGATGCGGCCGAGAGGCGAGCGCTCCTGGAGCCGCTGGCAGCCCATGCAGAGCCGGGCGTCGATGACCGCCTGCAGGCGTTCGGTATCGATGGCCTGACCACAGCCCTCGCACACGCCGTAGGCGCCAGCGTCAAGGCGGGCAAGGGCATTGGTGACCTGGGCAAGCAACCGTTCGGTATTTTGACGCAGGGTAAGTTGGGTGGCCTGATCGAATGAGGCGGCGCCATCATCCACCAGGGCATGGCCGAAGCCGAGCCTGCTCATGCTCCAGGCTTCGAAGTGGGTGAGATCTGCTTCGAGCTGCCGCCGTCGAGCTTCCAGGCTGCGGCGCACGTTTGTCCTGGCAGGTTTCGCTGCTGTCATCGGTGCCTCCGGGATGGAGAGAGCCGGTAGGGAGGGGCCACATGGAGAGTTGGCCGAGTTGGGGACCGGCGGCCCCGGGGATCGGGAGGCCGAGCGACCGGACAGGATGCCCGGCGGGCTCGGTGTTCCCAAGTGGGGCCGGTGTGGAGAGGAGCCACACAACCGACGGAAGATGCCCTGCATTCTAGGCCGGACGCCGGCTCCTGGCTGGACGGAAAGCTTCCGCCTGGCCTACGATTGCCATACGGTTCGAATATTTCTTGGCGCGAAATATGCTGGAACTGGCATTGAATGGGAGCGTAACCTCCGGGAGGGGGCTGCACGCGCTGCTCGTTGGGCGTGTTCGTACCGCCTTCTGGAGCCCTAAGGAAAGGCCAAAGCCCCTGACGCGCTTGCGTCTGCGGGCGCCAGCGGCTATGATCGGAGCATGCGAGCCGTGATTCAGCGCGTCAGCCAGGCCTCGGTGACGGTCGATGGGGAATGCGTGGGCGCCATCGGGCGCGGTTACCTCGTCCTGTTGGGCGTCACCCACGGCGACGGCCGCGAACAGGCGGAGTGGATGGCAGCCAAGGTGGCGGGTCTTCGCCTCTTTGCCGACGAAAATGGACTGACGAACCTGGCGCTCGCCGACGTGGGCGGCGCCGTGCTGGTGGTCTCCCAGTTCACCCTCTACGCCGACGCCCGCAAGGGCAGGCGACCTTCTTTCATCGAGGCGGCGCCCCCGGAAATGGCGGAGCCGCTGGTTGAGCATTTCGTCGGCGCCCTCGCCCGCCAGGGACTGCCCGTGCAGACAGGAAGATTCCGGGCCGAGATGCAAGTGGCGCTGGTGAACGATGGTCCCGTGACGCTCGTTCTGGACCGGTAGACTCCTCAACCGTTCCGCAACCGGAGGTGCAGGATGGCAGATTGGCTGAAGAAGCTCTTTGGCTCTGACAAGGGCGCCGCAGCGCCGGCCAGCGACTCCACGCCTGAAGTGGAGAGCGACCTGCTCGAGGCCGAGGCGGCCGCCAGGGAACTGGTCGACTACCTGCTCTCGGACCGCCTGTTCTGGCAGCTTTCCGTGCAGACGCCCCTGGGCACGCGGCAGCCGAAGGTCACGTTGGGAAGCCTGTACGAGCGCATCGACCAGTTGGCGAAGTCCCCGGACCTCGGCCCGAACGACCGCCAGCGCCTGGCAACCGTCGAGCTGGCCTGGGAGGAGGCCCGGCGGCGCTATCCCACCCAGTTCACGGCCAAACTCAGGCGCGAGCTGGACAGCTATCTCAAGAACTGGACCTATTACCTTGACCAGCGGCGCCAGGAACCCGAGAAATGGCAGGAAGACTATGAGGTGGAGGTTCGCAACCGCCGCCGCGTCGAGCTGGTGCTGGCGCTTCTCGGCCCCGATGCTCCTGCGGGCCTGCTGGATGAGCTGAAGGGCATGGAGGCGAAGGGAGAGTAGGGAAAACCGATCTCCTGGCCTGCTGCTCCTTCCTGTCTAGGGTTTCCCCACCAGCCCCTGCAGCACGCCCTGGACAGGGGCCAGGGTGCGGTGTTTGAGCGCGACTGAGGCGGCGATGAGCAGACGCCCCAGGGCGCTCCACCAGAAGGCCGCCCGGTAGCGGGGCGTCTGCGGCATCAGCTTGCGATGGAGCAGACGCTCGTTGCGCGTGCGCGTCATGAAGCGGCGCTTGAGGTTGGCGCGCTCAGCCCGCGAGCGGTGGTGGGTGAGCCGCGCGCCGGGGATCTGGTACAGGGGATGGAGACGGCCCAGCCGCAGGGACACGTCCACGTCCTCGCCATCGGCATAGCCGCCCAGGGCCTCGTCAAACCCGATGCCGGCGTCTGTGAGTGCCTGCCGGCGGAAGCTCATGCAGTGGCCAGGCAGGGCAGCGCATGGTATTTCGTGTAGTGATTGGGCTATCCACACCACGCCCAATGAAGACAAGACGCGAACGGCATCGCCTTCGGCCAGCACGTGCGTCAGGCCGAAGAGCTGCTTCAACCAGCCGGCGCCTTCGGACGACTGCCGCCAGCCGGGTGTGGACCCGCAGATGCCGCCGACGCCCTCGGCCCAGTGCCGTTCATAGGCGGCCATGAGCGCCTCCAGGTAGCCGGGCTCCAGCTCGACGTCATCGTCAAAGAACGCCACGACGTCGGCTTGCGTCTGGCGAAGGCCCAGGTTGCGTTGGGCGGGGAGGCCTGGGGTGGTGTGGATGACGCGCAGGGGCGCAGGGCCGGTCGGTTCCAGCGCCAGCGGTTCATCCGAGGCGTCGATGACCCAGACCTCGTCGGCGGGTCGCGTCTGCGCCGCCAGCGAAGCGAGACAGCGTTCCAGGTCGGCCCGGCGGTTGCGTGTGCAGAGGATGGCGGCGAGGGTGAGGGGCATGGCGGAGATCCAGTGGCGAACAGGCATGGCGCCTGCCCGAATTGGCTCGTATTGTCCGTTTCTGCGCGAAATGCGTCAAATCCGTGTCATTGCTCAAGGGCATTGTCATAGCGCGCTGAACCTTGGGCAAAAGCCCATCTCTGCCGTAGAATCACACCTGCCACAAAAAGTGCTTGCTCATTCGACCTCCCTTCCTCCTGTGCTCCCCAACGTCATCCTCCTTGTCCTTGACTGCGTCCGCGCCGACGGCCTGAGCGTGTACGGGAATCCGCGGCCGGTGACGCCACGGATTGACGCCCTGGCCGCTCGCAGCCGTGTGTATACGCAGGCGCGCAGCGCTGCCGTATGGACCCTGCCCTCGCACTCCAGCCTGTTCACGGGCCTGCATCCCCGGCAGCATGGCGTGGACTTCGACCATGCATGGCTGGATGCCTCGATCCCGACGCTGGCGGAGTCGCTGGCCGAGTTAGGCTATCAGACGGCGGCCTTTTCCACCAATGCCTGGGTGGGACCCCAGTTCGGGCTCGACCGGGGCTTTGAGCACTTTTCGGCGCTCTGGCGGCTTTTCCCAAGCATGGGCAAGCGTCCCTTTCCGCGCTGGGAGAAGGCCCTGCGCAAGGGTCTGCTGGAGCGAGGCGACAAGGGCGCGGCGAAGCTCAATGACTACGTGCGCCGTTGGTGGCGCCAGGGCCGCGACCCCGAACGACCGTTGTTCCTGTTCGGTCTCTACCTGGACGCCCATCTCCCGTACCGGCCGCCCCGTGCCAGTGCCGAGAAGATCGTCCCAGCGGCGGCGCTCGCGCGCGCCCGCCGCGCCAACCAAGACGCCTGGGCCTACATGGCGGGAGAGGCGGCGATGGATCGGGATGATTTCGAAGGGCTGCGGGCGCTGTACGACGCCGAGATCAGCTACGTCGACCAGCGCCTGGGTGAGCTGCTGGATTTTCTGGCCAGCGAGCGGGCCCTCGAAAACACCGTGATCATCGTCACCGCCGATCACGGCGAGAACATCGGCGACCACGACCTGATGGACCACCAGTACTGCGTCTATGACACCCTGGCCCACGTGCCCCTGATCGTCCACTATCCGGCGGTGTTGGCGCCGGGCACGGACGATGCACCCGTGCAGCATACCGACCTCTTCCCGACCCTGCTGGCGCTGGCCGGGGCAGGCGAACGCCCCGATCTGCGCGGGCGGTCGCTGCTGGGCGCCGGCGTCGGCTCGGCGCCCAGCGTCACGCAGTACACAGGAGCACACCGGCATCGTTTCGCCCGTCGCCACCCCCACTTCGACCCGGCGAGCAAGGGCTATGACCGCACCTTCGACGCGCTCATCCTCGAGGACTATAAGGTGATCCGGAGCTCACAGGGCCAGGTCGAGCTTTTCGACCTGGCCGCCGATCCTTCTGAGGCTGCGAATCTCAGTGACAAGCAGCCGGAACGCGCCCAGACCCTGCTTAACCAGCTCGACCGCTGGCTTGAGCAGCGGCCCGCGTTTGCCGCCGGCAGCAAGGGCCTGGACCTCGATGAAGGCCTCGCCCAGCATTTGCGGGGACTGGGATATCTGTAGATGCACATCGCCTTCTACCAGTCCTCGCCCCAGCACCTGTACGGCGGGCAGCTTGATCTGCTGCGGTACCTGGCGGCGTGTGACCGTGGCCGCGTCTCGCCGGTCGTCGTCTGTCCGGCGGAGGGCCCGTTCGTGCAGCGCTGCGAGGCGATGGGCGTCCCGGTGACGGTGCTGCCTCTGCCCGTCGAGCTGGCCCGCACGGGCGGCGTGTTGCTGCAGGGCAGCCCCGTGCAGAGGCTGCGGCAGGTCGTCCTGCTGTCGCCCTGGTCTCTGCGACTGCGGGGCTGGCTGAGGGAGAATGGTATGGCGGTCCTCTACGCTAACAACCGGCGCGCCGTCCTGACGGCTGGGCCCGGCGCCCGCCTGGCGGGCGTCCCTGTCTTCTGGCACATCAAGCAGGACGTCGATCGTGGCCGCATGGACGCGCTGGCCCTCCGGCTGGCCACCCACGCGGCAGGCTGCTCGCGCGATGTCCAGCGGGCGTTCCAGACCCGCCATCCCAGGCAGGCGGCGTCCATCGGCTACGTGCCCAACGGCATTCCCCTGGCGTCGTTTGCGGCGCCGGGGGCCGATCTGCGGGCGACGCTGGGCATCCCCAAGGATGCGCCTGTGATCGGGCTTGCCGGCAGTCTGACCGCGCGCAAGGGCGTGGACCTCTTTGTGGATGCTGCCCTTACGCTGGCAGTACGCTTCCCGGACCTGCATTTCCTCCTGGCCGGGGACGCGCCGCAGGATGGCCTAGCCTTCAAACAGCAGATTCTTGCCCAGGCGGCGCCGCTGCTCAATGCGGGCAGGCTGCATGCGCCAGGATACATCGACGACATGCCTGCCTTCTACCGCACCCTGGACGTCCTGGCGCTGCCAAGCCGGGCGGAGGGCTTCGGCTTGGTCGTGGCCGAAGCAGGGGCTGCGGGCGTACCCTGCGTGCGCACGGCGACGGGCGGGCACACCGAGACCACCGTCGAAGGTGTCACGGGGTTTGTCGTGCCGGTGGACGACTTGGACGCCCTGGTCGACCGGCTGGAACGCCTGGTGGCCGAGCCGGAACTGCGCCGTGCCCAGGGCGCCGCAGCGCGCGAGTATGCACTGTCCCAATTCGATGAGGGACGATTCGTGCCGGCCTTGACAGAGGCGCTGATGCGTACCGCGGCCGGCAGCCGGCCGGCCGTTTCTGCCTGATACCATGGTCCTTCGCATGTTGCCTGCCGGAGACAGTCATTGAGCCAGCCGCAGCCGTCCCGCAGCAGGTTGGCGGGTGACAGGATCCGTGTCGCCCACGTGATCACGCGCTTCCACGGGGCAGGCGGCGCCAAGAACACACTCTTCACCTGCGCAGGGCTGGACAAGGACCGCTTCGAGGTCGATCTCATTGTCGGTTCGAGCGGCGACCGGTGGCGCGCCGACCAGGCCGGCGCCAACTGGATGCAGATTCCCAGCCTGCAGCGGGCTGTCCATCCCCTCAAGGATGGGCAGACGGCGCAGGCGTTGGTCCGGCTTTGCCGGGAGCGTTCCTACCATATCGTGCACACCCACCTGGCCAAGGCAGGCATCCTGGGACGCTGGGCCGCGCGCCAGGCGGGAACGCCGATCATCATCCACGGGCTGCACGGCGCCACCTTCGACCCGCGACTGAGGACGCCCAACGACTGGCTCTACTACTTCCTGGAGCGGAGGGCGGCGCCGTGGACCGATCGCATCATCAGCGTCGGCGATGACCTGCGCCAGCGCTACCTCGCCGCCGGCATCGGTCGCCCCGAGCAATACACGGTGATCCACAGCGGCATGGACCTCGATGCCTTCCGGACGGCGGCGCTGATGGGGCCGGAAAAGCGCGCCGCCAAGCGGATCGAGCTTGGTCTTGACCCGAACGACTTTGTCGCCGGCTGCGTGGCGGCGCTGGAGAGGCGGAAGGGCCACCATCAGCTTGTGGAGATCGCTGCGCGCCTTTGCCCGCGGCACCCTTCGTTGAAGCTGCTCTTCGTGGGCGAGGGGCCCGACCGGGCTGCGATTGAGCACGAGGTGCACAAGGCCGGTCTGGACGACCGGATTACGTTCACCGGCTACCGCACGGATGTCGCCGAGGTCATGGCGGCCCTTGACGTCAAGCTCTTTGCCAGCAACCGCGAGGGGCTGCCGCAGGTCCTGGTGCAGGCAGCAGCGAGTGCCTTGCCCGTGTTGGCGTTTGAGGCCGAAGGCGTGAGAGAATTAGTACACGATGGCGTCAACGGGTACGTCTTTCCGCAGGGCGCCATCGAGCCCATGGCCCTGGCCCTGGAGGCCTTTCTCCTTGCTCCAGACAAGGCTCGTGCCATGGGCAGGTGCGGTCCCAGCCTCGTCGACGATCGCTGGCAGATCCGCACCATGCAGGCAAAGACCCAGGCTCTTTATGACCTTCTCCTGAAGGCGAAGGGCCTGACGTGAAGCCACGGCAGTAGTTTCCCCCCTCTGGCCTGCGGGCCACCTGCTGACTGCAACATGCTTCGCCATGAACATACATCGAGAGAGTCTGTGGACAGGATCTAAGCGTCGCCGCCAGCTTACCCTGCTGTTGGGCGACAGCATTGTTTTGTTGGGGACAGCTGCCATTGCCGTGTTCCTGCGCAAGGCGGTCTTTGAAGAGGTGCCGTGGCGTAGTGCCACGCCCTGGCCATTGCCAAGCGGCGCTTATGCGCTGTGGTTTTCGTACCTGGTCGCGCTGTACGTGTTCGATCAGTACAACCTGAAGCGTGACATCCGCACACGAGCGGCGGCAATTGTCCTGGCCCTGGCCTGCTTTGCGGGCCTGATGCTGACGACGACGATTACGTTCTTCCTGCGGGACCTGCAGTTGGGGCGTTTCGTCACCGTCATCCAGCTCCCGATGGCCATCATCGGACTGTACCTCTGGCGCCTCATCTTCTTTTCCCGGCTGCTGCGTTTCGCCCGGCCCCACCGCGTTCTCCTCGTGGTGGCCAACCCGGTTGAGCGGGGCATCGAGCTGGAGGTGCGCGATCGACCCCTGGGCGACTACACCGTCGCCGGAGTGTTCATGGCGGTGGGGACTTCGGGCAACTCGGGGTACCAGTTGCTGGACGAGAAGGGCCGCACCCTTGAGCAGGTGGTCACGTCTGAGGCGGTGGACACCCTGGTCTTTTCGGCGCGCAGCGGCTTCCCGCCCGAATATCTGGAGAAGGCGATTGACTGGAAGTTCGATGGCATCAACGTGTTCGATGCCGCCAACTTCTACGGCGCCATGACGGGACGGGTACCGATCGAGACCATCGACGCCCGCTGGGTGCTCGATCACCTCAGCCAACCCTATGGCTCGGCCGTGGTGTGGCGTCTGAAACGGGTGGTCGATATCGTCCTGGGCTTGCTTCTACTGCTGATCAGCCTGCCGTTCTGGCCGTTCCTCATGATCGCCATTCGCCTCGACAGCCCCGGCCCCGCCATTTTCCGCCAGGAGCGCCTGGGGCTGCGGCAGAAGCCGATTGTGATTGCCAAGTTCCGGTCGATGTTTGTCACCTTCGAGGAGGAAGGCGAAGCGGCCTACGCCCAGAAGGAGGATCCCCGCGTGACCCGTGTCGGCAGGTTCCTGCGCAAGACACGATTGGATGAGCTACCGCAGCTCTGGAACGTCGTACGCGGGGAGCTAAGCATTGTCGGGCTGCGGCCGATCCGCAAGATCAATGCCGATCGTCTTGGCACCCAGATCCCATTCTACCATCTGCGGTTCAGCATGAAGCCGGGCATGACCGGCTGGCCGCAGATCCAGTACCACTATGCCGACGACGACGAATCACACGTCCGCAAGTTCGAGTACGAGCTGTACCATATCCAGAACGCGAGCATTGCCTTCGATCTCTACCTCATCCTGAAGACGGTGCAGCAGTTCTTCTTCGGCCGAGGGCAGTAGGGCGGCCGGAGAGCGAGTCTCCGGCCTGATCACAAAGTGAAAGGCGGCGCGCCCGGCCACAGCCGGGTGCTTGCAGGTGCGCCTGGGTGAGCTGCTTGATCCACAGATGACGTACACTGACGCAGATGTAGAGCACAGATGCATCTGTGTCTATCTGCCGAAGGGACTAGAGTCTACCCGCTTGTCTCGGAACCGGGCGCGGAGCCGCAACGCGGTGTTTCGGAAAGATCACGAAGTTCGCATAGTCAATGGCTATCCCAACCCGATCCCGCTTCGCGACGACTTCCAAGAGCACTACCACGTCTGACGGCATCGATCCCAAAACGGGAACGAATGTCGTCGAGCGCCGCCTGCAGCTTGCGTTCGTCGCCTTCCTCCTGGTCCCACAGGCCAAGCTGGCGGTAGGCGCTGTCAAGACCGCTGACGCCGACCCCCAGCAGGCGAACTGGTTTCCCGCGGGTCCAGGCCTGGGCGAACAGCTTGAGCGCGGCAGCAGCGATCTCGTCGTCCATGTCCGTCGGCTGGGGCAGAGTGGTCTGACGCGAGATCGTCGTGAAATCGCTCCAACGGAGCTTGAGCTTGATCGTCCGCCCACTCAGACCCTCGCGCCGCAGTTCCCGGCCCACGCCGTCCGCCAGTTGGCGCAGCGCACGCTGCAGTGACGCCTCCTCAGCGATATCGCGTGCAAACGTGACCTCTTTGCTCACCGACTTGGTCTCGTGCTCGACCACCACGGGGCGGTCGTCCAGCCCGCGGGAGCGTTGGGCGAGCTCATGGCCCAGGACGCCCAGGCGCCGCACCAACTCCGGCTCGGGCCAGGCGGCAAGGTCGCCTATCGTCGTGAGGCCCCACTCGTGCAGCCGAGCGGCAGTCTTGGGGCCGATTCCCCACAGCGCCTGCACGGGCAGGGGCGCCAGGAAGACGGCTTCCTGCCCCGGCGGAACCACGGTAATGGCATTCGGGGGCCCGGAGCCGCGGTTTGCGGCCTTGCCGGCGTCGTTGGCGATCTTGGCCACCAGCTTATTCGTGGCGACGCCAAGCGAACAAGGCAGGCCGAGCTCCTCCCGGATGGTCGCCTGGAGCCTGCGTGCCAGGGCTTCGCCCGGCTCCGGCAGGTCGCTGGCGTCCAGGAAGGCCTCATCGATCGAGATCTGCTCCACCAACGGCGTGACGTCGTGCAGCCGGGCCATCACCTGGCGCGAGGTCTGGCCGTAAACGCCGTGCCGCGAGGGCACGATGACCAGTTCAGGGCACAGCCTGATCGCCGTCGCCATCGGCATGGCGGACCTGACCCCGCGCTGGCGTGCGGCATAGGAGCATGAGGCCACCACGCCCCGCGTCTGCGGGCTGCCGCCTACGGCGAACGGCTTCCCGACCAGGCCGGGGTCGCGCAGCTCTTCGACGGCGCAGAAGAAGGCATCCAGGTCAAGGTGGAGGATCTTGCGCGGGACGCCCGGCGCCATGGCAGGCTCAGAGAGTGAAGTGGTAGAGGCGGTCGGCGTAGAGCCCGGTCATCCACACGTCGCTGCCGCAGCGCACCATACCGAAGAGATTGGAGCGCAGCGCCGGCGTGGGCGGCACGCTGTAGCGCGTGTAGGCGCCGCTGGTAACGCCCTGGGTCGTGAGGTGCAAGGAGGTCATCTTCGTGACCGTCACCGTGGCGCTGCTCGTTACCGGCGAAACGGTGCGCGTTGACAGCACGACGGCCGGACTGGTGCGCCTGGCGAGCGTGACTTTCTTTGTGGCGGCGCCACTGCGGTTGAGGAAGTAGAACTCCTCGCCACCGATGTTCGTCCCCAACACATTCGAGCCTTTGAAGGTCAGCCCCGTCCCGTGCACGGCAATCGGATAGCCAGGATAGGTGGTCCAGACACCGGTGGCGGGATCCAGCCGGCCGACGGCAGACTCGCCGGACTTGAGCGTCGTGGAGAAGTTCGAGAACCAGATCGAGCCATCCGCGTCTTCCTGGATCGCCCAGGGATTGAAGGCGTCGGGCAGCAGGTAGGTCGTGTAGACCAGCGTGGCGGTGTCAAGGGCAAACAGGGCGGCGCCGTGAGCACCGAGGTCGCCGCCGGCGATCCAGAGCCGGCCCTTGCTGTCCATGCGGCTGTGCTTGCTCTCGAAAGGACCGGGGAGCGCAAAGACGGTGAGCTCGTTTTTGGCGGTGTCCAGGCGCAGGACACGGCCGTCAGTCGACAGCTTCGATGGCTCCGAGCGGACGGCGGTCCAAAGGAGGCTGCCGCGCCTGGAGATACCGTGGATGTTGATGAAGCCGGTGTTCCAGCGCCTGAGGGCGTTGGTTGCCATGTTAAGCTGCGTGATCTCACCGTTCTCGTAGTCGGTGGTGTACATCATGTCGATGTTGGCCCGCACCATGCTGATGGGGGCGCTGCCATAGGCCCATTCCTGCAACTGGCCGGAGGGATTGATCCGCGCCAGATAGCCGGGAATGGAACGGGCCGGGTCTTGGTCTCCTCACCGAAGAACACGGCGCCATTGGTGGCACAGAGCAGGTTGCTGGCTGGCCCCCGCGCCGCCGGAAGTTGGAAGACGTCATAGTTGATCAGCGCCGCGGGGGCAAGGCCCTCCCGCAGCCGCTCACCGATCTGAGCAGAAACCAGCAGCGGCGCCGCCAGGACCACCAGGGCGCTGGCTACGCCTGCGACCATCCTGCGATCGCCGTGCACAGTCCGGCGCGCGAGTGCGATGATTGGTCTGAGTGACTGCAACATGGTTCCCCCTATTTGGAGTTGCCGAGCCCGCCGAGGATCCAGGAATCGATCAGCCTGTGGTCGGCGTCGGACATCTCCATCTCGACGTCTTCACAGCGGGCCATCACGCTGTCCCTGAACTCCTTCGCCAGGCCGGCAGCCGAGTCGCGCTTGGCGAAGCGGTGTCCTTTGTAGATGATGCCCTTGAGCACAAAGGAAACGTCGCCGCGGGAGATGGACTCGCCGCGTTCAATGCAGCGGTCGCGCACGGCCTTGGAAGTCTGCGTCAGGTTGTAGGGATTCTCCCTCACCTCCTCGGCGATGGCATCGAAGAGAACGGCATACTGGTTGGGCTTGAGGTCGGGAGTGCCGGTGGCCTTATGAACGCGGGCGATGAGATCATCCAGGCCGGGCGGCAGCGCGGGCCTGAGCTCTTCCCTGACTTCCACGGCAGGCAGATCGTGGCGGTCAGGGTCGTAGATGAAGCCGGGAGAGGGCGCCGCCGCGATCGCAAACCCGGCGTCGTCCACACTCTGCAGCAGCGCCTTAAACGTACCCGCCCCCGCCCACCGCGACTCGATGACCTGGGGACCCAGCTTAGCCGTTACCTCGTGCGCGGCGCGGGCCATGACGATCGGCTCATCGGCCTCGTCGACCATGCGCTGCACCTGCTGGATGATCCGCTGGCGCAGCGCGTCTTCAGCGGGACGAACGGCCGCCTCACTCTGGTCGGGGACGGTAGCGGGCCTCGCCGGCACCTGGACGGTCACGCGCCAGGGATCGCCCTCGGTCAGGCGCAGCGAGGGATGGCGCTTGGCCAGGTCGGCGGTCAGAGAACGAAGCGAATAGAAGCCAAGCCAATTGCTGTCCCGCCGGAACTCGGGGAAGCTGAGGTAGAGACGGGGCAGGTCGGTGGCCAGAATCTCACCGTTGGCGCTGGCCTCGGCATAGAGTTTGGCGGCAATGGCATCCAGCAGCTCCCGCGGCGGCGTCACCGCGGGACCGTG
Organism: Chloroflexota bacterium; assembly: GCA_029782215.1. Classification (GTDB taxonomy): domain Bacteria; phylum Chloroflexota; class Anaerolineae; order J102; family J102; genus SSF26. The sequence continues at coordinate 265,948 of JAKOVD010000098.1, forward strand.
CCCGCGCTTCTGCGTTTGCTGGGGCGGCGCCTCGGCCGTCATGCCCAGCGCAAACTCGATGAAGTCGTCCTCCTGGATCACCAGGTCACAGGCTGCCTTGTAGGCTTCGGAGGCCGGCCCTGCGGCCAGGATGGCCGTTTGGCGATCGTGGCCGCGCAGGCGGAGGAGGACGGGCGTGAAGTCGGCATCGCCGGACAGAATGATGAACTCATCAAAGCGGGTCTTGTGTTCAAGGGCATCGATGATATCCATGACCATGTAGATGTCGGCGCTGTTCTTGCCCTGCATGGTCAGGGGAGGGCAGTCGATGACGTTGAAGGCCGTGCGGGTGAAGTTGGGTCGGTAGCGGCCGAAATCGCGGGGGTTGAGGTAGCACCTGCGGACCAGGATATGGCGCGGACGCAGGTTCCCTTCCTCCTCCTCACCGGCGGGCATGCCGCGCTCCATCCAGGAGAGCCAGCGACCGGGGTCGGTGCCGAAGCGTTCGGCGGCGGCCTCATCCAGTTGTTTGAGGCCGAGGTAGATGTTGTCGAAATCGACAAAAAGGACTGTCTTGAGAGGTTCAGTAGTTGACATAGTTGTGCAAAATCAAAGGGATGCAACAGTAGCATCGGAGAAAAGGCGTGCTGCGCATAGTAAAATGCCGCCGGAGCGAGCAGGAGACGCGCAAGCATGGAAATGCCCGCCGGCCGTTAGTAGAAGCGAACGGTGGCGGGGCGGAGCTGCGGGCTCTTGGCCAAGCATGGAAAGAGCGCCGATAGCGATAACCCAATAGGAGAAGGTGAGGGGCGCGAGGCTGGCTGACCTGGCCTCGCGCCCGGGGAGAGTAAGACAGTGCTGGTGAGCCTGCGCCCCTGGCTAGGAGATGCGGCGCACCCCGATCGTGACGTCCAGACCATCAAGCTTGTGCGGCTCCACGTGGGCGCCGGCAGGCGGCTCGCCTGCGATCATGTCGTCGCTCAGCGTTTCGGACTGGATGTAACCCAGCCAAACCGCCATCACGCCGGCCAATTCAGTGCTCTCGGTATGGTACCAGGAGATGATGTGGTCGGCAATGTCGAAGCCGGCATTCTTGCGCATGCTCTGAATCCGCCGAACGAGCTCGCGGGCCAGGCCCTCGATGCGCAGCTCTGGGGTGACCGTGGCGTCGATGCCGACCGTGATGAGCTTGTCGGCAGCCACCGCCAGGCCCGGTGCCGGCTCTGTCTGGACCAGTACCTCGTCGGGCAGGAGCGTGACCTCGCCGCCAGGCAGGGTCAGCGCCAGCGGCTCGCCGCCAAGCACCTGGCGCGCCACCAGGTTGGGGTCCAGGGCAGCGAGTGCAGCGCGCACGGCGGGGAACTCCTTGCCCAGCTTGGGTCCCAGGAGCCGGTTGTTGGGCAGCACCTTGTAGCTGACCAACAGACCCGGATCGGCGACGAACTCCAGGCCCTTGATGTTCAGCTCATCACAGACGATGTCGATCATCGGCGCCGAGAGATCATGGCGGCCCGACTCCACGTGGGCCAGCAGGCGTGAGAGCGGCTGGCGCACCTTGAGGTTGGAGGCGTTGCGGGCGCTGAGCCCAAGGCTGGTGATGCGCCGCGCCAGCGCCATCTGCTCCAGGAGCCCGGCGTCGATGGCGTCCACATCGGCCAGCGGCCAGTCGGTCTGGTGCACGCTACCCCGTGCTTCGGGCCGCACTCCGGCGACCAGGTTCTGGTACATGACCTCGGTAACGAAGGGAACGATGGGGGCGATGGCGCGCAGCAGCTTGACCAGGACGTGATAGAGGGTGTTGTAGGCGTCGCTCTTGTCGCTGTCGGCCTCGCTGCGCCAGAAGCGGCGGCGGCTGCGGCGGACGTACCAGTTGGTGAGGTCCTCGATCAGGGCTTCCACCTCCAGGGTGACGCCGAAGGCATCGTAGTTGGACAGGTCCTCGGTGGCGGCGGCCACGACCTGGTTGAGGCGGGCGAGAATCCAGCGGTCCAGGGGATTAGCCGCGGCGGGCGTGGGACCTTCGGGCAGGGCGGGGTCGAAGACGCCTCCGGGCTGCCAGCCGTCGAGCCGTGCATAAGTGACGAAGAAGTTGTAGACGTTCCACAGGGGAATGAGGAAGCGGCGGCGCACGTCGTCGGCGCGCTGGAAGCCGAAGAGCAGGTTGTTCTCCGGCTTGTGCGCGCAGTAGAGCCAGCGCATGACGTCCACGCCCATGCGATTGGCCGCCTCGTTGAACTCGATGGAATTGCCCCAGCTCTTGTGCATCTGCCGGCCGTCTTCGGCCAGCAGCGAGGCATAGCCAAAGTTGGCCAGGAAGGAGGGGCTGCTGTCGAGGACGGTGCCCATGGCCAGCATGCTGTAGAACCAGTTGCGGAACTGGCCGGGGAAGGATTCGCTGATCCAGTCTGCCGGATACCACTTGCGCCAGTACTCCGGGTTGGTGCGGTACTGCAGGGTGCTGAAGGAGACGACGCCCGCATCCAACCAGGGATTGCCCACGTCGGGGATGCGGCTCATGATGCCGCCGCAGCGGTCGCAGGCGATCTTGACGGCATCCACGTGGGGCCGGTGAGGCGTATGGCCGGAGAATTCCTCCCACCCAGCCACGGCGCGGGCTTGCAGCTCGTGCTCGTCGCCGATGACGTGATACTGGCCGCACTGGCTGCAGAGCCAGAAGGGCAGCGCCAGCCCCCAGTAGCGCTTCTTGCTGATCATCCAGTCGTGCATGTTGCGCAGCCAGTCCAGCTCGCGGGCATGGCCGAAGTCCGGGATCCAGCGAATCTGGTCCACCACGTCCATGATCTGGTAGCGCAGGCTGCGCGCCTTCTCTTCGGGCGTGATCTCCTCGCGGGGCTTGTCATAAGATTCACCCATACTGACGAACCACTCGTCCACCAGCCTGAACACCAGCTCGGTGCCGCAGCGCCAACAGGTGGGGTAGCGGTGGGTGTAGGGTTCGACGACATAGAGGACGCCCTTGGCGGCAAGGTTGGCGAAGATGGGTTCAGCCACCTCGGCCACGTGGGTCCCCTGCAGCCAGCCGAACCCTTCGACGAAGCGGCTGTCGTCGTCCAGGGGCGAAACAATAGGGAGCAGGTATTTCTTGCCCAGGTCAAAGTCCTCGGCGCCGCAGCCGGGGGCGATGTGGACAATGCCCGTGCCCTCGGCCTCGCCCACGGCATCCCACAGAATCACACGGTGGGCCGAGACGGCGCTGGCGCCGCCGACGTCGTGGAACTCGTGCGAGAAGGGGTGAAAACCGCCTGGGGACTGCTCGGAAGGCAGGTCGTCGAAGGGTCCGTCGTAGGTCCAACCCTCCATGTCGCGGCCCTGCACCTCGCCGATGACCTCATAGGGCCCGCGCAGCATGTGCAGCGTCCCCTTGGAGAGGTAGAGGACGTGTTCGCCGTTGCGGACCCTGGCGTAGGTCAGGTCGGCGCCGACCGCGGCCGCCACGTTGCTCGTCAGCGTCCAGGGCGTCGTCGTCCACACCAGGAGCGATTCGCCCGGCCGTTCCCGCAGCGGGAAGCGGACCGTCACGCTGGGGTGCGTGAGCTCGCGGTAGCCGTCGGTGACGATCTCGTGCTGGCTGATGCCGGTGGCGCAGCGCGGGCACCAGGGCATCACGTCGGCGCCGCGGTAGAGCCAGCCCTTCTCCCAGCACTTCTTGAGGAAGGACCAGATCATGTAGTTGTTCTCGGTGGAGAAGGTGTAGTAGCTGCCGCCCAGCTCTGGCAGGCCCAGCCGACCCACGATCCGCTCCACGGAGTCGGTCACGGGACCCTCCGGCCCTTCCACCGTAATCTCGCGCCCGGGGTCGGCCATCAGCATGTCGGCCAGGGTGCGGAGCTGGTCCGTGTCGTTCCAGTCCATCCAGTAGCCCAGGCGGATCGACTGTTCGGTCTGCACGGCCGAGTATCTGAGGACGCGGGCCTTGCAGCGCCGCACGAACATCTCCAGGCCGTAGGCTTCGATGTCGGTCTTGGACTTGAAGCCCAGCTCCTTCTCGACCTCCACCTCCACCCACAGTCCCTGGCAGTCGAAGCCGTTCTGATAGCGCAGCTCGCGGCCGCGCATGCCCCAGAAGCGGTTGTAGACGTCTTTGTAGGTGCGGCCCCAGCCGTGGTGGACGCCCATCGGGTTGTTGGCGGTGATGGGACCGTCGATGAAGGACCAGGTGGGCTGGCCCTTGCGCAGAGCGCGCAAACCTGGAAAAGCCTGCGTTTCCTTCCAGAAGCGCAGCACATCGTGCTCTTGGGCTACGAAATCGACGTCAGAGGGAACGTCCTGAAAAGGCATGGGATAACTCCGGAAGATGAGTTTATGTGCAAGAAGAGTTCGTAATGCGTAAACCGCACTGCGTAATGCGTAATGATCTCCAAATGGCAGAACCCTTACGCATTACGGAGTACGGATTACGCATCATTTACTACGCAATTCGCACATAGATGCGCTTGTTAATGGCGCCTTTGGATTTGTAGTCCACGATGGTCATCCCGCCGACTTCGCGGGTGTTGGCGACATGGGTGCCGCCGTCGGCCTGCAGATCGAGGCCGGCGATTTCGACGGTGCGGACTTCGGCGATGCCGGGCGGGAGCAGGTTGATCTTGGTGCGGATGAGGTCGGGGATGGCAAAGGCCTGCTCGCGGGGTAGGATGCGGACGAACACGTCGCGGGCGGCGGCGATCTCGGCGTTGCACTTGGCCTCGATCTCGCCGACCAGCTCCTTCTGCAGGGTGGCGAACTCGAAATCCATGCGCCCTTCGCCGGGGTCCATGTTGCCGCCCGTCACCTGGGCGCCGTAGTCGCGCCAGACCACGCCGCAGAGAATGTGCATGGCAGTGTGGGTGCGCATGAGCGCATAGCGGCGCTGCCAGTCGAGCTCGCCGGCCAGCACATCGCCGGCCGCCGGCAGGCCCTCGCCGCCGAGCCAATGCCAGACGAGATCGCCCTCCTTCTTGACCTGTGTCACGGGCCAGGCGCCGAGCCGGCCGAGGTCGTGCGGCTGCCCACCGCCGCCGGGATAGAAGGCGGTGCGGTCAAGGCAGACGCGGCGCTGCTCAGATTCGACGGCCGTCACCACGGCGTCGAACTGGCGAAGATAGGAGTCAGTTTGGTAGAGGAGTGTGGTCATGGGGGTAGCAGGTAGCAGGTGGCTTCAGAGCAGCGACCGTGAGGAAGCTGATGGGGAGCAGGGAGAACGGGGTATCAGAGCAGCGACCGCGAGGAAGCTGTGGGGGCTTTGCGGGTAGTGGGTAGGGGCGTGGAAACCACGCCCCGTGTTTCCACGCCTATCGCGAGTGGACAAAAAGAAAGCGCCTCCGTCCGTTCAGGGACGAAAGCGCTGGTTGCTTCCGCGGTACCACCCTGGTTAGCACGCCAGTGGGGCACAAGGCCCTCTGGACGCGCTCGCTTGCTTGAGAAACGGACATCTCTCCGTGACGGCTAACGGGCCACGACGCCGGTCGAGCCTAGTGGGGCGAGGAAGGCGAGAAGACCGGCGCCACTGGTTTCCCAGTCTGCTGGTCACGTGCCTGCCAACCGTTCGGTCGACAGCTCCGGAGGGATTTTCGGCGGGGGCAAGGCGTCCGGCTCACACCGACCCGGACTCGCTGGGCCTACCTGGCCCACCTACTCGTCTCCATCAAGGCTTTTGCCAAGCTGCTTAAGACATAATGCAGTATAGCACCGCGGCGCGGGGGCGTCAAAACGAGTCGCGGCTGGCGCTATTCGGGAGAAACCGGCAGGCCGGTCCACCTCAGCCGTCCCCGTCGCCTGGCGTCTTGAGCATTTGAGCATTTGCCGAAAGCAAGGCATGATTGTGGCAGTGTCTCCTGTGCCGCCTGCTCATCGCCACCCACCGACCATGCCTGAGCCGACCCCTGATCAACCCCAACCCCAGCCGGCGCCCGTCTCCCTGCGCAGTGTTTTCACCAACAACCTGCCCAACATCCTGGAGCACTTCGGCATCAGCCTGGTCGTCAGCACCTACCAGGCCGGTAGGGTCATCCTGATACGCAAGGACGGCGAGGGGATCAATACCCATTTCCAGGACTTCAACAAGCCGATGGGCATTGCGGGCGACGGGCTGCGCCTGACGGTGGGGGGGCAGAACACGGTCTGGTACTTCCGCAACATGCCGGCGGTGGCGCCCAAGCTGGAACCCAAGGGACGCCACGATGCCTGTTATCTGCCGCGCCAGATCCATGTCACCGGCGATATCGACATCCACGAGTTGGCCTGGGGCGGCAAGGACGACCTCTGGATCGTCAACACCCGCTTCGGCTGCCTGTGCAACCTGGACCACGACCACAGTTTCACGCCGAAGTGGCGCCCTCACTTCATCACCGGGCTGGCCCCCGAGGACCGCTGCCACCTGAACGGCCTGGCCATGCTCGAAGGCCGGCCCAAGTACGTCACCGCCCTGGGCGAGACGGATGTCGCCGGCGGCTGGCGCCAGAACAAGCGCAGCGGTGGCGTCCTCATGGACGTGGATACCAATACGGTGCTGCTGCGGGGTTTGTCGATGCCGCACTCGCCGCGCATCTACGGCGGCCGCCTGTGGTTGCTGGAGTCGGGGCAGGGAAGCATCGCCTGGGTGGACCTGCCGTCGCGCACCTGGCGCACGGTGGCCCAGGTGCCTGGCTTCACGCGCGGGGTCGATTTCGCCGGGCCGCTGGCTTTCATCGGCCTGTCCCAGGTGCGGGAAAGCGCCGTCTTCAGCGGCATTCCCCTGGTTGAACGCCTGGAGGAGCGCACCTGCGGCGTCTGGGTGGTCAACATCCAGACGGGAGAGACCGTGGCCTTCCTGCGCTTCGAGGAGGGCGTGCAGGAGATCTTCGCTGTCCAGGTCGTGCCGGCGCGCTTCCCGGCGATGCTCCAGTTCGGCGACGAATTCATCAATCACTCCTATGTGCTGCCGGACGAGGCGCTGAAGGATGTGCCTGCGGTCCTGCAGGCGGCTGTTCCGGCGGTGGCGCCGCCGGAAGGCTTTGAGGCCGAGTTCCAGGCCGGGTTGGCGGCCCTGGAGAGGGAGGACTTCGCCCAGGCCCAGGCGCACCTCGAAGAGGCCCGCAAGCTGGCCCCGGATCGCTCCGAGACCTACAACAACATCGGCAATGTCTTCTTCCAGCAGAATCGCATGGAGGAGGCAATGCGGGAATACAGGCGGGCCCTCAAGCTGCTCGCCAACTATCCCGACGCCCACATGAACCTGGGCATGGCCCTGATGAAGGTTGGCGACCTGCCGCAGGGGTTCAGAGAATTTGAGCACCGCTGGCAGACCAAGCAGTTCACTCCCCTCCAGTGCCCGCAGCCGCGCTGGGATGGCCGCCCCATGTTGGAGCAGACCCTGCTGGTGCACACCGAGCAGGGCGCGGGCGACGCCATCCAGTTCATCCGCTACCTGCCCATGGTTAAAGAGCGGGCGGGACGTATTCTGTTGGCGGCGCCAGAACCGCTGCAGGACCTCTTCCGCACCATTGCGGGCTGGGACGACATCATCGGCGCCGGGAGTCTGCACGCCTCGGCTTTTGACGCCTACATCCCCCTTTTGAGCCTGCCCTCCATCTTCGGCACCGCCCTGGACACCATCCCCGCCCAGATCCCGTACCTTGCCGCTCCCCCCGACCGCGCCATCGATCTCGCTCAACTGGACGCACGCAACCCGCAACCCTCAACCCTCCACCCGCGGCCCGCCTCCCCTCTCCGCGTCGGCGTTGCTTGGGCCGGCAGCCCGTCGCAGGGCAACGACCACAACCGCTCGGCGCGGCTGGCCGACCTCACGCCCCTGCTGGCCGTTGAGGGCGTGGAATGGTACAGCCTGCAGATGGGAGAGAAGGCGGGGGAACTCGAGGACGGAGAACCAGGGACGATCAGAGATATGCGGCCATACATCAAGGACTGGGCCGATACGGCCGCGATCGTGAGCCAACTCGACCTGGTCATCAGCGTGGACACGGGCGTGGTGCACCTGGCAGGCGCCCTGGGCAAACCGGTGTGGGTCTTGCTTTGCCATGCCGCCGACTACCGCTGGCTGATGGACCGGAGCGATTCACCCTGGTATCCGACGGCCAGGCTGTTCCGCCAACAGCACGCCAAGGACTGGGCGCCGGTCATGGTCGAAGCGGCGGTAGCGTTGCGCGACTTGATTTCTACCTGAGTTTTCTATGTCTTGGGCCCGCAAATGGCCGGGCAAGAGACTCCCTATGTCATTGCGGGGCCCGGCAGGACCGAAGCACTCCCCAACTAGCACGTTGGCGACTGCTTCACTTCCTTCGCAGTGACAGAGGGACCGGGCAACCTACGGGACTGGCGTCGGGACAACCGTATGTGAAATAACCTATGTAAGGTAGCTCACAAGACTTGGCTGTTCTGGTGGCTTTTGACAGACTGCACTACTACTAGTGGTGTGTGTAGTCGCGCGGTAGCCCATGCGCGTCCGCTGATGTGGATGGGTCACCGCTTTGTCTGCAAAGGAGCAGAATATGTAGGCACCGATGCGTGCGATCACTCCCGGTGGGCCATTCGAGCCGGAGGCCGCCTGGAAGGAACTGGCCGCAGAAGCCCGTGCCAAGCCATGGCTGTTGGCCATGCTCAACCGGTACGGCTCGCGCCTTTATGCGCCCTTCCTGGCCAACTACCGGCGGCTGCGGGGCCAGCCGGCCCACAGCACCCGCCGCTTGAAGCGCCGCCTGGGTCTGGGCCTGGCGGGGGCGGCCCTGGTGCTGGCGCTGGCCGGGATGGGCATCGGCCCCAGGCAAGCCTTCGCCAACTCGATCACGGTGGATGGGGCCACCTGTGACCTCATTGAGGCGATAGCGAACGCCAACGACACCGCGACCGGGCAGCCGAAGACGGACTGCGCCGCCGGCGACCCCACCGGCGCCGACACGATCGTCCTGAACGCAGACGTGACCCTGACGGCGCCCGACAACGACACCTACGGCTATACAGGCCTGCCTGTCATCACGAGCGAGATCACCCTGTCGGGTCAAGGGCACACGACCAGCCGGTCGGCCGGCGCCCAACTGCCCTTCCGGGTGATGGCGGTGGGGAGCGGCGGAGCGCTGACGCTGGAGTCGGCGACGGTGAGCGGCGGTATCGCGGGGAACATCGTTTCCAGCCAGGCTGGAGGACCATCTCCTGCCGAGGAGGGTGGCGGTATTCTCACCCTGGGCGATCTGGCAGTGGCGAACAGCACCATCAGCGGCAATTCCGCCACGGCCGGCGGCGGTCTTGGCGCCTATGGCGTTTCCATGAGCGTGAGCAACAGCCTGATCTCCGGCAACACCGCCGGCGGCTACGGCGGCGGAATGTTCACGTTTTACAGCTCGGCCATCTTGTAGAACAGCACGCTCTCGTAGAACAAGGCCGGCGTCTACGGCGGCGGCCTGGCCATAGCCTACAGCTCGGTCATTGTACAGAACAGCACGCTCTCGTCGAACACGGCCAATTACAGAGGGGGTGGCGCGCTCATTTTCGGCGCCAGCGTCCTGGCCATGGAAACCACGCTGTCCGGTAACAGCGCCGGCGCCGGCGGCGGCGTGGCCGTTGAATACAGTATGGCCGCGATGGTAAACAGCACCGTCTCCGGCAACGCTGCCAAGGTTGGCGGCGGTGTGCTGGCCTATGGCCTCTTCTCCGCCGTGCTCAGCACGCTTTCGGGCAACTCGGCCACCTATGCCGGCGGCGGCATCTTCAACGGTCGACCCGTGGGGATGGCGGCAAGCGCGGGGACCGAAGACGGCGGCGAGACCGGCACTGCGGCGCCCACCATTGGGAACGGCGACGGCGCTGCAGGACGGGTCGGGCTGGGCAGGCATTTTGTCCCCAAGGATCCGGCTGCCTTGAAGGCGAAACTGGCCGAAGAAAGGGAGGCGCTGGGCACCGCCCTCGGTGGTCTGGCCGCCATTGGCTCGCCGAGCCGCTCCTCAGCGCAGGGCACTGCGGACGGCCCCGCGGGCGCCGACAACGGCTTCTATGTCGGGGTTGTGGGCAGTGTGGTCAGCGGGAACGCTGCCGCTCAAGGCAGCGAGTGGTTCGACGTCTACGGCGCCGACATCTTTAGCTACTATGACGTGCTGGGTGACGCGGGCAAGACCACGGTCCAGGCCTTTTCCGGCTCCGAACCTGCTCCCGGCGACAACTGGTTGGCGACGTGGGACAGTGGCACCCCCACCGCCCTGGCCGGCATCCTGCGGCCCCTGGCCAGCAATGGCGGCCCAACCCAGACCCATGCACTCGTTGCGGGCAGCCCTGCCGTCGACAAGATCCCGAGCCAGATGTGCAGCCCCCAACCACCCGTCTTCACTGGTCTCGATCAGCGGGGCCAACCCCGCAATGTCGACGGGGACGGGACGCCCTCGGACAATGAGTGCGACGTCGGCGCCTACGAGCTGCAGCTTGTGCCCGTGGTAGGGGGACCCTACAGCGGCTACGAAGGCAAGGTCATCCAACTCGACGGCTCCGCTTCCAGACCCAGCGAAGAGATCACCCACTACTTGTGGGATTGCACCAATGACGGCGTCTTTGAAAGTGGGGCTGCTCCCACCGCCGACTGCGTGTATCCCGACAATGGGACCTACACGGCGAGGCTGCGGGTGGTCAACAAGACAGGGCAGTGGGCGGAGGACCTGACGACGGTGACGGTCGCCAACGCGGCGCCGCTTGCCACCTGGGTGAGGCCCACGAGCCTGGATGAAGGTTCCAACTTCCTGCTGAAACTGACTGCCCCGCGCGATCTGTCCCCGGTGGATCAGGCGACAGGCTTCACCTATGCCTTCGACTGCGGCGCCGGCTACAACGCTCTCTCCACCACAAACGGTCGCAGTTGCAAGACGACCGACAACGGGGTGCGGAACGTCAGGGGCAAGATCCAGGACAAGGACGGCGGTGTGGGCGAATACGCGGCGGCGGTGACCGTGAACAATGTGGCCCCCAGCGCCACATTCAGCTTCCCGGCGAGTGTGAACGAAGGGAGCGGGTACACGCTGTCGCTGCTGAACCGGACGGACCCGTCGAGCGCGGATACGACGGCAGGGTTCAAGCAGGGCTTCGACTGCGGCGACGGGGCCGGGTTCAGCGCCTGGGGGACGCCCACGAGCCGGAGCTGCGCCAAGGTGGACGATGGGCCGGTCGCCCGGACGGTGAAGGGAAGGATCCGTGACAAGGACATGGGGACCAACACCTACAACGCAGGGCTGAACATCGTGAACGTGGCGCCGTCGGCGAAGCTCGTGATCGATGTCACGACCGGCACGACTAAGTACACGCTGCGGCTGCTGTATCCGAACGATCCTTCGGCGGCCGACAAAGCGGCGGGCTTCACGTACAGCTTCGACTGCGGCAACGGAGCGGGATTCAATGCTTACGGCGCCGCCAACAGCCGGGCGTGTACGGGTTTGAAGGGCGTGACCTATACGGTGAGGGGGCACATCCGCGATAAGGACGGTGGCGTGCGCAGCTACAGTGGCAAGCTGGCGTTTACGACATCCGTGAACGGCGCCATCGAGCCGTTCGTGGACCCCCAGAGCATCACCGAAACCGAGAGCCAGGCGGAATAGCGAGACAAGCCACGTATGGCGCACCTGGCGAACGGCGCCGCTGCCGTTCGCAGGTGCGCCATAATACGTGCGCAGCCAGGGTGTATTTCAGTTTGGGGGAAGATGCCTGACGGTAGACCATAGGTCATCGAAGGTACCGGACAGAACAGCCGAGCGAATGGGGATGAGATTCTCGATACCTTGGCGACTCCATCGCATACCAGGACCGGTAAGCCGATCTTTGTATTGCTTGGCGCCGCTTTCGACGGCGCCACTACCGATGACCCAGCGACCTTCT